>NZ_FNLL01000053.1:0-1143 GCF_900105645.1 Desulfobacula phenolica | reverse complement strand
GGATCTTCAGCCTACGAGCTTAAACCGCCTATTCCAACAGACGGATGACTTGCCCTCCTGCGTCCCCCCTTCTCTCAAACAACAACTGGGTGGTACAGAAATATTAATCTGTTTTCCATCGACTACGCCTTTCGGCCTCGCCTTAGGGATCGACTAACCCTGAGCAGATTAGCTTTACTCAGGAAACCTTGGGCTTACGGCGAGCGGGCCTCTCACCCGCTTTATCGCTACTCATGTCAGCATGGTCACTTGTGCAATCTCCACATGGTCTCACGACCACGATTCTGCGACGGCACAACGCTCTTCTACCAATCGACTTAATAAATTAAGTCTATTCCGCAGCTTCGGTACTATACTTTAGCCCCGATACATTTTCGGCGCAGATCCACTCGACCAGTGAGCTATTACGCTTTCTTTAAAGGATGGCTGCTTCTAAGCCAACCTCCTGGTTGTCTGGGCATTCCCACATCCTTCCCCACTTAGCATAGATTTGGGGACCTTAGCTGGCGGTCTGGGTTGTTTCCCTCTCGTCCGCGGAACTTAGCTCCCGCGGGCTGACTCCTATAATCTAACTTACCGGTATTCGGAGTTTGGTTAGGTTTGGTAATCTGGTGAGACCCCTAGCCCATCCAGTGCTCTACCTCCGGCAAGAAACTTATAAGGCTATACCTAAATATATTTCGAAGAGAACCAGCTATCTCCAGGTTTGTTTGGCCTTTCACCCCTATCCACACCTCATCCGAACAGTTTTTAACCTGTGACGGTTCGGGCCTCCACGAGATTTTACTCTCGCTTCACCCTGGACATGGATAGATCACCTGGTTTCGGGTCTACTCAATGCAACTGGTCGCCCTATTAAGACTCGCTTTCGCTACGGCTACACCTCTCGGCTTAACCTGGCTGCATTAAGTAACTCGCTGACTCATTATGCAAAAGGCACGCGGTCACTCTAATAAATTAAAGCTCCCACTGCTTGTAAGCAAACGGTTTCAGGTACTATTTCACTCCCCTAACAGGGGTACTTTTCACCTTTCCCTCACGGTACTGGTACGCTATCGGTTGTCAAGTCGTATTTAGCCTTACGAGATGGTCCTCGCAAATTCCCACAGAATTTCTCGTGTTCCGCAGTACTTGGGAATAAAA
>NZ_FNLL01000043.1:0-1955 GCF_900105645.1 Desulfobacula phenolica | reverse complement strand
CTGCATGGGAGACTGTGTGGGAGAGTAGAACGCCGCCGGATTATTCTTTAAAAAGCCCTGATCATTATTGCAATGGTCAGGGCTTTTTGCGTTTATATACTCTGTATTCAATTTCGGTTTAATTCAGACTGATTTTTCATCTTAAAAACTATTTGCTAACCCGTTGTTATTCTGATAGCTGAAGGATAGTATCCGACAAGATAGAACTATTAACATACGGGATGCATTGCTTTAAAGAGTACAAATAGATTTGTTTTAATATTTACGAAGGTACTTTATGAACTGCGCCACATCCATCACCTCAACCACACCTGTTTTTTTTGGGAATGAAGTGGATAAGGTAGTGCAGGATTATAGGGATCGCAAGCGCTGGTTGAAAAAACATGGAGCAGGTTTAGATTTATAACTTGACAAAAGTATCAATTGATACCAAATTATATGATAAGACCGACACACAAAGAATTGATAAATAAATTAAGGCAGGCATTGTCTATTTTAGAGAATGGACAGGTTATGTTGCTTAATCCGGAAGCATTAGCCGTGGATGCGCTTGAACTTGAATACCTGATTGAATTTGAACTTAAAGACGTGTTCAATGAACTCTTGGAAAATGCAACGCCATCTGATTATAACGGAGGAAGACCACCCCAAAGATCTTATGAGCAGGAAATATCAGGACTTGATCTTTTTGCGTTTACAGTTAAGATCGATCGTTTTTCAGTCCCGGTTTATTTGAAATTTTCATTATCTGA
Organism: Desulfobacula phenolica; assembly: GCF_900105645.1. Lineage (NCBI taxonomy): Bacteria > Pseudomonadati > Thermodesulfobacteriota > Desulfobacteria > Desulfobacterales > Desulfobacteraceae > Desulfobacula > Desulfobacula phenolica. The sequence goes on along the minus strand of NZ_FNLL01000043.1, from coordinate 1,203 downwards.
AAATGTACTCTGGCTGGTGTCTTTGCACAAAAACAGATAAGGAGGTACCATGAGTAAGATCAATTGCCCAAAGTGCCGCAGTGCCATGGAAGAAAAAGGAATTGACAGGTGTGTTGCTTTTAGGGGTATAGACCTTGATATTATTGAAGAGGTTTTTGTCTGCTCTGTGTGCGGGCTTTGTGCAGGTACTATTCAATCTGCCGGAAAAATTCAGCAGACAATTGCAGATGCATACAGAGAACAGACAGGGCTTTTAAGCGGTGAAAAAATAAAAGAACTGCGCAAAGCAAAAGGGATGACCCAAAAAAAACTGGCTGAACTGACCGGTTTTGGAATTGCCTCGATTAAAAGATGGGAGACCGGTGCGATTCAGTCAAAATCAATGGATCTCGTATTAAGGCAGCATTTGATAAATGATTGGGATATCAATAATGTTACAGGGAATCGTTCATTTTCCATTCCTCGCATTCTTCTGGTTGCACTTGCCTTCAAAGCAGAACTGTGCCGTACCATATTGAAAAAAGATGATAAGAGACTGTTTGCAGTCAAATATATCTGGTATGCAGATATGTTTGCCAAAAAAATGCTTGGCAGAAGCATGACTGGGGCCACCTATGCTAACCTTTCCTATGGTCCGCAACTCAATAACTATCGAGAGCTTTTAGATGAAATAAAAAATGCAGATGCAGCAAAAGCGCAACCGCTGACTTCTGAAGAACTCAATATTATTAAAAAAATTTCACATACTTTTCCTGAAAATCAAATGATTTTTGATGCTGCCCAAAAAGAACCTGCCTGGCTGGAAACTTCAGTTGGGGAATTGATATCATACATTTGGGCTGATCAAATTGTTGCTAGGTTGAATTAATTATCCTTTCTGTCATTCTGCTATAAAGTGATGTTCATATATTAAATGATTCTGCATGGCAGATGTATTAAATATTTTAAAAGGTTTGCTTCTTTTAATTTTTCAAACAAAAAAAATAAGGTGAGAATAAATATAGTGTCATGACAAATGATTTTAATTTATATAAGTATCATTAATATATAGATATATGTGTATTATTCAAGAGTGTAGATTAAACGATTAATAAAATAATTTAAAAAATATTAAAAAAGTGTTTGACATTGAATAAGAATTAATGCATTATCTGCCGGTCTTCACGAGAGACGGATTGAGTTTTCTCGGGGAGATTTTTTTTG
>NZ_FNLL01000041.1:0-2114 GCF_900105645.1 Desulfobacula phenolica | reverse complement strand
ACTGAGTCAACAGAAGAAATAGCCGGTCACTTCAAGGTAACCTTGAGCCCGGATGAGTTTTTCAAAGAAGCCCATGTTAAATTAAAACCGGTTGAGTTTGCCACGGATGGCGTTTTCCTTTGCGGTACAGCTCACTATCCCAAGCATATTCCCGAAACCATTAACCAGGCGTACGGTGCGGCCGGTCGTGTTCTGACACTTTTGTCAAGAGACACGGTTGTTGCCTCAGGTTCTGTTGCCAAAGTAAATGAATATGATTGTGTGTCCTGCGGTGCATGTATTACAGCGTGTACATATGATGCCATTGAGTTCCGTGATACACCCAAAGGCAAAAAAGCCTGGGTAAATCCGATTTTGTGTAAAGGTGATGGTTTGTGTAATGCAAAGTGTCCGACAAATGCCATTGTTTTAAAGCATTTTACCAATGATGCGCTTTTTAATCAGATTGATGCGGCAATTACAAAAGAAGATATCATAGAACAGATGGATGCGGTGCTTGAAAATGTATAGGCGTTATCCCATGAATAAAGCCCGCAATATTTGTAAAGGGGCTATGAATAAAGGAGGAAACAATGAGTACAGGTCTTGAATTTAAACCAAGAATATTAGGTTTTGTATGCCATTGGTGAGCGTATGGTGCTGCTGACCTGGCTGGAGTTTCCAGACTGCAATATGCAAATGAAATGAGGCTTATTAGAGTTATGTGTTCCGGTAGAGTCGACCTGGAATTTATACTCAGAGCCTTTGCAAACGGACAAGACGGTGTGTTTATTGGCGGATGTAAATTGGACGAATGCAATTATGTCACCCATGGCAATTACGATGCCCTTGCCAATACACACATTGCCAGGAAGATATTGGAACACATAGGATTAAACCCGAACCGGCTGAGAACCGAATTTATGTCAGGTGCGGACGGTAATCTTTTAGCAGAATATACCGATGATTTTGCAAGACAGATAAAAGAGTTGGGGCCACTTGGCAAAAGCGAAGGCATGGACGCTGATACAGTAAAGTTCAAGCTTGAAGCCGCCAGGAAACTTGTTCCCTACATGAGGCTGGCAGAAAGAGAAAGACTCAGGGTTCCGTTTAAATCAAAACAAACCTATACCGAGTTTTTCGAAAGCAGTGAAATGAACGCATTGTTTGGTGATATCTTTTCAGATAAACTGGCCGTCAGCCAGATTATGTTGCTCCTGAAAGACAATCCTCTGTCAACCGGTGATATTGCTGAGAAATTAGGTCTTAACCCGTCTGATGTATCCCGGCACATGATCAGTTCATCCCGGCACGGTATGGTTAAATATGATACAGACAGCAAATGTTATCAGCGAGTCCAGTGACCAAATCATAGAATCAATGGGTTGACCAAAGGATCTTGGTAAAGAAAACTATTAGGAATAACGTCTTATGGAAATTGAGAAAGTAGATCAAATTATTGACAAACATAATGGTGAAGTAAGCAGTTTGCTTCAAATAATGCTTGATATTCAAAGTGAAAACAATTGGCTTCCCAAGGAGGCCTTGGGGAGGGTCAGTGAAAAATTAGACGTTCCTTTGACCCGTATCCAGCATATTGCCACCTTTTATAAAGCATTCAGCCTGGTTCCCAAAGGGCGTCATAAAGTCCACATCTGTGTGGGAACCGCCTGTCATGTCCGCGGAGCCACCCGTATTCTTGATACGGTGGAAGAAGCAATCGGTATTAAACCCGGCGAAACAGATCTTGATCTGAAATTCAGCCTGGAAACTGTTAACTGCCTCGGCTGCTGCGCACTGGGCCCTGTGATGGAAGTTGGTGGTAAAGTCCATGGTAAGATGTCACCGGTCAAAACAGCAGAAGCCTTAAAAACTTATGAGTAGGGGAAAATTATGGCGCGGTTAAATACGCCCGGAGAATTAGAAAGCTTCAGGCAAGAAATATTATCCAGAAGAGACCCGAACAATCCCTGCATTTCAATATGTGCCGGTGCCGGTTGTGTTGCCTCAGGCGCAGATGAAGTGATTGAAGCGTTTCATCAGGAAATTGAAAAACAGGGTTTGGCAGCAACAGTCAGTACCAAAGGAACCGGATGTCCGGGATTTTGCGAACGCGGACCTGTTGTGGTCATCTA
>NZ_FNLL01000006.1:0-349683 GCF_900105645.1 Desulfobacula phenolica | reverse complement strand
GAACTTGAAGAGATAGAAGAACTGGATGAAGATGTCGAAGAAATCGAGCTGGATGAAGATGAAGAACTCGAAGAAGTGGATGAGCTGGATGAAGACGAACTCAAAGCTTTAGAAGAATTCAGAGAAAAAAAAGAACTTGCAGAGCATTTTGATGACACATTGGGACAAAGAGAAAAAAAATTAAATAAATATGTAACCGTTCCTGAAGGGAAATATACTATCGGTACGAAAAAAAGCCTTAAATCCAGTATGGAATTACAACTTTTTGATATGCCAAAAGTTTATATCGGCATGTATCCCGTATGCAACTCTTTGTTTGAAATATTTATTGAGCAGACCGGATATACGACAACAGCGGAAAATCAGGGTTATGGCAGGGTATATCATTCAAGCCTTAAAAAAGATGCCAACGGATTAACCTGGAACAAACATGCAGGCTCTGAAGATATAAAAGGGGCTTGCTGGTATCACCCTTTTGGTCCGGATTCAAACCTGCATGGCAAAAGAAATCATCCGGTTGTCCAGGTCAGTGTGGATGATGCCGTCACATTTGCCGCCTGGATAGGAAGAAGGTTGCCGACCGAAGCGGAATGGGAAGCGGCAGCCAGAACAGACCTGGGATACAAATACCCCTGGGGCAATAAATTTAACCCCAATGCATTGAATATCGAGCAAAGCGGGGTATCTGACACATGTGCGGTGGATGAATATGATGCGTTTGCAAATGAATTTAAAATTGTGGAAATGCTCGGCAATGTGATGGAGTGGACCGCCGACATGGAAACACCTTCAATTGAATCAAAAAAAAATATCCGATACAATATTGCAAAGGGTGCAGCCTGGAACTCCAAACAAGATATTACCATCAGCTCAAGAGCTTTGTTTAAACCAGGCTTCACCTCAAACACAATTGGATTTCGATGTATTTCCGAAATATTTTCATAATCACAATATTTTCATAACAACATGGATGATTTAACTCAACAATATCTTGATTACCTTATCATTGAAAAAGGCTTGTCCGATAACAGCCTGATGTCCTATTCGGCAGATCTGGCTCAATACATCACCTTTCTTGAAAAAAATAAAATTAAAGATCCGGCTGATGTGGATACGGTATTCATTTTTGCCTGGTTGATTGATCTATCAAAACAAGGCCTGTCTGCTAAATCAAGAGCCCGGCATTTGATTACCATCCGGGGATTTTATAAATTCCTGGTGAATGAAAAAAAAATCAAAAAGAACCCTGTAAAAAAGGTTGAAATCCCCAAAAGCGGCCTGGCGCTTCCCAAAATCATGACAGTAGAGGAAGTTGCAGATCTTCTTGATGTACCTGACATCAAAAAGCCCCGGGAGATGAGAAATTCAGCCATGATGGAAATCATGTACGGAGCGGGCCTAAGGGTATCTGAACTGATTTCATTGAAACTTCAGGACATCAACCTTGATGCAAACTGTGTAAGAGTTATGGGAAAAGGTTCCAAAGAACGACTCATACCTATAGGGTCCCCTGCAAGATCAATTACACAACAATGGATTAACCAAGGCAGACCTGCCCTGTTAAATACAATATCAACCCCATATCTTTTTGTTGCAAGGGCGGGCAAACCCATGACCCGGCAATCTTTCTGGAAAATAATAAAAAAATATGTTCTGATTGCAGGCATATCAAAGAATATCACCCCACACACTTTAAGGCATTCATTTGCCACTCATCTGCTGGAAGGCGGTGCTGACTTAAGGTCTGTTCAGACCATGCTTGGACATTCAGATATATCCACAACACAAATTTATACGCACATTTCAAGGGAATACCTGATGAAAATGCATCAAAAATATCATCCAAGACACTAATTAAGCATTTGATTTTCAAATCAAAAACTTCCATATTGATTCTTAAATTCCTTTTGTGGTAATAGAGAGGGCTGCTATTTTTTTGGAAAACATCAATGAAACGCTTTTTAGCAAAATATTTTATACGGAAAACATAATGTCCTTTGAAAATTCAAACTCCTTGAACGAACTGCTCATGCAGGTGAACAAACCTATTTTTGCTATTCAGAACAATGACGCAATTCATTTTATACATAACGACAATGATTTTTTCACCGCTGCTTTTAAGGAAGACACATTGCATCATATCAAGGCATTTGTTCCGGCTGTCCGGCCTGAAAACCTTGGTGATGAGCGGTTCAAGACCCGGCATGCTTTAAAATATCCCTATATTGCCGGTGCCATGGCTAATGGCATCACATCTGTGGCTATTGTAAAAACCATGGCAGAAAACGGGATGATAGGTTTTTTGGGTGCTGGTGGCCTTTCCATTGAAAAAATCAAAGAAAATATCATTGAGCTGAAAAGCACGCTGAAAGACAGGCCATTTGGGTTTAACCTGATTCATTCCCCGGGTGACCCTGCCCATGAAATGGCTACGGTGGAACTGTATCTAAAACATCAGGTCAATCTCATCAGTGCTGCGGCTTTCATGCGTATGACCCCAGCACTTGTGTATTATCGAATTAAAGGTATTCATACAAACGACAATGGGCACATTGTTACACCCCATAATATCATAGCAAAAGTATCCAGGATTGAAATTGCACGGCAGTTTTTCTCTCCACCGCCTGAAAAACTTGTAAATCAACTTCTTGAAAAAAAATTGATTACCCAACAGGAGGCAAGTCTGTCCCAACACATTCCTATGGCCCAGGATCTGACTGCGGAAGCAGACTCGGGTGGCCATACGGACAACCGACCGGCACTGACGCTATTGCCGACCATGATAGCATTGAAAAATGAATTTATGGAAACTTTCAATTACAAAGATCCCTTGTGCGTAGGGCTTGCAGGGGGAATTGCCACGCCTGAATCAGCAGCAGCAGCCTTTGGAATGGGGGCCGCCTATATCTTGACAGGGTCCATAAATCAATCCTGTGTTGAAGCCGGAATCTGTGAGGATGTCAAAAAGATGCTCTGCCAGGCCGAGCAGGCGGATGTGGCCATGGCACCTGCAGCGGATATGTTTGAGATTGGCGCAAAGGTTCAGGTTTTAAAGCGTGGCACCATGTTTCCGGTGAGGGCGGACAAGCTTTACAAATTATATCAATCCCACAATAGTTTTGATGAAATTGATGAAAAATCAAAGCATGAAATTCAGGAAAAATTTTTGCAGGCACGCTTTGAGGATGCCTGGGAATCCACAAAAGATTTTTTTCATAAAACCGGAAACATAAAAGAGATAGAAAAAGCCCAAGCTGATCCAAAACATAAAATGGCCCTTGTTTTCAGGTCCTATCTGGGCCTTTCATCCAAATGGGCCATAAAGGGTATGCCCCAGAGAAAAATGGATTACCAGATCTGGTGTGGCCCTGCCATTGGTGCCTTTAACCAGTGGGTCAAAGGCAGTTTTCTTGAACCCCATGAAAACCGCAAAACAGCTGAAATAGCTCTAAATCTCCTTTTTGGTGCGTGTGTCTGCACCCGGGCATCTATTTTAAAAACCCAGGGAATCGAACTTCCAATGAATGCAAATGGTTTCAACCCCATAAGAAAAGAAGAAATTTTTCTTTATCTTTAAGTTATGTTTTTCAATGTAAAACTTTTGTCAAATCCATGACAATTGGGTGATTCTCCAATTTTGGGATAGTATATTGCCTATAATTTTAATTATTTAAATTCAATATTTTGAGATTATGAGCAAAACAGACAACACACAGCACAAACCTTGCATTGCCATCGTCGGTATGGGATGTATCTTCCCAAAATCCAGGAACTTGAAAGAATATTGGCACCTGCTGTTCAACGGTATTGATGCAATTGAAGATATCCCGGACAAAACCCATTGGAAAATAAAAGACTATTTTGATCCTGACCCATCCACACCAGACCATGTATATTGTAAAAGAGGCGGGTTTCTTCCGGCCGTCTCCTTTGATCCTTTAAGTTACGGTATCCCGCCCAATAATCTTGAAGTAACCGATACCTCCCAGCTTCTGGGTCTTGAGGTGGCAAGAATGGCTCTTGAAGACGCTGGATACCCCTTGAATCATCCTGCTCTTGAACAAAAAAAGGTCAATGTGATTTTAGGCGTTACCGGAACCCAGGAACTGGTTATTCCTTTGGGTGGCAGGCTTGGACATCCGATTTGGAAAAAGGCTCTGAAAGATTCAGGTATCCGTGAAGAGAAAAGAGAAGAAATCCTTCAGCGGATACAAGGCGATTATGTTCAATGGCAGGAAAACTCTTTTCCGGGTTTGCTTGGTAATGTGGTAGCCGGCAGGATCGCAAACCGCCTGAACCTTTCCGGAACAAACACCGTCACCGATGCTGCCTGTGCAAGTTCTTTGTCTGCCATTCATACGGCGGTCATGGAACTTGTTTCCAAAAAATGCGATATGTCCATTACCGGCGGAGTGGATACGTTAAATGATATTTTCATGCACATGTGTTTTGCAAAAACCGGGGTTCTGTCACACACCAGTGATGCAAAACCGTTTTCAAAAGATGCTGACGGCACTGTTCTGGGTGAAGGTATCGGGATGCTGATTTTAAAACGCCTTGAAGATGCTCAAAAGGATAATGACAGAATTTATGCCGTGATTAAAGGTATCGGCACGTCAAGTGACGGCAGGACGTCAGCCGTTTATGCCCCGGATTCAAAAGGACAGTTAAAAGCACTCAAGGAAGCTTACCGGGAAGCTGGTTTCGACCCTTCCACAGTTGGGCTTGTGGAGGCCCATGGAACCGGAACACGGGTTGGGGACAAGGTGGAGTTTGAAGCATTAAAAAAATGTTTTGAACACACCGGCAAAAAGAATCACACAGTCATAGGATCGGTCAAGTCCATGATCGGACATACCAAGGCTGCGGCAGGGGCGGCAGGGGTTATAAAAACCGCTTTATCTCTTTATAACAAAACCTTTCCTCCAACCTTAAAAGCCCTGGAACCTGACCCGGAACTGGACATCAACAATTCCGCTTTTTATTTAAATTCCGAGGCAAAACCCTGGATATCATACCCTGCTGCTTCTCCCAGACGCTCGGGCGTCAGCGCATTTGGTTTTGGAGGCAGTAATTTTCATGTGGTTTTGGAAGAATATGCGCCTAAAAAAAATCATGTCTCATGGGATGGGGCCATTCAAATCATTGCGTTTTCATCTGATACCAAAGAGGGTCTGCTGGATAAAATCAATAGATTTAAAGCAGAGCTGGATGTGACAAAAGATGCTTTGGAAACCCGTCAGACCATTGCCTGGCTGTCCTGTGAATCAAGGCAGAACTTTTTATCTGCTCATGAGTTCAGACTGCTGATGGTTCATAAACAAGAGGATGATATTCAAAAGAATCTGAATCTTGCCATTCAAAGCATTGAGATGGGCAAATCACAACCCAATCTTTATTTTTCATCCGGCAAAAACAAAGGCAAGCTGGGATTTTTATTTCCAGGCCAGGGAAGCCAGTATACGGGTATGGGAAAAGATCTTGTTTCCGTCTTCCCTGAAGCATTAGAAGCAATGGAACAGGCAGCCGATATCTTTTCCAAAGAAAACAGCACCTCAGGCAGCAAGCTGTTACAAGACTATATTTTTCCCCCTCCATCCCATTTGCAGCAAAAAAACAAATCAGCAGAACAGCTTCGTCAAACCGATATTGCCCAGCCTGCCATTGGCGCACTGTCCCTTGCCATGATCAAGGTGTTAAAAAGATTCGGCATAACACCACACATCACCTGTGGTCACAGTTTTGGTGAGCTTTGTGCCCTTTATTCAGCAGGTTGGATGGATGAAAAATCCTTTCTCAAATTGGCTGCAATACGCGGCAAACATATGGCCGCAGCCGGTTCCCTGGATGGGGATTCAGGCAGCATGCTTGCAGTTCAAGCTGCGTTAAAAGATATAGAAACCCTGATAAAACAAAACAAACTTGACCTTATCCTTGCAAATAAAAACAGCAAAACCCAGGGGGTTTTATCCGGTTCAACACAAGAAATTCTTCGTGCAAAAAAAATCTGTGACCAAAGGAAAATGAGGGCTGTCAAACTTGATGTTGCCGCAGCATTCCACAGCAAACTGGTTCAAAATGCCGTAAAGCCCTTTCAAAAAGATCTGGCCTCTACAGCATTTTCTTCAACTGGTATTGACGTCCTGTCAAACACCACGGGAACGTCTTATCTTAAAAAAGAATCTGAAATCAAAAAAATTCTTGGTAACCAGCTGATAAACCCGGTCAATTTTGTGGACAATATTGAAAACATGCTGGGCCAAAACGTCTCTGTTTTTATTGAAGCAGGCCCTAAAGCCGTATTAACCGGTCTCATAAAGCCAATTTTACGAGACAAAAAAATTACTGCAGTCTCTGTTGACCAATCATCAGGAAAAAAATCAGGTATTGAAGATCTTGCCCATGTGTTGTGTATGATCGCATCAAAGGGATTTTTTGTTGATCTGACCCAATGGGAAGATGCAGCAGAAAAACCCAAACTTAAAAAAATGAGCGTACAATTTTCAGGTGCTAATCCTAAGCCGAAAAACCGGTGCAACCTTCCGAAATCAGCACCTGAACCATTACAACAAAAAATTCACCAGGAATCGCTTGAATTTAAAGCGGCAAAAACTGTTGAATTGACAAATAATTCACCGCAAAAAGCAATGCAAAAACCATTTATTGAAAACAGGTCAGCCATAAAAGGATCTGATATGACGACTCAAAATACACAACGGCAGGAGAATTACCATCTGAGTTCACCGGCATCACAAGCCATGACAATGGTTCAAAAAGGGTTTGAAGCCATGCAGCAGCTTCAAACACAGACTGCCCGGACCCATGAAAAATTTCTTGAGACCCAGGCCCAGGCCGGCAAAACCCTGGCAAGCATGCTGGAGCATACCCGCAATCTTGCCTTTAATACCCCCCTTGCGTCATCAGTACCGGCACCGGTATCAGCAGCAGTATCAGAACCGGCACCGGCAATAACAGAATACAGACCTGACCATGAAAATGATCCTATTCCGGTTTCTCAAATTTCTTCCCACACCATAATTGCGCCTGCAGTTGAACCTGAGATTCAAATTGAGACACCCCAACCAGTTAAAACGAATCGGTTCACTGAATCTGAAAATAATACTGCCGATGCTCACAATGAACATATCCTGTTTGAAATTGTAAGCAAGCTGACCGGCTTTCCTGTTGAAATGCTGGAATCCGATATGGACATTGAATCTGATCTTGGCATTGATTCCATTAAAAAAGTGGAAATTATTTCAGAACTTGAAAAACAGATCCCTTCCTGTGAAGGATTGACTACTGACAATATCGGTTCCGTCAGGACCTTAAAAGATATCTGTATTGCCATACAAAATGAAGCAACTCCTGTCATTGAAACTACTGCTGTGACAAATCCAGTCACTGAATCTGAACCCGTTGTTCAAGTAGATATTAAGCATGACACCTATACCTATCAAACAGTTTCAACAGTGCTGGTAAATACCATCAGTGAATTGACGGGATTTCCTGTTGAAATGCTTGAACCATCCATGAATCTTGAATCAGACCTGGGAATTGATTCCATTAAACGTGTGGAGATTCTTTCAAAACTTGAGCAGGAACTGGATCATATTGAAACCATTTCTTCTGATGATATTGCAACCCTGAAAACGATTGAAGAGATCATTCAATTTCTGACAAAAAATGATCCAAAAACACCGCTTGATTCAAAAATACCGGTTGACTCTAAAAAAAAAACTCCAGAGTCCAATTATGAGCCTCAAAAAGGACCGGATAACACCGTATCCGACACAAAACTGACACGGCAGGTTGTTTCTTTACAAGAATATCCGACAAATCAGATCCGATTTTATAACGGCTCAAGAATCGAACTGCCGACTAAAAAAAAAGTTTATATCACACAAGACAGCTCAACAATAGCTGCCCGGTTTAAATCGGAATTTGAAAAATCAGGCATACCTTCCGTCCTGATTGATATCGGTAACGGCAACATACCTGAATTGCCGGATGCGGCAGGTATAGTCTTGGTGCCGGATGCTTTCAAGGAAAAAAACCGGGCCTCTGCCATGGAATTTTTAAAATCAGCATTTGAGCTTGTAAAAAAGAATGCAGCCTATCTCATGGATTCTGCCACTGAAAAAGGGGCATTTTTAACGACGGTCTCGTTTTTAGGCGGACAATTTGGATTTTCAGGCAAAGCATTCAATTGTGACCCGGCTTATGGAGGAGTTGCAGGGCTTGCAAAAACCGCCGATCTTGAGTGGAAAAATGTTTTATGCAGAGCATTGGACATGCCGGACAGCAAAGAAAAATGTCTGGAAAATGCCGAAGCTGCAGTGGCTTTAATGATGACCCACGGTGCCGTTGAAATGGGGCTGGATGGGGACTGCTGTAATATTCCAGTTCTGGTTGATCAGGACCTGACACAACATGGCATTGTCGATCTTTCGCCCGAGGATGTCGTCATCATCACAGGAGGTGCCAAAGGAGTTACTGCAGCCTGTGCCAATGAACTTGCCAAAAAGTATTCACCCACCATTGTCCTTATCGGCAGATCAGCACCTCCTGCTTTGGAACCGGAATGGGCCAATGATCTTTATGACCCTGCCATGCTGAAAAAAGCCATACTCACCCATGAGTTCAAAGGTCAGATCCCCAAACCTGCTGATATAGAAAAAATATATCAAAAAATTGTATCCAACCGGGAAATTCAAAAAAACATAGAATTGATGAAAAAAAACGGATCACAGGTTAGATATTTTTCAGCAGATATCAGGAATCAAAAAGAGATTGATAAGATTTTTAAAACCGTGCGCAAAGAGTTCAAGCAGATTACCGCCATCATCCACGGTGCCGGGGTACTGGAAGACAAACTGATCATTGATAAACAAATCGATCAATTTTGTAATGTACTGGAAACAAAAGTAAAAGGGCTTGACTCGCTTTTGTATGCTTCAAAACACGATAAACTCAAATATCTTATTCTATTTTCTTCTATTGCTGCTCGAACCGGCAACCAGGGCCAATGTGATTATTCAATTGCAAACGAAATCTTAAATAAAACAGCTCAAAAACTGGCAATAAAAAACCCGGAATGTAAATTTTTGTCCATCAACTGGGGACCGTGGGAAGGCGGGATGGTGGATGAGTCTTTGAAAAAAGCATTTTTAAAAAGAGGCATTGATCTTATTCCCTTAAAGGCCGGAGCCATACAATTATTAAGTGAAATGGAACACACACAAAAAATTTGTCCTGAAGTGGTCATTGGTGCGCATCTTTTAGAGCCTGAAAAATCCAGAGAACCCAAACTTTCAAAGGCCATGACGCTGTCTTTGGGTTTAACCTCAACGCCGGTTCTAAATTCTCACAGGATAGCAGGAGAGCCGGTAGTACCATTTGCATTATTAATGGAATGCCATGCTCATGCTGCCCAAAAAAACAATCCAGGCCTTGTGTTCGCAGGGATGGACGGCATGCGCCTTTTAAAGGGCATTAAACCCGGAACTGAGGAATTGAATGTCACGGTCAATCTGGGAAAATGCAAACCAGACGGAAATGAATATAAGACACCCAGCAGCATTACATCAACCAACGACAATGAAAACTTTTTTCAGCATTCAAATTGTACCGTTATTTTAAAAGACAAACTGCCTAAACCGCCTGTTCTTTCCAAAGCGGCTTTCATGGAGTTAAAACCCTATTCTTTAACAATAACGCAGGCATATCGTGAAATCCTTTTCCATGGAAATGCCCTGCAGGGGATAAAATGTATTAATGGGTATTCAAAAAAAGGGATTGAAGTGATTACAGGTTTGGCACCTCATCCGGATCAATGGTTTAAAAAACCATTGCATTCAACATGGAACATTGAGCCCATGATGCTGGATGCCGCTTTTCAGGCTGCCATACTCTGGTCCTATGAAAGAATGGGACAGGTTTGCCTGCCAAGCTTTATCGCTAATCTAAGGCTGTATTCATCCTTTAAAGAATTAAAAGGTGATATTCGAATTTTGTTTACCGTAAATGAAGAAACCAAGAGCAAAATTAAAGGCTATTTTACTTTTTTGAATGAAGAAAATGTTGTTGTTGCCAGTATCACCGGATTTGAAGCGATTACCGATTTATCTTTGAATGACACATTCAAAAACAAACCTCTTTTTTCAAGGGACTCTATTCTTGCATTTGCCCAGGGCAATCCTTCCGAAGCATTTGGAGAAAAATATACCATATTTGATAAAGACCGGCAGATCGCTCGACTGCCCAGACCTCCCTACTTTTTTATGGACAGGGTTCTTGTCGCTGACCATCCGCAATGGGAAATAAAACCGGGCGGATGGATTGAAACTCAATATGATATTCCAAAAGATGCATGGTATTTTAAGGCCAACAGAAGCGATACCATTCCCTTTTGCATCCTTCTTGAAATTGCGCTCCAGCCCTGTGGATGGCTGGCTGCCTATGCCGGTTCCGCCCTTGCAAGTGATGAAAGGCTCCATTTTAGAAATCTGGGGGGAAAGGCCACATTGATTAAGCCTTTATCAAAAGATTGTGGTACTGTCACCATTCGAAGCAGGATGACGGATGTCTCCAAAGCAGGCGGTATGATTATTCAGGATTTTGACATGGAGGTATTAAAGGATGGTAATGCAGTGTATAAAGGATGGACCAATTTTGGTTTTTTTACCACACAAACCCTTTCAAATCAGGTCGGTATAAGGAACAGCCGGTTCAGCGGGTATTTGTTGTCGGAACAAGATTCAAAAGCAATAACGGCCTATGAATTTAAAGATGATGCACCTTTAACACCGGATGATAAAAATATTGATAAAAATACCGGGATGCCGGCAAAAGCACTGAGAATGATCGATAAAATTGAAGTTTTAAGTTTTGATGCAGGGCTCTATGAAAAAGGATATATCAAGGCGATAAAAATTATTGATCCTTTGGAATGGTTTTTTAAAGCCCATTTTTATCAGGACCCGGTCTGTCCAGGTTCACTTGGAATCGAATCTTTTCTTCAGATGATCCGATTTTTCCTTGTTAAAAAATTTGATATTGACCCGGAAGCGTATGACCCTCAAATGACAATTGGTCAATCCCATGAATGGATCTACCGGGGGCAAATAATACCATTAAACAAAAAAATTGAAGTCCATGCCCATATTAAAGATGTTTTAACAGGAAAAGATGAGCTTTCCATTATTGCAGATGGTGCGCTGACTGTTGACGGCATTTGTATTTATGAAATGACTGATTTTATTGTTGGATTTAATAAAATCAAGAGCTTAAAAAAATCATTAAAACAGGACAAGGTTTCTGAATAACTGCCACGGGCAGACCTGGCCATTTTATACTAAAATCTGGTCACCTTGGTTTGCTCACAACAAAGGTTGAAAGTTTCTGTGTGAATTTTTTAAGGCTTTCATATAAAACCATATAGTTATGAGAACGCTTTAATGGCTTTGGGGCAAAGGCCAAACCTTATAAAAAATCCATCGTGATCTTGACACGGCGAATTGAACCTGCTTTATTACTATTATTGACTAATATTCAGAGTCATCCCCAAAAAAACAAACAATGAGTCAATGATAACCAATGGGGTAAGGCTTGTGTTATTTTGCTTTTCAAACGTCTTGATCATAAAGAAGAATTTCAACAGCTTTTTATGGCGATTGCCTTATTATTTGAAATATTCCCTTTGATAGTACAGAACCAAAGGATATTCAATTGGCTTCTTATCGCAGGGACTTCAAAAGCAGGGACTCCAAAAAATGAAGGAAAGACATATGCCAACTACATTTGATGAAAAAGGTAAAATTTTTACCGAAGTAATAAAAAAAAGACCTGTTGATGTTCACATTCAGATGTCTAATCACCTGATTAAAGGGAAGTTTCATGTGCGTCTGCATGAGAGAATAAAGGATGAATTGGATAAGTCCAATACATTTATAGCCTTAACAGATGCCGGAATTTACGATTTGAAAAGTAGGCTTATTTATAATTGCAGTTTTCTAACTGTAAATCGTCAGGACATTGTATGGTTATTCCAGGATGATGATCTAAAAAATGACGGGGAAGACTCATGAATAAATTGGACCAAAAATCACCACAAACAGATGTTAACAGATTCAAGCATCATTTGATTGATACGGTTACTCGCATGATGGAAGCAAATTCTGCACCACTTGATGAAAATCGCCAGGCAATTATAGGTTGCCTGGAACAGATTTATCAGGCAAATGATCCTGGATTTTCTGATTCCGTTAAAACCCGGATTTTCAAAGAGGTATTGGATGAAGTCCTTGGTTTTGGGCCATTGCAACCTCTTCTGGATGATCCCGACATAACCGAAGTGATGGTAAACAGCATTAATAAAACCTATGTCGAACGTAATGGGAAAATAACAAGAGCAGATGTTTCCTTTGCTGATGATGCCCAGATAATAAAGCTCATTGAACGGATAATTTTGCCTCTTGGCCGTACCATTGACGCGAATAACCCAACGGTAGATGCCCGTCTGCCGGATGGTTCGCGTGTGAATGCCGTCATCCCTCCGGTGATGATCGAGGGCCCGTGTATCACCATCAGAAAATTTCAAACCGATAAGATCGGCTTTGAGCAGCTTATCGAAATGGGTTCCATTACTGAAAACATGGTTCAGTTGCTTCGGGCCTGTGTCATAGGCAGGCTCAATATCCTTATCTCCGGGGGAACAGGCTCCGGTAAAACAACCCTGCTTAATATTCTTTCCGGGTTTATTCCTGATGATGAGCGGATTATCACCATTGAAGATGCGGCTGAATTACAATTGCAGCAGGAACATGTCCTGAAGATGGAAACAAAACCACCCAATGTCGAGGGTAAATATGAAAAAACAATAAGAGATCTGGTAATAAATTCTCTGAGAATGAGGCCGGACCGGATTGTGGTTGGCGAGTGCCGAAGTGGTGAAGCTCTGGATATGCTGCAAGCCATGAACACCGGACACGACGGCTCTCTGACAACTGTGCATGCCAATTCTCCCCGGGATGCCGTTGGCCGGTTGGAAACCCTGTGTCTCATGGCTGGTTTGGATCTTCCCATCCGGGTGATCAGTAAACAGATCGCCTCGGCCATTGATGTAATCATCCAGGTATCGCGTTTCAGTGATGGTTCCCGTAAAGTGACGTCCATTACCGAAATATCGGGTATGGAGGGCGACGTGATAACCATGACAGAGATATTCAAATTTGAACAACGCAAAATTGACCATGACGGAACTGTTATCGGTGAGTTAACGGCTACCGGTGTCAGGCCGTTTTTCAGTCAGAAACTTAAGGTTGCAGGATTGGATTTGGGACCTGAATTGTTCAATTTCAAAAAATCCAGTATATGGTAAATGGACAAGACAGTTTTACGTTGGATCATCTTTAATAAGTTTTAATCTGTGGTTCTCTTCTGTGGATTCCGGCAGTAATCGATCTTTTCCCAGAACCAAACCATCTTGCTCAATTTTGTCTACACCTGCTACTGTTATTGCTAACTGGCCGTTTTCGTCACGCCGGATATAACTTTTTTCTTTTAAATACCAGAAATGAAATTCCATTACATTTTCCGGCCAGTCTAACATTTTTTCAAGGTGCCACAAACCGATACCCGGGTCGGATGGATTCTCCCTGCACTTAATATATAATATGGACAGCAGGCATCTTCGATTATACAAATCTTGCTCATATCCGTCATGCGAAGAAATTTGTGAAATAGCTTGCCACTGATGATTCTTTTTTTCTTCATATACAACATCATAGGCAGCTCGTTTTTCCGGATTTGACAGCACTTGATGCGCTTTGTTAATAATATTAAATTTATCAAGACTCCCTGTTTTTTTATTGTCCGGGTGGTAGCGTTTTGCCAGTAATCGATAAATACGCTCAATAGTTTCCAAATCAGCATTGGGACTTATTTGAAGGTCTTCATAATAATCATCAAAGGCGATGCTGTTCATTCCGTTAATCCTTATTTGTGATTTCGTAATAGTTGTTTTAAATCCTTATCATGGCAAAATGTTTGGGAAATCAGATTGCTTTCTTACCTGACAATCAATCTCAAATTAATGCATGTGTCAAGCATAAACAGTCTATACATGAAACAGAAGAGGGGCTATCCATGGATAACAGAAATAATATCACAATTGGAGTCGATTTGGGAGACAAGTTTCAAATAGCTGTAGTTTTTGACGGTGATAGTAATGAATTGAAAATCGCCAAGGTGATTAACACGAAAACCGGTGTTAGTAAATTTTTAAAGTTATGGCTTTATTTTAATCCTAATTTGTTTAAATCAAAGCCAAGTTCTTTTTCATTATAGACTTTGCCTTTCCTCCAATTTCCATTAAATTCAAGTGTTGGTACAACCCAATCATCTCCTCCGTTTATTTCAATGATTTTTTGAATTGTCTCTTCTGATTGCTTTTCTATTTCAAAATATTCAAATTCAATGTTGTTGTTTTTTAAATATTCAATGGTTTTCGTACAATGTGGACACCATTTGGCAGCATATACTTTCAACATAATAACCTCTTTGATAATCAGTTGTATGATGGATAATTTTTTGTTTTAAAATCTTATTATGGCAAAATATTTAGCAAATTAAATTGCTTTATTACCTGACAATCAATCTTAAATTGAGTTGTGTGTCAAGCATAAACATCCCCAGACATAAAAACATTACAATTCACTCAATGGATTATTGATAACTGCTGTGAAATCACCTGAACCCGGTAACTCCGCTGGTGGTAATTTGCCGGGAAATCAGGGGGCCATTGCTTTTTTAATTGTTTTTTAGCAATAGATCATAATCAATGTGATATTGAAAACTTTTCTTGCGTGTCCTGGATGTATCCAAACCATAGGTACAAACACCCGGCTGGATCTGGTGCTGTTGATCCAGGTTGCCGTGAAGCCCCTGCATGCAGGTGATCTGTGCCCCATTGTTCGAACAAGCTGCCACAGCAACGCTGTTAACTACCCTCATTCGGCTTAAAAGCAGATCTTTCGAAGATAGCTTGTCTTCAGACACTACCACCAGGTCACATCCCAATTTGGCGAGAACAACAGCAAGTTCCGGATGCCTGAAAGCCTCCATTGGAACCATGGCGATGGCAGCAGGCCCGTAGTGAATGAGTTTAAAGGGAAATGCCTGAGAAGGGATGATATCCGGTTCAAAAAAGGGCTGAATGCCTTGGGGAGTAATCAGACTCAGCGTCTGAGTTTCACCGGCAACCGACAAGGCAAAGGCCACATTGCGGTTTTTGGAGATCTTTAACAGATCAGCCTCTTTTGCTTGGTTTGCAGAGGATTCAGGCAGTATCCACAGGGCAGGGTGGTCTGTTTGGCGTTTTTCAACAGCGGTTTCCAAGACCTTAAGATCAATCCGGCCCGATGATGGGGGTACAAAACAGTGAACATCAAGCATACCTGTTTTTGGCAACTGATAATACAAGGTTAAATTTTCAACCCAGGGGTCCAGATAGATCTGGCGGTATAGGTCAATATCCCGTAATTTCATCCTTTTAAGTCGATGAATATTGCCAAAACGGCCATTTGCATTCAGGGGGATATCAGCAAAAAAAATCTTGCTGCTTTCCGATGATCCTGAAAATATGGGTGTGCCCGTGGGATCAATGACACCGGAAACCGCCTGTCGGCAGTCCATTACGCGATCTTTTCCGGTTCTGTTGCAGGCGGCCAGATAGATTCCGTTTTCCAGTGCTCTTGCCTGCCAGACCTCCAGGGGACTCAATTGGCCTGTGGGAGGCCAGTTGGCAGGAACCCACAGAAAATCTGCGTCCTTTAAAGCCATGGTCCGTGGGATCAGCCCGAAATAGCTGTCTGCACAGATGGCTACCCCGATTCGACCCCATGGTGTGTCAAATGTCCCTTCTTGATAAGGGCTGCCGGGTCTTGCCCATCGCTTTTCCGCATAAATCTTACGGTATTTGCACACCAATTGCCCCTGGGGATCAATGACAAAGGCGCTGTTATAGTAACTTTGGGTTAAGGGGTCGCGTTCAGGAAAGGTAATTCCGACGTAAATCCCCAGTTCCCTGGACAGCGTTTTTATGGCCTGAATTGTTTTTCCGTTGTCTGTTTCTGTATAGGGGGTAATGTCCTGACGGGATTGGAAAGAATATCCACTGACGGCAAGTTCCGTGTTAAGGATGAGCTGTGCCCCTTCAAGGGCGGCTTTGCGATTCAGCCGCACCAGCTCTTTTAAATTCAGTTTTGGATCTTTATATTTCACGCCGTAATGCACCAGGGCAATTTTCAAAGAGTTTGAGGTATCAGGTCCGGCAGTACAGGTTATTAAGAAGTGTCCCCATAAAAAACATACCATTACCAAACATCGGAACAAAATTTTCATTTTATACCTTCCTCCTGATTGGTGCCGTTGGGAATGTAGATAACACGGCCGTCTTTTAACTGATAGGCAGTACCAAGTTCAAAGCCTTCATCTCCACCCACTTTGCGGTCCGTCACCTTTTTGACTTTGACCTCCTGGCCTTTTTTGGTGATGATGTGCCATTGATCCCGGACTTTTTTCATGATGGTTATATCACTTTCAGGATTAAAAAAATCAAGGACCTGGAAGGTGGACATCAGTGAAAGCAGAAGGGCCACGATAAAAACCAGGGCAACATCAAACAAATTCGCCACCCCGTTCATCGGCTCTTCTTTTCCGGCACGGCCCAATTGTCCCGGTCGGCTGGTGATCAGGTATTTCATAATTTTTCCGCCTTTATATCCTTTTTGACCATTTTTTTGACCATGGCTTCGGTGATCAGGTTGATATGCCGCATATCTTCAATTGTCCATCGTTCTTTGACAACAGAGAAAAAATGGGCGGTAACTCCAAGGGCCAGGCCCACAACCGTTGTGGTAAAGGCCAGGATAAGGCTTGAGGAAAGTTGAGCCATATTGCCCTTGGTCAAATCGGCAAGACCGGTTCCCATGGGTATCAGGGTTCCCATGAGCCCGAGACTCGGGCCGATTCGGACAATGAGACGGATTTTATCCACCTCCCGCAACAAGGCATATTGTTTTTGTTGATTAAGGTCTTCCACTTTTTCTTCTTGAAATACGGAACTTCCGGCTATGATGTTTTTAATCTGCCGGGTGTAGGCTGTGATGTGTGCGGGCAGATTTTCACTTAAAGAAGGGGGAAGCGCAAGCTGTTCTTGAATCATTTCCAGGGAATCCGACAATTGCCCGTTTGTTCGAAATTGAGTCCGCTTTATCCATTCTGCAATAAATCCGCCGGAATAGACCAGCAGCCAGAGACAGAGGATGATTAGCAGCGCCACCACCGGATAAAGCAGGGCAGTGGAAATGGTATAGAGAATGGTTTGGAATGCAGGAAAAAGGTTCAATGAATGTCTCCTTTGTTAAAATAGGTTCGGATAAATCCTGTGCCTGCCAGGGCAAGGGACAGTCCGGATAAAATAAGGGTTGATTTGGGGTCGATTCCACTTACCGGAGTATTGGAAACCGCCATGGCAAAGGCGGCTTTTATTTTTGGGTAGATGGGGGCGATGATAACGGTCATTAGAAAATAAAGGGATATCAAGGTCATTGATGATCCTAAGAAAACATTGCCGGAGCCCATCCGATGGTGATAGGGAAAAAGCAGCCCTAAAGTCACGGCAATGATGCCCGCAAACAGACCGAACAGGACCAGCGTGGTTAAAAACGGGGTCAGGGTTGACAGGGAAAGGGCCAGGGTCAGGTTGAGAAGGATCACTGTGGCGCATACCGGGCAGGGCATAACAAGAAGCAGGCTGGCCCGGAACAGGGAGGAATTGTGTTTTTTCGACTGATTCAACAGCAATTTTGCTCCCCAGACAAACAATCCTGCGGCAACCAGCAGATGTACCAGCATGCCGTATTGGAGCATGTTGGAAAGATGGTCCAGGTAGCTCAACAGATTCAGCCGGCTCACCAGGGCATACATAAGCAAAAACAGGAGAAGATAGGCAAAAAAGCCTGCAGAAAGAAAAAGCGCTTTTTTCTTTGTAGAAACAGTTTTGCTGTAAACCTGTGCGCCAAGCCCCATGCCTGCTTTGATGCCAAAAGCGGAAAAAGCAACCAGTATCCCGCTCATCCATAATTGTTCAAACATTTTTATAACTCCTTGATAACAGGTGGTTTCCTATATCTTTTTTCTTTTCCATCCCAGGGCCACAAGGCCTATGATGCCGATAACAATCACCATGACCATCCAGGATGATCCCGATGATGTAACCTTTGTCTCCTCCATTTTTTCTTCAACCATTTCAAAGCCTTTCATCTGTTTGCCTTGTGTTTTCGCTTTGATTGTCTCTTCCTGCTGATTTTTTTCAATGGGCTCTTTCAATCCTTCCCGGGTCTTGGCATGTTCGGCTTCATGTTCGGCCTGGGTTTTTCCCACGGCTTTGGCAATGACCATTTTGAACTGCTCCAGCTCTTTGGGCGTCAGCAGGCCATGGAGGGAAATGATGTTGGTGACAAATTTTTGAAGCATGGGATTGTTGCAGGTGTGTTCACAACAGGCCACCCCTTTTTCAATGACATTTAATGCATAGGTCCTGGCCAGATCCTTTTTTATCTCTTCCGGCGCTTTCCAGTATTCTTTACGGTCCGCCTCCAGCATCCGTGCCGCCATGGACTGTCGGGCCCAGGGGTTGTGTTTGTTAAAAAAGGATTTCAGCTCCATGCCGTATTTGTCCTGAATATAGACCTCATAGATCTGTTCCCATTTTGCACCGTCAACGGCAAAGGGAGTCGTCACCTGCCAGCCCCAGAGATGTTCCACAAACCGGTTCATCTCCCTTGCACCTGCATAATTTTCCTTTTTCATGCCCTCAATCCATTTGGGATTCAGGTAACGGGAGCGCAGCTCTTTGCCAATGGTTTTTTCTATATCTTCAACATAGGCGGCATCGGGGTTCATCTGGTTGGACAGCACCACATCCGGATATACCCCGCTGACCCGTTTTACGGCCAGGGCAAGGCCGCCCAGCTCTGAGAAAACGCCGTCGGTATCCAGGTTCATGAACAGATTGCTGGACCGGGTGTGCATGGTCATTTTCACATCTTCAAGATTCTTTTTGTAGGCGGACTTCAGGGGTTTGCCCCACACGCCCTTACCATATCCAAAGGAGACAAAGTTGATAAACACATCGGCAATCTCATCATCGCCTTCCCAGAGCCCGCTGTTGGGAATAAGGTCTTCAATGGTATTACCGTAGCTGCCCAATTCATTGGAAAACACCCTCAGCTGTTTTAACTGATCGGCTTCTTTTTCGTCATAGCCTTTTTCCAGAAGGTAAGCCTTGATTTTCTGGTTGTGAACAGCAATGAAATTGTCCACATCCTTTAGTTGGCCGGCCTTGCGCACGGCTTCATCCATCAGCAGAATCAGGGTGGGAAAATTATCCCTGAAAAGGCCTGACACCTGCATATGCACATCAATCCGCGGCCGGCCGAGTACAGTTCCCGGGATGGGTTCAACCCCAATCACCTTGTTGTTCTTGTCCCAGACAGGCTTCATCCCCAGAAGGTGGAGAGCGGTCCCTACCTGGGTTCCTTCATTGCGTTGAAGTTCAATACTCCAGAAAACCAGGCCGATTTTTTCCGGGTAGGTTTTGTTTTCTTTTACATATTTTTCAATCATTTGATCGGCCTGGGTTTTTCCTAAGTTCCAGGCATCCTTTGACGGCACCTTGGCCGGATCAAACCCGTAAAAATTATTCCCCGTGGGGATGGCCTCAGGGTTTCTCAAGGGGTCATTGGCCTCGGCAGAAGGAATGTATCCGCCGTCAAGGCCTTTAATCAGATGATCCATTTCTCTATTGCAAAGGCTTAAATTTTTTTTGATCTCTTGAAAAGCAAATGTGTCGTTGCGTTCATGGATCAGTTGGGAAAATTCTTCTAATGCTTCCCCTGTGGGAGAGGTGCCAAAGGTGTGAAGGCCGTATGGCAGATTGGCTTCCTGCAGTTCAAGCAAATAATGTTCAACAGCTTCAATGGACGCTTCGTCGAATTTTTTTATCATCAGATCCTCAAGCAGTCCCAGTTTGGCTGCCATGGCTTCAATGCGCTTGTATTTTTGGTTTGCCAGCTCAGGACTCCGGCTTAAGGTGTCGTTATACTCGCTGATAAGGCCCCCAAGTTCCCCGTATTCTTCATAGGTTCCGGCTTTTTTCATGGCCGGGATCAGGTAATCGATAATCACGCCCCGGCCCCGGCGTTTGGCCTGGATCCCCTCACCGATATCATCCATGACATAGGGATAAATATTGGGTATGTCCTGGATCAGGACTTCCGGGGAGCAGGATTGGCTTAAGCCCGCTTGCTTGCCGGGAAGCCATTCATGGGATCCGTGGGTCCCAAAAGAGACGATGGCATCGGCCTTGAATTCGTTTTTCAGCCAGAGGTAAAATGCCGTATATTGATGATGGGGCATCAGCTTGGTTGAATGGTATAGCTTTATCGGATCATCATGCCAGCCCCTGGAGGGCTGGGGTATAAGGATGATGTTGCCAAGGGGGATACAGGGAAAAATAATCTCCTGGTTCCGAGTCATGATTTTGGAATCCTCCACTCGGCCCCAGTCTTTTTCTACCTTTTTTTTGTATTCCGGATCAATGGTTTGATACCATTGCTTGTAGCGCTCAAAGGGCAGGCGGATCGCTTGTCCTTTGCTGATAAGCGCATCCAGCTCACCCGAAGCCCAGGAACCAATGTTTCGGCCGGAGGCCAGGATAAGATTTTTTATCTCCTCTTCAGATGGCAGGTTACCCGCTACATGATAGCCTTCTTTGGAAAGCCGCTGTAAAATTTCTTCCAGGCTGCGGAACAAGTTCAGGTAGGTGGCACCGATGTTCTGCTTACCGGGGGTGTGGTTCCAGAACATGATGGCAATTTTCTTGTCCTTATTGGGCGTTGACTGGAGCCTTCGCCAGGCATTGATGCGTTGGATGAAAAAGTCGATATTCTTTTCAATGGGCTGATAGGTGTATACATCTTTTCCGGTTTGTTTGTCCCGGGATGCCACCCTGCCGCCTATGGCGGAAGGTTCGATCAGGCCCAGAACCTCCGGGTTGCTCATGGCATAGGTGACTTCCATGGGTCCAAGCCCCTGGGGATCATTTTCCCACTGGGGAATGGTCAAAAAATGCACTCTGATGGGATTTAAAACCGGAACCCCAAATTTGGCAAAAAGCTTTCGGGTTTTTTCGGCACTGGATGGGGCAAACTTGTAGGACATGGCCGCAATCAGGTTGACCCTGGATTTTCGGCTTTTTTCGTCGTAGAAATATTTTCCCACAGCAGTATCCGGGGGGTAGGAATATACCGGCAGCACATTGATTTGGTTTGCTTCCAGCTTTTCGATGAGCGAACGCACAACATATCCGGTTTCTCCTGGATAAACGTAGGTATTCATTTCAGGAATCCCGACCCAGAAGCCTTTTTCTTTGTACAGTCCTGATGATTTATACCAGGAAAAATAGGCCTCAAAGCTTTCGAAAATGCGATCACTTTGGGGATGGAAAATACCTGTTTTCGGAACGATTTGGGGCGGATCACAGTCCGTAGCCAGGCCGTATTCCCGCTTGAGCAGAAAACAGATGAGGTTTGATATGTTTTTCCGGGTAAGGGGACGGGCATACTGCTTGATCCCGGGATCGGATATGATTTTTTCAGGGTTGTTTGGCACCGTGGAAAGACCGTAAACCTTGGTTGTCTTGAAATTTGCATTTTCAAGAATATACTCGCTTAAGGTGCGATACATGTCATCAAGGATGATGATGCCGGATTCATTGATGACCTCCTGATCGATCTTTCCATCGGCCAGATCTTCCTCTGTATAATAATGGAGGGTCACATGCCCTGATATCCCGGGGTCTTCCAATACCTGGGAAATGGCCCGGGTGACATTATAGGAAGCTGCCGCCCCCATCAGCAGGGTCAGGGTTTGTTTGTCCCTGGTGTCAGCCGGGAAAGCTGTCGAAGCCAGGGACAGGAAGGCAACAATCAATAAAATTATACTTTGGTTTCTATACATAATGCATTCTCCTGAAATGCCGAACTTGTGTCTAATGGTTTCAGTATCTGTCTTGTTGCCAAGTGGTCAACCTGATAGAAGTTATTATTATTTTTTATTATGATCACCCGTTATGCCGGAAATCAACGCACCAAAGGCTTTAGCCATAACAACCGGAAGTGCATTGGACGAATCAATGGTCTCAGGTCTGATATCTTTTTTTCCTGACAGCCTGGCAGTTACTGAACAGCACATGGTATCGAAAAAGCTCAATTCTTTGATAAGCCCTTTTTCATAGTCATCACTGATTGACAGGGAAGACTCAATGAAAGACGCATAATAAGGTGTTGCCAATAGTTTTTCCATTCTGGAAATCAGGAACTGTTTGTCATAATCAAAGGCGCAGTGCTCGACAATATCCTCTATCCTCAGCTTACGGTCAGCTAATCTCTGGAACAGATCCCGGTCTGGTGCAAGACCGTTTTGCTTTAAAATCGCCTGGGTGACACCGGCATGGACCGCTTTGGCAATGAGCTCTCCGATTTTGCTGTGTCCACCGGCAAAGCGCTCAACAGGCCCGTCCCCCTGCACAACCATGATATTGTCAGTGCCCGTGCCGGTGGCACGGTGGGTCAACGGTGTGTAGGAACTGCGGACATCCATATCCAGCAGGGCTGCGGATTTGGCCTCGGTGGCTGTTATAATGCTTCTGGCCCTGGCATTGGGGGGCAGGGTACGATTGGTCATGACAATAATATTGATGGTGCCGTGTGAAAAATATTGGCCGGTATCCTTTGACATGCGCATGGCATTGCCTTTGACACCCGCCGTTACCAGTGCGGTCACTTCCAGGTCTTTAAAGCTCTTTTTTACCACGGCCAGGTTGTCCATGTCAGCACCGGTCATCATGGTGCTAAATTCACCTTTGGCAAACCCCAGATTTTTTTGGATCGCTTCCTGTGCCTGGGTAACGCCATAGGCCATGTGTCCCAGGCTGGCAGGCATGGGCACATAGGTGTTGCCTGCTCCCAGTATCCCGGTCAGGTTTCCTTCAAAGGTTGACAGGATCTCCTGGGGGCCGTTGAAACGAATCACCAGGGACTTGTATTCGGAATCCGCCACCCGGTGCCGCACCACCCGAGCCTGCTTAACATAATCAAGGCCCAGGACCACAGGAGATTCATCCAGAACCGCATTGGTGGTCACGGCCTTTTCAGGGTCTGCAAACAGATCCAGGTAGAGGACGGTTGCCAGCCACTGGACAAAATACCCCACCCGTGTGGAGACCTGGCAGGTCAGATTACAGGGAAACATTCTGATAAATCCATTCTGCACTGCTGCCACATCTTTCCAGCCGTCCTGCTTCAGAAAGGCTTGCACAGCCTTTTCGTTTCTGCTGCATCCGTAGACCATCTGGGGATTGAACTGCTGCCATTGTTCCTGGCTGACCGGCACGGCAAATCCGTTTTTTTCCCATTTGGGAGGGATGCCCCCGGCGGCGGTAATTATTTCATTCTGGAATGAATCGTCACCCGGGCAGGAAAGCGTGGTGCCCGCCATTACACGGACTACTCGTTTTCTTTGTTGGACCGGCAGGTTGCCCAGCCTGGACTTGACCAATGCCAATTGTTCCCGGTTGCGCTGGATGATCTCTGATGCTTTTTTTTCACAATCAAACAATTGCCCGATTATTTCCATCTGAGAAAAGGCATCTGCTATGCTTTTTGTTTCCATCACCATCAGGGGGCAGCAGTCCGGTCCAAAATATTGAATCACTGCTTTATGAAAAGGAGCTGCAATGATCAGATCCGGATGGGTTTTGGCAATTGCATCAATGTCGGGATGAAAATAACCGCCCACATGATTTTTTCGAAAGGAAGGATACAAAACCAGGTCTTGACGGGTCAACCCCACCAGTACCTGTTCCCGGCCGAATGCCCCTATCATTTCTGTGATATAGGGCACCAGGCAGACCACGCGCCGGGGTTTTTTTTGTATAATGAGCTTGTTTTGTGCGGAATCTGTTACAGTTAAGGGAAAAGCCCCTCCCGAACATGGGAGGGGCAGCATCAGGATCAAACCGGTCAGAAAAAAGCACAAGCTTAAACGACGATTATCTGATCTCATTATTTAATAATCCTTTTAAAACAAATATTTCAAACCGGCAAAAAATGTACGACCCGGCATGGGATACCCTTGAACAACCGCATAGTCTTTGTTGAAAAGATTTTGAATTTCAGCCTTAAGAGAAACATCACCATATTTTTTAAAGGACAAAAGTGTTTTGGAAACAGTCAGATCAGCAACAGTATGACTTCCCAGTGCTGTGGCACCGGTTCCTTCATAGTCGGTTATATCCTGCTCACCTATATAGCTGAAATTCAGGCCTGCGGAGAAGCCGATATCGGAATTAGCAACCTTTAAACCATAGGATGCCGTCCAATTGGGGGTATACTGAAGATCTTTCTTGGTAGCGTCATCCGCATATTCGGTAAGATAGGTAAATGAACCGTAGGGCGCCAGTGTATATGACCAGTCAAGCAGGGCTCCGATATCCAATTGCAGACTGCCTTCAATGCCTGAAATGGTGGCACCTTCAACATTTTCATAACGGGTAAGGTCTTCAGCCGGGATATAAGAATAATCAATCTTATTTTTAAAATCCGTGTAGAAATAGGTCATACCACAAGAAAAGGCTGCTCTTGAAAAATCCATGCCTATTTCATATGTTTTGCTTTCCTCCGGTTTAAGATCCGGATTTCCAGACCAGATGCCAAACCCCCAGGCGCTGTAATCATTAAACATGTAAAGCTGGTCTGCGGTTGGCATTCTGAATGCTTCGGCAAAATTGGCCCGTACACTTAACCCTGGTGCCAGTTTGTAGACTGCTCCTAAATTGCTGGACCAGTTGGTTTCATCAGTCTTTTGACCATCATCACTTTCGATTTCATATTTATCATAACGGCCCCCTGCCGATAGAATCAATTTGTTGTCCATCAGTTTGATTTTTGCCATGAGGAATGCCGCCGGGTTGTCATAAGTGTTTTCTTCACCGGCCATGGTATAGGTATTGCTGATGGCATAATTAGTCCAGTCAGCACCGGCTGTGATATGGGCGAAATCCCACTTAGCCGTCAGCTGTGCCTGCGCACCCTGTTGATCTGTATCTCTAAAGTAGGAATTATTGCTGCCATAATTTTCCGGATCAAAGGTTTCGTACTCATCTTTTCCATTAAAATAGCGCAGGTTCCATATCAAAAATCCATCAGCTGTTTGCCCATCATAAACCAAATCAAAGGTTTTGATGGCATGGTCCACATAATTGTCCAAATCATTATTGCTCAGATAGTCAGGATTTCCGATGCCATCACCTTCATACCCGGTATAGCTGAATCCAATTCGGTTTTCAGGCGCAAACGTCCAGCCGGTATTGAAACTAACTCTCTTTTTTGAATCAAATCCCGTGTTGTAATATTTGTCGCCATTGGCAGTGTCGTAATCATCCTGAGATGATTTTGAGGCATCAAATGAAAAGTCAAAAGCCTTGAACTGGCCGGAAGCTCCGGCTGAAGCCTGCTGATAGTCCCAGTTGCCTAAAGTTCCTTCCGCATAGAATGAAGGTTTGCCGGCCCCTTGTTTGGTAATAATATTGACAACCCCGCCCATGGCAGAAGCACCATACTGGACAGACCCCGGTCCACGGATGATTTCAATCCTCTCCACATTACCCAGCATTATTTTTGCCAGATTTCCGGTTCCGGCCCGTCGTCCGTTGATCAGAATAAGAACATGACTGGCCAGATCATTACCATGGGTTTCAGTCCTGAAACCACGGATTTCCACTGAAACAAGTGAATTGGGATATTCCCGGATCATAAACCCTTTTTTGGATAGCAAATCACCCAGATCCTGGGCAAAAGACTGCTGGATCTCTTCTTCTGTCACAATTGTAATATTGGTGGTGACATCCTCTTTTTTTTCTTCCACTCTTCCCGCAGTTACCACCATCGTGTCTAATATCGACGTCTTTTTTTCCGACTGTTCTATTTCTTCACTCCAGGCAGGCAGTGACCACATAAACAATAACACTGCAAACAACTTAACAAATCTATGCTTAAACATGAAAAAACCTCCTATAAACAAGTAAAATTGCCTGTCCGGAAAAACAAAAATCCCCGGACTGAATAATTATTCATTCCAGGGATTTCCCTTTTTTATCCTTAGATATTTGACAAGGGTCACTTCGTCCTCAAAGTTTATACCCTCTATGTTCAGGCAGGTCTTCTGACTAACGGATCAATCTTGCGCCGCACCTTCCCAACCATTTGGTCAGTGGTATACTGCAGCGTTCGTCCCCGATTACAGCGGTGGGCCCGTCCACGATTTCAACGTGGTTCCCTATTGTGCTAAATGCTTTAAGCACCTGAACGGGAAAAAATATTAACTAATAACTTTGAAATGTCAAGTTAAAAACAAATTGTGTTTATTGGCCTCAATTTTTCACGCACGTTTTTAGACTGATATTATTAATTTTCTATCAGAGAGAGCTTAATAAATTTTTAAACCTTGCCTGTCAGTTGCCTGTGTGACGGATTTCTGATACTGAATCAATTTGTTGTTTTCATCAAAAAACATGATCAAAGAGAAACAAGCCCAATATCAGGTAAAAAATAAGAAGGCCTTGTTTAAGTGTATGTTTCATTTTATTCAAATATCGAGTGTTATAGTTCTTTGTTCAGAATTTTTTGGGTAAAACACATTCGGTATTACAATGGTATAACATCCAATGCATCTGATATATGGTCGCAAAATATTTTTGTAATGCCATCAATATAACCGATGCCGTGATCAACCACTGAGACCTGGATGTCGTTTCGTTCAAAGGTTTTCTGCCAGGAGTCTTCTTCGCAGGTAAGATCTTCCTTGAAGTGGACGCCTGCCACCAGCATTAAGGGGATGAGGCAGACTTTTTTATACCCGGCAGATTTTATTCTTTGAAGGGTATCGTCCATATCTGGAAAATATTCCACCACACCTATGAATATACGGTTGCCATAGTGTCGGCGAAGCACGGCTTCCATGGCAGGGTAGGCAGTCCATGCAGGGTGGTCCGTACCGTGGCCCACAAGGATGACGGCCTCATCTTTATCTTTTGGGAACATAGGCTCAAGGGCAAGAGCTGCTTTTTCATAGTCATTGTAAGAGGTCAGCAGGGGCAGGCCAATGGAGGAGCGGATATTTGCATGGCTTCTTTCCGTGACTAAGCGGTCGAATTCATGACCGCAGATCATGTGCAGTGATTGCATGACAACCCATTGGTGGCCCTGCTCGGCAAAAATTTGGGCCATTTCAATGGGATCTTTTAAATCAAGCTGTTTTTTGCGTTTCATGGTGCATTTTACCATTCTCGAGGAATAGGCCCAGTGAATTTTATGTTCCGGAAATTTGGCATTAAACACCTGGCCCATTTTTTCATAGGTTGAAAATGCCCGTTCAGTGGTGCCGAATGCAGTTAAAATAATGGGAACATCTTTATTTGTATTCTTTTTACTGGTCATTGCTGTAATATCCTTTTTTTGTTTTTTGAAACTGCCGCCTGATGAACAAAATTATGATTTCACATTACCTGACAGTTCTTTTTTGTTTGCATTGCCTTGATCAAGGCAATGGCTTTTTGGGCGGACTTTTGCTGTTTTTTATACCTGGATGCCTTTAAAAAAGCCTTCTGCGACCGGGTAAGCTGGTGATCATTCATGGCGCAATACCCAAGCATTAGCCATACCTGGCCCGGGGTATCGTTTTTTGAGGCCGTCTTTTGTTCAAGCATTTTTTTTGCCAGCGTTTCATATGCGTCTGCTGCCTTTGCATATTCTTTTTTGTTATACAGGATTTGGGCTTTTATCCTGAGCAGTTTAATGTCCTGACAAGCGGACAGTCCTTTATCAATCCATTCCAGAGCTTTGTCCTGATCATAGGCCATGGTAAAGGCCCGGCTTATTTTTGCAATATTTTTTTGATCCTGTTTCTCTTTTAATGCAGCCGTGTAAAAAGATGCAGCCTTGGCCGGCACATCCAGGGAAAGATACAGGTCTGCCGCCAGCAAAAGCTCTTTACGGGTCATGGGAGTCAAGTAGCCGTAAATGACCAGGGCGGATAATCCCTGCTTGAACTGGTTGTTTCCCAGATGGATATGGCTCAGCGCCTTCCACCATTTTGGTTCCAGGGTATCCGTCCGGGTCAGAAAATCAGCATATTCCAGGGCCTTTTTGTTCATATTCAATGACATATACTGGTGCAGCAGAATCTCCTGCCATTTTTTTTGTTTTTCTTTTTTTGAGTTTGAAGCCAGTTGTTCAAGCCAGGGCAGGGCATCCCGGTAACGTTCAAGGGCGAAAAGGATATGGACAAGGGTTTCTTTCCAGGCAAGGGTCACTTTGTCAGGGTGAAGTTTTATCAACCGGTTAAATACGGTCAATGCCGTTGCAGGGTCGTTTGCATGAAAATTACAGACTGCAGCATAATACAGGTGAACCGGTTTTTGAGTTTCAGATGTCTGGTATCCTTTTTCAAAAGCTTTGGCTGCCTGGGCAAAAAGGCCGGCTTCATACCTGGTCTTTGCAAGATTCAGCCAGGCTGCACAAAAGGTTGGATTCTGCAGAACCGCCTTCTGAAAGTTTGTCATGGCGTTGCGGGAAAATATTTTGTTTTGTTTTCCTTCAGTTTCTTGTGCCAGTGTCAGGTAATAGTTGCCCAAAAGGAAATAGATATAATAATGGGCATATCCTTTTTTTTGAATTTGTTGTTTATCAAGCCCGGCCTGCTTTGCCGTGAACTTTTCCAGCACGTCAACGGCTTTTGGGATTTCGCCGTTTTGAAAAAGCAGTTGGGCTTTGTTGACACAAATACCTGCTGCCAGGGGAAGGTGTTCTTCTTCTGCCATGGAAAGTGACGGTATCACCAGAAAAACCAGGAGAATTAAAATCTGTTTTAACCTTATATGTTTCAACCTTATCTGTTTCATTATTGCTCCAGTTTGAATCGGATAGTGGTTTGAGCCAGTGTGGCAACAGGAATGCCTTCCACGGTTCCCGGCTTGAATTTCCAATGGGAAACACAGTTTATCACACTTTGGTTAAATATATTTTCAGGCTGGGCATCAATGATGCTGATCTGTTCCACGGTTCCGTTTTTTGTCACAAGAAACTGGACCGTTACAGCTCCTTCAATCCCACGCCGGGTGGCCCTGATCGGATAGATGGGTGGAATTTTTACAAGGGGGGTAATGGGGGAATCCAGTTCACCCATGGTGTAGTGGGTTTTCAGCATCGGGCCATTCATGGAAAAGTGTTCAAGACTTGGCATCACAAGATCCATTGGTGCTGCCGGAAGTTTCGGGTTTAATTCAAAGTCAAGTCGTGGCTTCAGGTTCATGGGCCTTTGTTTGAGGGGTGTGGTATGGGATCGGGCTATTTTTTTCAAGGGATCGGGTTTTTTTATTTTTTCCGGTTCTTTTTTCCGGGGCGGGGTTGTGGGTTTTTTAACCCTGATGACCCTTATCTGCCTGATGTCATCCAGTGCATCCGGCTTGTCGGGAACCATCTGGATCAGGCCGGGCATCAAGCCGAAGAGAGTGATATTGAGAAGGACGGAACCGATCAGGGCCAATGTCCATCCCCAAAAAAATCTAAAAGAGGTTGCAGCCATATTTCTATGCTCCAGGGTCCAGGTTTGCGGCAATGGATATGTTTTGGGCACCGGCCAGCTTGCAGGCATCCATCACATTGATAACAAGGCCTGTCAGACTTTGTTTGTCCGCCACAATAACAACACTGCCTTCCGGGTTTTCTGCCAGGGCCCGTTCCACATTGGCCCGGACCGCACGGATATCCACCTGGCGCCGGTCAATATGGATGGTGTTGTGCTGTGTAACGCCAATTAGGATGGTGGATTTTGCTTTGCTGACCGCTGTGGAGGCTGTGGGCCTTGCTATGTCAACTCCGGTTTCTTTTACAAAGCTTGTGGTTACCAGGAAAAAAATCAATAATATAAAGACCATGTCAATCAGGGGGGCGATATTCAACTCAAGGTTTTTTGAGTTTGCCCGTCTGGCAGCTGAAATGTTGAGCATGGAAAATCTCCTTTTGTTGATAAAAATTTTTTTATAGAAAACGTTTTAAATACATGCCGGTGGCAGCGATTCTGTATTTAAGGTTCTGGGCTCTTTTGGTTAAAAATCCGCCCATGTAAAGACCGGGTATGGATACCATAAGTCCTGTCTGAGTGGTGATCAATGCCACGGAAATACCGCCTGCCATTGCTTTGGCATTGCCTGTGCCGAAAATGGTGATCACATCAAAGGTGTCCATCATTCCGGTTACCGTGCCCAACAGCCCTAAAAGGGGGGCAACCCCTGCCAATACCCTTATGACGGCAAGATGGGTGTCCAAAGATGAGGTCAGCCTCACAACGGTTTCATCAAGGATAAAATCATCCAGTTTTGGGTCGTGGCTTCGGGCCGCAAGAAATTCTCTTACCAGAAGCGAGTTGGCACCCTGGTATTTCTCTTCCGGCATTTGATTGTTTTTTACCAGTTGCCCTGCCGTATCCCGGGTAATGTTTTTGATATAAAGCCTGTGCATAAACATCACCCGGTTGATGATCAAAAGCCACATGAAAAATGAGATGGTCAAAATCGGTATCATTACGGCTCCGCCTGACCGGATATAATTTTCTATGGAAAACAGCAGTTCTGTGATCATGATACTATTGCCTGCTCTCGTTTCTGTTCTTGAACACCAGATTGACAAATGCTACGGATTTTTCTTCCATGCGTGAAATCTGGGTTTCAACCCTGCGGCTTAAAAAGGTGTGGGCCAGCATGATGGGGATGGCCACGGACAGCCCCAGCATGGTTGTCACAAGCGCTTCTGAAATACCGCCTGACATCATCCTGGGATCACCTGTACCATAGTAAGTGATCACATGAAAGGTGTTGATCATGCCTGTGACGGTTCCCAAAAGGCCGAGAAGCGGGGCAATGGCCGCGAGCATTCCCAGGGTGGATAAAAATCGTTCTATTTTTGGGATTTGTCCCAATATGGCTTCCTGAAGTGCATTTTCCATGTCCTGCCGGGTCTGGTCTTTAAATGCCATGGCTGTCAGGAGTACCTGGGGGAGAAGTTTTTTGTTTTTAGATTCCAGAAATTTGCGGCACCCTTTCCAGTCATCTGCCATGATCATTTTTCTGATTGTTTTCATCAGCTGTTCCGGGTGGGTCCGTCTTTGTGTGAAAAAGAAGACTCTTTCAATGAGAATAAGAACGGCTATCACCAGGATAATCAATATGGGCCAGACAATGGCACCGCCTTTGGGAACCTGCTCCATCAGGTTTAGCTGATGGGCCAGCTGCCGGATCGCTCCGCCTTTTGAAACGTCCATGTAAACATTGTCGCTTTTACCCTGCATATAGGCTGTGATATTGTTGGTTATTCGTGAGGAAGGCAGTTTGGAAAGGGCAAAATACCGCTGGCTCTGGTCTGAATACAAAAGAAATCCAGCCTCTTTATCCAGAAGATAAATACCTGTAAAATTTCCCAGGATCAACAGTTTTGCCTCCTGCTCCTTGCCCTGGCGATCAACCATCAAGCCTTTTGTCAGTGTTACCTGGCCTGTGGTATGGATTTCATCAAACAGGTTATGTACCAGTTTTCTGACATCATCCATGGAAGGAAATTTTTCCTGGAGGATGACGGGTTCCAAAAAATTGTGGCGGCCCGGTGTAAGACCGGATTGAAGGCTTTCGAGTAAAAGGGCTTTCAAGTCTTTTGCATTGCTCCTGACAAATCCTGAAAATTCACGGTTCACTCCACTGGTTTTTTCAAGCTCCTGTTTGAGACGGTCTTCCTCAAGTTTTAATTCGGTGATATGGGTTTGAATCTGTTTGTTTTCAGCTTTAAGATTGGTGATATTGGTTTTCAGCTGTGCAATGGCTTTTTTCAGGGCTTGTTTATTGCTTTTAATGTATGTCAACTGGTCTTGTGCCTCTTTTTGTGCCTCTTTTTTTTCATCCAAAGCTTTTTGAATCAATTGCCTGCGCTGCTGCTCAAATGTCTTGTAATCTGATCGCATGTCAGATCGTCTGTCAGATTGCATGTCCGGCTGAACATCCTGGGAAAAGGCGGGAAGCGTTGCCAGGCAGACCATGATAATACAAATAAAAATGGGTTTCTTTATCATTATTCATCTCCTTGTATGGCCAGCTGTCCTAAGGGGAGGGGTAAAAGCTCCACAGTTCTTCTCTTGTTGCCGATTTCAACGGCCGAGCGAATGGCTGGGAGGTGGTCGTCTGCAAGTGGCAGCCATGATTTTTGTGCCACATTAAAATAACCTGAAGACTGCTTATCTAATGATAAAAAGAAAAGAGAAACCCGGCCCAGGCGGAAAATATTGCCCAGAACTTCTTCTGTGCCGATCAGCACTTTATCCTGGTATACTTCAATGGTGGCGCCATACTCTGCTTCAATAAAAAGGGCTTCCATTACCTTCCGGTATTTTTCCGCAATGCAAACCTCGGGATCATGGATCACTTGTTCAAGTGTTTTCAGCCGTACTGCCCTTTCTTCTTTTAAAAAGGGGGGATCATTGGCTACAAGGGTGGAAAGTTGGGCATACAACTCTTTTAAAAAGGGAAACAATTCTTTCTGGATTTTCAAGGATTCTTGTTGTTGTTTTAAAAGGGTCTGGTTCAGTTTTTTTTGACTTTTTTGAGTTGTGATTAAGTCTTTATTTTCCGATACCAGCATTTCATGCTCTTGTTTGAGCTGTTCGTACAATAGAGCCAGTTTTGATTTTTCCTGTTCCCATTGGTCTCTTTGTTTCTGTGTTTCCCGGCGGATCTGCACCGACTGTTCAACCGGCTGCTTCACTTGTTTTACCGTGTCTGTTCTGCACCATCCTGTGGAGGGAAAAACAAAAGCACATCCCCCCAAAAACAGGACAACTGCCTGCACTATTAAATTGTTTGTTTGTTTCTTGAAAAATTTCATTTTTATTCAACCATCTTATATTTTAAAGGGTTAAGTGTTATATGAGTCCCTAACCAAAAAAGACCACAAAGCCGTATTCATTTTCAGGATCATTGACCTTCATGGCCTTTTTTTTAGATCTTGCTAATAAATGACAGCCTGTACTAACCGGCTCTTATTATTTTATTTGGATTTTTGTTTTAATCAAAATTATGATGGACAGCTTCTGCTGTGAGGTTAGTTGGTTGAAAATTATCATAATTGATTGAAAAGTATTATAAAATGCTTTTTAAAAAGTCAAATGTTTTCTCCATCTTATCTTTTTTGCAAACAGCTCCTAAAAGTTTATATTTAAACCTGCCTGTAGCTTTAATCCGTCATCCGGATACCCGTAGTGCGATTCAAAATCAGTATCAAACAAATTGTGAATATGGACAAAGATTTGTGCCTTTTTTTTCAGCACCAGGACTGGATGAATAATTTTGGCATCTGTGGTGATGTAGGTTTTTATTTTTTCAGATTCGGTGTTCAGAGTATCGGTAAACTGATCACTATAGTGCCTTGCCGTAATTTCCAGTTTGGTTCCGGTTTTGAATTTTGTTTTCAGGATCACCTTGAGGGTATGCTCGGGAGCATAACTCAAATTTTTTCCATTGTCCTTGTTTTCAGTTTTCTGCCAGATATGGTTCAGATCCAGGTCTGTTGTGGATGTCAGGTGAAACCTGACACTTGTTTCCAGTCCCTGCTTGTACGCCCGGTTGATATTATCCGGGCGGCTGATCAGATCAATTCCCCGCTGGTATTTGATCAGATCCCGGGTATCTGTCCTGAACAAAGAGAACTCAAGCTCATTTTTGTTTTCAAAGGTATGAGTGATTCCTAAAGAGAGAGAAACGATTTTTTCTTTTTCCAGATCCGGGTTTCCCCTGACCTGATCAATGCATCCGTGACTTGGCTGGTACAACTGGCCAAAAGAGGGAATATTTTCAGAATATCCGGCATTGCCTTTGACAATCGTTTTTTCAGACAGTTCATAGCTCACTCCTGCATTGCCGCCCGGAGAAAAATGAAAATCACTGGTATAATCAGATCTCAGGCCTGTGGTAAGGTTAAAGGGGGCGGATCTCAATGTATAGACCCCATGAAAAGAAGCCATATTTCTTTCGTGTTTTCCGCTCAGCGTATGGTCTACCCGACTGTGTTCTGCCAGTGTACCGAAACGGAATTCGTTTTTTTCTGCGCTGTTGGTTATAAAAAAATTGGTTCCAAAACCTGTGGTGAATGCATCCAGTTTTGCTACATCGCCATTGTTTGCGGTGTCTTCCAGCTTTTTGACATCCAGATAGGCTTTGACATCATAATCCAGTGCCTGCTGAGCCATTCCGTCGAGTTTGACATCCAGGCTTGCTTTTTCATAGCGCTGGTGGGCATTGGGGGTGGGGTTGTAAGTCGGGCCGGACACACCATGATCTGATATAAAGCCTTTGGCGTTCACCTGGTATTTGAACAAATCAACTGCCTTTCCATAGTGAATGCTTAAATTGCCCTGATCTTTTTTGCTGTTGTCCCGCTTTCCGTCGTTATGGCCGACACCGCCTGAAATCATATAATCACTGTCATCGGCATCTGATCTGCATGTGGCACTGACATTGGCCAGGCCATATGATCCGGCCAAGATTCTGACACGGCCGTTTTTTACGCTTTTTTTCTCGGTTTGCCTTGATTCGATTTTTTTGGATTTGATTTGTCCGGATTTGGTTTCAATATAGATGGCACCGGCACTGCTGCCGGGCCCCAGCCAGACAGGGACAGGGGGTTTAAAGACAGTGATTTTTTTTACAATGTCTATGGGAATACTGCCCAGGTCAACCCCGCCATATTGCATGGTACTCACGGGTCTGCCGTCCACAAGTACCAGTACTGATCCTGAACCGCCGCCGCCCCGGATGGAAATCCTTGTTCCCATTCCACTGGTTCCGGGTTTGACATCCACTCCAGCCATGCTGCCAAGGACTTCGTTCACCTGGAGAAAGTTTCTCTGTTCGATTTCCCTGGCATCCATGCTGACAATCTGGGCGGGATTTTTTTTGATATAATCATCAATTTTTTCACCGATCACCACCACCTGTTGAAGCTCCATGGGAGCTGGTTGATGGTCAGATGTCTTTGCCGGGCCGGCATGATCCTGAGCCTTGGCAGCTGATGCAAAGCACAGGCAGAACAGTGCAGTACATAAAAGCATTATGATCACACCATGTCCTTTTATGTGTATTGATTTTTCAGTGTTCATTATTTTTTTAGCCTTTATTTTTAGCTTTTATTGTCTTTTAGTATTAATCTTTTTTCATATCAGGTCTGTTGTCTAAAGCGTGCTGGTTTACTAAAAAAATCCATGGCTTATTTGAAACAGGATTCGGTCTGACCCTGACACTGGTATGGTATACCTCCCGGATGGATGCTTCGGTTAACACCTCTTTTGGGATACCTGCTTTGAAAATACGTCCGTTTTTCTTGTTCAGCAGCACCAGCCGGTCAGAATACTCTGCTGCAAGATTCAGGTCATGGAGTACCATGAGAACTGTCAAAGACAATTCTTTTTTTAACTTGTTGATCAATTCAAGTATCCTGACCTGATGGGTAATATCCAGATGGGAGGTGGGTTCATCCAAGATCAGAAGGGCGGGTTCCTGGGTCAAAGCCCTTGCAATGGATGCCAGCTGCCTTTCCCCGCCGCTGATTTCATTGATCCTGGCATCTGCCAGCCTTGCCACATCTGTCAGTCGCATATATTTTTTTGCAATATCCACATCATTCCGGGTTTCAAAAAACTGGTATTTTTGAAAAAAGGGCAGCCGCCCCAACTGGACATAATCACGCACTGTCATGCTTGCCGGATCAATGGTCTGCATGACCACAGCCACCCTTTTGGCAAGGGCTTTGTTGGAAAGCGTTTGTATGTCTTTGTTTTCTATATGAATCGTGCCGGTTTCCGGGTGGATGGTTTTTAAAATTGTTTTAATCAGGGTTGTTTTGCCGCACCCGTTGGGGCCGATCACAGCCACAAATTCACCTGGATCAACTGAAAATGAGATGTCCTGGAGAATCATTTTTTTTTGGTATCTAAAACTTAAATTTTTGATTTCCAGCAATGGCTTCATAGGCTCACCTGCTTTCTTGAAAGAGCCCAGATAAACATTACTCCGCCTATGATCCCTGTTATGACGCCCACGGGAAGTTCAAGTGGTGCAATAATAATACGGGCAATCACATCGGACAGGGTTAAAAATGCAGCGCCGGCCAGAAAGGATGCGGCCAGAAGAATCCTGTGGTCGGGACCTGTCATCATGCGGACAAAGTGGGGTACAATCAGCCCTACAAACATTATGATACCGGCAACGGCAACACTGAGTCCCGTTAAAAAGGATGCAATGATAAACAGGATTTTTTTTGTCTTTTGAGTGTTGATTCCAAGGGTGGTTGCCTCTTCTTCTCCTAAGAGCAGTGCGTTGAGATCCATACAGAAAAAATAGGACACAAAAAGGCCTGCAATGGAGCCTGCACAGGTGATTGTTATCAGTGTGGTATCGGGTTCATCAAGAGAACCCATGATCCACAGAACAATATTCTGAAGGTCATCGCTTTTTGAAAGGGCCATGAGCAGCATTACAAGAGAGGATGCAACATAGGATATCATCACGCCTGTTAGCAGCATCCTGTTGGATTGGACATCCTGTGTTCTGCTGTTCAGACTGTAGACCAGAAATATCACAATACTTGCTCCCAAAAAACCGGACAATGGATAGGCGATGATACCTACAACAGCATACAGCTTGAACAAAATATTCATGCAGACCCCCAGGGAGGCACCTCCGGAAATACCCAGGGTATAAGGCTCTACCAATGGATTGCGGAACATGCCCTGAAGCAGTGTGCCGGCAAGGCTTAAAGCACCGCCAATGGACATCCCCAGAATGATTCTGGGCAGACGTATGCCGACAAGGATGCTGTAGTCTGCCGTTCCTTTGCCGTGGACAAGAATATTGGGTATCTTGTTTAATTCAATGCCCGCACTTCCGGTGCAAAGCGCCAGGATGCCGGTGACCAGAACAAGCCCTGCAAGGCCTATGAGAATCAGCAGCCATTGTTTGAATCTTTTACGGTTCAACACTCACCTCCTGATGGGCCACCTCTGTATGTACCAATTTGGGACTGTCTGACTTTGGACTGTCCGATTCCGGATGTTCCAATTCCAGACAGGCTATTTCCGGATGGATAAGGGGTACGATTAATCTTAACCCTTTCACAAAGGTTGCCGGTGTGGGACTGCAGATCATTTCCGGGTCCAGAACGTGGAGCCGTTTATTTTTTACTGCATCAATGCCTTGGAACGACATCCATCTTTGCCGTTCAATTAATCCGGCTTTTTTGGATGTCCCCATGGTGGCGATGAGAATGACCTGGGGGTTTTCCTGAATGACTTTTTCCCGGCTGTATATGCCGGAGGATTCATGTTCTGCAATATTGACACCGCCGCCATACCGGATGTATTCATTGATAAACATATCCTTGTTGGCGGAATGCAGGGGTTTTAAACCGATTTGCAGAAATACCCTGGGTTTTTTAAGCCCGCAGGTTTTTTTCATTACATGAGCCACCTCTTTTCTTGCCTTTTCCACGATGACCTTAGCTGTGGATTCTTTTCCAAGTTTTTGTCCGATAGTCAGGGTCATGTCGCACATCTGCTCAAATGTTTTTGGATTTTCGGCCCTTAAAATCGTGATATGCTGTCGTTCTAAAATGATGAGCTGTCTTTCCCTGGTTAGGGCGCTTGCAATCACAAGATCGGGACAAAGACTGATAATTTTTTCAACATTCATATGGGTTACGGACCCGATTTTTTCTTTAAGTCCTGCCTGTTCCGGTATATTGCAATAGGTGGTGTTGGCGATCAGGCTGTCCTGGGCACCCACAAGATAAATTGTTTCCGTTATAATTGGGGATAAAGAGATCACTCTTTTGGGAAAGGCTTGTCCTGCGGCAAATGATTTTTTTGTTCCGCATAAAAACAGGATGACGAAAACAGCCAGAATTATACACAAACCAAAAGATGGTTTAAAATTTTTAATTGTTTTCATGGGTTGATTTGCCCTGATTTGATTTGTCTGGATTTGATCCATCTGTATTTAATTTTGCCAGTGCACCGGTAAAGATAGCGTCAAATGCTGTTTTCAAGGTGACAGGGATATGGTCATCCATGACATGAATTTTTATTTCTTCAATATTTTTTCCTGCAATATCTCCGGCAATGGTCCTGCACCATTTTTGAAAAAAGAACAGATCTTTTACCAGACCTTTTTCATATTCATCGCTTATGGCCATAGCGGATTCTAAAAATGATGCATATTGTGGCTCAAGAAGCAGGTGTTCCACAACTTGTGCAAGTCTGTTTGGGGTTCCTGATGTATTGTTTATGCAGTCGCAGTTTACATTGGATACCAGCTGGAAAATGGAGATCTTTCTTTCCTTGAGCCGCTGAAAAAGATGGCGATCAGCCGTGATTTTATTTTGTTTTAGTATGGCCTCACTGACACCGTCATAAACCGCTTTTGCAATCAGTTCCCCCATCTTTGAGTGGCCTCCGGCATTTTCCACCAATTGCCCTTCGCCTTGAACCACCATAATATTATCGGTTCCCGTACCGGTTGCCGCATTAATTAAAGGCGTATAGCTGCTTCGGATATCCATGTCTTCAAGAGCTGCGGTTTTGGCCTCAGTGCCT
Source organism: Desulfobacula phenolica (assembly GCF_900105645.1). Taxonomy (NCBI): domain Bacteria; kingdom Pseudomonadati; phylum Thermodesulfobacteriota; class Desulfobacteria; order Desulfobacterales; family Desulfobacteraceae; genus Desulfobacula; species Desulfobacula phenolica. Next base: position 310,815 of record NZ_FNLL01000006.1, on the reverse strand, counting down.
GCAATGATGGCCCGGGTCATGGCTCTTGTTGAAAGACGCATATTTGTCATTATAATAACGTTAATTGTGCCGGGTTCATAAAAGTCGCCTGTATCCTTTGACATGCGAACCGCATTGGACATGACACCGGCAGTAACCAGGGCTACAACTTTCATCTCTTTGAAGACTTTTGTTTTCACGCTCAGGTTATCCATGTCTGCCCCGGTCATTAAAAAACTGGCTGTTTGTTGGTTTTTCCCCATGGCTTTTAATATGGATGACCGGATATGCTCTATGCCCAGGTGATGTCCCGGCGCCCAGGTTGGCGGGGGAGAATAATGATTTCCCACCGTCAGGATATGATCTCGTTGACCTTCAAGAGTGGAAATAATGGTTTGATCCTTTTGAAAATCCACCACCAGGGTTTTGTTTTCAAAATCATAAATATGACTATAATTGATTGAAGCTGACTTTATATAGTCAAGATCAATTTCAAACGGTTTGGACCGGGTTATGGTTATGGGTAAAATCGTGTTTTTTGCTTTGGCAAACTCATCAGTATAAATCATTGAAGAAAGCCATGATACAAAATAACCTGTATGTGTGGAGGCCCTGCAGGTCAGGTCACAGGGAAAATAATAGATCTGTCCTTTTTTTACAGCATCCACATCTTTCCAGCCGGGTTTTGAGAAAAATTTTTTGGCAGCCTCTTTGTCAGGCCCGCAGCCATAAATCACCTGTGGGTTAAATTTTATCCATTCTTGTTTTGTAACGGAAACAATACTTCCTTTTTTGCCAAAATCAGGGGCAATTCCCCCGGCTGCACGGATAATCCGGGTTTGAAAGGAATCTGTGCCAGGAGTCATGATCGTATTTTTGCCCATGAGCCGTATGACGCGTTTGTGTTTTAAATGATTAATTTTAGCTAATTTTTGTTTTATATGATTCAGTTCTGCCTTGTTTTTTTTAATGATCTTTTGAGCTGCTTGTTCGCGGTTAAATATTTTTCCTAAAACCTCTATATTTTTATAAGCACTTTCAATGGTTGTTGTATCAAAAATAAATATTTTGCATTCAGTGTTTTGAAATTTTTCAATGATATCTTGGTGGAGGGTGGAAAGGATTATCATATCCGGTTTTGCAGTTTTAATTTTATCAATGGACGGCAGAAAAAAACCGCCTATTATTTGTTTGTCAAAAGCTCCGGCAAGTGTGATATCGTGGTAGGTGATGGCGTGGATATGCTCTTTTGCCCCTATCTCAAAAATAATTTGGGTGGCTGAGGGCACAAGGCTGATAACCTTATGCGGAGTTTTAAAAATTTTTAAATGATTTCCTTTAGAATCTGTGACACTTACAGGATATGCAGCAACTGATGTTGTACAGATTATGAAAAGCAAGGCGGATATTAAAAGAAAAGGGTTGAACTTTAATCTTTTTTTGTTTTGTATGAGCATAACTTCCTTGGGATCGCGAATTGAATTGATGGAACCTGTGGGGGGACCAGAACCAATGAGGGGCAGGCTTGTGCTATTGTTTGTCTGCCAACATTTTGATCATAAAGAAGAATTTGAACAAAATGCCAATCATGCAAGCCTGACCCATCTCAATGGTCTGTGTTTTGATCAAACTCTAAAAATGTGCCATTACATCTTTTAAGTGCCCGACCCAGATATCAATCATATTGTCGTATTCAGCTGTTCCTTTAAGGACAACTTCACAGTTGATGCCTTGTTTTTCAAGAATTGATTTCCATGAATCATCTTCCTCTCCTGCCATATCATTTCTGGCATGGTCTCCGGCAACCGACATAAAAGGTATGAGATGAACTTTTTTTATCTTTTTTTCCTTTAACATGGTTGCTATGTCATCTATGGTTGGAGAACCTTCAACAGTGCCAACAAATATGTTGGCATCTTTTCTCTGAAGATGAAACATCAGGGCCGCATAAAAAGCATTTGAAGGGTGAGGCGTTCCATGACCCATCAGAACAACCGCTTCATTTTTCTTTCTTTTAGCAGGTATGTTTTCAATAATGGCATCTGTTACAGCTTCCATATCCTGATGACTGGAAAGAAGCGGAGATCCAATCATTATTTTTTCAATACCGCCCGCCATATTGTTGAACGCATATGCCGTATGCAAAAGGTCATTAAACTCTTCTCCCCGGATGGTGTGAAGAGATTGAACCGCCACATGGGTAAATCCCTGATCCATCATTTTTGCAAGCGCTACTGCGACAGAGTCAAGTGTTTTCCCCTGTTTTGCCAGCTTGTTTCTGATGATGGAAGAGGTGAATGCCCATTGAACAGGAATATTTGCAAATTCTTTTTTTACTCTTTTATCAATGTTCTCAAATGAAACCTGGGCTTCAGGAATACTGGAACCAAATGCAACCAGCAGAATACCTTTTTTCACAGCTTTGTGATGACCATGACCTGATGCCACAGCAATTGAAGGAAATAGCAGAAAAATTAGAAATAAGGTTAAAATTTGTTTTTTCATGTTTGCCTCTTAAAATTAAATAATTAAATTCAATGGTCCAAGGCAATAAAAAACCCCTGGACCGTTTATCTCAATTGATCCGGGGTATCCCTTTTTTTTCCTCAAGATCTTATTGTAATTCTCTTTTCCACGGAGAATACATACAATGTATCAGGCAGGTCTTCTGACTTTTGGATCATCCTGATCACTTTGCCTTCCCATCTGTTTTGCAACTGACAGTGGCTTAAGTAAAGCGTTAGTCCCCAATTACAGCGGCGGGCCCGTCCCTGATTTCCACAGGCGTTCCCTTTTAAGCAGTTAAAGCACCTGAAACATAGTCTTAATATTTAGAACTGTTCTAAAAGTCAACTCTAAACTTGAATTTTAAAAAGAATCTCAATTGGAGAATGAACGAAGAACAAATATATCAGCCTCAGGGTCATAGGCTGCAGGATAAGTTTGAATGAATTCAAGGATGGCACGATCATCAGATTTGGTCAGCAGACAAAAAACGTAAAATCTAAAGGCATAAAACACATCAACATCAGGATCGGTTAACACCTTCTCCAAAGATTGATCAGCAATCAGGGTGTCAGTAAGATTAAAAATATGTTGTATCTCATCTTTCAAAAGAAACCGCATTATTTTGACGTTAATGAAATGGGTGGGTATATATTGACGAATAGATTCCAGGAAAAAGGAGACAGCATATAGTCTTGCTGAAACACAGTGCTTTTGTTTGCATAACTTCAAATGGCCGGCTATTTTTTTTAAAAACAAATTTTTATTTTTTTTAGATAATTTTTTAAAACAGGTGGTTGCCAGAAACCGTTGTTTTAATTTTTTCATTATAGAAGGTGTCATTTTTTTTCTTTGACATCTTGCCTTTTCTTCAAATATGGACAGAAATTCTTTCAGGCTTCTCATGCCTGGCGGTGTCAACTGCTCAGTTCCGTTGTCAAGAATGACAGACTCTATCTGTACGTCCAGCAAAGCGGACAGGTGGCATAGACTTTTGTTTAGGTCATAGCCTTCCAGGGGTTTGAAATAGTCCACAAGCAGGGCTTGGCGGCCGGTTTTTTTTACGGGGAAAAAGCGTGTATTTGATGTAACAGGAATTTTTTTGTGGCCAAACGGGTACAATGCGCTGGTAAAGCAGGGAATAATGATAAAAGCACCGTCCGGAGTGATTTCCGTGCCGTATCCGTCAGTGATTGAGGGTTTTATGCTGACAAAATCTTCGTCCAGTCCTGCGGGGATTAGCAGCTCTTCAAGATCGTGCTGTTTGCTTATGGGTGTGTCGATTTCTTGTTCTATTTGTTTGATGCGCTTTTTGTTTTTTGAGGTGATGCTGACCGAAAGGTTTGAATGGTTTTTTAACAGCAGTTTTAATAAGTGCCGCTTCCCTTTTGGAACTTTTGTTAATAGACTGTATTCAAGCGGTAATTTTTTCAAGTACTCAATGATATCAGGCAAGGCTTTATCACCCGCTGTCCAGTCAAGAGGGTCAGATGCGCCGTAAAGGGAAATTTCATCATTTTTCTGGTCTGCCATATGGTTGAGAATTGTCAGTATGGCATTAAAGGAGAAGTGACGCCTGACCTTGGGCAAGGCCCATTCATTGCAACGCCTGCAAAAATTGCTGCATCCCGATGTCAATTGAAAAGTCATGGCTGTTTGAAACAAGAGATTTTTTTGGCAAGGTTTTAAATCAAGTTTTGTTTCCCATGTTTGAAAATTCACATGACCGATAGAGTCGGAAGAGTGCTTGATCGAAGCCAGAATCATTTTTTTAAGGCATGCATGATTTTTTTTGATTTCTGAAGAGCAATGCTTGAACAGAGCATGTTTGAATTTTTTGAAAATAGTTTGTATCTGGTTCAGGCGTTTTTCAAAATTTTCACTGAATTCTGACTGGTTTTGTGCAAGTTTGAGAATATCCATGAAGATAAGTTCGGCAGCTTGAAAATTTTTTTCATACAAGGACGCCAGAAATTCATTTTTTTTTTGTTCCAGCAAGCAATCTTTGGTTGTGAAAGCCTGGATTTTAATGTCGTTGTTTAGTAAAATCATGTCATTTGTTTTGAGTCCGTGTGACGGCACTCTAAAGCACCCTGTTTCATAAAGCACCATGAATAAAACAGGGGAGTTTTATTGAAAAAACTCCCCTGTTTTGAGATCAATATCGGTTATGATATCTTAAGATTATTATGTTTTAAGACTATCCGTGAACTTCTTCTTTAACTTGAGTTGCCAGTTTGTAAAGAATCGTTATAACCAGAAAGCCTGTGGCATATATCCCAAGGGTAATCATGATTTCAGGTCCTGTGGGACCATACTCTGTTACATGGTGCAAAGGAGATGGTACAAACCCGCCTGAGATCATTCCCAATCCCTTATCAATCCACGCACCGAAAAAGATCATGGCGCAGGAGACAGGTAACAGGGTTTTGTTGGTTCTTAATTTTGGAAGCAAAAGGAAAATTGCTCCTGTTCCCATGAGGATCAGGCTGGTCCACATCCATGGTACAAGTGCCGTATATCCGTGATATCCAAAGAGCAGATACTGGATATGGACTTTATGTCCCGGAATCTTGGAATAGTAAACAACAAAGACTTCACACAAAAAGAAGAACAGATTGGCAATAATTGCCCAGCAGACAATTTTTGATAAAGTCTGCATTGCATCCCAGCCCGGATCAAACTTGGTGTATTTTCTGATAATATAACAAAGAATGATCAAAAAAGCCGGCCCTGCAGCAAACGCCGATGCAAGAAACCTGGGTGCTAAAATGGCTGTCAGCCAGAATCCACGACCAGGAAGACCACAATACAGGTATGCTGTTACCGTATGAATACCAATGGCAAAGGGAATGGAAAGATAAATCAAGGGTTTTGTCCAGAACGGCGGTTCCACCTGATTTCTTTCCGCTTCAAGCACTTTCCAGCCAATGACAATGTTTAAAAACAGATACCCGTTCAGAACAAGCATATCATAGAACAGCATTGATTTGGGTGAAGGGTATAATAATACGTTCAGCATACGGGTGGGCTGGCCTAAATCCACAACAATGAAAAGAAGGCACATGATCAGAGCCCCAACAGCCAGAAATTCTCCTAAAATGGTAATTCTGTGAAATTTTTCATAATTATGAAGATAATAGGGGATAACAACCATAACACCTCCTGCGGCAACACCCACAAGAAATGTAAAGTTGGCAATATAAAATCCCCATGATACATCCCGGCTCATGCCGGTGATCATAAGTCCGTTTATGAACTGGTCAATATAAACAATCGTGCCTGCTCCTATTACTATGAGCAGTAAGACTATCCATAACCAGTAATTTTTACTTCCTTTGATAGCTATTTCAAGCATACTCGCTCCTTTTACATGACATAGTAAACAGAGGGTTCCGTACCCAGGGACTGTTTACGTCTGATTGTATAATGTTCATTCAAAAGTGCGCGAACTTCAGATTCCGGATCTTCAAGGTCTCCAACCACAATTGCACCTTTAGAGGCTTCCACGCAATGCGGTTGTTCCCCTTTTGCCAGCCGTTCAGCGCAGAAATTACATTTTTCCACAACACCTTTTGTCCGGGTGGGGAAATCAAGATCAGTCTCTTCAATAAACGGTCTTGGGTCTCTGAAATTAAAGCTTCTGGCTCCAAACGGGCAGGCAGCCATGCAAAAACGGCATCCGATGCAGCGGTGGTAGTCCATCAGAACAATCCCGTCTTCTCTTTTGAAAGTCGCCTGTGTCGGGCATGCTTGAACACAAGGTGCATTTTTGCAATGGTTACAGGTCACAAGAAAAGGAAGGTGATGGAATTTCTCAGCAAGAAATTCATCTTCTTTGTCTGGAAAAGCGTTGTGGAATTCTTCTTCCCATATCCATTTGATTTCCTGCTTGTGATTGACCGGCCGTGTTTTTGGAAATTTTTCCTCATTCACTTCATGGTTTAAATTTGGAACATTATGGGATTTGTGACATGCCTCAACAATACTTTCAGCGACCTCATCCGTAATCTTGTTGGTATCAATAACCATGCCCCAGCGATGGGCTTGCAGCGCTTCTGAGTTTTTCACCGCATGGGCTGTACCTTGAGAATCAGATGAAGCAAAGTTAATTGCCGGAGAAGCACCTAATCCAATGGCAGCAATACCTGCTACTTTAAGAAAGCTTCTTCTGCTTTTTTTCATCATTCAATCTCCTTGGGGTTTGTGTGACAATCCCAGCAATAGGGATCAACTGAAGCATAAGTATGACAGGAGTCACAAAATTTTGCTTTATCTTCATGACAGCCAAGACATGAATTTTCACCAGTGGACAGACTCATATTAAATGAATTGCCGTTGACGGCATTGTATTGTCTGTCTGCATCCCTAACCACCGAATCTCTCCATTCGTCCAGAAGGGACATGTGATTGGCTCTCATGTCATATTTGTCCAGCACGCATTTTTTTTCTGTTTTGGCTTTTCCCACCAGTTCAGGCTCAGGTGCTGCCTGGGTTTCTGTAATGATATTAAACCAGAACGGTGAGAGTACGGCCAGGACAAATATAACAAGCCCTGTGATGATCAAATTTTTATTCATCGTCTTCCTCCTCCTCAAAGCCTGGCAATGGTTCAAATCTCAGGTCTTCTGTTCTCTTCTTTTCACCCGGCAGGATCAAGGCATTTCCTACAAGCTCATGGATGCCAACAACATCCACGCCCGGCACCCAGTAGTCCATCAGGGTTGGGAGTGCTGCTCTGTCAATAGCGCATATGGTTCCCAGGCTGTTAACACCGAATTTTTCATGAACATATTTAACAGCATTGGCCCTTGGCAGTCCGCCGGCCATTCTCAGTTCAATATTTTCACCGGCATTCAGACCAGCGCCTGAACCGCAGCAGAAGGTCAGCTCACGAATCGTGTTTGGCGGCATTTCATAAAACTGGTCACAACAGTTCTCGATAATATATCGGGGTTCATCCAGAAGGCCCATGCCCCTGGCAGGGTTGCATGAATCATGAAAGGTCATGACACGATTTGAATTTCTGCTCTTATCAAGTTCAAGTTTTCCGTGTTTGATAAGATCTGCCGTGAACTCTGTGATATGAACCATTTTTGTGGATTTTGCATTTTCAAATTTGGTGCCTGTAATAGGATTAACCGGCTCTTCAAGGAAGTCGGCAGGGCCATTCATGGTGTCCATATATTGATTGATGACACGCCACATATGACCGCATTCACCGCCCAGAATCCATTTGACACCCAAACGTTTGGCTTCTGCAAACATCTTGGCGTTCAAGCGTTTCATGGTTTCATGGGAGGTAAAGAAACCAAAATTGCCGCCTTCTGATGCATATGTACTCCAGGTTACATCCAGGCCGTATTTATCTTTGAGATATTTGAACAGAATCATGTATCCCTGACATGTATATGTGCCAGGATCAGCAAAGACATCTCCGGAAGGAGTTATGAAAAGAATATCCGCCCCTTTTTTATTCATTTGGGGTTCAACATTAACACCTGTAACATCTTCAATATCTTCAACAAAGAAATCAATCATGTCTTTAAAAGCATGGGGCTGGATGCCCAGATGATTACCCGTTTGGTAGCAATTTGAAACAGGTGTTGCAATCCAGTCTATGTTCAGACCGATAAGGTTTAACAACTCCCGGCCCATGATGGTGATTTCAGCCGTGTCAATTCCATAAGGGCAGAAAACAGAGCAGCGTCTGCATTCCGTACATTGAAAAAAATAGTACCACCATTCCTTGAGTACATCAATGGTCAGGGGTCTGGCTCCGGCCAGTGCGCTTCCGCCTGGAACTTTTTTTAAAATTTTTCCTGCAGTTGTAAAATCATTTCTGTATACAGACCTTAAAAGCTCGGCTCTCAAGACAGGCATATTTTTTGGGTCACCGGTTCCAAGAAAAAAGTGACATTTATCAGCACATGCGCCGCAGCGTACACAGATATCCATGAATACCTTGAATGTACGAAATCTTTCCAGGCGTTCCTTTATTCCCTGGTGAAGAATCTCCTGCCAGTTTTCCGGCAGTTTCCAGTCGTCTTCCAGGGGATTCCACGGCCTTGCATTGGGCAGGCCCAAGGTTTCTACACTTTTGTAGTTTGACGCATAGCAATACATTCCCGGTCTGATCTGGACCGAAGTATCCATCCAATTGCCCGGACCTTTATCTGATCTCGGGCTGAAGTCTATTTTATCTAATAATTCATCCGATTTGATTTCGTCAGACATTTATTACTCCTTCTTGTCCACTGGCAGGCCAGCTTCAATCATTTTTTCTCTGAAGTGATCTTCATACTGTGCATAGGTATGAATATCAACATCATAGTTCCAGGGGTTAATATGTCTTTTTGCACGCGTATTGCTTGCCATATTTCTTGTAGGGCTTAAGAAAACTCCGCCCAAATGCATCAGTTTGCTGGCTGGGAAATATGCAAAAAGGATGCTTACCAGAAAAATATGGGCATAAAAAAGACCGCTAACTCCTTCAGGAATTGTGGGACTGAAAGTCGCAAGGCCCATGGTAAGCGTTTTAATACCGATAATATCAACTTTTGTGAAATATCTCATGGACAAACCGGTCACTGCAATTCCGATGATAAGGAATAATGGGAAGTAGTCAGCCGCCTGGGATATATAGGTGACCTTGGCATCAAAGATTCTTCGCGCAAGCAGGTATAATGTTGCCGCTAACAATACTACACCGGATAAAAACAGACCGGGAAGTCCCAATTGTACAATACCGTCAAAGTACTCCAGAAATTTGATGCACGACGGTACTGGGGAAGTAAAAAATCTGAAATGCCTTAACAATACTACTAAAAAGGAATAATGAAAGGCAAGGGCACCTACCCAAAGGAAAATTTCCCAGGAATAGGAAAGCCTGTTTGAAGCATTTCTGCTGAATGCTGCTTTTGTGTTTCTGAACAGAGACCTGAAAAGAAAAATTTCAAGAATCATACGCACAAACACACCTGTTGAAGTATCAGGATTGTCAATGGCGTTATGTTTTATCCATGGTAGAGATTTCTGTTGCCCGCAGGTTGTCGGAATCCTGAACGGTACAGCAGAAGATGCCCATCCCATAACCTTGTATACAAACCCGGCAAGGAAGGCAATCATCGCTACATAGGGGAAAACAATTCCGAAGAACCACTGAAGCCCTGCTCCCTCAACCCCTGTATAGGCTACTAAAAAAAGCAGGAAAACAGCTGTCAGGGGGATCAAGTACTTTTGATTCATATTATAACCACCTCATTATTTTATGTATGACAAGTTTTAAAATTTTTGTCATACAGGTTAAGATTTTTTTGAGCCAAGAAGGTCCTCCTCCGTTAGCTCAGCTACTAAACCCGCCCTTTCAAAAGCCCTGTGGATACGTCTTTTGCTCTCAGTGGCTTTTAAAAGGAAAACTTCTTCTTTACATTTCATAAGCTTGTTAAATGAAGCTAAAGCAATCTGGTCAACAAGCTTATCAAATTCTCTGATCAGGCTGTTGTCAAGTATGGTTTCGCCAATTTGCTTTAGTGCAAAAACAAAACTGACCGCTTCCGAAGCGGAAAAAGACTGTACCGCCCTGATGCGGATGATCGGATCAAGGGCTTTTTCAAGTGTTTCCTGATTGAAATCACCTATAATAAGATTGATAACGTCTTCAATGGTTTCATGGGTAACAGCTCCAACAGGGTTGTCAAATCGGTTGGAATCTTTTCCTAGAAACTTTGCACTTTGTGCAGGGTATGTATCAATAGTTGCCTGGAACCATTTTTCTGTAAATGATTTTTTGTTCTTTTCAAGTATCTGTTTTAAATGCATGTTTTTTTAATTATTTTATATAAAAATAAAATATCTCCTTGGTATAATTGTTAGAAGGATATAAACTCCCTTCAATTTTATGTCAAGGGTTAATGCACGCAAGGCTGCAATCCATGCATGCCCTTGAAATTTGTGATGATATGGCTTCGGGCAAAGATCAATCTTTATTTATTGAATAAATGACGGTTTTCATTTAAAAAAAGGAATAATCAGAAAATTTCACCTCTTTGGTTTTGGATAAAAAAGAACTGTTATGAAAAATTGCGTGTTTTTTTATTGTATTTGCTAATGCCATAATGGCTGATTCTTCAGAATATGGTATTTCTTTTGGTTATGGTGAAGCTAATTCAAGTATTGAAACTTATCTGGGATTGAAAAAAGATTTTTTTCAAATGGTTTGAGTTGTTCTATAATACGGTTAACAATAATGACATAAACGGAGTTTTGAAAAATTATTGTGGGTTCCATCTTCGGGCCTGAACAGCTGATTTTGGTTTTTGGGGTGTTGATGGAGAATGGCTGCCAAAATAAACAAAAAAAAAGGGGATTGAAAGCGGTTGCTTTTAACCCCCAAGATTGTTGTTAATGGCGGAGAAACAGAGATTCGAACTCTGGATGGATAACAACACCCATACTCGCTTAGCAGGCGAAAGAACGGTTTTTCTAAAGTCTTGTTAATAGCGCATAACCCCTTTATTGTTAGGCTTTTTGAAATTTTGATCATTCTTAAAATAGCCTGAAATATTCGATTCTAAAAAAAAGTGACCCCATTTTTGACCCCACTAATTATATCTTCAAAACGGTTTTTCCGATTGGGCTATGTCTAAATCAATTGCCAAGTTCCATGTACGATGCAACGCTCTTTTAAAATGCTAACGATTGTTATTTTTGCATCCGATCGATCTAATCTGAGTTTAAGGTTTGGAGGGTTCTCTCCAACGGGAATGTTTATAGTCGGGCCATCAGAATTGAAATATGATCGTGGTACATCCAAAATTGGTTTAAACAATTCCATTGGTATCTCCACTAATTCGTACATTTGTTTTTTTTTGAAATACCTTAGTTGAATAATTGATCCGACAATATCCATATACTCTATAAACAAATTTTTTGTTCGCTCTTCCCTTATGGCAGCTGATCTACAGTCTTGTATCCAAGCCGCTTCGGTCAGTTTGCTTATTTTTAGTGTTTTGGAACTAAGATTTTTTTCACGGGTTGATTTTAAACTAATTCGAAGGCCATCAACTTCTACATCCCAAAAGCGTTCTCCAATCGGAGCTTCTTTGCAATCTTTACCGCTTGCTTTTGATGCAGCCATAAAAGCGGAATCAAAGGAATCTTGAAATAATGGAGAGTTTTGAAAGGCGTGTTGAGTTAAGATTCTGGATCTAAACTCTTCGGAAAAAGCAGAATTAACATATTCAGAGTCTTTATTAGTAGACTCTTTGAGGGGTTTGTTTAAAGCTTTTATAAAATCAAATACTCTTTGTTGCTTGAATTTATTCAATTTTTCTATTTGAATAAATATTTCATCCAGTGGTTTTCCTATCGAACTTATGAATTCAGAAACTCTTTTTTGTTGATGTCCATTTAGTTCTTTGATTTGCTTAAACAGCTTGTCCATAATTTTTTTCTACGCTTTCAATATCAGATGATTTTAAGCTGGTATTTTTTAGAATTATATCATCAATTGCCGGTTTTTTTGTTGATAAAATCCAATCTACAAGATGTGCCAATTGATATGAAATAAGAGGTGGAACTGCATCTCCAATATGCCTGTACTTATTAGATAAAGAGTTTCCAGAAAATTTGTAAGAAATTGGAAAACCTTGCAAAATAGCCATTTCTCGTACTGTGCATAATCTGTTTTTTTCGGGATGTGCATAACGGCCATTTCCAACATGACTGCATTCTCTTTTAATTGTTGGAGCCGGTTTGTTCCATGCCATTCTCCCGTATGTGTCGGGAAATGAGCCTATTTTACCTTTATCAAACAGTTTTTTCATACCTTCAGTTAATAAGTATTTTTTGTTCGGTTGTCTTGCCAAATCAATCCAAGAACCACCATCCTTGGGAATAGAACTGATTCTATCTTTAACTATTTTGCTACTGAACTTGGGGGCTATATTACAAGAGAAGCTCTTACTTTTTTCAAGTACAGAGAATGCATTGCTAACGCTTGTGGAAAAGGGGTTGACGGTGTATCCATCCCACAGGTCTTCAATCGTTTTTAACTTTAAATTCTTTTTTCCCGCTATAATTAGTGCTCGTTCCCTTATTTGGGGTAGACCAAATTTATTAAGGAAATGAACCGAGCAAGTTACATTATAGCCATTATCCGTTAAGAGTTTGGCAAATTGTTTATAATGATGTTTAAAGTTACCTTGAAGTAGCTCCCTTGCATTTTCCATTAATATCACAGAAGGTTTGAGAGAAAGAGCTAATAAAGCTGATTTTGTTACCAAAGAATTTCGTGGGTCATCGACTAAATGATTCGTCGGATTTGCCCTACTAAATCCAGTGCAAGGAGGGCAGGCGATAAAAACATCAATATTTTTTGTTATCTTCTTTTTAAAATTTTCAATACTGATGGAATTAAGATCCGTATCGTACGGTTTTATACCAATATTGTCATAATATGTGGTATTACACTCAAGTTTGCCGAAACCAGAACTCGGTTTCCCCTTCTGAGCATCAAAAGCCGCTGTCAATTGAAAATTTTTATGAGCATGGAATCCAAAACTCATGCCTCCGGCACCTGAAAACAAATCAATCACTTTCCATGGCCGCCTAATCATGTTTTTCTCCATTGAGTTTAATAGTTATCATTCTTTTTATTCGTTTTATGATATTTTTTTCATTTTTCTTTCTAAGTTCAAAATCCCAAATTCTTATAACCGACCAGCCCTGTTTTCGCAAACTATTAGTCACTTTCAGATCTCTTTTTTTATTTGAATTAATTTTCTTTTCCCAAAAAATTCTGTTTTTTTCCGGGAGCTTTGAACTTTTATAGCCGTGCCAAAACGCCCCATCTATAAAAATGGCAATCTTTAAAGATGGAAAAACAAAATCAGGCTTTCCGATTATAGCAAGATGCTTCTCCCATCCTGTTATATTGAACTTATTTAAAAGTGTTTCGAATTTTATTTCAGTGGATGCGTTTCCCTTACTTTTTATTCGGGACATTATTTCAGATCTTTTTTGAGGGGAAAATAAATCCATAATTATTTATATCTCCATTTTTTTTTATATATCAATGATTATTATTGGTTTTTTTAAAATTATGAGGCTATCTCAATTCAGATCTTAAGGCTTTCATTTCCAACTCGATATCATCTATAATTGAAGCTCCAGAGCTTTTTATGTTGATCAAAGATCTGAGATAAATATCAGTCGTTGTCGCTCTTTTATGCCTGAGAAATTTTTGAATTTTAATTAAAGGCCAATTCTTATGAGCAAGTTGTACCGCTATATGGTGGCGTATGGCATGGAACCCAAATGGCTTTACGTTAGCTTTTTTACAAAGCCTTGGCATAATATTATCAAAGGTGTATTTGGAAAGCTGCTTGCATTTTGGGCTTGGAAATAGCCAGGGACAATCTTTTGTGCAGACTATTAACCGGTTTTGTAAAATTTTTCTTAAAGATTGGCTCATGTCAATGGTATCTGCTTCGGAATTTCCGTTTTTACGTTTTCGGGTCCAAAGTGTTAAAGCATTGTTTTTCAAGTCAATATCTTCACAAGTGATTTGTCTTATTTCTCCTGACCTTGCAGCCGTATGATATGCAGTCCGAATAATATCGGACTCAAATTCATTGGCAACATTAAGAACGGCATGGATATCTTCAGGTGGGGGAACATATTTTTTAAAAACTTCTTCTTCATAATCATCTATGGGGGAGGTTGGATCATTATCAATTAAATGCCTTTTCCGCAGATAATTAAAAAGAGATTTAATTTCACGTTTGTAACGGTTTACGGTTTTTCCGCCGGATGAATCAAAAACGTGGTCAAAGAATTCTTCTATCATTATTGAATCAACAGCTTTTATATCCGGGTCGTTTTCCCAGAAATAAATCATAGCCTTGTAAATATTGGCTTTATAGCGATATGTATTGAGCTTGAAGCCCCGTCTTTTGCAATGTTCAAGATACCGCAAACATGCTTCTGAAGTTGTCAATTGGATCTGTTCGGCTTTCGGGTTCAGCATCTCTTCCCGCCTGGCATTTTCCCATTGCTTTGCCTCTCTCTTGGTTCTGAATCCTCTTTTCTTTTTTCTTGGACATCCTGTGATTCTTGAATCCCTTACCCATTTTTTTGTTTTTGGATCTTGATATGCCATTTTTGTAATCCCTTTCAATTAAATACGATACAACATCATCAACAATAAACCTGGCTGATTTGGCTGTTCGGCCAAGACCAATAAAAATATGAGGATATTCTCTCCAGGTTTTTTTTATGGTTGCCGTGGAACAAGAAAGAACTTTTGATAAACCTTCAACGTCAACTATATCACTTGGTGAAATCATAAAAATCACTCCTAAGCTGCATTGTTTGGTGAGAAACCAAGCTGTTCTCTCAGGTTAAGGGATTCGAGGTGTTTGTCGTTTAGCCGTTGAAATTTAGCTTTTTTATTTTCAACACGTTTTGAAAATTCAATTTTATTTAAATTGTTTTGGATAAGGTGTTTCTGGAATACTTTGAATGTGTTAATTAAATTGATATTTTTAGGCTTGATATCCCATCCGGTTTCAAGTTCCAATGCAGCAAATGAAGACATTAAGCCCATAATTTGTTGAGAAAGTCTGTCTTTGTCTGCTTTTAATGCTTTACTGCGTATTAATGGATTACCGGGAGACATGTTGTTAAATCCATTTTGTATGCTTTCCCACCATTTTAAGGTTTTTCGCTGGTGGGATTGCTTGCCGGGGTTGTCTTGGAATTTCAACCAGTGTTTTGTGCAATACGACCAAATATTTTGTATAAGCTTAAACAGATCATTAATGGAAATGATTCCAAGTTCCTTAATGGCCTCTCTTCTTAATTGAAATTCAACCCTGATAATTTTATAATCTGCGGGTACGCTTTTCAATCCCCATATATTGAAAAACCAGATTTTATTTGATTGCTGTTGTATTTCCAACGGCTTGTCATATAATCTGGCTGAAAATTTATTCTTGCCAATTGCTATGCCGGATAAATTTTTATTGCTATGAAATATTTTTGTATCAGATGCCCTGGTGACTCTGTGGTCAAGAATATTTGCAGACCATAATTTTTCAGGGAATAATGTATCTACACACAAATCAAGACGGCTTATTTTTATTTGAGTTAATTTACCACCAACTTTTTTTAAAAATTTTATGATGAAAAAAATTGCCTCAAAGGGTCCTTTTCGCCAGAGGGTTTCAGAACGTATGGTCAATAAGACACTTGGTCTTGATTGTGGTTGTCGCCAGTTGCCTATTAACAAAGAATATTCTGAATTATTGAGAATCCATTCATATCCTTGTGATCCATGCTCTTTGATGCTGAAAAAATATTCATCATCTGCATCATTAATTATAAATGGGACAGGTAAATCTATTTTATCAAGTCGAGCCATTTTTTTTGCTTCAGAGAGAACGGCAAAGAAATATGAATTTTCCCAGACAATATCGATTGAAAGCCTTAAGGTATCAATATTTGAGGCTAAGATTCTTACTTCTTGCTGACAGTCTCGGCTTATTTTTGCGGGGGGGGGCTGATAGTAGTCCGCCCCCCAATAGAAGTATCTTGTGATTTTGCAGTTTTAGGATGATTTTTTTGATTTGAACTTGTCATTTGAACACCTCCGAATTTTGGAGAGTTCATTGACACCAGAACGGTGTATTGATACACTTAGTTGCTGAGTGTTCTTTGAACTCTCACGATTAATGGGTCAAGCACCTTGGCTTTGGCGAGACGCGGTGCTTGGCCTTTTTAATTATTGTTTTCTTCTAAATTTTCATCTATTTTGGTGACGACCTCTTTCTCCTTTAGGGCTTTTTTGGATTTTTTAAATAATTTTTTCCAAGTTTCTCTAATTTTATCGTCTAAATCTCTAATCAATAGAGCACTGTCAATAATTCCTGGAAAATTAATGTATTTAAGCTCTTTTATGGATATTTCCAAAAGGTACTCAATAAATATGCTTCTTGACATGCTTAATTTATTTGCCAAGGCATCAATTTTTTTCATTAACTCTGGATCAATTCGTATAGAAAGATTGGTTCCCTTTTTGTCTGGATCGACAATGACAATTTTTTTCTTAGCACCAGAAAGAAGCTTAGCGATTTTTGCCTGTAGCCTTTCTAAGGATAAAGTGAGTTTGATAATTCCAAGGTTCTTTTGTAATTTGATTTCATCATAACCAATTGATAATAAATTATGGATTAACTGGCTTCTTGAAATATCTGCTCGTTTGGCAAATTTATCTAACTTGTCTAAAATTTCTGGATTTATCCAAATGGTGACTATCGTTTTTCTGGTTTTCTTCATGTTTATTCCATAAAAAGTAATGGTAATGCGTTACACTTACACTATCAAAATAAAAAGTCAACATAATTTTATAAAAAATAGTTGTTCTTTTTTTCTTTTTCTAAATTTAAAGATAGATTTTAAAACTTCTTATACAGATCTCCCGTTATCGGGGAGAATGGTGGTAGCGACAGAAAGTTATACACATTGGATAACCAGAATGATGGATAATGCATTGAAGTGTATTATATGGGTTCAAATTCCACATTAACTTTATAGCCCAGCGCACCTGCATATTTTGAAATGGTTGCCAATGTAGGATATGAAACGTTTTCTCCACATTCTAATCTTGAAATATTGCTTTTTTTTGTTCCCATCCTTTTTGCAACTTCAGCTTGTGTTAACCCCTTGTTTATTCTCATCTGGATCAGTTTTTTTCTAAGCTCATAAATAGGGATTAAGGCTTCATATTCTTTTTTAACTTCAGGATTTTTAAGCGCTTTTTTTTTGAAATTTTTAAAAGTTGGTCTGGTCATTTCTTGTTACCTCCTTTAATCTCCTTCATTCTTTTTATTGCAAGAGCTAAATCTTTTTTAGGCGTTTTTTGTGTCTTTTTAATAATCGAATGAAGAATGACAATTTCATTGTTTTCAATAGAGCAAAAAAAAGATCTTCCGATTCCCTCTTTACCTTTTGCTCTTATTTCAAACAAACCCTTTCCCATAGCTGCAGTATGGGGTTTTCCCAAATTCGGTCCAAATTCTTCTATCAGTTCTAATATGTGTATTAAATTTGCCAATATTCCAGCAGGGAAAGATAAGGTTTGTTCTTCAATTTTTTTATTATAGAATGTGATTTCCCAAGTCATATCAGCAAAGAACCGAGTTTTGTTTTATTAATTAGCCCGTCAATTACAATCAATATGTTATCATTTTTGATAACCCTGTCAAGGCTTTTGGAAAAATGAAAAGCAGTCTGTTCCTGATTTTTCTCCTTCACACCCGCTTAAGATAAAATGAAGGGGGCCAGGTTTTGAAAACCTGGACAAACAGGTAAGGAGTTTCCATGAAAGCGATCAGTATCCAACAGCCGTGGGCATCCCTCATCGTTGAGGGCATCAAGGACGTTGAAAACCGTAATTGGTTCACCTATTACCGGGGCCGCATTTATATTCACACCGGTAAAAGGTTTGATATCCAGGGTGCAGACCTTGTATCACGATTGCATCCAGAATATGAAAGCCTCATTGAAGAATCAAAAAAAGTCAGAGGGGGTATAATCGGCCATGTCAATTTAATAAATTGCGTTTCAAGCCATGATTCATCCTGGTTTCATGGCAAGTATGGTTTTGTTCTGGCTTCACCACAAAAGATTCCATTCTATCCATTGAAAGGGCGGTTAAGTGTCTTTGATTTTGAATTTAATGTGAACAAGAAGAATCAAAGAAGAGAAAGACAGCTTTCTTTGTTCTGATCCGCTAAACTATTATCCCCGTTCTCAGGTGGTGCCGGGCAATGCTCCGTGCCCACCTTGCGATCAGTGACAATAGTTTAGCGGGATCAAAAAGTGAAAGACTGTTTTCTTATTTGATGAATTTGTCCAAATCCCCTTCAGGAGGGAAAATAAAGGAATTTCGGGAGACAGAATATTTCGCCCCTTCTTTTTGCATGTAAATCAATTCTTCCCTGTTCATTCCTTTTTCTTTAACCAGATGCTCAATTAATTCATCTGTTAACGGAACTTGATTCTTTCCAAGAAAGATGTCGGAAAATTCATCAGGCATTTGGTTATTATCATCTTTTGCCTGAAGAACAGATTTTGATATTTCACCAAAGAGATAATCATTGAATCCCAATGGTATTATATGGGTTTTCTCGCATTGGTCACAATCAAAATGGTAAGAGTGACAATCAGAACAATGGTAAAGTTGGGCGTCCTTGATTTGCAAGGTGTGACCACAGTCACAGGTAATGGTGTCATTTTTACAGTCAATGTTCATAGTAGTTCCTTTTAAGATTTTTGGTTTGGTAGAATATAAAAAAGAACAAAAATATGGATATAATTTTTGTCTTTTTTATCGATGAATTTAGGGGAAGTTGAGAGTAGGGAAGGGGTCTTGATGTAAGGGTGTTGAAATCTGAAATAATCCAAGGTTGAATTGTTGTAAAAGAAGGTGTTTTGAGAAGGTCGAAATGATTTTGACACCATTTTTGACCCCACAGAAACAAAAAAAGGAATTGAAAGCCAAGGCTTAAAATTCCTAAAATTGTATATTGTGGCGGAGAAACAGAGATTCGAACTCTGGATGGATAACAACACCCATACTCGCTTAGCAGGCGAGCGCCTTCAGCCACTCGGCCATTTCTCCGTATTTTATAAATGGCGGAGGAGGTAGGATTCGAACCCACGAAGCTTTGACACTTAACGGTTTTCAAGACCGCCGCCTTCAGCCGCTCGGCCACTCCTCCAGAATTTATCCAGATATGTATAGCACCTTGTTTGAAGCAGGTCAAGAATAAAATTGTCTGGTTCCAGGAAATTTTAATTAAATTGGGTGAACTGATTGATTATGGCTTCAGCAAGATCAGCCTGTACAAAATGTATTTCATTTTTGATCAGCTTCTTAAAAATAGGGTAATGAAAATCGCTTCGGAAGTAAATAAATCCGTCAATTTTTCAAAGTCTTTAAAGGTAGGACCCATAGTCATTATTGTGCTGGTAAGGCATTTTCCAATAACCTGTTTATGGCGTCCACATAATCTTTGTTCTGGCAAGGTTTGGAAAGATGATCAATGTTCGCATCTTTTTGTTTTATTTCCTTGATGGATTCTAAAAAATCTATGTTTCCGGAGATAAATAATATTGGAACGGCTTTATCAGTTTCCCTGATATGATTATATATATGAATTCCATTCATGTTTCCCGGAAGAATATAATCCAAACTTATCAGATCATACTTGTTGTTTTTTAATAAATCTATTGCGGTCCGTCCATTGGAAGCAATATCAGCAGTGTGATGACATGGGGCTTGTGTCAATATCCTGTGTTGTACTTCAGATATTGCCGCTTCATCCTCCACAATAAGAATGTTTTTTCCAAACTGTAGTTTTGTTTTCTGAAGTTCTGTTTTTTCTTCTTTTGTTAAGAATTTTTTAATCACAGGCAGGCTTATGATAACTTTTGTACCTGTACCTGTACCTGTACCTGATTGTGATTTAATTGAAATATTGCCCTTGTGCTGTTCAATATATTTTTTTACATTGGCCATGCCATAGCCGGTTCCTTTGATATTTTTTTTGTATGAACCTGTTAGATCACAGCTTCCCTTTAGTGTGAAAGCCGGCTCATAAATTTTTTCAAGATGTTCTTCAGGAATTCCGCATCCGTTATCCTCAATTTCAACAATGATATTATTATCAGAACAATAGGTTCTGATAATAATTTTTGGATTTTCAGTCATGCTTAATGCATGAATTGAGTTTTGTATAATATTGACAAGGGCATGTTCGATCATTCCAGGGTCTGCGAGCAGTTCCGGCACTTCAGGCTTATATTCTTTTATCAGTTCAAGTTCTTCCAGATCTTTGTTTAATAAATTGAGTACCAGATCAAGTTTTGCATTGAGTTTGAAAAATTTTTGTTTGGGATCCTGATCCTTGGCAAAGGCAACCAGGTTTTTTGTTAAATTTCTTCCTTTCAGTGTCTGTTGAAGGATTAATTCAAGAGTTTTTCTTGTTTTTAAATCTTTGCATTCCATTAGAGAAAGGTCAGTGTGACCCATGATAATACTGAGAATATTATTAAAATCATGGGCCATTTTTCCTGCAATCTGTCCAACCAATGCCAGCTTTTTGTGTTCTGCTGCAATTTTTTGCGCAATTATCTTTTCTTGCTCTGCCTGTTTACGCCTGGTAAAGTCCCGGCCAATGCCCAGCACACCGATAAGCTTATCATCTGAATCATACATCGGTGTTTTAACGGTTTCCAGCAGCTCTTTGTGGCCGTCATCATTAAAAATAATTTCTTCTTCGTTCATGGTCGGCATGCCTGCGGCCATTGCCATACGGTCGTTTTCCCGGAAAAAATCCGCCATTTTCTTGTCTACAAAATCATAGTCGGTTTTTCCCACAATATCCGTTTCTTTTGCGCCAAAGAAGCGTTCGAATTTCGGATTACAGGCAAGATAAACTCCATCAGGATCTTTTAACCATATAAGATCCGGTATTGTCTCAATCAAAGTGCGCAAATGTGCTTCACTTTTTTGCAGGGCTTTATTTTTGATTTTAATTTCAGCGGTTTGTTTTTTTGACTGTACTCTTGATATAAAGATGACAAGAACTAAAAAAGCAAGTATTCCCCCGATGCTTTTTAATACAATTTTAATCCACACGGGGAATACTTCAATGGTTTTTTGCGCTATTTTTGTCTCAAAATATTTTTCCAGCAATTGGTAATAAAATGAAGTGTTGTCTTTAAGAAGCTGCTCCATGTGATGATCTATCCTTTCGGAAAAATTATGCGGTAATGAAGCATTTTTAGTGAAAGCAAAATTGATATTGATGGGCTGGAAAATTATTGCTGTTTTTTTTAGGTTAAATCTTTTTTCATTTTTATTCCCAAAGTTTCTGTTTGTTACGCAGGCATCGGCCAAATTGTTTTTAACAGCCTCAAATGCATTGTTATAGTCTTCAAATTCCAGAAAAGTACAATTTATATTGAATTTTTGAAGGAGTTCTTTTATTCCGCCGGTACATTCAAAATTAACACTTCCCTTCAGGACTGCTATTGTTTTATTTTCCAGATCCCTAATTGATTTGATGTCGGTTACGTTTTTTTTGATATAAAGCCTTGACCAGCTTATAAGAACAGGGCTTTTAGAAAAAGCATATAGATTGGCTCTTTCTTCCGTAAAAGCAACATCAGGCATGATATCTATATTATTAGCCAGTAATCTTTCAAGACCCTCATTCCAGGTTCCATGGATATAGGTTATATCCCAGTTTTCTTTGTTTGCAATATAAGCTAAAAGGTCAGGCCAGAATCCGGCAACCCTGCCATTTGAATCTGTAAAGATTTTCGGTTTATTTTCATATACCCCAACCTTTACAGACAAGTTTTCTTGACCATTGCCAGCCGTTATAAAAGAGATATTTATTAAAATGAATATTAAAAAAGGTATCACGGGCAGAGAAAAAAAACGCCAAGGATTGAATGTCGTTACCAATGATATAAATTTGTACTTATGCGGGTAGTTTTTTGTTTTTGAAGGGCTAAGATAGATTGTGCCTGGGTTTTTTGAATCCAAAATTTTTCCTGTTTTTTTACAACATCACACATTAGTGCGTGATGTTTCGGTCTATCTGTAATATCACCATATTTTTTGGATACCCTGAACTACTAAAAAAACAAGGATATTTTTTAAATAGTCAATTTTTTTACCAATAGTCAGGTCTTTTTGCAAGAAATGAATATACAACATTCTGTGATTCAAAACAAATTTATTTTTGGAAGCCTGTTTTTTCAGCCGGACTGGTACTGAATTGTACGATCCTTATATAAACAGGCTTTTTTGGCTTTCAGGCTGCCTGATATTGGGCATTGTTTTTTTCTTGTTTTTCAGATGAATGATGTCTGTCCCTCATGAGACGGGGTACACAAACCCGCATTCCGTTTTTTGCCTCAACAATGCCGATAGGGGTTTTGTAAAGTCGGTAAAGGTTGGGTCCGTTGATGACATCCTGTGTGCTTCCGTTTGCTATTATCTGCCCGTCTTGAAGCATCACTACCCTATCCGATATCCAGATTGCATGTTCCGGAAAATGAGAGGTCTGGATAAAGGTATATCCTTGTTCAGCAAGGTCTGCGATCTGTTTTAGCAGACGGATCTGGTTGCCGTAATCAAGACCGTTGACCGGTTCATCCAATACAAAGGTATCTGCCCCCTGGGCCATGGCTCTTGCAATGAGTGTAAGCTGACGTTCGCCTCCACTGATTTCGGTATAGGGGCGGTCTTTCAGGTGGGCAATGGAAAGCTGTTCCAGAGCGCGGGCAGCAATAGCCCGGTCTTTTGACGAATATCGGAAAAAAAAAGGTTTGCGGGAAACTCGGCCCATCAAAACAACATCCATGACCCGATATGAAAAGGCAAGTCGATGAACCTGGGGAACATAGGCGATACGCCGGGCCAGCTCCCTGGGAGTCATGTCACTTATTGATCGGCCTTCCAGGATAACCTGTCCGGTTGAAGGCCGGTAGAATCCCATTATCATCTTGAGCAGCGTTGTTTTGCCACTGCCGTTAGGTCCTAAAAGGGAGAGTACTTTTCCCTGATCTATGGTAAGAGTTACTTTTTTGAGTACCTGTTTTTGGGAATAGTTATAGCTTATATTGTTTACATGAATAAATTTCATCAGTTCCATCCTTTGCCTGAATTTCGAAGAACTATTGTAAAAAAAGGAATTCCAGCCAAAGCGGTCAGAATGCCCAGGGGGATTTCCACACTGAAAGCCAATCTTGAAATGTTGTCCACCACCAGCAGATAGGTGGCTCCGATAATTGCTGCCGCAGGAAGGAGTATACGGTTGTCCGACCCCACGATCATCCGGGCAATATGGGGGATGACCAGACCCACCCATCCGATGATTCCCCCTATGGCAACTGTAAGTGCGCTGATCAGTGTGGCAAAAAATATGAGCAGAAACCGGATTCGTCCAACGTTTACACCCATGGATCGGGCTTCTTCATCGCCCATGCTCAACACGTTCATTTGACCGGAAAGAAAAATCAGCATTACAATGCCTCCTGCAATCGGAAAGCTGAGTGTCCAGACTGTTTTTGCATCAGCCATAGAAAGACCGCCCATGAGCCAGTAAACAATGGCCGGAAGCATGTCGTAGGGATCAGCCAGATATTTGATCACGGACAGCAGTGCCGTGAACATTGAACCGCTGATGATTCCGCCGAGGATGAGCATCAAAAGCCGGTCGCCCTTGTAAAAACCTGCAATGCAGATTGCTGTCAGCACCGCCACAAATCCAAAGATGAATGCTCCTGCCTGCACTGCAATCCAGCTCACAGAGAGGATCATGCCCAGGGCGGCCCCGAAAGATGCCCCGGCCAGCACGCCCAGGAGTCCTGGGGAAACCAGGGGATTAATAAACATGGACTGGAATGCGACACCGGAAACCGAAAGCGCCGAACCTATGAGTATGGCGGCCATGATGCGTGGCAGACGAATATCCACTACAATGTTTTGGATCACGGCAAACCCGCGTTCCTCAGGTAATAAGCTGCCGAAAATGCCATTGCTCAAAAATGAAATCATCTGGCCTGGAGCTACTGGATACCGCCCCAGGCAAAGGGAAACAACGGCTGTCAGGCAGAGAAGCACAAGAAGTGCGGGAATTAAAAATGTGGATTTCATAAATACAAAATCTCCGCAGCCGCCTTTGGGTCAAGGGCTTTATTTAAAAAAAGCCGGTAGAATGTTCGGGTTTCTTCAATCATGTCTACGGGGTATTTGTCTGGATAAAGTTTGTTCATAAGCCATCTGGCTCCCAGAAGGCGCATGAATGAAGGTGGACGGTCAAACCAGTCAAACGGGGATCGTGGAATTTGGAAAACCCGGTGTTCTTGAACCGCCCGGATATTTTTCCAGCAAGGGTTTGTATAAATTCTGTTATAAAAAGAAGATTCCCGGGTTATAATCACTTGGGGATTATACTGGATAATCTGTTCGGCAGATAGTTTTTCCATGCCGAAAACATCTTTTGCCTCGCAGACATGGACATTTTTTCCGCAGCACAGGGGGATCAGTTCTGCGTGAATGGATGCGCTGCAATCCGTACGCAGACCGCCTGCTCCTTCGGCATAATAGACAGAAATTCTTTTTGCGTCAGGGATTTTGGCCTGCAGGCTGTCCAATTCACCCATGGTTTGTTTTGCATATTGAACCAGGCCGGCACTTCGTTGTTCCCGGTTCAACAGTTTTCCCAGGAATTCAAAAGCGTTTGAGTAATCCCTTAATGTGTCTATCTGTATATAAACGATGGGAAAACCCAGCGGTGTAAGCGTTTGTTCAATTTTTTGAGTTGTTGCCGAGCGCTTCCATTGCCACACAAGAACGATGTCCGGGTGAACCTGTAACAAGGTTTCCAGATTGGGAGTGCGGCCCTGACCAAACCATCCGCCGATTACAGGCAGGTTCTGTATGCGGGCGGACATATATCTTTTTTCTTCGGTTCGGGGGGGATAGTTGAGAGCTGCTATCAGATCCGGTGCAAGGGCATAGACCATGCAGGTGGCTGGGGGGGATACACTGTATACGCTGCGGATCACATCAGGAACCATGACTTTGCGGCCCTTCATGTCAATAATTTCTTCTGCGTGGATAATGCCGTATACTCCGGCAGGAATTGTTTGAATTAAAATCAAAATCAAATAATACGGGATGATTTTGTAAAATTTATGTGTGCTGATTTTCATCTGAATCCTCTTATGTTGTTAGAACTGACAGGTGAGGTTGATAAAATAGTTTCGTCCCGGTTCAATATAGCCTTCGTCTATTTCATAATTACGGTCAAACAGGTTGTTAACCCCTGCTTCAAGCTTTATGTTTTTATAAAGGGTACAATCTGCCTTGCAGTTGATCAGTGCATAAGACCCGGCTTGGGTGGCACCGTCTGAATTACTGAATCGTTTGGCATTATATTCCAGACTGGTCAGTAGGGAGAGGCGTTTTACCGGACTGTATTTGATGTGGGTGAAAATTTTGTGCCGGGGAATGTCCGTCAGTTTTTCATCGCTGCTCTGGTTGTCCCAGTCCATATAGGTGTAGCCAAGGCCGTATTCAAGGTTGTTCAGAAGGTAGGCAGATACTTGGGCCTCTGCGCCGTAAATATTTACCGCCCCAATATTTTGATTCTGGTCCACTGTGCCGGTGGCGTCATCCGGGTCCGGCACGCTGACGGCCATGATATAGTTGCTGACATCACTGTAAAATACAGAGGATTTAAAACAGACCCGGTCCGCAAAGTTATCCTGGTATCCGATTTCATAATTGACGGATGTTTCCTCATCCAGATCAGGGTTGGGCAACCCATAGCCCATGCGATAGGAATACCGGTCTTTCAGGGTGGGCAGTCTGCTTTTTTCCGCCACTGCAACGTGAACGGTTCCTGTGTCGGAAATATCATAAAACAGACTGATCTGGGGATTGAAGGCATCAACCTCCCGACTGGAAAAGTCACTGATAATGCCGGTATCAGAATCAAAATTATCGGCATTTCCCGGAGAAAGATAATCATAGCTTGCCCCGATGATAATGGAAATATTTTCTGAAAGGGTGATGGTATCCTCAAGGCCAAAGGAAAAAATTTCGTCTTGAAAATTCAGTTTTGGCTTGCCCTCGTCCTTTTCTTCGTGAACATCTTTTTTGTAATGAAATGCTGCCTTGATAAAATGCCCGGACAAATATTTGCTTCCAGCTTCCAAAGATCCGCCAATCGTATAATCGTCATAGGCGCTTTTAAATGAATAGCCTTTTGTCATGGTAGTATAGGTGGCATCATCATAACTGAAAAGTGAATTTTTATAGGTGTCGTAATATAGCCGGGTTTTTACATAGCCCTTCTGATTAATAGAGGTCCTGGAATTAAAATAAAAGCTTTCTTTGTCCCAGTAAGGCCACTGCCAGTATCTGATTCTTGCAGAAGGGTCATTTCCGGCATAGAGAGGGGTTCCTTTTTCCCCATCCTGGCGGATATAGCTGAAGGCGTATTCATCCAGTTCTGATGGTGTGTAACCTATTTTTAAATTGATTTTTTGGTCTGTCCGATATGAATTTTCCCGATCTCCACCATCTTCATTTGCCGTGGGTTTAAAATTATCTGAAACTGAAAAATAGTCTTGATCCGCATAACTGAAACCGCCCTGAAGATACCATTTGCCCTGATTGGTTCCAAAGTTGCCATGGGTTGTGATGGTGTCGCCGGAAGCTACACCAACGCCCGCGTTCCCTTCAAAAAATTTATCAGGCCTCCGGGACACCATATTGATCGCTCCGCCCATGGTATTGGGGCCGTAGAGAACAGATGAAAATCCTTTGGAAACGACAATTTGTGAAAGGTCAAATGTGGTGAAACGGCCCAGGTCGGGATATCCGTCATACAGTACATAGATGGGAATGCCGTCCAGAAATAAAGGCGCGTGCTTGATGTCAAATCCCCTGACAAAAATCATCTGTTCGTTTCTGGCACCTGACCGGGAAAGGGTAATGCCCGGGACAAGATTCAAAGCATCTGCCACATTTTCACGGTTAAATTCCTGCATTTGCCGGCTTGAAACCGTTTCTACCGTTATTCCATTGACGGGTGAGGCCTTGTCTGTTACCACGATTTGACCCAGAGTGAAGATATCTTTGCCATTTGTTTTATCCATATAACTTGCATGAGCAACCCCTGATGCACTCCATAAAACAGCAGCTGTGAGCAGCAAAACAGCAGTATATGAGCCTCTGTATATCATCTTGAAATTCCTCCTTTTTTTTGTTGCCGTTGTTGTTTGTCTCATGAAACAAGTTTTTTTGTTTCTTTTTAAAAGACACGTCATTTAAAAGAGCCTGCCGTTAAAAGTACTATCCTATTCATGTTATTCACGTCAATATGTATTTTAGAAACGACATGGATTGCAATTGTTTTAATTCGGGTATAAACTCTTATTTCAGTTGCTTTATCTGGATTATAAAAATATGGAATATGTTGTATTGTCCGGCGGACCGCTGTTTGAATTAAAGCTTTTTTAAAATATGTTGGAATAGTGATATTGTCCCTGCCATTTTTTTTATTTTTTTTTCTTGAGTATCTGCTTGAATGCCTTGCCGGTTATCAACTGGTAAGCTTGGTGACCTATAAGAATTTAATATAACATTGGATTATAATATGGTGTAAATGGATGGAACGGATTTCAAATCTGTCCCCTCATACTTGTTGACAGAAGCAATAGTTGCGCTATATTAAAGGGTTTTAGATTGATTTTTTTTACGGGAGAGACTTTATGGGAGAGAACAGATGAGACAGAAAATAAGATTCGAGAAAAATATCAAAACCGGCGTGTTGACTATTTTAGAATCCAGTGAGGTTGATCCGGGGGTTGTCATGCCGCTTCTGGAAGAAGATTATGATTTGCAAGACGTGATAAAGGCTTCTGATGAAGGTCTTAGAGCTTTCTTGAAATCCATAAGAAGGAGGGGTTTTTTTCCTACAACAGATCTTTGTATTAAACTTTTTGAAAATACAAAAGAGTTTTTTAAAAATGAAGCTGAAGAAAAAATAGTTATAGAATATAATGATGTTGAAGCCTTTCCAAAGGAAGAAAAATTCCAGCTTGACGACGATGATGTTGAACTTGATAAGCTGCTTGAAGAAGACGGGGACACCAAAGAAGATGAGATGAAAGAAATAGATGACGGCGACGATACCCCTATATTTACTCCTGAAGATACTTCTGAACACGAAAATTAGAGAGAATGATGAAACATACACTTAAAAGAATTATTTTTAAAGCCGCTCAAAAAGCCTTTGAAAAAGGTGTGTTCTCCTCGGATGAGATGCCTGAAATGGAGATAGAAGAACCCCGGCATCAATCCCATGGTGATTTTTCTACAAATTTTGCCATGGTTTCAGCCGGCATTCAGAAAATGCCGCCAAGAAAAATTGCCGAAGGCCTGGTCGCCTTGATTGAAACCGGAAGTTTAATTGAAAAGGTTGAGATCGCAGGCCCTGGATTTATTAATTTTTTTCTGTCCAAGCAAGCATGGCATCCGGTTGTTAACCGGATTCTTGAACAGGATAAAAATTATGGGGCCTCTGATATTGGTAAGAATGAAAAGGTTCAGGTAGAATTTGTCAGTGCAAACCCCACAGGTCCCTTGCATGTTGGGCATGGAAGAGGGGCGGCTGTGGGCGATTCCGTGGCTAAAATTCTTTCGTTTGCCGGGTTTGATGTCCAAAAAGAATACTATATTAATGATTCAGGCCGCCAGATCAGAACCCTTGGCACATCTGTCTGGTTGAGGCTGTTGGAAAAAGCGGGCCAAAAAATTGAATTTCCCGATGATTGTTATAAAGGGGATTATATCCAGGATCTGGCCGGTGAGGTTCTTGAAAAATATGGAGATGGTTTTGTAAAAAAAGATGAACAAGAGGCTGTTGAAATCTGTGCAAAGTATGCTGCAAATAAAATTCTTGACGGCATTAAAGAGGATCTG
Organism: Desulfobacula phenolica; assembly: GCF_900105645.1. NCBI lineage: Bacteria > Pseudomonadati > Thermodesulfobacteriota > Desulfobacteria > Desulfobacterales > Desulfobacteraceae > Desulfobacula > Desulfobacula phenolica. The sequence goes on along the minus strand of NZ_FNLL01000006.1, from coordinate 281,747 downwards.
TCAAGTTTTGGTGTCACCTTTGATCAATGGTTCAGTGAGCAGAGCCTGTATGATTCAGGACAAGTTCAAAAAGCCATTGATGAGTTTAAGTCAAGAGATCTGATATATGAACAAGATGGGGCGCTCTGGTTCAGAACTCAGGATTTTGGTGATGAGAAAAACAGAGTGGTGGTCAGAAATAACGGTTTGACCACCTATTTTGCCTCGGATATTGCCTATCATATGGAAAAATATGAGCGCGGGTTTGACAGGGTCATTGATGTCTGGGGCGCAGATCACCATGGATATATCAAAAGAATTGATGCCTCCATTGTTGCTTCGGGCAGAAAAAGCGAGCAGTTTAATGTTATTTTGGTCCAGCTGGTAAGCCTTTTAAGAGGCGGCAAGCCTTTTCAGATGTCCACACGCTCCGGGGAGTTTGTTACCTTAAAGAATATTGTGGATGAAGTGGGGAAAGATGCGGCAAGATTTATGTTTTTAAGCCGCAGTTATGATTCAGGTCTTGATTTTGATCTTGAAGTGGCCAAACAGAAAAATGCCAATAATCCGGTCTATTATGTTCAATATGTTCATGCGAGAATCACCGGTATTCTGTTAAAGGCAAAACAAGAGACAATTCTTCAGGATATTGATTTTAAGAAAGGAGAAAATCTTGATCTGCTGACCGCAGAAGAAGAAATTAATCTTTTGAAAATTTTGGATATATTCAAGGAAAATGTGGAAAAAAGTGCCGCAACACTTCATCCTCATGTTATGTTTACCTATCTGATGAGTCTTGCATCGGCTTTCCACAGCTATTATAACAAACACAAGGTCATTACGGATAAAAAAGAACTCACCCTGGCCAGGTTGAGCCTTGTTCTGGGGGTAAAAAAGGTCATTCGAAACGGGTTGGCACTTCTTGGAGTTTCTGCACCGGAAAGAATGTAAACATAATGACACCCTTTAAAACAACACCCTTTAAAGGGATTTTAAGATATTTGCTTTACATCGGTATTGCCGGTTGGATGTTTTTTTTGGGTATCATGGTTGGTCGTGGTTCATCTCCTGTAAAATTTGATACCCAAAAATTTCAAAAAAGGCTTGAAATTATTGCCAAAGAATTTGGTGAAAAAGAAGGTGTCCGGGAGAAAATTAATCTAAAATTTTATGATGTGCTTGATCGTCCCGTAGCAGAAGAAAATATGCCTTCCCCAAAAAAAATATTGGAAATCGTTCCCAAAAAAGAAACAACAGCCACAGACGAGATTCCCGTAAAAACAAGCAGAAAAAAAAAGACGCTTAAACCCCAGGTAAACAAGGCAAAGACAGACCAAAAAACAGCTGAACAGTCAAAACCAACAAACACAAAGTCTGTTGAAATAAAAGCGAATCCGATCCGTTTGAAAAAAACAGGTAAATCCGTGCGATCAACAGATAACATTACCCCAGACAACAAGCCCCTATACAACAAGAATCCAGATAACAAGAACCCAAAAGGGGCATATACAATCCAGATTGCAGCCTTTAAAAATGTTAAGGACGCGGTTGCACAGATGGCTGTTTACAGAAAAAAAGGATTTGATTCATACAGGGTAACCGGAGAAAAGAACGGGGTTACCTGGTACAGGATCAGAACCGGGTCTTTTACAACCTATGATGAGGCAAAAAAAATTAACGAAAAATTAAACAAAGCCGGAATAAATTCAATTATTATAAAAACTCAATGATTATAAGATGGATGGTAAAGAGGGATAGTAATGAAAATATCAACAGATGAAGTCGAAAAAATGGCCCACCTTGCTCGATTGGAGATTGACGAGCCGCAAAAAGAAAAAATGGCTGAACAGCTGAGCCATATCCTTCAATATATTGATAAATTAAAAGATGTTGATGTGGAGGGAGTCAGGCAGTCTTCCGGGGCTTCGTTCATGCAGAATGTTTTAAGGGAAGATGAGTTGAAAGTATCACCGGGACCTGATGTGACACTTGCCAATGCACCGCAAAGAGATGAAGATTTTTATACGGTGCCAAGAGTCGTTAAATAACCTTTATCGTGAAAGAATAAGGATCAGAATAAGGATAATATAAAATGCAATACCATGAACTGACCATTGGCAGTGCCCGAAAACACCTTCTGGATCATAAAATTTCTTCTGTTGAATTGACCACTGCATTGCTTGAAAGAATTGAACAATATGATGATGAAATTGGTGCTTTTATAACGGTTGATAAAGACCTGGCTCTGGAACAGGCAAAAAAAGCGGATCAAGATATAGCCGATAATAAAACAGCCCCATTGACAGGTGTACCAATCGCCTTGAAAGACCTTTTGTGTACCAGGGGAATGAAAACCACTTGCGCATCAAAAATCCTTGATAATTTTGTACCTCAATATGACGGAACTGTTGTTTCAAAATTAAAGGAAAACGGTGCTGTCATCATCGGTAAAACCAATTTGGATGAGTTTGCAATGGGCTCTTCAACTGAAAATTCGGCTTGCAAAATCACCAGAAATCCCTGGAATACCTCCTGCGTACCCGGCGGTTCCAGCGGGGGGTCAGCTGCAGCAGTGGCTGCCCGGTTCTGTTGTGCCGCGCTGGGAACCGATACCGGTGGTTCCATTCGTCAGCCCGCATCCCATTGCGGTGTTGTAGGATTAAAACCGACCTATGGCCGGGTCTCCCGGTTCGGGCTGGTTTCTTATGCCTCGTCACTTGACCAGATAGGCCCCATCACCAAAGATGTAAGGGATGCAGCCATCCTGCTCAATGTTATATCCGGCAATGATACAATGGATTCAACCAGTGCCAAGGTGGATGTGCCGGATTTTACAACCGCCCTGGATCAGTTTGAAAAAGGTGCTTTAAAAGGGATGACTGCTGGAATTCCAAAAGAGTACTTGTCTGTGGAAGGCATTGATCCTGATGTTGAAAAGGTTTTTAATGATGCAAAAAAGAGCTTGCAGGATCTGGGGGTTGAGATCAAAGAGATCTCTTTGCCCCACACGGATTATGTGGTGGCAGCCTATTATATTATTGCCCCTTGCGAGGCCAGCTCCAATCTTGCCAGATTTGACGGGGTAAAATACGGTTTCAGAGAGAATGGATGCGAAGACCTCATTGACATGTATAAAAAGACCAAGTCAAAAGGATTTGGCACGGAAGTTAAAAGACGGATTATTATTGGAACCTATGCGCTTTCAGCCGGTTACTATGATGCCTATTATGGAAGGGCGTCAAAGGTTCGAACCCTGATCATGGAGGATTTTTCAAAGGCTTTTGAAACCTGTGACTTTATCTTGTCCCCGGTGGCACCTGCCCCTGCATTTAAAATAGGAGAGAAGATTGATGATCCTTTGACCATGTATTTGACGGATATTTTTACCCTCTCCGCCAACATGGCCGGTATCCCCGGGATATCGGTTCCCGCAGGGTATTCTTCAAAGGGCTTGCCCATTGGTATCCAGATGATGGCCAAAAGGTTTGATGAAATGTCGTTGTTACGGGCAGGGTACGGGTTTGAACGAACCATTTCGCTGGATAAAACATTTCCCAATCTTTGAATCATAAAGGAGGTGACACATGTCAACAGTGCAACCCAAGAGTGAGCAATTAAAGAAGGCGGTCAAATGGATATCGGAAAAGAGAAAAGAAAATCCAGATATCAATCTGACCAAATTGGTGGATCAAGCCGGTTTCCAATTTGATTTAAGTCCAAAAGATTCCCAATTTCTGTTAAGGCTGGTAAGAGATGACGACAGTCAGAATTCTGCCTGAAATCCTTTCCAACCAGATTGCGGCAGGGGAGGTGGTTGAAAGGCCTGCCTCCGTGGTCAAAGAGCTTGTTGAAAACAGTATTGACGCAAACGCTACACAGATTATCATTGAAATTGTAAACGGCGGCAAATCATTAATACGGGTGTCTGATAACGGGATCGGGCTTTTGCGGGATGATGCACTGCTGTCCATTGAACGTTATGCCACAAGCAAAATTTTCAACAAAGAGGATCTGTTCTCCATCTCCACAATGGGATTTCGGGGCGAGGCATTGCCGTCCATTGCATCGGTTTCAAAGTTCATTCTTGTGACCCGTACAACAGACAGTGATATTGGAACGAAAATAGACATTGCAGGTGGAAAAATACTCAATGTTTCAGATGCCGGGGCTCCGGTGGGAACCATGGTGGAAGTAAAACAGCTATTTTTTAACACCCCTGCCCGAAAAAAATTTTTAAAATCCAATACCACTGAAACAAGTCATATTGCCGACGCCGTATCCGGTATGGCCCTTGGAAATCCTCACGTCCAGTTCAGGTTGTTTTTAAACCATAAACTGCAGAAAAGTTTTTCATTATCTGATGACCTGTTCCAGAGATCTGTTCGCATCCTTGGGCGGGATGTTGCAGGCAAGCTTTGTCCCCTCGAATTTGCCGATGAATTTGTTCGTATCCAAGGATATTGTTCCAACCCGTCTGTTACCCGGCGATCTTCGTCCAAGATTTTTTTGTTTGTGAACAACCGGCTGGTGTATGACCGGGGGCTTATCGCAGCTATTTTCCAGGGTTACAAAGGCAGGATCATGAAAGGAAACTTTCCTCTGGGGGTTTTTTTTGTTGAGATTGCCTTTGACCAGGTGGATGTCAATGTTCATCCGTCCAAAAAAGAGATTCGATTTTTTAACAGCAAACCCGTGTATCAGGCCATGTCAGAGACAATCGACAGGGCATTGTCTTGTGCCCAGGACAATATGACCTCATATTCACAGACACCGGTATTTTCTCTGGATACGGGCGAAAAAAAAGCTGTTGAAACCTTTGAGTTTTTTGATGCAGACGTTTACCCGGAAAGCATCTCCAAGATTGAGCAATCCATAATAGAGTGGCAGACCCCGGTCATTCAAAACAAACCGGTTGAAAATCAAACGGATTCGGTTCAAAAACAGAAAGAACCGGCTTGCCAACAGGCATTGCCTCAGCCTCCCGGATATCCAGTACCTTCTGTAAACCCTGTAAAATCAGTCTCCCCTGCACTTAAAGAAAAACCTGTCTCGTTTTCCGCGACAACGAAAATTATCGGCCAGGTCATGGGAACCTATATCCTTGTGGAGACCCAAGAGGGGATCATGCTTATGGATCAGCATGCAGCCCATGAACGGATTGTATATGAAAAGCTCAAACGCAGGTATCAGTTGCTGAAGGTTCAAAGCCAGAGCTTGGTTGTGCCTGAAACACTTGACTTGAATTTCAAGGAGGCGGATTTTTTGTCCGGCATTTTGGAGGAGTTGAAGGGTCTGGGGGTGATCATCGAGCCCTTTGGCGGAACAACCTTTATCATAAAAGCCGTGCCGGTCATCATTGATGAAAAAGAGATCAAGCACATGATTGTTGATATCATTGAAAAAGCTCTGGTTAAAAAAGACCGGTTTTCAAAAGATGAGTGGCTTGAGCAGTGTTTGATTTTAATGGCATGCCACAGTGCCATTCGTGCCAATTTAAAGCTTAACCAGACTGAGATGGAAACCTTGCTCGCAGATCTTGAAGCGTGTGAAAATCCTTGTCATTGTCCCCATGGCCGACCGATTATGATCGCCTGGACCAAACAGCAGATCGAAAAACTGTTTAAACGTGTTTTATGAATGCCTATTTTTAAAATGCCGTTCAAATTAAAAAAAAAAGCCGGACATACACTGAAAAAATCAGATGCAATGCCCGGCTTTAATATATCGGATCTAACTAATGCTTAATTTTTTTAGAAACTTAAGCTCAAACGTGTTCCAACTTCCCATGGATCGTCATCATTGGCGACATCGTTTGTTGTGCTGTCACCAGCAAAAAGATATGCACCGACAACATCAAGGTTCAGACCGTCAACAAGCTCATATGTAGCTTTAAGATCAATTTCAAATCCAAGATCTTCATCAAGTCCTGGAGCCACTTCTTCATTTAGTCTGGCATACCACAGATCTGCTGAAAGGCTCAGTTTCTCCATGGGAACAACAGTGACACCCAGGTTTGCAGCGGTGATATTCGTGGGTGAGGTTCCGGGTGAGTTATTTGATGCACAAGCGCCCATATCAAATATACCTTTACCCATAATTTCCGACCAGTAATAAGTTGCTCCTGTTCTGCTGGGAATACCAATTACTGAAAATTCTTCATCATCACCATCCGCAGCATCATCATCACCAGTGATATAAAATGCCTGGCCGTGAATATTAAACATATCTGTCAGTTTAAATGTTCCACCTGCTGCTACAAGCCATGCTTTGATATCGTCTGATCCATCTTCTCCGCCATTATAAACGAATGTACCCCAAAGAGAAGTTCCACCTAAGTTAGCATCCACATCCAAGCCGGCAAACCATACTGAATCACTATTATCGTCATCTATATAAGTAAAAACCGGGGTTAATTTTACAGTATCAAGATCAGCAGTATAGGATAAACTGTAAGCAGTGATATCGTCGCCTGCATTGTCGCCGTTCTCTTCAAATTTAAGATATTTAGCTGTTACGCCATTGCTTGCCAAAATAACACCGGAAGCAGCATCATCAAACACAAATCCGCGATGAATAACGGTTTGCTGGGTACCAACCTTTGCATTCAAAGCACCAAGATTAAAGTCTGCATAAGTGTTTTTTACTTCTATTGCAACAGCATCAGCACCGATGTCGCCATATGATGTGGAACTTCCCCAGTCTGCATCCATTTCAAATGCGTTGACAAACTTAAGGTTGTCATTAATGGTAGCGGTGTAAAAAAGACGGGTTCTGGTGTCTGCCTTGGCTACATCATCTTGTTCACCACCAGACTCATCCGAAGTTCCGTCAAAATTTTTCTGGGTATACATTCTTACACGCCAATACCCGCCAAAATCATGTTCAACTGCAAATGATGGGGCTGTGAATGCAAGCCCGATCAGGGTAACAAGAACTGCAATAAATAATTTTTTCATCTTTTCTCCCTTTTAAAAAGAAAATTAAAAATAGATTTGATCTGCCTTAACCAATTAAGACAGATTTTAGTATCTATAGTAGAATTTAATATCAAGGTCAAGTTTCAAAAAAAAATAATTTTTTTAATGCTCAACTTGCTATCAAGTCATGCCGGATGAAACTTCCAGGGTATTGTACAGAGTTCAGGGAAATATGACAGTTTATTTTAAAATATCAGTCCTTTTTGATAGCGGGGTGTGTGATCATAATTTTAAAACTAAAAAATAAAAAAAGCCGGATATGCACTGAAAGAAATCAGATGCAATGTCCGGCTTTGATATTCAAGTGATGATTAAATGCTTAGAAGCTTAAACTCAACTGTGTTCCAACTTCCCAGGGATTCTCATCATTTGCAGCATTGCCTGTTGTTCCGTCATCGGCAAAAAGATATGCACCGACAACATCAAGGCTCAGCCCATCAACAAGTTCATATGTGGCACTAAGATCAATCTCAAATCCAAGATCTTCATCTGCCCCTGCAGCGACTTCATTTAGTCTAGCATACCACAGGTCGGCTGAAATACTCAGTTTTTCCATGGGAACAAAGGTTACGCCTATATTGGCTGCAGTAATGTTTGAGATTTCAACTCCGGGTGAGTTGTTGGATACATAATCATCAAATATGCCTTCACCCATGATCTCGGCCCATGCATAAGACTGCCCGTCGATAGTTGTGAAGTTTTCAATATCATCGTCCGCAGCGTTATCATCGCCTGTAGCATAAAATGCCTGTCCGTGAAAACTGATCATGTCACTCAGCGTAATATCGGTACCTGCTGCTGCAAGCCATGCTTTTATATCGTCTGATCCGTCTTCTCCTCCATTATAAATAAAGGTTCCCCAAAGAGCAGTTCCTCCAAAATCAGCATCTACATCCAGGCCAATAAACCATGCGGAATCATCATCGTCATCATCTACATATGTAAACACCGGGGTTAACTTTACGGCGTCAAGATCTGCAGTATAGGATAAACTGTAAGCAGTTATATCGTCGCCGGCATTATCGCCGTTCTCTTCTACTTTAATGTATTTAGCAATTACACCGTTACTTGTCAGAACAACACCTGAAAAATCTTCATCAAAAACAAAACCACGCTGAATGACTGTACCCTGGGTGCCAACTTTTGCATTTAAAGCACCAAGATTAAAATCCGCGTAAGTGTTTTTTACTTCTATAGCAACAGCATCCGCACCGATATCACCATATGATGCGGAACTTCCCCAGTCGGCATCCATTTCAAACTTGTTGACAAGTTTGAGGTTGTCGTTAATAACCGCTGTGTAGTAAAGGTGTGTTCTGGTGTCTGCCATGGAGCTGTCCATACTGCCGGAGTCATCTCCTGAAAAATCTTTCATGGAGAACATTCTCACACGCCAATAACCCCCGAACTCGTGTTCAACAGCAAATGACGGGGCTGTAAATGCAAGTCCGATCAAGGTGACAATCATAGCAATAAATATTTTTTTCATCCTTACTCCCTTTTTTTAAAAAAAACAAAATAGATTTATTACCTCATTATTGAGATAAATTTTTCTATTTATAGTAAAATTTAATATTAGGGTCAAGTGGTTATGGCTGGTTTTTTTTGAATTTTATGCCATGCTTTCTGATTGCTTATTTGGAATGTCTTTTTTTACGGTTTCCGGCATAAGAGAACAGGGGCAGGCCTTTTGGCTTTACATTATATATATTATGGTATAATTAACATTTTAAAATGTAGGGTGAGTGCGCCTGTATAATCAAATATTTTAAAAAAATAAAGGGTGTGAAATTGAACAATAACTATTTGAAATTTAAACTTTTTATTATATTTTTTTTTCTGATATTCCCTGATTTTGTTTGTGCTTCTTTAAACGAAAAAAAAATAGTGGTGTCTCCGTTTAAAATTGAATCCCAGGAAAATCTTGAATTTCTTGAAAAAGGCGTGGTTCACATGCTTGAAACAAGGCTTAAAATTCAGGGGCATTCATCGGTTGTGTTCTCGTCTGACAACCTGGAAATTGAATCTGTAAAAGCAGACTATCTCCTTGAAGGAACCATACTTGTTTTTGGAGACAGCGTCAGTACCGATGCAAAACTTATCAATGCCGGTTCAGGAGAGATTGAGCTTGTGTTCAGTCAATTTGGAAATAAAAAAGGGGACGTGTTAAAACACATTGACCTGTTTGCGGAACAGATCAGAACAGATGTTCTCAATCTTGCACCAAGGCAAGGGAATACTGGCGTATCGGAAAAAACAGCACGATATGTACCCTATGCAGAGCCTCAAAAACCGGTCATCTGGCGAAGCCCTTCCTTTGATACGGAAATGAAAAGCATTGCAGTTGCTGACATTGATAATGATTCAAAAAATGAAACCATTGTGCTTTCAAGCAATATGCTCAGTGTTTTTCAACGGACAGGCAACAGTTTTAAAAAAATGTCGGAGCTTCGTCTTGCATCCGGTAATAAACGCCATTTGTTTGTGGACGTCGTTGACCTTGATGCCGATGGAACACAGGAAATATTTGTTACAGGCATTAATGATGATACTCTGGAGCCGGACTCCATTTTATACCGCTGGAATACATCCGGTTTGATAAAAGTTGCCGATCATATCAAATGGCTGTTCAGGGCCGTTGATACAAAAAGTTACGGAAGGATACTTCTTGGGCAAAAAACAAGAGGGGAGGGTGAAAGGCGGCTTAAAACCGGAATAACCCGGTTGAAAATGGATGAATCAGGCCAGTTGTCACCTGCAGAATTGTCCCTTCCTTTTGCGGATAATATTTTTGGGCTTGCATTTGGTGACTTTATGAACAATGGCAAGGAAACCATTGCCGTTCTGAATCTTAAAGGAACTCTTTCTCTTTATTCTTTTGACGGACGGGAACTTTTTACAAGTGCCGACACATATGGCGGAAGCGGTTCATATGTTGAATATAAAGGCATGAGATATAACCGGGATAGCGGATATCAGATGAGCAGGATATATCTGCAGCAAAGGCTGTTTGCATCAGATCTCGACCAGGATGGCAAAACCAGTCTGGTTACAGTTAAAAATCAGGATGCTGCAAAAGGTTTGCTTTCAAGGCTTCGCGTATACAACAAAGGCAATATTGAATCTCTTTTGTGGAATGAGATGGGAATGGCACCAAAGGGAAGAACGCAGACGGTTTCAGGATATATCTGTGATTATACAATTGCCGACATGGATAATAATGGTAAAAAAGAGGTTATATTTGCAATTGTCAGTTCAAAGGGAGCCCTTCAAAAGAAGACAAGCCGAATTGTGAGCCAGAGTTTTATTGTTAAAGGGATGATGCAACCTTTTTAATTGATAAAGATATGGAAAAACTTTAAAGACAGTTGAAAAACCCCGTGTTCCTTGTTTTGGGAACACGGGGTTTTTTTTTTGTAAAGCGCTGGTTTATGGTTGCAAAAAAATTACCAGAATTTCCACCAGGGGTCATCTGTTTTATCCTGATGTATGGGCATCATTTGTTCCGGGTGAATTCTTTTCAATTCTTCCGCACTGATGAGTTTTTCTTTTTCCATTTTTTCAAAGGTGGTTGTTGTCCTGTCAAATACTTTTTTATTGATTTTGGCTGAAATGATATTGATTTTTTGAATTACCTGATCAATTTTTGCGGTTTGATCATAAAAGGTCAAATAGGATCGGTTTTTAATATCATATAGCTTTACATCAAGGCTGAAAGCATTTGCAAATTCCGTGATACTGCCGGTCATCACATATTCGGCACTGGTGTCTTGTGCAATTTTTAAGATCTGTTCATTTGCCGTGGTAGCCGTTAAATTATCAAGGTTGCCGGAAAGTTTATGTCTGTCAATAACCCGTACATGATCCCTCCAGGAAATCCTTGAATACAGCATGTTCCAGGCACCGGCAGTAATATAAGAGATGTCGTTGTGTGAATTTGTTTCAAACGGGAAAATCACAATGGTTTTGATGTTTTGTGTGTTTGCCATGCCGGAATTGAACGGAATCAGGATAGATACGATAAGCCATAAAAGGTACTGTTTTATTGAAAAATTTAACGGGTTCACAATACGCTCCAAGTTATAGTTTGCTTTTTAATAATTGGGTGATGATTTTAGGATCTGCTTTGCCACGGGTCTTTTTCATGATTTGTCCCATGAAAAAACTGAAAAGCTTGGTTTTTCCATCCCTGTAGGCAGCGACCTCATCAGGGTTGCTATCAATAATATCCATCACCATGGTCTCAAGCTCAGATTGATCAGACACCTGTTCGAGTCCGTTTTCTTTTACAATGGTTTCAGGGTCTTTTGATGTTTTTATCATTTCCTCGAACACGGTTTTTGCAGCGGTTGCATTGATTTTTCCCTCTTCAATCAATCCCAGGAGTTTTGAAAATTCTTCAGCCGTGACCGGGGATTCAGTGATGGGGATTCCTTTTGCATTGAGCATACCCAGTAAGGTTGTCAAAATCCAGTTGGCCACCTGTTTTTTGTCTTTCAAAGGGGCAGCGGTTACTTCAAAAAAATCGGCAAGTTCAATGGATGAGGTCAAAACCGCAGCATCATAGTCGGCCAGTTTATAGGTCTTGATAAACCGGGATTGTTTTTCATCGGGGAGTTCGGGCATGTCTTCGGCAACTTTTCGTATCCACTGTTTGTCAACAATGAGGGGAACCAGGTCCGGGTCAGGGAAATACCGGTAGTCATGGGCCTCTTCTTTACCGCGCATGGCACTTGTCTTGTTCTTGGACAGATCCCACAGCCGTGTTTCCTGGATCACCTGATTGCCTTCTTCTAATACATAGGTCTGTCGCTGAATTTCATAGAGAATGGCTTTTTCAACATTTTTAAAGGAGTTGAGGTTTTTAAGTTCGGCTCTTATGCCGAATTCTTTTTGTCCTTTGGGTCTTAAGGAAATATTGGCGTCACACCTGAAGCTGCCTTCTTCCATGTTGCCGTCACATACATCAATATATTTTAAAATGGCATGCAGTTTTCTCAAGTAGGCACCTGCCTCTTTTGCCGATCTAATATCGGGTTCACTGACAATCTCAATCAGCGGCACCCCGGTCCTGTTCAAATCCACCATGCTTTTTGCCCTGGCAGGGTCATGGATCAGTTTTCCCGCATCCTCTTCCATATGAATCCGGGTAATGCCTATTTTTTTGTTGCCGGATGCGTCGGTTTCAATGTCAAGGTATCCATGTTCGGCAATTGGCAAAGCATATTGTGTTATCTGGTAGCCTTTTGGAAGATCCGGGTAAAAATAGTTTTTCCTGTCAAACCGGCTTTCCCGGTTTATTTTGCAATTTGTGGCAAGTGCCGCTTTGACGGCAAAAGAAACCGCCAGCTTGTTCAGAACAGGCAATACGCCGGGCATGCCCGTACAAACAGGACAGGTATTGGCATTGGGGGACTTTCCGAATTTTGTGGAGCAGCCACAGAAGATTTTGGTTTTTGTTTTTAGTTGTGCATGGACTTCAAGGCCGATGACAGGTTCAAACTGCATGGATAATTATTTCCCTTATAGAGTTATTTTTTATTTGATTATTTTATATAACAATAACCTCCTTTTATAACCTTGAAATTTTCATTAATCAATATAATTTTTATTGCATAAAAACGGCTAAAAAAGTATAACCGATTGTTTTTATTGCTATCATAAATTAAAAAGGACCGTGTTTAATGAAGTTTTTTCTTTGTGTTATCGGTATGGTCATGATTGTTGAGGGGCTGCCATACTTTGCATTTCCCGGTAAAATGAAAGAAATGGTTCAAGTTATCATAGGGCTTGATGAGATGAATCTTAGAAAGTTCGGTTTTGTTTTGATGCTGGCCGGGCTTTGCATTGTATATTTTGTTATGGGTGGTTTTGGACCAGATGGATTTGAATCAGATGGTATTAAACTGGGTGGGTTCTGATGTTTCAATTATCCGACTATGCCTATGATCTGCCACCTCAAAAAATTGCACAGACACCCTGTAAAAACAGAAGTAACTCCCGGTTGCTTCACTTGGACAGGAACTCCGGGATTGTTGCCCATCATCAGTTTGACGATATTCTCACATTGCTCAAAGATGATGATCTTCTGGTGATCAATAATACAAAGGTGGTTCCGGCACGGCTGTTTGGCCAGAAAGAGACGGGTGGTAAAATTGAAGTTTTGATTATTGATTATGCCGCTGGAATGAAGCATCTTGAAAAAACCGGTTTTTTTCAGTGCGATTGCCTGGTTAAGGCGTCAAAAAGTCCGAAAAAAGGGGCCAGGCTCTATTTGGCAGATACAGTTGAAGCAAGGGTTGAACAGGTAAAGGGAAATGTTTTTGAAATCAGATTTTTAAATGGAGATAAATTTTCAGACTTTCTGAAAAAATCGGGTAAAATTCCTCTGCCGCCTTATATAAAAAGGGAAGATCCTTCTTCAGGCCAAACTGATCCTGATGACTACCAGACGGTTTATGCATCCAACGAGGGTGCGGTTGCCGCTCCCACTGCAGGACTTCATTTTACAAATTCCCTGATGGCGGATTTAAAGAAAAAAGGTATTGAATTTGCCCCCATTACCCTTCATGTCGGGTATGGTACATTTGTGCCGGTAAGAGTACAAGATATCAGGGAGCATCAGATTCATTCAGAGTATTTTTCCTTGTCCAAAGATAGCTCAGATAAGATCAACAGGGCCAAGCATCAAAATCGCCGCATTGTTGCAGTAGGGACCACAAGTGTCAGAACTTTGGAGTTTCTTTCCGATGAAACCGGCTTTGTCACGGCACAAACCGGTCAGTGCGATCTTTTTATATATCCTGGTTACACTTTTAAATGCGTGGATGCCATGATTACCAATTTTCACCTTCCTGAATCCACTTTATTGATGCTGATATCCGCTTTCTACAGCAGGGAGCATATATTGGACGCATACCAGGAAGCCATAAACAAGGATTATCGATTTTTCAGTTATGGTGATGCCATGCTGATCGAATAACTGCCAAGGCAGAGTTGGCCATTTTTTACAATAATATGGTTTTTCTGATTTGCTCTTAATCCCCTGAAGGGCAGAAACCAAAACATGAAAGCTCATCATAAATAGCATTAAGTTTTTTTCATGCTATTTATGGTGATAAAAAAGAGAAACATGTTGAAATTCAAAATTTTAAAGCAATCCAGTAAAAGTAAAGGTTTAGGCAAAGGTAACGGTTCAGAGCATTGCAGGGCAAGGCTTGGTACGATCACAACCGATCATGGTGTTATTGACACCCCTATTTTCATGCCGGTGGGCACGCTGGGATCAGTGAAGGCCGTCAGTGTTGAAGAACTTGATCATTGCAAAGCCCAGATTATTCTGGGCAATACCTATCATCTTTATCTAAGGCCGGGGTGTGATGTGATTGAACATATGGACGGTCTTCATGAATTTATCCGGTGGAATAAACCCATGCTGACAGATTCCGGTGGGTTCCAGTTTTTCTCACTGGCAAAACTGGCCAAATTTTCCGATGAAGGGGTCGCATTTCAGTCCCATATTGACGGATCACGACATATGTTTTCTCCTGAAAAAGCAGTTGATATCCAAATGATCCTGGGATCGGATATCATGATGTCCCTTGATTGGTGCATTGGATATCCGGCCGATGAAAAACAGACCATGGAAGCCTTGAACAAGACAACCCTGTGGGCAAAGCGTGGGTTTGATTTCTGGCAGGAAAAAGGGGCTGTTAACAACCTGTTCGGCATCGTACAGGGCGGGATGTACAAGCATCTTCGCACTCTTTCTGCTGAACAATTGACGCAGATTGATTTTCCGGGCTTCGCCATTGGCGGATTAAGTGTTGGGGAGCCAAAAGAGTTCATGTATGAAATGGCAGATCATACCCTTCCGTTGCTGCCGGTTCACAAACCCAGGTATATCATGGGGGTTGGTACCCCTGAAGACCTGGTGGAACTTACGGGAATGGGGTGTGATATGTTCGACTGTGTAATGCCCTCAAGAAATGCCAGGAACGGCCAGCTCTTCACCTCTAAGGGGACCATCAATATTCCCAATGCAAAATTCAGGTTTGACAAAGGGCCCATTGATACGGATTGTAATTGTTATACCTGTCAAAATTATTCGCGAAGCTATTTGAGGCATTTGTATAAGTCAAGGGAGCTGCTGGCTTACAGGCTGAATACCATCCACAATATTTATTATTATCTTGATCTGATGGAGAAAATGCGGGATGCTATCAGACAAGACAGTTTTTTGGAGTTTAAACGTGAATTTTATTCCAAACGGCAGAACTAAATTGGATTTATGAACATTCCCAGTGGCCGATGTCTTTATCAAGCCCTTTTGATAAAAAATATAATAAAGCAAGGTGACACATCTGCTGAGCTTAAGTGTGAAATTTAAGCAAAGATGATATGAAAATAAGGAAAGTAAATTAATGCACGAGATGGGGATTGCTCAACAATTGGTAAAAATTGCCATAGACGCTATTCCTGAAGGTATTGAAAATCCAAGGGTTGAAATTTTGAATCTTAAAATCGGGAAACTTGCCTCAGTGGTTGAACACAGCCTGACCTTCTGTTTTGAGATTATTTCAAAAGATACACCTCTGGAGACTGCCAAGCTTAACATTGATTTTATTCCGGTAACGCTCCGGTGTAAATCCTGTGATAATACATGGGAAGTGACGGGGCCGGTTTTTAAATGTCCTTTTTGTGAGGATGGCGATGTTCAGATGCTTACTGGAAGGGAAATAGAGATCACCTCCCTGGAGCTTGCAGATGAATAATGGATGGGGTCTGATAGGGATTAAGTTCTAAAGTTAAGTGAATGAACCTTATGGATCATAAAAAGCAGGTAAATATATGGAAATAAATATTCAAAAAAGAGTTCTTGAAGCAAATGACACACAAGCGGATATGAACAGAAAATTTTTCAAAGAGCAGAATGTATTTGTGCTGAACATGATGTCATCTCCGGGTTCCGGAAAGACGCAAATCCTTTGCGAAACTTTGACAAAACTGATGCCCTGGATCAGGGTGGGGGTGATTGTGGGCGATATCTGCACCACCAACGATGCAGACAGGCTTGAAGTCACAGGTGCCAAAGTCACCCAGATCAATACGGATCAGTTTGGCGGGGACTGCCACTTGGCTGCCCATCTGGTCCTTGCTTCGGCCAGGCAGCTGGGATGTGAGGATATCGATCTTCTTATTGTAGAAAATATCGGGAATCTTGTGTGTCCGGCTGAATTTGATATTGGTGAGGATGCAAGGGCTGTGGTGTTAAGCGTTACTGAAGGAGAAGATAAACCATTGAAATACCCCCTTATGTTTAGGGTGGCGGACATCGCGATTTTAAATAAAATTGACTTGCTTCCGTACCTTGATTTTGATGCCGGGCTGGTAAAAGATAATATGAAACAGGTGCATCCGGGCCTGCCTGTATTTGAGATTTCGGCCAAGACTGAAAAAGGCTTTGGACCATGGCTTGAGTGGCTTAGAATAAAGGTGTTTGAAAAAACAGGAAAAGGTCTTTGAAGTCTGTCTGCCAGAGTTTGACTCTGACAATTGAGTTGATAATTTTATAGAAAAGACAAAAAAAGACAAAAAATAAGGAGGAAAAAAATGGAAAAGAAAAAAATGGCCTTTGCCGGTTCCTGGTATCCTGCAACGGCTGAAGCATGTGATGCTTCCATACAAGGCTTTTTAAAAGAAAAACAAGGGCCTTGTGACGGCAGTTTTATGGGGGGGATTGTTCCCCATGCCGGCTGGTATTATTCAGGATCCATTGCCTGCAGGGTTGTTGCCTCTCTTAAGTCTGATGAAAAAATCGATACCATTATCCTGTTTGGCGCCCATATGCACAAGCAGTCCGAACCCTTTATCCTGACTCATGGTTCCGTTGAAACACCTTTCGGAGATATTGAGGTGGACAAAAAATTGGTGGATAAAATTTGCGCAGGTATCAGTGTCCGTCACAGAGCGCCCAATAAATTTCCGGATGACAATACCCTTGAGCTTCAATATCCGTTTATCAAGTATTTTTATCCGGATGCAAAAATAGTTGTATGCGGTGTTGCTCCCTCTTTTTTTGCAGCAGTTATTGGAAGTATGGCAGTGGAGGAGGCGAAAAGTCTGTCAAGAAATATCAGGATCATCGGGTCCACGGATATGACCCACTATGGCCCTGATTTCGGATTTATACCGGCCGGAACCGGTGAAAAAGCAGTTAAATGGGTGAGAAACGAAAATGATCGAAATGCCATTCGGGCAATGAAGGAAATGGACACGTCAAAGATTATTGCCCAGGGGCTGGATAATAAGAACATGTGCTGCGCCGGTGCTGCGGCAGCCACAGTCGCAGCCTGCAAAAAACTTGGCGCAGTCAAGGCTGTGGAACTTGACTACGCCACAAGTTTTGAGAAATCTGCTTCCTCAAGTTTCGTAGGATACGCAGGGATTCTTTATGAGTTGTCCTGAATAAGCCGTATAGCTGTTTCAATCCTTTGAACGGTTTTTTCTTTGCCAAGGGCCAGAAGCATTTCAAAAATGCCCGGGCTCACTGTTGTTCCGGTTATGGCAACCCTTAACGGCTGGGCAATTTTTCCGAATTTGAGGTCGGTTTCTTCCATGATCTGTTTGAAAACGTTTTCAAGTGCCTCCTGGGTATACGCTTCAAGGCCTTTGATATAATCGGCTGATTTTTGCAGCATATCCAGCACGTCAGGTTTTAGAAATTTTTTAGCCGCCTTTTCATCAAACTGAACCTCATCCCGGTAATAAAAAACAGCGCCCTGTGCCATTTCAACAAGGGTTTTACTCCTGGGTTGAAGGGTTTCAATAACCCCCTGGGTAAAGGCATCGTTTTGTGCATCAATCCCCAAGTCTTTGAGATGAAACAGGAGATGACCTGCCAGTTCAGCCGGGCTTTTACTTTGAATATGCTTGGCGTTCAGAGCCGTTAGTTTGTCCGTGTCAAACATTGATGCGGATCTGCCCAGGTGTTCCAGGTTAAACTTTTCAATTAGGTCATCTCTTTTGAAAAATTCCTGGTCACCATGAGACCATCCCAGCCGGACCAGGTAATTGATCATGGCATCGGGCAAAAATCCCATTTTTTTGTATTCTCCAACGGACATGGCACCATGCCGCTTGCTCAGGCGTGATTTGTCGGCTCCCAGAACCATGGGAACATGTCCGAAAACCGGCATTTCTGCGCCAAGGGCCTGATATATCAGCATCTGTTTCGGGGTGTTGATTAAATGGTCGTCCCCCCGGATAATGGTGTTGATCCCCATTGTCAGGTCATCAATCACCACGGCCAGGTTGTACATGGCAGATCCGTCACTTCTTCTGATAATGAAGTCGTCTATTTCCGAATTTTGAAAAGAGGTCGCACCTTTTACAACGTCCTGGACAATGGTTACGCCGGAATCAGGGGTTTTAAGACGAACAACGGTATTGTCTTTATTTTCGAGATTTCTGTTTCTGCACTTGCCGTTGTACATGGGTTTTTGCCCGTTGGCCTTTGCCTCTTCCCTCATGACATCGATCTCTTCAGGAGTACACGAACAATAGTATGCTGCCCCTGATTCGATCAATTTCTCTATGTATTCATTATAGATGTCATATCTTTGGGTTTGAAAATAGGGGCCTTCATCCCAGTCAATGCCGAGCCATTCCAGGGATTCGAGTATGGCATCCACGGATTCTTCTGTGGATCTTGCCGCATCAGTATCTTCGATTCTTAAAACAAATTTCCCCTTTTTTTTTCGTGCATACAGCCAGTTAAACAGAGCTGTCCTTGCCCCGCCAATGTGAAGGTATCCGGTTGGGGAGGGGGGAAATCGTGTGATGATTGTATCCATTGGTTCTCCATAAAATAAATATTGTGTAAAATCGAGACTTTAAGTACCATAAGACGTATTTTCATTCAAGTGTGAGCAAGAAAAAAACATCCCCCCCCCCTTTGACAGATATTTTTGGCATCACATAAAACAGGGTTTAAAAAAACTTATACTGGATGCCAAACGCAAGGAATGTAATCTCTTTTTCATAAGTTATGGGTTGATCAAAACGATTTATAAAGGATGCGTCTTTATAAAAAACATGACCTAAACTGAAAATCAGGTTTAAGTTTTCGTTCATCTGATATCCCAGGCTGCTGCCAAGGGTATGGGCATCAAGTTCAGGTAGTTCCGGGGTCATATCTTTGGCATCAACACCCGTGTTTGTATAAAGGTATCCAAGGGTGACTTTTAAAGTGTCTGTGCAGGCATATTCAAAACCGATACCAATATCATACCCATTATCCACAGCGCTCTCATCTCTTGAGGTTCCGGCAATATCTTTGAAGCCAGCGTTGTTGTTTAGATATAAGGTCAGGTTGCTTTCAGCTCTTATCTTCGGACTAATCTTATATGATACGCCTGCTGCCAATACAGCCGGAAGATTCCTGCTTCTTTTCTGGCCATCTACAACGCCAAAGCTGGAAAGAAGTGGGCCGCCCGGAGTCATGAAATCTCTTTTTACGTCAGCTTCATAATCCAGATCAACTTTTGTGTCATAGTGAAGGCCAAAATTCAGGGTGTCAAAAGGAGAAAAGTTGATCCCGATGATGCCGCCAAAGCCATCCGCCTCTTCCTCAAACGATAAATCAATGGGAAAAGGTCCGGGAAGGGTTACGAGGCCTTTCATTTTTCGGTCGCTTTTTACATATCGTACTCCAAGGGAGACAGACCACATATCATTGAATGAGTATGCCCCGCCTATAGTATAGCCAAGCCCTATAGCCTCGGCCTTTAGATTCTCATCTATGTAAGGAGATAGGCCACCGCTTAAGACCATTCTGACAAAATTGGTGGTTGCATTTCCGTTTTCAAAATCAACTTTCCCGCCGCCTACAACATTGGAGACCCCAAAAAAAACCGCCCATTTGCTTTTTTTATATATCGTAAAAATGCCTGGGACAATTGAGTACTTATCCTGATCAAAATCCTGCCCATTGATTTTATTGTTGTAGTCTTTCGCAATATAATGGGCGGAGACGTTTCCATAAAATCCGTTTTCCATTTTCATGACTCCGGCAGGATTATACATGACAATATCTGCGCTATCCGTTGCCGCATTTCGGTTCAGAATGCCTATATATTCAGCGCTCCAATTGGTTTTGTTGTCCGCACCTCCTGCCCACAATACTGAAGATTCCATTAAAAAGACCATCCAAATAACAATCATCATGCCTGGTTTTTTCATTGTTTCCTCCTAAATGTGATTTGTTTTAATATGCTCAAGTAAAAATTGTATTACCTATAAGCCTCAGTAATTTATTTAAAATAATATTAATGTTGCGACTTGGATAACGATAGTTGTCTTTTGAAATTGAGATTATTAGACCTTTACATACTCGACTATGGTATGTCAATAGTAGAAGTGTCGTTTTTTAGTATGATTGCCTCTAAGGCTTTGATGGAAGGTGTTTGGGAAGATCATTTCGCTTCTTTGTATTTTTATTTTTTACTTAATTTTTGTTTTCTCAGTTTAATTTAACAGACGATTATTTCGTGGAATAGAATTTTTCTGAAAAGAATGTTAAATTTAAATTAAGTGAAAATTTTTATAAAGTGCCAAAAGTGATTGCGTTAAGCTCTTTTTAACTTCTTGACACTTTTCATAAATTGATGTAAAAATGTGTGTTTTATTATGTTGACTTATAGTAAAATAAATTCAAATAATTAATATAGTTAGGAGAAATCAATGGCAGTACCAAAGCAAAAGAGTTCCAAGGCAAGAGGCAGAAAAAGACGCACACATTACAAGGTAAGCGCTCCCACAGTGAGCGTATGTCCGGAATGCCAGGAACCCAAACTTCCCCATGCAGCCTGCCCGGAATGTGGTGCGTATAAAGGCAGAAATATAAATGCTCAGGCTGACGACAACGAATAGGGCAAGGACGAAGGATAGATCAAGGAGGCAGTCTAAACTATGACCGTTGAAACAAAAGTTAAAAAAGTGATCGCAGAAAAGATACCTGATATTGATATTGAGGATGTTGTCCCGGAAGCCTCTTTGATCGAAGATTTAGGCGCTGATTCCCTGACAATCGTTGAGCTTGTCATGTCAATGGAAGAAATTTTTGAAATTGAAATTGATGATGATGACGCTGAAAAACTGCTCACGGTTCAGGATGCCATTGATTTTATCAAAGCAAAATCTTAAATAAGGGTAAATAAAATGGATAAAGACAAATCCATTATCATTGGAAGTGACCATGCAGCCTATGAATTGAAAGAAAAAATCAAGGCGTATCTTATTGATAAGGGTTATTTGGTTGCAGATGCAGGGACTCAAAGTGAAGCATCAGTAAATTATGTGACCTATGGGAAAAAGGTTGCCAAAGCGGTCTCAAACGGTCAATATTTAAAAGGGATTTTGCTTTGCGGCACCGGGCTTGGCATGTCCATGGTTGCTAACCGGTTTGCAAATGTAAGAGCGGCTCTTTGTTCTGATATTTTTTCAGCAAAGATGAGCCGGGTTCATAATGATTCCAATATCCTGGTTCTCGGTGGCCGTATCGTGGGAGATGTTCTGGCATTTGAACTTGTTCAAACCTGGCTGGATACCGGCTTTGAAGGTGGACGCCATCTTGAACGGATTCAAGCAATTGACAATTAGCAATACCGGAAGGGGCAGGTAAAATGGGGTATATCAAGCAGACGGATTTTGAAATTGCAAAGATTATTGAACTGGAAGCAGATCGCCAGGAATATGAATTAAATCTGATTGCTTCTGAAAATACGGTTAGTCCTTCAGTAATGGAAGCACAGGGGTCTATACTGACCAATAAGTATGCAGAAGGATATCCTTCCAGGCGATATTATGGCGGGTGTGAATTTGTGGATCAGGCAGAGGATCTGGCCATTGAACGGGCTAAAAAGCTGTTCAATGTTGAATATGCCAATGTTCAGCCCCATTCAGGCTCCCAGGCCAATATGGCTGTTTATTTTGCCTTGCTGAACCCGGGGGACCGGATTCTTGCCATGGATCTTTCCCATGGTGGTCACCTGACCCATGGGGCTGCTGTCAGTTTCTCAGGCAGGTTGTATGATTTTGCCCATTACGGATTGTCGCCGAAAACTCAGATGATTGATCTGAATCAGGTTGAAGATCTTGCAAAAAAACATCAGCCCAAGTTGATTGTAGCGGGTGCCAGTGCGTACCCCAGGATTATAGACTTTAAAGGGTTTTCCGATATTGCCAAGTCAGTGGGAGCTCTTTTTATGGTGGATATGGCTCACATTGCAGGGCTTGTGGCAGCCGGTGTTCATCCAAGCCCGGTGGGATTTGCAGATGTGATTACCTCAACCACCCACAAAACCCTGAGAGGGCCTCGAGGCGGTTTGATTCTGTCTTCGGAAAAATTTGCCAAGGCCATCGGCAGCCAGATATTCCCGGGGATTCAGGGCGGACCTTTGATGCATGTGATTGCAGCCAAAGCAGTTGCCTTTAAAGAAGCTTTGGAAGACTCTTTTGCGGATTATCAAAAACAGGTAATCAAAAATACGGCTGCCCTGGCAAGTGTTATACTGAAAAGAGGATATAAACTTGTTTCCGGCGGAACAGATAATCATATGGTACTGGTTGACTTCAGTCAGCGGGATATTTCCGGTAAGGATGCCGAAGAACGGCTTGGCAGGGCCGGTATCACTGTGAATAAAAATACGGTTCCCAACGAAAAACGCGGCCCCTTTGTCACCAGTGGTATTCGGATCGGGCTTCCTCTTGTTACATCCAGGGGCATGGATGAGGCGGCCGGCAAAAAAATAGCCACCTTTATCTGTGATGTTCTGGATGATGAAAAAAATATTGAAGCCGTGGCAAGAAACGTAAGGGCGCTTTGCACTGAATATCCCTTATATATCGGTAAACCGACCCATGACTGAGTCTTTGCCTGACAGACCCTCATGGCATGAATACTTTATGGGGATTTGTGATCTTGTTTCCGGTCGTTCCACCTGCATAAGAAGAAAAGTAGGAGCAGTCCTGGTGAAGGAAAAACGAATTCTTTGCTCAGGGTATAATGGTGCGCCGGCTTGTGTTCCCCATTGCAGTGAGACCGGATGTCTGCGGGAACAATTAAAAGTGCCGTCCGGGGAAAAGCATGAGTTGTGCCGCGGGGTTCATGCCGAGCAGAATGCTATTATCCAGGCAGCCTATCACGGTGTGCAGGTGAAGGGGGCTGTCCTTTATTGTACCAATCAACCCTGTTCCATTTGTGCAAAAATGATTATCAATGCAGGAATTAAAGCCGTGTATTATAAAGATGGATATGATGACCCATTGACTTTGGACATGTTTGACAAAGCCAAAGTGAAACTGGTCCGGCTTGATACTTAAACAACAAAAGAGGCCCACATGAAGTGCCCATTTTGCGGAAACCTGAATACAAGAGTTGTTGATTCGCGTCCGGGCAAAATTGATCTTGAAGTTCGCCGACGAAGGGAATGCCCGGAATGCAACCAGCGGTTTACCACCTATGAAAGGGTTGAGCAGATTCCCATCATGATTGTCAAAAAAGATAACCGCAGGGAGGAATTCAACCGGGAAAAGGTTCTTACGGGTATTAAAAAAGCCTGTGAAAAAAGAGCTATCAGTATCAACCAGATTGAAGACATCGTAGATGATATTGAACGTGATTTAAGGGAAATCAATGACCGGGAAATTTTATCTAAATTTGTTGGTGAAAAAGTGATTGAGGCCTTAAAGCAAATTGATGATGTTGCATATGTCCGGTTTGCTTCTGTTTACAGGGATTTTAAGGATGTGGCTGATTTTATACAAGAACTCAAGGGTATGATTTCAAAAGAATGTCTGCCTCTTGAATTTAACGCGATTTTGGATAAGGCTGATGACAGATAATGATTACATGAGCCTGGCAATATCTCTTGCAGGAAAAGGCAAAGGGTTCACCTCTCCAAATCCTTGTGTCGGTGCTGTTGTGGTTAAGGATGGACGAGTTGTCGGAAAAGGGTTTCACAGGGCGGCAGGCCTTGCACATGCCGAAGTGGAAGCCATTGATGATGCGGGTTCCATGGCAAAGGGTGCCACCATTTATGTGACCCTTGAACCGTGTAATCATTTTGGTAAAACTCCTCCCTGCACCCATAAAATTATCAATGCCGGAATAAAAAAAGTTGTTGTGGGCTGTAAAGATCCCAATCCCAATGTGTGTGGCGGTGGAATAGCCTACCTGCGAGACAATGGGATTGAAGTTGTCACAGGCGTTCTACAGAAAGAAGCCCAAGCCCTGATTGAAGAGTTTATCTGGTATGTTCAAAATGATAAAATCCCTTTTGTGATCTTGAAATGCGCATCTACCCTGGATGGAAGAATTGCAACCGCTACCGGGGATTCAAAATGGATTACCAATGAAAAGTCACGGGCTTTTGTTCATCAGATTCGTCATCAGGTGGATGCCATCCTGGTGGGTTCAGGAACCTTGCATGCCGATAACCCTTCGCTTACCTCAAGAATTGAAGGTGTTCAGACAAAAGATCCTGTCAGAATTATTCTGGATACACATTTAACCATTAAAGAAGATGCAAACGTTTTGACCCAGAAGTCCAATGCCAAAACCATAATTGTCACGGGTACTGGTGCATCAAAAGAAAAACGAGCCTTGATTGAAAGCAAAGGGGCCCAGATTCTTGAAGTTTCATTAAAACAAGAAAAACTTGATTTAAATGAACTGATGATTAAGTTAGGACAAATGTCGATTTTAAGCCTCCTGATTGAAGGCGGAAGTGTGGTGGCAGGGTCAGCACTAAAGGCAGGTATTGTAAACAAGGTGCTGTTTTTTCTGGCACCCAAATTTTTCGGCTCTGATGACGGCATCCCGGTGTTTCAGGGAAAAGGCCCGAAGTTGATAAAGGATGCTTTTGAACTGAAAAAATCGACGGTCACCCTGTTTGACACGGATATGCTGGTGCAAGGGTATTTAAACTAATATGGTACAGGTCAGGCGCAACTTAACTGAAGGCAAAAAAAGGTTTAGGAAACAAAGAAAGTGTTTACAGGAATCATTGAAAGTTTTGGAACCATAAAACGCATTGAGTCCAGCGGTGAGGGAAAAGTTCTTCATATCGGCTGTGATCTGGATCTGTCTGAAAGCAAAATCGGTGATTCCATTGCTGTAAACGGTGCCTGCCTTACGGCTGTCAGCCTTGAAAAGCATGCTTTTAAAGTGGATATGGCCCCTGAAACGGTTGAAAGGACAACTTTCAAGTCTTTGACAACAGGTTCGAGAGTTAATATCGAACGGGCGTTAAAATTGTCGGATCGGATTGACGGCCACCTGGTATCGGGTCATATTGACGGAACCGGAACCATTTCTTCGATTGTACGAAAGAGCAATGCCGTTATTATCAAAATTGATGTGCCTTTAACGCTTGGCTCAGACATGATTGAAAAAGGATCTGTTGCCATTGAAGGCATCAGCCTGACCATTAATCAGTGTTCTGATAAAGATTTTCAAGTCAGTATCATTCCTCATACCGCAGATATCACAACCATCGGGTTAAAAAGGGTCGGAGATGAGGTCAATATTGAAACCGATATGATCGGAAAGTATGTAAAAAAGATTTTAAGGGGAAGTGTTTCAAAAAATGATGCTTTGCCCAAGGGGGAAAAAGACATCAGCATGGAGCTTCTCGCAAGGAACGGATTTTTATAACTGCCACGGGCAGGCTCGGCATTTCATCCGGGTTTGCCCCGACAACAAAGGTTGAAAGTCAATACTGGTTTTTCCAGGACTTTTTATATAAACGCCCATGGCAGAGTAATCTGCCACAACACAAATTGAAACTCTTATTATTACAGCATGTTGGGCGGAGTTTCATATAAAACCTTAAGGATTTGAATATGCCGCATTTAACAATTGAACAGGCCATTGAAGATATTAAAAACGGTAAAATGGTTATCCTCGTGGATGATGAAGACCGAGAAAATGAAGGTGATCTGACCATGGCAGCCCAGGCTGTAACACCTGAAGCCATAAATTTTATGGCCACATATGGACGGGGATTGATCTGTCTTTCCCTTGATTCCACTATTGCAGACCGGCTTGATCTGCCCATGATGGTGGATAACAATACTTCACAATACGGTACGGGATTTACCGTCTCCATTGAGGCCAAAAAAGGGGTGACCACAGGGATTTCCGCAGCTGACCGGGCAACAACCGTTCTTACGGCTGTGGCAGACGATACCACACCTAATGATATTGCAAGACCCGGACATATTTTTCCTTTAAGAGCAAGGGACGGCGGCGTCATGGTCAGGATCGGACAGACGGAAGGATCTGTTGATCTTGCTCGCCTGGCAGGGCTTAAGCCTGCGGGCGTGATTTGTGAAATTATGGATGATGACGGAACCATGGCAAGGATGCCGTCTCTGGAAAAATTTGCAAAAAAACACGGGATTGGTATCTGCACGGTTGCGGATCTGGTGAAATACCGCCTTAGAACGGAAAGTTTTGTTAAAAGGGCTGCTCAGACTGTTATCCCCACAAAGGTTGGCGGTGAGTTTAAAATCATTGCCTATGAAAACGATATGGATAGCCTGACCCACATTGCCCTGGTCAAAGGGGAGATTGATGCTGAAAAAGAAATCCTGGTAAGGGTTCATTCTGAATGTATGACCGGTGATATTTTTTCATCTCTTCGATGTGACTGCCAGGATCAGCTCCACAAGGCCATGGCCATGATGGAAGAAGAAGGCTGCGGGGTGCTGCTGTACCTTCGCCAGGAAGGCCGAGGCATCGGTCTTGTGAATAAATTAAAAGCCTATGAATATCAGCGTCAGGGGCTGGATACTGTTGAAGCCAATGAAAAACTCGGGTTTGATGCCGATATGAGAGATTATGGTGTAGGTGCCCAGATGTTGGTGGATCTGGGGGTTAAAAAAATGCGCCTTCTGACCAATAACCCCAAAAAAATGATCGGCCTTGAAGGTTATGGATTAAGTGTTGTTGAACAGGTTCCAATTGAAGTTGCGCCCAATTGCCATAACAAGGGGTATTTAAAATGCAAGCAGGCTAAAATGGGGCATTTGCTTCATATGTAAGCGTTTTTGTGTGATCAATTTTATCTGATCAGTGACTGAACTAAAATTGTAAAATAATATAACGATTTAAGGATATATAAATGCCAAAAATTATCGAAGCCGGATTGCAGGCTCAGGGTAAAAAATTTGGAATCATTGCTTCCCGCTTTAATGATTTTATTACCGGAAGGCTTGTCGAAGGTGCGCTTGATGCACTCATCAGAAGCGGAGCAGAGGATAAGGATATCACCCTTTTAAAAGTTCCGGGTGCCTTTGAAATTCCTCTGGCTGCAAAAAAAATGCTGAACCATGGATCATATGATGCCATCATCTGCATTGGAGCCGTTATTCGGGGTGCCACCACCCATTATGATTATGTGTGCGCCGAAGTCTCCAAAGGAATTGCATCCGTAAGTCTTGAAGCCGATATTCCGGTGATGTTCGGCATCCTTACCACGGAAACCATTGAACAGGCCATTGAAAGAGCAGGTACAAAGGCCGGCAACAAAGGGTTTGATGTTGCCCTTGGTGCGGTTGAAATGGCAAATCTTTCCGATAGTCTGAAAAAGGCTGAATAAAATTATGGGGGACCGCAGGCAGGCAAGGGAACTTGCACTTCAGGCTCTTTTTTCTTTTGATATGGATAAGGTTGATCCGGATGAAAGTTTGGAGGCATTTTGTACCAATAATGAAGAAAAACTCACACAAGGAGTTGAGCCTTTTTTTATGGATCTTGTAAAGGGTGTAAGGGAAAACCAGCCTAAAATTGATGCACTGTTAAACACATATTCAAAAAACTGGAAAATTTCCAGGATGCCTGTGGTAGACCGGAACATTATGCGTATTGCAATATTTGAATTTTTAAAGCATACGGATATCCCATGCAGTGTAACCATAAATGAAGCAGTTGAAATCGGTAAAAAATACGGCACACGGGATTCCGGGTCTTTTATCAATGGTGTTCTGGACCGTATAAAATCCCTTGAAGGGTTTGAATAGCTAAAAATTTTGGAGGGTGTTTTGATTATAAAAAAACTTGAGGTTGGTCCGATTATGGCCAATTGTTTTATTTTAGGATGTGAGTCTACAAAAGAAGCAGTTGTGATTGATCCGGGAGATGATTCAGATAGGATTTTGATGGAGCTGTCTAAATCCGGGCTAAAAGTGAAATATCTGATCAATACCCACGGGCATTTCGATCATGTGGGGGCCAATAAAAGAATGAAAGAAGTGACAGGCGCACAACTTGCCATTCATCCGGATGATGAGCCCATGCTCAATGAACTGTCAAGATCAGCATCAATGTTCGGGCTGTCAGCCGAAAATTCACCTCCTGCGGATATTCTTTTAAAAGACGGGGATGAGATTACTTTTGGTGACATAACACTTAAGGTTATCCACACCCCGGGTCATTCAAAAGGCGGTATCAGTCTTTATACAAAAGGTCATCTTTTTGCAGGAGACACCTTGTTTGCAGGGTCCATCGGCAGGACGGATCTGGCAGGTGGCGATTATGACACCTTGATTTCAAGTATCAAGGAAAAGCTGCTGGTTCTTGATGAAGATACAAGGGTGTATACCGGCCATGGACCGGAAACAACCATAGGTAATGAAAAGAGAATGAATCCTTTCTTAAGATGACGGGGCGTAAAATTAATTGCCTTAATATTGATGAGTTGTTAAAACAACTTCCTTGTTTAAATGATATTCATCAGGAAACGGTTCAGCTTGACCTGCCGTTTGAACAGATAGCCGAATCCTTTGCTGATGATAAAGGAACCGTTCTTTTGTTATCCGGTTCAAGCCTTGATTGCTCCCGGTATAATATACTTGCTGCAAAACCCTGGCTTGAGGTGACCAGCAAACAGGAAAAGGTTTTCATAAGCTGTCTGGGAAAAGAATCTTGTGTTCATCAGGACCCGTTTTCAGTTGTTCAGGCCTTGCTGAACCACTTCAAATTAGAGGATTATTCCCATGATATGCCTATTCATGCAGGTTTATTCGGATATTTTTCCTATGATTTAAAAGACCGGATTGAAAAGCTTCCCAGAACCTGCACAGATACCGGTCTGCCGGATCTGTGTCTGTATGCTCCTTCCATCATCCTTGTTCAGGATAAAGAAACAGGTCACGCAAGGCTTTGCATTCCTGTGCCGGTCAATCAGACAAGTGTTGAAAAAACAGACGATATTGTTCTGGATACCCGGCGGTTTTTCTTTGAAAAAATCAGACACAGAGTTGAAAGAGAACCTTTTTCCATAGACAATGCAGGGTTTTGTTCCAGTTTGACCAAGCCTGAGTATATCCGGTCGGTCAAGAGAATCATTGACTATTTAAGGGCAGGTGATATTTATCAGGCCAATTTTTCCCAACGGTTTGAGACTGGTTTTTATGGGGATGGTTATCTGTTGTTCCTGGATCTGTTTGAACGAAATCCAGCCTCTTTTTTTTCTTATATTCATGCAGGGGATCACAAGATTGTCTCCACATCTCCTGAACGGTTTATCAAACAAAACGGCAGGTTTGTTGAAACAAGACCCATCAAAGGAACCATTGCCCGAGGCAGGACAACAAAACAAGATCTGGAAAATGGGTCAAAGCTCACCCGGAGCATAAAAGATGATGCAGAGCTGACCATGATCGTGGACTTGATGAGAAATGATCTTTCCCGCGTAACCAAACACGGTTCGGTTGCTGTTACAGAACACAAACGCCTTGAACCCTATGAAAATGTATTTCATCTGGTTTCTGTCGTGGAAGGGGAGCTTGAAGAGGGTAAGACATCAGTTGATTTTTTAAAAGCCACGTTTCCGGGAGGGTCCATCACCGGTTGTCCCAAGATTCGTTCCATGGAAATCATTGATGAGCTGGAATCTGTAAAACGCCATATCTATACCGGTTCTATAGGATATATCAGTTTTCATGATACCATGGATCTTTCAATTGCCATAAGAACCGCAACTATTTTCAACCATAAGATTTTTTTCTCTGTGGGCGGCGGGATTGTGTATGATTCAGACCCGGAAAAAGAATACCAGGAAACCCTTGATAAGGGAAAGACATTAATGGAAGCGTTGTCGGGAACTCAAAAAAACGTTGAGGACACTAAATTCAAAGCCAAAGCCTGGGTGGATGGAAAAATTATTGACCAGGACAAGGCAAGGATATCGGCTGTCAGTCCGGGATTTCAATATGGGGCAGGGCTGTTTGAAACCATTTGCGTTAAACAGGGAACCATATTTCGCCTGTCAGATCATGTGCATCGATTGAACAGGGCATGGGAAAATCTTTTTTCCGAAACACCACCGGATATTACCTGGAAAAATGTGATTGATTCTTTAATACTGGCGAATGGTTTTCAAGATAAGGTTCTTGCCGTTAAATTATTGGTGTCAAAAGATGAGTGTGAGTGCGGTAAAAAATTGTTTTTAGCTGCATTTGCAAGACAGTATGTTCACAGGCTTGAGATGCTGGATAAAAAAGGACTGGATCTTGTCACATATCCATACCCCAGACAATCGCCTCTGGCAGATTATAAAACCTTGAACTACCTGTATTATGATCAGGCAGGCCGGTTTGCCAAAGCCCGTCATGCGGATGAAGCCATTGTTGTGAACCCTGATCAGACCATCTCCGAGACTAATACGGCAAGTATTCTTGCCATAAAAGATAAAACCGTGATCATTCCAAAATCAGATCATGTTCTGGGTGGTGTGACCTTGAAGTCTGTACTGGGAATATTGTCCGGTAAAGGATATGATATTTGCAAAACCAGGATACCAAAAGAGCATTTTGATTCATATTCAAATATTATTTTAACCAACGCATTAATGGGTGCGGTTAAGGTGTTGACCATTGACGGGAAAAAAATAGAACAGGAACCAGGAATTTGTTCCATGATCAATGAACAGCTGTTTAAATTGGAATCCAATACGCATAGACGCAAAAAAAACAGAAAAGAATCAAGCTTGAATTTAGTTTAAAACCGGTATATCGTAGTTGCTATATTTTGATATTAATTGCTTAGCTTAAAGTGACTTATCATGAAAAAAAAAATTGTCATCATCTCTATGCTGTTTTCATTTTTTTGTCTGGCTCAGCTCTTTTTGCCCCAGCTTTGTATGGCTGAACCCGGAAAGGCCCAGCCACAGGTTTTGATTGATAATCCTGTTTTTAAATTTAAATCAATACCGGAAGGTGTGCGCATAGCCCATGAGTTTAAAATTAAAAATACAGGGAATACCCTTCTTCATATCCATAAGGTTATGCCGCCCTGAGGCTGTGATGAACACTCTTTTGACAGGGAGATTCCCCCGGGCGGGGAAGGTAGAATAAAGGTTGGTTTCAGAACCAGTGGATACGGTGGAAAGATAATGAAAAAAAATATCATAGTCATGACCGATGATCCTGAGAAAAAAAAGTTTAACATAGTTGTCACAGGGCCGATTGAAAAAGTTGTGGATATTAATCCCAGATCCGTTTATATGAATGGAAATCCTGGCGATACACTGGAAGCTGTTGTCAACATTACCCCGTCGGAAAAATATCAATTTTCAATCCTGGGAATGGAACAAAAGAGCAGTACAGGGATCAAAGCTTGGCTTATTGAACCCAAAGAAGATAAAAAATCATGGCAGATTAAAATTAAAAGTACATCCGATAAGGCAGGTAACCTGTATGATCTGCTGACTCTTAAAACGGACAGTCAATATAAACCAAGGCTTACCATCAGGGTTTATGCCGTTTTTCATGAACAACAAAAAACCAGTTCTTAGGTTACAGAACATAGCCCCCCAAAAAAAATATATGGATATTTCAAAAATTAAAGCAGTGGTATTTGACTGTGACGGTGTTATGTTTGATACGGCCGCAGCCAATAAAAAATATTATGATGAAGTGCTGGCAATCTTTGATAAGCCGGGTTTAACCGAAGACCAGTTTGTCAATGTGCATATGATGACGGTAACAGAAGCCATTGAGTATCTTTTTCCTGAAATGGATGATCTTTCAACAGTATATGATTGCCTTAAAACGATAGGGTATCATAAATTTATCAAGTATATGACCATGGAAAAAGGTCTTAAAGAACTTCTTATAACCTTGAACGACAGCGGTTATATCAGGGGGATCGGTACGAACCGGACCAATACAATGGAAAAAGTACTCAAAGACTTTGATCTGGAAAGCTATTTTGAAGTAGTGGTGACGGCGGCAACGGTGAAAAAACCCAAACCTGATCCTGAGCAATTGCTGTTAATAATGGAAAAATTTAATTTAAAACCAGATGAAATTCTTTTTGTCGGGGATTCTGATTATGACCGTCAAGCTGCTTTTAATGCAAAGGTATGGTTTGCGGCATTCAAAAATTCAGAGTTAAAGGCGGATTTTAATGTAGAGTCAATGGATGAAATTGCCGGGATTTTACAGATAAATTAATAAAATTCTTGACAAATTCGTTAATCATCATTAAACCTTACGAGGTTTTTTAGTTTAAAATTCAAGATAAATGTTTGGATAAACATT
Organism: Desulfobacula phenolica; assembly: GCF_900105645.1. Classification (NCBI taxonomy): domain Bacteria; kingdom Pseudomonadati; phylum Thermodesulfobacteriota; class Desulfobacteria; order Desulfobacterales; family Desulfobacteraceae; genus Desulfobacula; species Desulfobacula phenolica. The sequence goes on along the minus strand of NZ_FNLL01000006.1, from coordinate 249,180 downwards.
TATCATAGGTAAAACATAAATAAGGAGAATGAAGTATATGTCTAAATTAGTAGCCCCCCACGGTGGAAAAGGTCTCGTAATTTGCAAGCTTGAAGGCGCAGAACTTGAAGCAGAACTTAAAAAAGCAGCCGGTCTTAAAAAAATTGAAATATCTTCCCAGGTAAAAGGTGACCTGATCATGCTGGGTATCGGTGGTTTCAGCCCGCTTAACGGTTTTATGACCAAAGCTGATTGGAAAGGTGTTTGCGCTGATTTCCTTATGGCTGACGGTACGTTCTGGCCTGTACCGGTAATGCTTGATGCATCAAAAGAAGATGCAGCTGAGATTAATGTCGGTGATGAAATTGCTCTTGAAAGAAATGGTGAAATTTATGCCACCATGAAAATCGAAGAAAAATTTGAAATGACCGAAGACGAGAAAAAATGGGAATGTGAAAAAGTTTATAAAGGCCATGGCGAAGAGTCTGAAGACGCTGTTTTCTGGAAAATTGCCATGGAAGATCATCCAGGTGTTCAGATGGTTATGGCCAGAAAAGAATTCTGCCTGGCAGGCCCTGTAAAAGTTCTTTCCGAAGGCGAATTCCCTGAAAAATTCAAAGGCGTTTACCTTACACCTAAAGAAACCCGTGCTATCTTTGATGAAAGAGGCTGGGCAAACGTTGCTTCCATGCAGCTTAGAAACCCAATGCACAGATCCCATGAGCATCTTTGCAAAATAGCCCTTGACGTATGTGATGGTGTTCTGATTCATTCTCTGATTGGTAACTTAAAACCAGGAGATATCCCGGCAGAGGTTCGTATTGAATGTATTGATACACTTATCAAAGGTTATTTTGTTCCGGAACATGTTGTAAACGGCGGATATCCTCTTGACATGAGATATGCAGGACCTAGAGAAGGTCTTCTCCATGCAACTTTCCGTCAGAACTACGGTGTTAACAGAATGATCATCGGTCGTGACCATGCAGGCGTTGGTGATTTCTATACATTATTTGAAGCACAGGAAATTTTTGATACCATTCCTACACCGGAAGGTGAAGGAAAAGCATTGCTTTGCGAACCTTTGAAAATTGACTGGACATTCTACTGCCATAAATGTGACGGCATGGCTTCCATGAGAACCTGCCCCCATGGCAAAGACGACAGGGTTATCCTTTCAGGAACCAAACTGCGTCACGCTCTGTCCAACAACGAAGAAGTTGTTGATCACTTTGGCCGTGAAGAAGTTCTGGTTATCCTGAGAAAATACTATGCATCCTTGACTGAAAAAGTTGAAGTTAAACTTCAGAGTCATGCAGAAGGATCTAAAATGTAATTTATTCCTGTTAAAGGAAATTACATTTTAAGCCATATACGAGGGGGATTTTCTTTTAAGAAGGGAAAATCCCCCTTTTTTAATTTTTTGCCCTTGCTGACCCTAAATTGAAAACACTATTTTTTTTTGTATACCGGATCATATCTAACAGATATGTGCAGATAGTTGAGGTGTTTTGTTTTGGCAACTCAATCTGCCATTAATGTCATAAAATTAAGATGCTTTTTGCATTAAAGCCACGAAGAACACGAAGTTGAATACTCTAATATCTTCGTGTCCTTAGAGTCCTTCGTGGTAAAACACTCAATGCTTAAATTTATGACATTGAATCTGCCATGGCCGTTATTTAAAAAACAATGCAGCAAACCTGAAAGATCTGCTGCATAAATTTTCTAAAAGAGAATAAACCCTTTGGTATTTTTATATCAGTTTTTGGAAAGCCAAATTATGAACATTTCTGGTTCAGTTTAAACGATTCATTAAAGATATCCAGAAGCTTTACATTCTGTTTGGCCATCATAACGCAGTTACCGCTTATGGCATAAAAAAGAATGCTCAACCTTGTTTTTGAAGAATCATCTACTATTCTTTCAATCTGGTTTTCATTAAAATCATCCACCAGTTCCCTTAGATAATGAAACTGCTCTACTGCTTCCTGGCAGTCCACGATCTCCTTGTTCCGAAACGCGGTTTCCACAAGTGAAAAGATATTTAAGAAAACCTTTTTGATTTCTTTTAATTCTGTGGTCTGGACATCTAAAAGTCCCTTGTGGCGGTTGCTGACATGCATGCTGGAGCGGATTATGGTATCCCTGTGTCCGTCTGTAAGCTTTTGAAGCCGTCTGATGATCTGGTAATAATTATAGGAAACAGCCTGATCTTCTTTTGAGAGCAGCCTCAATACCTTGAAGATATTGGCAATGATGATATTTGTACTGTTCTGGAAGTGTTTGACCCTCTCCCTTTCATGCCTTAATTTATACAGGTCTTCTTGAAAAAGTGCATCAAAGCCTATATCAAAGGATTCTCGGATGCCTTTGAGAAGAAAAGCCAGGTGATCAAATGTCTGGGACATAGATTCATGGAAGTTTTCAACCTTGTGAAGGTTATAAATGCTCATTTCTTCCTTATCCTTGACCTTAACCTTGTGCTTCTGGTGATTTTTCCAGATCATAAATCCGGCAAATGCGAACAAAATAAAAAATCCTGGGATTTTAAAATAGGATAAAATATTAGCAAAGATAAAAGCAACCACAAAGGCGATAAAAGCCGTCATAAACCATCCGCCGACCACGGTTAATACACCGGTTACCCTGTATACTGCACTTTCCCGGCCCCATGCCTGATCTGAAAAACTGCTTCCCATGGCCACCATAAAGGTGACATAGGTGGTGGATAAGGGCAGTTTTAAAGATGTTGCAAATGAAACCACCGCACTTGCCACCATCAGGTTAACAGAAGCACGAACCAGGTCAAAAGAAGGTTTTCCCGCCTGGGTGATTCCTTTGCTGTGCGCAACCGGGGTGAGGCGCCGGGAAATGATGTTTCTCACTAGCAGCGGTGTCATATTTCTTGCGGTGCTGAATAAAGAATCAAACATGTTGACAATTTTTCTGGACAGCCAGATGGACTCAAATTTTTCTATTCCTTCATCCTGTTGCCCCAGGCCGATTTCCGTTTCCGTTACAGTTCGCGCCTTTTTGGAGAGCCACAGGGTGATCACCATGATAAAACCTGCTACTAGCATGATATGGGTCTGTGATTGGACCTTTTTGCTTAAAGCAGTCATTGTTATATTTAAAGGATCTCCCGAGGCCAGGGCATTTTGAAAGGCATTGAGACCGGCAAGGGGAACACCGATAAAATTTACCAGGTCATTGGCTGCAAATGCCATGGCAAGGGCAAAGGTTCCGACAAGGACAATGGGTTTTAAAATATTGACTTTAAAAAAGGATATCAGGATCTGGAAAGTAACGGCAGAAATCATGAAGATACAGGCCATTATAAGATAAGAATGGGCTTTTATCCATGCTACGGCTTGGGCATCCATGAAAGTCGCCCCTTTGGAGCCTTTAACCAGGATAAAAAAAGTGATGGCAGTCATGGCCATACCTCCCCAGAGTGCGCCGTATTTTTTTAACCGGCTTTGATACTCAAATGTAAAAATCAGCCTGGAGATAAACTGCATCACCGCGCCTGAGAAAAATGCCACTATAATGGATAAAAGTATCCCACCTACAATTGCCATGGCCTTGGCCGTATTAATATAGTCCCATAACGCCATGGAATTGTCGGTTGATGCCATGATTTTAATAACAGAAAGCGCAACCGCCGCTCCCAGCAGTTCAAAAACAATGGAGACCGTTGTCGAGGTCGGCAGTCCATGAGTATTGAAAAGGTCAAGCAACAGGATGTCCGTTATCATAACGGCCAGGAAAATGGTTAAAAGTTCAGGCATAGTGAAAAACTGTGGATGAAAAATACCTTTTCTTGCCACTTCCATCATACCGCCTGAAAAGGTTACACCGGCAATAATACCCAGGCTTGCAATGATCATGATCATAAAAAACGGGGCAGCCTTTGATCCGATGGAGGAATTTAAAAAATTAACAGCGTCATTTGTTACGCCGACAACCAGATCAAATATGGCAAATAAGATCAGCATGCCGACAATCACATAGCACAATTGAAGACCCATAATGTTCTCTCTTTTAAAGGTTTAATATGCAGCACGCCATTGTCCGGGGGAAACCTAACGGGCCGACTGCATGATTTTTTAATAAGATTTTAATAACATCCTAATAAAGTACAAAATATTTTGAGATTATTTAGACTTTATTCTTTGATTTTTCAACTAGCCGGGGATATTCTAACATAATTCTAACAATTTGTAAGACGAGATTACGAAAGAGTTATAAGAATCGTTGATAACATTAGCTTCGGACTGATTCAAAACTTAAACGTGAATCCAAGCTGTTAATATTGGATTTGCTTCAGTGCTAATATCGTTACTGTATTGTTTGTCGTGAAGTGAAAGTTATGTTTTTTTCAGGGATTGGAGTTTAAGAATTGTTTCATAGATCTGTTTTTTAGAAAGACTGGTTTGGCTTGAAATTAATTTTGCTAAACCTGATGTGCCAAGGTCTGTGGTTGAAAGTTTTGCAAGGATGATCTCTTTTAATTCTTCTTCAGTTATGGTGTTTTCTTCTGATCGCCCTTGAACAAAAAGGGAACATTCCCCTTTAACAGTTTCTTTATTATTTAATTTTTGAAGAATTTCAGATAATTTTCCCCGGATATATTCTTCATGGAGTTTGGTGATTTCCCTGGCAAGGCATGCCTTGCGATCTCCTAAAATGGTCTGAAGGTTGGCAACAAGGTTTTGAATGCGTTTCGGGGATTCGTAAAAGATAAGGGTTGGGTGTTCATTTTTTATGGCTTCAATTGCGTGCTTTTGCTTCAGTTTTTTTTTGGGTAAAAATCCCAGAAAAAAAAAAGAATCGGTTGGAAGCCCGGAGACACTTAATCCGGCAATGGCAGCACTGCATCCAGGAATGGGAATAACTTTGATCTCTTCTTTTGCAACGGCAGTGACAAGTTTATACCCTGGATCTGAAATGGATGGGGTTCCGGCATCTGAAATCAGGGCAATGTCAAGTCCGCTTTTTAAATGGGCAATGAGGTGGGGGGCTTTTTTTGTTTCATTGTGTTCATGACAGGAAACAAGTTTTGTTTCAATACCATAGTGGGAAAGAAGTTTTTTTGAGTGGCGTGTGTCTTCAGCAGCAATCAGATCGACCTGTTTTAAGACCTTAACGGCCCTGAAGGTGATATCTTCAAGGTTCCCAACCGGTGTTGCAACAATATATAAGGTTCCAAATTCATTCGGATCATTCATTTTAACAGGCCTGAAATGCATTTTTAATTAAATTTATTTCAAAGCCAGCTTTTTTTTTATAAACTTCAACCACATCAAATCGAATTCTCGAATTCGTCAGTTTTGTTTTTTTAAGATAAAAACATGCACCGAGAATGATTTTTTTCTGCTTTGAACAGGTGACCGATTCCCTTGGCAGTCCTTTTTTCAAGCTGCTCCGGGTTTTAACTTCAATAAAACAGATATAGTCTTTGTCTTTGGCAATAATATCAATTTCAGCTGGTTTTGTTTGATAATTGGTTTCAAGAATCGTAAAACCCAGGTTTTGAAGAAAGTATGTGGCTGCGGCTTCTCCTTGATGTCCCAGAATTTTTGGGTCATTTTGCATGTTTGATCCCTTTTACACCCCTGAATGTTTGGCGGTGAATAGGGCAGGGTCCGTTTTTTAAAATGGCTTGCTTATGTGCTTTGGTGGGATACCCCTTGTGCTGGATAAAATTATATTCAGGATAGGTTTTGTGAAGCTCTTTCATGATGGCATCCCTTGTGACCTTTGCAATTATGGAGGCCGCTGCAATGGAAATGCTTTTTGAATCCCCTTTAATCACAGCTGTCTGGTCTGTTTTTATGTCCAGCGTAAATTTGCCGTCAATCAGCAGAAAATCCGGCGAAATTGAAAGGTTTTCAACAGCCCTCTTCATTGAAAGCAAAGAGGCTTGCAAAATGTTGATTTGATCAATCTCCAGGTGTGAGGCAATACCCGTTGAAACTGCAATTGCCTGTTCCTTGATCAGGGGGAAGAGTGAGTTTCTTTTTTTTTCCGACAGTTTTTTTGAATCATCAATGCCTTCACAGGAAAAATCACTGGGCAAGATAACGGCTGCAGATACGACAGGGCCGGCAAGGGGTCCCCTGCCGGCCTCATCAACACCTGCTATTATTTTATAGCCGTAAGCTTTTGCTTCATGTTCAAATTGCCACATCCAAGATACCTTAAAAGGGGGTTAAACAAACCGTTTTTCTTTGATCCTGGCCGCTTTGCCTCTAAGATTTCTAAGGTAATAAAGTTTTGATCTTCTGACACGTCCTCTTGTTACCACCTCAATTTTATCAAGGACAGGGGAATAAAGCGGAAATATTCTTTCAACACCAATACCACCTGCAATTTTTCTTACGGTAAAACGGGCGCTTGCATATCCTTTGGTTTTTTTGATTACTACACCCTGAAATATCTGGATACGTTCCTTTTCACCCTCTCTGATTTTTACATGTACTTTTACCGTATCGCCTGAGTCAAATTCAGGGATATCAAGACGTAGTTGTTCTTTTTCTAATTTTTCGATTATGTTAGTCATTTGTTTCTCCTAAGATTCTTCCCTTTTGGCAAATATGGATACGATTCTACCTGCCGTTTATGATCCTGTCTAAATATATTGATGCGGCAGATCTGACAGAAAGGTGATTGTAGTCAGCATCCCCGTAAATCGGGTCTAAAATAAAATCACATGTATCAATCAATTCATCTGCCAGTCCCCATGCCGTTCCAAAAACCAGAACATGGGATGCTTCATTTTCAAGCTTTAGCCGTAACGTCTCGGTTGTTATTGAACCGACGGTTTTTTTTGCGCTTGTTGCAATGGTTACAACCGGTTCGTTTTTTTCCTCTTTTATCGAGTTGACCGCATCCTCAAATGTTGCAGCTACCCGGATAAGTTCAAGAGCCTTTTTTCTGAACGGATTGAGCTTACCTCCAACCCCTTTTGTCCAGTGTTCAATCACCTGTTTGGCAAGGGTTGCCTGATCTTCATAAGGGGTTATCACATAAAACCCTTTTACACCAAAGGTAATGGATGCTCTTGCAATATCATGCAAGTCGATGGTTGTCAGGGCTGATCCAATGGGCTGATCATTTTTATTCATTACGGGAAAATGGATCAAAGCCACATAAAGGTTATTCTTTAACAAAGGTTTTTAACTCCTGACACCATTGCAGTAATATTTTTTTTTCTTCTGTATTCAACACGGTTTTTTTGAAAAGATCCGGTCGTTTAAGAAACGTCCGCTGAAGCGAAGATCGTTTTCTCCATTGCCTGATCTTTTCATGGTTCCCGGACAATAATACTTCCGGAACGGGTAATCCTTCAAAGTCTTCCGGTCTTGTGTACTGTGCATACTCAAGACGGTCGTCGGAAAATGAATCTGATTTGGGGGATTCACAGCTTCCCAGAACGCCCGGAATCAGTCTTGCAATCGAATCAATGATGACCATGGATGCCAGCTCACCGCCGGTCATGACATAATCTCCTATGGAGATCTCTTCGTCAACCACGCTTGCGTATATCCGTTCATCAATTCCTTCATACCTGCCACAGATAAAAATAAGCCCTTTATTTGGACAAGCAAATTCCCAGGCTTTTGCCTGGTTGAACCTGTTTCCCTGAGGGGTCATTAATACAACCTTGGATTCAGGCATTTTTTTTTTTGCATATAAAACAGCAGCCTGTAAGGGTTCGGGTTTCATTACCATACCACTGCCACCGCCATAGGGTCTGTCATCCACTGTGTTATGACGGTCTGTTGAAAAATTTCTGATATTGATGCTGCTACCGGTAATCAGTTTTTTTTCAATACCCCGTGATATCATGCCATGCTCAAAAAATGAGTTGATCAGTTCCGGGAACAGGGTGAGTACAGTAAAGTCCATCAATAATCCTCGGGTAATGTGACCATTATTGTTCCATTTTCAATATCGACGGATTCGATAAATTGTCTGTGCATGGGTACAAGGGTCTCTTTTTTGTTGTCTGTTACAACCAGCACATCATTTGCCCCTGTTGGAAAAATATCGGTTATTTTTCCGATAAATCCTTTTTCATGATCAAACACATTCAGCCCCAAAAGATCCTGCCAATACCATGTATCTTCTTCAGGTTCCGGCAACTGGTCCCTGTCAATCAGAATTTTTTTTCCTATAAGATCTTCGGCAAGTTCACGGGTGTCAACTCCCTCAAGAAAGAGTATGATCCCTTTTTTATGCGCAGTTGCCTTAACAATCTTGTATTGCCTGCCGTCTTCCTCATCTTCTGATTTTAAAAGAACGCTTCTGCCGGGGCAAAAGGTATCAATTGATTCTGCAAAAGACCAGACCTTTAAATTACCAGCGAGTCCATGAACACCGGTTACCTGACCTATGGTAAATGAATCGGCTGTGTTCATATTTTACTCAATAATTTCAAGAACCGTCCGTTTTTTAAGTTTGGTGGATGCCGCACTTAAAATCGTTCTCATGGCTCTTGCCGATCTTCCCTGTTTCCCAATAACTTTTCCCAGGTCTTCTTTTGCCACCTTAAGTTCCAGAACGGAAGTTTGATCTCCAACAACTTCTGATACATGAACCTGATCAGGATTATCTACCAGTGCCTTTGCAATGTATTCTACCAGCTCTTTCATAAGTATATCTCCTTTGTAGGTTATTGAGAATACCGAGGGGAAAACTGTTAAACAGATGTTTAAGCCGATGCTTGACTGACGCCTTGTTTCTTTAATATGCTCTGGACCGTGGTTGAAGCTTTGGCGCCTTCATTTAACCAGTACTTTATTCTGTCCTCTTTGAGCGTGACAGCCGCAGGTTCGGTCATTGGATTATAAGTGCCTAAGAGTTCCAAAAATCTGCCGTCTCTCGGGCTTTCAATGTCAGCAGCTACGATTCTGTAAAAAGGTTTTTTCTTTGTGCCTTTTCTTGTCAATCTGATTCTTACGGCCATATTTTTTTCTTTCTCCTTAAAACGGCAGCATGTTTTTTAATGAACGCATGCCGCCTTTATTAAATTTCTTTATCATTTTCATGGATTGGGAATAACTTTTCAGAAGCTTGTTGACATCCTGAACCGTGGTTCCGCTTCCATTGGCAATTCTTTTTTTTCTTGACCCTTTGATAATGGTGTGTACCCGTCTTTCTTCAGGTGTCATCGAATTGATAATCGCTTCGATTCTGACAAATTCCTTGTCGCCTATATTCAAGCCTTTGAGCTGCTTTTTGTTTATACCCGGCAGCATCCCTATAAGGTCTTTAATGGAACCCATTTTTTTAATGGATTTCATCTGGTTCCGGAAATCTTCCAGGGTAAAGGCATTTTTCCTTAATTTTTTTTCAAGCGCCTTGGCTTCTTTTTGATCAACCGCATCCTGTGCTTTTTCAATAAATGAAAGCGTGTCTCCCATGCCCAGAATTCTGGAGGCCATCCTGTCAGGGTGAAATGCTTCCAGGGCCGTTGATTTTTCACCCACACCAATGAATTTTAACGGCTTTCCTGTAACTGCTTTTATGGAAAGTGCAGCACCACCGCGAGCATCACCATCCATTTTGGTCAGCACAACGCCGTCCAGATCCAGTGCTTTGTCAAAAGATCCGGCAATATTCACCGCATCCTGACCGGTCATGGCATCAGCCACCAGAAGAATTTCCGACGGGTTAATGCCTTGTTTGATGCCTTTAAGTTCAGCCATCAATTCTTCATCAAGATGCAGTCTTCCCGCCGTGTCCAGCAACAGCGTGTCACAACCTTGTTCTCTGGCTGCCAATAGTGCATCCTGGCAAATTTTCAAAGGCTTCATCTCAGTTGTGGATTCAAATACCGGAACATCCAGTTGCTGTCCGATTTTTTTCAATTGATCAATTGCCGCAGGTCTGTAAACATCAACCGGCACTAAAAACGGCTTTCTGCCTTCTTTTCTAAGATAGAGAGCCAATTTACCTGCTGTTGTTGTCTTACCCGAACCCTGCAATCCAATGAGCATAATAGAACCCAGGGATGATCCATCAAAATTCAACCCCTGATGCTCAGACCCCATCATTCTGGTAAACTCATCATTTACAATTTTTATGACCTGCTGACCAGGTGTAAGGCTTTGCATCACTTCTTGACCCAAAGCCCGTTCTTTTATATCTGAAATAACAGATTTTGCAACCTTATAATTTACGTCAGCCTCAAGCAACGCCATTCGAACCTGTTTGAGACCGTCATCAATATTCTTCTCATTCAGGGTGCCGTGACCTTTTAACTTTTTAAAGACCGAATCAAGCCTGTCACTCAAATTTTCAAACATAAAAAACAACCTTTAGGATTTCAAATCAAATCATTGATTCTAGTATAGAATTCGTGGTATGTCAAGAAAATAATAAATTTTAACTGAATAAGAATATATGGAAAATATACTGAATTTTACAAGAGATGATCTTGGTGTGTGGCTTGATAATAAGGGCATTCGCCCGTTCAGGGCCGGGCAGATATTTAAGTGGATCTACATTCGCCAGGCAGATGAATTCGAGCAGATGACCGATCTTTCAAAGGCATTGCGCAAGACACTTGCAGATCATTTTTTGATTGAACGTCTGATCCTTGAAAAACACCTTGTTTCTGCTGACGGCACTGAAAAGTTTTTGCATCAACTTGTCGATGGACAGCATGTTGAATCGGTCCTGATACCTGCCAAGGATCACTTCACCTTATGCGTGTCATCACAGGTGGGATGCGCTCAGAATTGTCAGTTTTGTTTGACTGCCAAAGGCGGGTTGGTAAGGAACCTTAGTGTTTGTGAGATTATATCCCAGGTGAGGGATGCAAGATATTACCTGATTCAAAAGGGTATTGATCCCTTGAAGCTTTCAAATATTGTATTTATGGGCATGGGAGAGCCTCTTGCCAATTACAAAAATCTGCTTAAGGCATTAAAAATTATTACAGATGGTGATTACGGGCTTAAATTTGCAACCAGGCGGGTAACGGTCTCTACTTGTGGCCTGGTTCCAAAAATCACACAACTGGGTCTTGATACGGATGTGAATCTGGCGGTTTCTTTGAATGCAACCACTGACAAGATGAGATCCTCCTTGATGCCCATCAATAAAAAATATTCCTTAAGCCAGTTGCTGGAAGCCTGCCGTACCTTTGCCATGAAACCCAGAAACAAGATCACTTTTGAATATATTTTAATGAAAGGTGTGAATGATTCAAAAGGTGATGCTTTGAGGCTGGTGAAACTTTTGACTCCGATAAAGGCAAAGGTGAACCTGATTCCATTTAATGAACACGACAAAAGTGATTTTAGCCGTCCTTCTAAAATAGAGGTCAGTGATTTTTTGCAGATTTTGCTTGACCGGAATTTGACGGCCATAACAAGAAAAAGTAAAGGTGATGATATCCTGGCGGCTTGTGGCCAGCTAAAAGCAAAGTTGATTACTTGAAAATAGAGTATTGAATCTTTATGGATATGATTTATAATAAGGAAAGATGTGGATGGATTGGCATTTGGAAAAATCCGAGTATAGGATCATTTGTCCCGCATTAATTGTCTGTAATCCCTTATGTAACCCCTAATTGATCGGAAAAAAACATGTCAAATATCAGTCTGGAAAACAAAAAAGTTTTGATTGTTGATGATGAACCGGATATTCTTGATTCTTTGGAAGAATTGCTCGATATGTGTACAACAGTCAGGGCGCAAAGCTTTGAACAAGCAAATCATTTTCTTGAAACCCAGGAGTTTGATATAGCGGTTCTTGATATCATGGGTGTTGATGGATATCAGTTGCTGGAAACCGCAAACAATAAAAATGTTATAACTGTTATGCTTACAGCTCATGCACTCAGTCCTGAGAATATAAAAAAATCTTATCTTGGTGGTGCCTGCTCGTATATACCAAAAGAAGAAATGATCAATATTGAAACATTTCTTCTTGATGTGCTGAAAGCTAAACAGGAAGGAAAAAATCCTTGGGCGAGCTGGTATACAAGGCTTGCATCTTTTTGTGAAGAAAAATTCGGGCCTGACTGGAATAAAGATGAAAAAGAATTCTGGGAAAAGATGATTTATTATTAAATCAACTGCCAATGGTTTAAATCAAGGCCATGGCAGATTGTGCTGCTACAACAAAAAACGAAAAATCCCCTTTAAGGTGTCTGTTTTTGAAAAGCCTTAAAGGGGATTTTTTTATATCATCAGGTTTTTAAAGTTTGATGCCGGAACCGTAATAACGGTGATAAAATCTTCTGTTTCTTTTTTTATAATCCTTATTTTTGCTGTTTCGCCTGGTTTTGATTTGGTATAGCCTGCACATATTCCAGCAGCTGTTTGAATGTTTTCCGGGGTGGCATTACCTGTTAAAATTACATCCGGTCCGGGCAGTTTGACATGTTTTAATAAAATGTCTTTGTCTTTATCAAAATAATTGAGCAGATGTGTGTTATCATTTTTAGACCGTCCTGCAATTATTTTGGTTTTTGAATCAAGCCTGAAGTGTCTGCCGTATTTTAAGAAATGAAGTTCCCGGGTATTGAAAATTTTTTGAGTATTCATCAGATCTTTGAGCCGGTTTGAAAAGATCTTGTCGGTTAAAAGACACCCGCCAGCAGGAGCCGGGTATTCTTTAACACCAAAATCCTGGGCCATCTGCATTTGAATTTTCCTTGACCTGCCCGAGATATCCATGAGCTGTTCCCGGTCAACCAGCCCTTTTTGTTCAGCAAGGGTTTTTGATAACAATTTTGCCGATAAAGGTCTTAAAATCTGCCCGTCAAAACCGGAGTTTTTTTCCACATATCTCAATGAATTTTTATTCTGGGATTTGGGCCTTTGACCTAACACTTCTCCGCTGAACAGAAAATCAAAGCCTTGATTTTTGAGAACCTCACCTGCCTTGGAAAACATTAATGCGTGACAGTCCATGCAGGGATTCATGTTTTTCCCAAATCCGGCTTTGGGGTTTTTCATCATTTCCATATACTCATCCGTGATATCCATTGTTATCAGGGGGATGCCGGTGTGCCTGGATGCTTTTTGTGCTGATTCTGATGAAAAAAAAGGGGTTTCAAAGCAAATCCAGGTTACGTCAATTCCCTGGCGTTGAAGCAGCAGTGCGGACAGGATGCTGTCCAGCCCCCCGGAACAAAGGCCCAACCCCTTAACCTGTCTTGCGGTTTTGTTAAACTTCATATATAACTCCCCTATGGCATTAAGTGCGTTCAAAATAACAAAAATTCTTGAAATATTAAGAGGCAGATACCCTGTTGTCAAGACCCAGCTTGAACATGAAACTGCTTTTCAATTGCTTGTTGCCACTATTATGTCTGCCCAGTGTACGGATAGGCAGGTGAATAAAGTATCCAAAAAATTATTTGAGAAATATCCTGATCCTGAAGCACTGAGTCATGCCTCTTTGGATAATATTAAACAAATTATTTATTCCACAGGCTTTTATAACAATAAAGCTAAAAATATTAAAGCCTGCGCCAAGGCAATTTTGGAAAGGCATGAGGGCATGGTGCCGGAGGATATCAGCAAACTTGTCAACCTGCCGGGAGTGGGCAGAAAAACTGCCAACGTGGTGTTGTCGGCAGCTTTCGGTCATCAGGCCATTGTTGTGGATACCCATGTGCTGAGAATTTCAAGGCGGCTTGGCCTGACAGATAAGACAGATCCGGTTAAAGTTGAGCATGAATTAATGCAGATCATTCCCAAGGTGTCATGGAGTGATTTGTCATTACAATTGATCTACTTTGGCAGGGAAATCTGTGATGCAAAAAAACCTCTTTGTCAGGATTGCCCATTGTTTAAGATCTGTCTGACAAAAGCAAAGTGATAACACCCCTGTCTATTCTTCTTTTTTCAGTTCCCAAAAATCCTGGCTCTCCTTGAGGATATCATTAATGTCATCATCAATCAGATCATCCGGGATAAATTCCTCATTTTCCATTCCAGGCTCAGGTTCAGAATCATTATTGAATTGATCAGGCGTGCTGATTGCAACTGTACTGTCTTCATTCTCCCGAATATTTTTTGAATCTTTGCTTGTATCAGACCTCTCATCTTTGGTAAAAAAATTTTTTTCAAGGTCGTCATCCGGGATATCAATATTAAAATCTTCAAGCGGTTCATCATCCAATTCATCATCTGATTTTTTGTTGGATTCTTCATTCAGGCTATCATTGATATCGATCGTATCAAGATTTTCTGGGATAAGATTTTTATGTTCAATATTTTCATGCTCACATGTTTCATAAGATTCAGGTATATAATTGCCTTGCCGGTCAAACATAAGGCTGCCGCTTAATTGAAGGTCAAAATCCAGTCTAAAGGCGATTTCATTATTATGAACAACGATTTGCCCTCCTCTGGAGGAGAGGTCTGCTGCTGCAAGCCTTTGTTTTATAATTTCCTTGACCGCATTTAAGTCAAGGTCATCTGTTACTGCTTTGATAAGATCATTTTCACCGTTTCTTATAACATCCGGATCAGTAATTTTCATGGAAGCCTCCCTTTAAGATTATCCATATACTTTATCTGCAAACCTGGTTTCAATAAATTTATCAAGATCAATGATTTTGCCAATTTCCATGACATCATGCATATATTTTTGAATTTTATCAATACCCTCGGCATCCGGATATAGCCCATCCCATCTAATGGCTTGGGGCTGGGAAAATACGTTTTTCAACACTTCCGGATTAAGTCCTATTTTTCCTTCCGGGTCCAGAAAATCAACGGCAATGCCTGCAGCACGGATTTTATCATTTTCAATGTATTCACCGGTTTCTATGAGAAGGGAGACAAATTCCTGTGCAGCTTCCGGGTGCTTCTGGATGAAATCTTCCTGCATGGCTACAACACAGCAAGGATGGTTATCCCATCGGCTGGCAGAGTAGAATTCAAGGTTGCCTATACTGCCTGCAATGGCTTTTGTCGCAACTGGTTCGGCTACCATGAATCCTGCAACATCTTCATTTTCTTTCATGATACCCGGCATTTGAATGGGTGGAACAACCTCGAACCGGACATTGATGGCATTTTTTCCGGGAACGCCTGGTTTAAGCCCAAGTTCTTTTAAAAACTGGTGAGCCAGCATGTGGTGGACCGACATTTTGTGTGGAATGTCTACGACCTTGTATTTGTAAAAGCTTTGAAGAGAATCAA
The DNA here is from genome assembly GCF_900105645.1 of Desulfobacula phenolica. Lineage (NCBI taxonomy): Bacteria > Pseudomonadati > Thermodesulfobacteriota > Desulfobacteria > Desulfobacterales > Desulfobacteraceae > Desulfobacula > Desulfobacula phenolica. Next base: position 234,019 of record NZ_FNLL01000006.1, on the reverse strand, counting down.
ACCTGTTATCATAATGTCTGGATCGAATAAAGGTTGAGCCGTTTCTATGGGCAAATAAAACCAGTTTGATGGGAGAATCATAGGCAAACAGATCCATGGCAATTGGGGCTAATACAAATGCGCAGTCTAATTCACCTGTTTCAAGGCCTTCTTGTATGGGGTTCCATCCAGCTTTAAGGCTTGTGGTCAAATCAAAATGTTCAGGTTCAACATCTCCTTGCTCAATCCTGTGCTTCAGTGCGCCCAGCGCCAGATGATCCGTGATCTGGATATGGGCAACATTCAACTCAACTCTTCCGCCAATAACCTGCCGCTGCTTTGTTTTCGGTTTTTCATCTTTCTTTTCATCTGAGAATGCTTTTTCTATGGCACGGCTGATTTGATCTTCATCAAAAGGCTTGGGAACATGACCGCTGCCGCCTGCTTCCATAATGGCAATTTGCTGTCCTTTATCTGACTGGGCTGTGGCCATGATAAACGGCAGGGTTTTGAATTCATTCATCTTTCTGAGTGCCTGTAGAAATTCAAGGCCATCCACTTGAGGCATATTCCAGTCACTTATGACAAGGTCTGGTTTCTCAGTCTTTACTTTTTCAAGACCGTCCGCACCATTTACCGCCATAACAAGGTTATCAAACCCGGCTTTTTTCAAAATCTGCTTGAACATCATTCTCATGGTTCCAGAATCATCTGCCACAACAATTTTAATGTTTGGATCTACAGCCATAGAAACACTCCTTAACATTTTTATATAAAAAACATGTAAACTAATAGTATTATTATTTTAAAATTATTCATTCCATGACCAACTGAAGGTATGCTGGATTTTCTGGATAATTCTGTCTAACGCAAACCCGAGAATGCCGATTGCAATAATCATTGCCATCAGTTTGTCATACTCCATCGTATCTCTGGCATCATTGATTAAATAACCCAGACCGCTGGAAATTCCAAGGAATTCAGCCGGAACAAGTACAATCCATGCAACCCCCAGGGCCAGCCTCAGGCTGGTCAGCATGTATGGCAGGGATGCCGGGATAACAATGGTTTTTATCAGCTGAAAATTACTTGCCCCTTGATTCAATGCCATTTTAATCCATTGGGGATTGATATTTAAAACCCCGATGGTTGTGTTCAGTATTATAGGGCAAATTGTCGCCATTACAATCAAAAAATAAACAGCAGACTCAAAACTTGCAAATAAAAGCAGTGCTATGGGCATCCAGGACAGCGGGCTTATCATTCTTACAAATTGAATAGGGGAGTATGAAAGACTTCGAAATTTTGGGTAAAAACCGACTAAAATACCCAGAGGAACACCCATGACAGCGGCAATTAATATTCCGATGACAATTCTTTTTAAACTTGCAAATACACAGATCCAGAATCTGCTTTCCTGGGTTGCCTCAAACAGGGCTTTAAAGGTCGGGCCCGGCAAAAATCCTTTGAATTGTGAAAATTCCGGTTGTGTGAAAATAAGACTTGCGCCTGCAATCCACAGGCAGGCAAACAACAAAAGCCCGATCAGCTCAAATTTCCAGCCAAAATCACGATTGCCAAAAACAGCATTCAGCCCAACTTGTTTGGGGTCTTTATATATGAATCTGTTAATTGATTTCAATGATTTCTTCCCTTGTATAAGCAGTGGCCGGATCACCATTCCAGAATCGGTTTATGCCCCCTGTTTTATCCAGAGCTTTTATGACAAATTGATTTTCAACAAGATCGTCTGCCGCTCTGATTGTGTTTAAATTTTTAAGAAAAAACGTATTTCCTTCCACAATTGTGTGTTTCATCTGGTCAATGATAAGTCGGGTGGCTGAGGGAAAAGGAAATGGCTGAAATCCGATTCTTTCAACATTCCAATCCTGGTTTGACAACTGATTTTTTTCAGGATTTTCAAACACTTTTGTTAAAATTTTTTGAGGAAAAGGAAGGTATCCTTCACCGTCACGGCTTAGCAGTCGGGCTGTTTCACCTGGATTGCGGATACACCAAGCTTGGGCCCGGACAATTGCATTCATGGCCTTTTGTATTGTTACGGTATTTTTATGTATGAAATTTTCATTGGCAATAATGACACAACAAGGATGGTTTTTCCAGATATCACCGGTAAATCTCATGATTCTGGCATTAAATTTTACCTGGGCCAGTGCATTAAAAGGGTCTGCAACAATATACCCGTCAATTTTTTTGCCTAAAAGGGCTGTGGGCATATCCGGGGGCTGGAGAATAAGCAGATTGACTTCATACTTTTCCAGTCTGGCCGGCGGTGGTTTTATCACCGGCTTTAATCCCTGGGACCGGATACCCATCTGAATAATCAGGTTGTGCATGGAATACCAGGAAGGAACGGCAACCTGCTTGCCTCCAAGATCTTTGAAACTGTAAATGCTGCTGTCGCCTCTTACTGTAAGCGCACTGCCATTGGTGTGAGCCCAGGCAAGAACTTTTACCGGGATCTTTTGTTTAAACCTCATCCATACCGGAATCGGAAAGAGCATATGGGTTAAGTCAAATTTGTTTGCCAGGAATGACTCAGCCAGTATTTTCCATGATCTCACCATTACGGGCCTTTCAACGTCAACTCCTTCTTCTGAAAAGTAGCCAAGTCCGTGGGCCACAAGCAGCGGGGTGGCATCGGTTATGGGAAGATACCCCAATCGAAGAGGGGCTTTTTTTGCAAAGGCTTTGATACTGCCCGGAATAAACAGGCTTGAGCAGCTCACAGCAGCGGTTTTAAGAAACTGGCGTCTTGAATTGGATTGAATTTTACAGTTCATCATAAAAGGCTTCTTTTGGCTATGTATGAAGTTTTAAACCGCTCAAGGATTTTTGTCCGTATTTTTTTAAACTCAGAAGCGTTTCTATCCCTTGGGTATGCAGTATTAATTTTAAAAATATCTATAATATTAGCAGGTTCACCTGCCAGGAGAATGATTTTGTTTCCCAGCCGGATGGCTTCATCAATATCATGGGTGACAAATACTGCGGTGAATTGTTCGGAAAGCCATAAGTTTACCAGTTCTTCCTGGATATGGGCCTGGGTAAAGGTGTCCAAGGAGGCAAAGGGTTCGTCTAATAACAATATCTCCGGATGTCCGACAAGGGCTCTTGCAAGGCAGGCTCTCTGGGCCATACCAAGGGACAGCTGGTTGGGAACGGCATCGCTAAACCCTGCAATTCCCATTAGTTCAAGAAATTGATTGACCCTGTAATCAAGTTCTTTTGTATCACCCCGCAATTTGCATCCATACGCAACATTTTCTTTCACATTCAGCCAGGGAATCAGGGTGGGCTGCTGAAAAAGCATTGACCTGGACGGGTGGATACCTCTGATTTGGTGCCCGTCAACATGGATTTTTCCGGATGTCGGCAGTTCAAGGCCTGCCAGCAGGTTTAAAAGAGTTGTTTTGCCGCAACCGGATTCTCCCAGTATAATGACAAAATCACCATCATCAATGGAAAAAGAGATATCCTTTAGTACGATATGATTGTATATTGCGGATGTATTGTAACGCTTTGTTACTTTGTCGATTTTTATTTTCAATGATTTTTTTCCGACAGGGCGGTTAATATAAAAGAATTGTCCACAAGGGTATTTACATCAATTTTGTTTTTGAAAACCCCCATCGCGTCTGTCATATAGTTTTGAATCATATATAGTGCATCAATATCCGCAATTAATAAGGACGGATCAAAGTGTATGCCTGCTTTTAAAAGCATCTGCCGGGTGATTCCTTTGTTTTGTCCAAAAAAATTATGTGCCATAAAAAGAATGTCATCGTTTTTTGTGTCTTCAATGTGTTGCCCGGTTTGGGTAAATAAGGAGATGACTTCTTGAACAGCTTCGGGATGGTTCTCTATAAAAGAGGTTTTCAGGACAAATACACAGCAGGGATGGTTTTTCCACAATTTTTCCGACAAGCAGATTTTTGCGGCAGTTTTTTCATAAACCGCTTTGCTTCCATATGGCTCTGCAACGGCAAAGCCTGCAATGTCCTTATCCTGATCATTTTTTAACATTTCGCTCATCAAAAACGGGTTGACAACTTCACTTGCAACGTCTGTATCATTGTCGTCATGGGCACCAAGCTTAAGTCCAACAGATGATAAAAGCCGGTGAAAAAGCATGTGTTGAATGGAAAATTTTGAAGGAATAAGCACTGTTTTGCCCTTGAAATCAGAAAGATGTTTTATGTGGGAGGCACGGTTTTTCACAATAATGCTGCCGGACCGGTGGGTAAACATTAAAACTTTGATAGCAAGGCCTGATGCAAAAAGCTGGATTGCCATGGGAGACGGGATAAATGCACCATCGATATTCCCACAGGTCAAATCGTCACAGACTTGATTCCAGGAATTCATGGCAATGGTTTCAAGGGTTGAGTGAGTAAGGTTTCTTTTGCTTTTTTTCAGTTGAAGAGCGGCAATACCGAGAATAAGGTGATCAACAATTTTCAGATGCCCGATACGAATACAGGGAGTGTCCTTCATTAATATCTCTTTTAGTGGATCTGGCAGTATTAATACAGCTTTTAAATTTATTGTTTCATAAAATGATTACTCTTAGCACAGCCTCCAAAGCTTGGCAAGGCAAAGAAATTCAGCTTAAAAGGTTGGGTTGATCTTAACCCATCGTTTATTTGCTGGTATGAGTAAATACACCATCCCAGTTGATATCGGGTGGGTTTTTTATGAAAAACTCACATCTTTCCCGGTATATCGTATATAATTTTTGTTCAGGATAGGTTGCTGTAAGTTCACTGAAATATTGTTCTGCTTTAATAAATGACTTTTTTCTGTAAAGATTCAGACTCTTTGTGTATTCTTCAATTTCTTTGCGGCGCTGAGCCATGTTTTCCTTAAGTCCTGCATAAACCGTAAAGATTCTAACCGGTTCGGTTTTTCCCTTAACTCTTACCAGATCTAATTCCTGGGTTAGCATCTCATGAGAACAATTTTTGAGGATAGTCTCGCTGACAAGCAATTGAACACCGTAAAATTTTGTCAGGCTTTCCAGTCGGGAAGCAAGATTAACATTATCACCGATAATGGTATAATCAAAAATATCGGCTGATCCCATATTGCCCACCCTGCATCGGCCTGAATGCAACCCGATTCCGATGGCCAGACAAATGCCGAATTTTTTTTTAAAATCTTTGTTTAACCTGTCCAGTGCGTCCAGCATTTCTATTGCTGCTTTTATGGCAAACCATTCATGATCATCCACATCCACTGGGGCATTCCAGAAACACATAACGGCATCTCCGATAAATTTGTCGTGGGTTCCATGATTGTTGATAATAATTCTCGTTACCGGGGTAAAATAATCATGCAGCAATAAGGTGACTTGTGAAGGAGAAAGACGCTCGGAAAGTGTTGTAAATCCGCGAATATCCGAAAACAGGATGCTGATATTTTTTTCTTCTCCTTCAAGGCTTAATTTTTCAGGATTTTCAGCCAGCTGGTCAACGACTGTCTTGGATACATATTTGCTGAAGGCACTGCGGAAAAACTTTTTTTTCCTTTCGGAAAACCAGTATTTTTGGGTGGTTAGAATAGAAAAATTCACAACCAGCACCACGATGGGGAAAAAAGGGGACACCCAGATATTCAACCGGTCAAGTGTCCACAGGCCGCCATACCACGCGCCAAAACCAAGTACGAGTGTGACGGGCAAGGTCAAGGCAGCATTGGTCCATCCGATCAACACGGTTGTGATAAATCCCCATGCAAGAATGCAGAAAAGCTCCAGGCCCGGAGTCCAGTCCGGCCTGTGTATAAAATCACTGCTCAAAATATTGTCCACAATAGTGGCATGAACTTCAACGCCCGGGAATACCTGATCAAGAGGAGAAACCCTGATATCCTTCAGCCCTGCTGACGAGGTTCCCAAAAAGATAATTTTTCCTTGCAATTCTTTTTGATTCACCTGATCTTCCAGAATTTTACCGGCAGAAATATAAGGGAAGGTTTTGCCGGGTCCCCGGTAATTTAACAGCATGGCACCGTTGGATTGCAAGGGTATAACCGTGTTACCGATTTTTATTGATTCAATGCCTCCGCAGGTTACCTTGATGGCCGGATCAGGTATTTTTTTGTTAAACGCCTTTAATAATGTCGCCAGGGACAGTTGCGGATATAGTTTGTTTTGCCAGGAAATGAACAAAGGAGTTCTCCTGAGAACACCATCCTTATCCGTCAAGGTGTTCATAAAGCCGGCAGGAGTGCCGCCTTGTAAAAAAACCGGCAGGGGCGGGACCAATTTTGAAGCTTTGAAAAGATAATTGTGAGCCGGTTTTGCTCCGGGTTCCTTTATTTCAACTGCATTCAAATCAGGGGGTATCATGGTCACATTGATTTTATCATTTTTTTCAAAATCAAAAGAATATCCCAGGACATATGGTCCTTTGTGCAGTATGGTTGCCAAAAGCCGGTCATTATCCAGAAGTCCTTCCGGTATGCCTGAAAACCCTATATCGACATGCAGCTCTTTTTTAAGAGCTTTTTGCAACACAACAGGTGATGTTCCGTCAGGTTCTGCAAAAAGAATATCCATTCCCACGGCAAGAGCGCCCGCCATACTGATTTTTTGCAGCAAAAGGGCCACACGATAGCGGGGCCAGGGCCATTGTCCGAATCTTTCAAGACTGTAGTCATCAATATCAACAATCACAGCGGTATTTGTTTTTTTTCCTGAAGATATTTTTTGAATAAAAACATCATACAGTTTATATTCCAGAAGGCTTAGATATGCTGGTTTAAAGATATATATTCCGGCAGTCAGCATGGTGATGGCAAATCCTACAGCCACGATGGTCCAGTTTTGTTTTTTAAACACTCTTGATATTTTTTGAAAAATTTGTGTCATTAGTCTTTTTTTTATCCTTATTTTTTAAAAAATATTGCCTTTTAAGATTGCTTATATGCTTCTTTGTTAAAACAATATATTTCTTGACAAATTTAACATGCTGGGATTTATAGTAATCTGCACACAGTGGTATTTCAATGAAAAAATATTATGGCGGCACTATGATACCGAGGAGACAAAATGCATAAATTGATTTTAAATTGTTTGGTGATTCTTTTTTTTACAGCTGGTTTGTCAATAAACAGTTATGGCAGTGATGAATCTCAAAATATTAAAAATCCGGAATCAGGACTTACCCTTCATGCTCTTTTAATGCAGCTTGAGGAAAATCACGAGGAAATAAAAAGTTTTAAAAGCCAGGTTAAACAAGCCCGGGCTCTTTATTTTCAGAGCAAAGCACTGTATTATCCAACCATGAATCTTGTGGCTGATGGCGGCATAGAAAAAATAGACAAAGAATTCACCAATGATACAAATGAGAACCGTTACAATATTACATTAAGAGCTGGCCAGTTGATAACGGATTTTGGAAAAACAAAGGATGTTGTTGCAAGGTCAGCCGTTTTTCTTGATCAGGCCAAAGCCCGGCTGGAATCAAGCCGTCAGCAAATAATACTGGAAGGAATCAAGGCTTATATAAATGTTGTCCGGGCAAGAGAACGGCTCAAATCCGCCCGCCTGTCAGAAGCCAGAATTAAGGAGTTAACCGGGATTGAAAAAATTTTGTTGGAAAAAGGGGCTGGTCTTTCTTCTGATGTGCTGCAGGCAAAATCACAACTTGTCGGTGCCATGGCAATGAGGGTTGAAGCAGAAGGTGAACTCAGCATTGCAAAAAATCGTTTCCGTGCTGTTTTTTCTCGCCTTCCAAACAACCGGGAAATTTCTCAATTCAAAGATATTGATTTTCCTCACAATAACTTGCCGGTTCGCTTAGATGATGCTGTTGCCAAAGCCCAAAAACAAAATCCGGAACTGTTGATTACTCAATATAATACCCAAATTGCCAAAAAAGATATAGATATTGCCAAAAAAGCGTTTTATCCGGGATTAAATTTTTTTGCCGAAGCGCTTAGAAAAGACAATGATGCAGGTGTCAAAGGATATAGCAATGAAGTGTCTGCCGGTGTAGAGTTAAGATATAATTTTTTTAACGGCGGCGGAGACAAGGCAGCATTAAATTCAGCTTTGGCAAACAAAAAATCTTCCTCATACCATACCGAATATATTCAGAGGCTTATCAAGGAGCAAGTCAGCAACAGCTGGGATCAGTTGTCGATCTTAAAACAAAGAAGTGAACTTTTAGACCAGCAGGCAGATATAGTGGAAAATTTTTTAATGCTGGCTAAAAAAGAGCGTAAAATGGGAACAAGATCCCTTTTGGATGTTTTAAACGGTGAAATTAATTATATCAATGCTATTGCAACATCAATCACAGCCCGTCAAGATACAAAGATTGCAGCCTACAATCTTTTGTTTTCAATGGGAAGCATCAATTTGCAATTGTTTGAGTAATGGTGTCCGCCAGCCATGATTCATCAATACTGCATAAATATAGATTTATATTGATTTTGTTATGAAAGAATTTATTCGCCGGTTTCTCCGAAAACCTGTATTGGCAATAGAAATTATTGCAGCCACTTTTTTTATCACTGTTCTATCGCTTGCCATGCCGCTTTATGTCATACAAATCTTAAACCGGTATATCAGTTATGGTTTTCATGGTACGCTTATCACTTTGACTACAGGGATGCTGATCGCAATTTTATTGCAGCTTGGATTCAGGATACTTCGAACAAAGATGGCCAGGGCAGTCAACCAGGAACCCAATGACACATTATCTTTAGAAGTGCTTACCATTGTAAGTCAAGCAAAGGCAGAATCTTTTGAACGATTTTCAAAACCAAGAATTCAAGAAGCGATTAACAGCGTTCAGACTGTTCAGAACTGCTATGAGGCTCAAATTTTGAACACCCTTATTGACGCCCCTTTTTCCCTGTTTTTTGTCATGGCAACCTATCTGTTGAGTCCGGTACTGGCAGGATTTTCATTACTGGGCATTGTCATCGGATTGTTTACAGGATGGTTGAGCATAAGAAAATCTCAACAAGATTCGGAACAGCTTTTGCAGGAAAGTTTAAAGCATCGAAACTTGAATTATTCCGCTGTTAATGCTTTTGACACTGTCCGTGTTTTCGGTGCTATTGGATTTCTTCAAAATCTCTGGCAGGGCCAGCTTTTAAAAATTAATACGCTAAGGGGAAACATAACGGATGCAAAAGAGTTGTCCCAGACTCTCACGTTGTCGGGCAGTTCTTTGACAAGTGTTTGTCTTTATGCGGTTGGTGCAACCATTGTGGTTCAGGGCGACTTGACTGTGGGGGCATTGATTGGTGCAAATATCCTTGCAGGAAGGGCCTATCAGAACATTACCCGGCTTGTTCATGTCAGCTATTTGCTGAGCAAAGGCAAAGAAGCATTCAAAGAGATTGCTTTGCTTAAAAAATTACCATTGGAATCCGGCACAGGTTCAGCCCTGAGAGAGTATAAGGGCCAAATTGAATTCCAGGATGTTGGATTTGCCTATCCCAACACTCCTCATCCGGTGTTTGAATCCTTGACATTCACCTTGGAACCCGGGAAAGCTTTGGCTGTTTATGGCCGGAACGGTTCTGGAAAAACGACCTTGGCAAAATTGCTTGTGGGTCTACTGGAGCCAAGAAGGGGAAGCATATTGGCTGACAAAGTCAATCTTCAACAGCTTGCCGCACCCTGGTGGAGACGGCAAATGATTTATATGCCCCAGGAACCGTCATTCATAAATGGAACCATAAGAGAGAACCTTCTTTTGTTGAATCCGGATCTGGATGAGGCGGTATTCAATAATATTCTCAGAACAGCAGATTTAAAACAGTTTCTTGATCTGACTTTAAATGGACTGGACACGCTTATTACAGACAATGGGAAGAATTTGCCATTGGGTATCAGACGCCGATTGTCCATGGCTCGAGGCCTTGTCACCAACGGCCGGCTTGTGATAATGGACGAACCCACTGATGCCATGGATGAAGAAGGGGTTCGGGCGGTTTACACCACCATGAATAATCTTATGAAAGCAAATAAAACTATTATTGTTTTTTCAAATGATCCCAAAATATTAAAAGGGGCCTCATCAGTTCTTAATTTGAATATTAAACCCAAACCCGAGTTGACGAACCAGGTCATGCCCGGGTTAAAAAGAGAATAATATTTATGTCCTTTTCTAAAGCTCAAAATCCAAGTCGTGTTACACATGCTTTTTTTGTTTTGATTGCTTTGATGTGTATCAGTTTTGTCTATTGGGCCTATCACGGTGAACTGGATATTGTCAGCGTTGCAGACGGGCAGGTGGTTCCGACAGGAAAGATAAAGCATATACAGCATCTTGAAGGAGGGATCATACGGAAAATAAACATAAGTGAAGGAGATGAGGTGATAAAAGGTCAACCCCTGATTGAGCTTGAACAGATCATGAGCGGGGCAAGCCTTGACGAAATGCTGATGAGAATGGACGCGTTAACCGTTGATATCATTCGGTATACCGCTTTGATAAATGATTTGGAAAATATGATCTTTCCAAATGGTTATGAAAAAAAACATCCCCGGCTGGTTCAGGATGCCCGGCGACTGTTTGTTGCCCATAAAAACAGTGTGCAGAGCAAAGTTGATAAATTGACCAATATTGTGGAACAAAAAAAACAGCGGATAAAAACCATTGCGTCTGATCTGGAAAACAAGCGCCAACGTCTTCCTTTGCTTGAAGAACAACTTTCATTATCTGAAGAATTGTTAAAAGACAACCTGACAACCCGTTATAAGCATATTGAAATCATGCGCAAAACCAAAGAAATTGAAGGGAGTATTAAAAATGACATGTCAGCTTTGATAGAGGCAAATCATGCACTGGCGGAAACCCGGGCGAATTTAAAAGAAGTGGCATATGTCTTTAAAGAAAAAACCATAGAAAAACTCAAGCAAGCCCAACAGGAACACAATGAATTTTCAGTAAGATTGAAAAAATTTGAGGACAGTTTGAAAAGAACGGTGATTCGTTCGCCCATTAATGGGGTCATTAAAAAATTATATCTGGTCACAAAGGGGGGGGTTATCAAGCCCGGAGACACCATAGCCGATATCGTGCCCTCTGAGGAAAGGCTTATTATCGAGGCGCATCTGTCAATATCCGACATCGGCTATGTACAAAAAGATCAATCGGCATGGTTGCAGCTGCCGACGGCAGATGCCCGTAAATATAACAAGTTGCCCGGAAAAATTGTCAACATTAGCCCGGATACATTTACCAGTGAAAACGGGCGGACATTTTATAATGTACTCATTGAATCGGAAAAAAATTATTTTCAGTCGGGTGATCAAAAATATAAGTTATATCCCGGGATGGTTCTGCTTGCCTATATCCATATCAGCAAGCGAACGGTTCTGGACTATATTGTAGATCCGTTTATGAACACACTTAGTTTTTCCATGCAGGAGCGGTAATAGTGAATATTGTATTTATTCATCCCGGTTTTCCGGGTCAATTTCGATTTCTGGCAGAAATGTTTGGTAAGGATAAGCGCAATAAAACCATCTTTATCACTTCGGTAAACAAGAATAAGGACAGGCAGATTCCCGGAGTACGAAAAATTATTTTTTCTGAAAAAATGCCTGGACGTAAAACCGGTGCCCCGTCGCCTCCAACTTCGCCCGGCCTTTCTGTCGCCAATATTCTTGCCGGCTTGAAAAAACAAAATTATATTCCAAATTTGATCATAGGAACTTCCGGGTCCGGTACATGCTTGTATGTGAAAGATGTTTTTCCTGACACGCCTTTTTTATGCTTTTTTGAATGGTTTCACAATCAGGATAACCTTCCTGACAACCTTAATTCAACTGCTGAACCGGATCTTAAAGTCCGCATGAAACTGAGAAACCGGAATCTGCCGGTTTTGGCCGATTTGTATGCATGTGATCATGGCATATGTCCCAGTGGCTGGCAAAAAAGCCAATTTCCAAAAGAGTTTCATTCAAAACTGAGCGTGGTTCATAACGGAATTGACATTGGTTTGTTTCAGCCGGGAAAGGATCAAAAATTTAAAACCGGTAATTTGGATCTGTCCGGCGTTGGCCAGCTGGTCACCTATACGGCAAATGTCCTGGCCCCTTATAAAGGGTTTCAACAATTCATGGAATCGTTACCGGCTGTTTTAGAACAAAAACCGGATGTCCATGTGGTTATTGTGGGAGCGGATCATGTTGTTATAAAAGATAAATCCGGCAACAAGGCATCTTATAAATCATTGATCCTTGAAAAAGTCAAACTTGATCCAGATCGGGTTCATTTTATGGATGAGTTGATCCATGAAGAGTATAAAAGGCTCCTTCAGGCATCGGCTGTTCATATCTGCCTGGATTCCCCTCTGGTTGTTTCAAAATTTTTGCTTTGCGCCATGTCCTGTGAATGCCTTGTGATTGCTCCCGATATTGCACCGGTCAAGGAAGTGATCACGGATGGGGCCAACGGGATCATTGCAGATTTCTCTTCCCCGGATAAAATTGCTGAAAAGATTGTGGCATGCCTGGACTATCCCTCTTTTATGACGGCGGTCAGGCAAAAAGCAAGACAGACTATTGCTGAAACATATGCCATTGAAAAAAATCTTCCGCTGCAATTGGATATCATTAAAAAATTGATTCATCAGGGTAAACCACTGAAACAGTTTGGATGATTGAATATTCGTGTTATCAGGATGTATGGGGTAAAGATAATTCTTCAGTTTTGCTTTTTGATGCAATGATGAACCGGTAACATTGAACGTATCGTTACCTTGTTTTCTGAGGATTTGGTCATCTCCAGGCCCTCCGTAAAGGATGTCATCCTGTCTTCGCCATCAAGGATGTTATCATTTGTCTACCCGTTAATGGAATCGTTTTCTGATCCACCGTAAAGATTATCATTCCCATCCTCTCCGGCAATGAAATCATTCCCTATCTCTACTAATATGAAATAATCGTTTTGCAATGTTCCTTTTCAGCTTCAGCAAATTAGCAATAATTTTAGCAATAATTGTGTCGTTTTATTAAGCTATTCATTGGTGCCGCATGAAGTGCCGGATTGTTTTTTTTTAAACGTTTTACTATAAAATAAAATAAATCTAATAATAAAGCACAAAAAATAGCTGTCTTTTGTAAAAAAAATATCAATTATCTAAAAAAAATATTTTGGTTTAGCATAGTTGACCTGTCATAAAAGGTGCTATTTTGAAAAAATCAATGTGTCCTTTCGGTAAGGTAGCGTGATTTTTTTCCGGTGGATCTTATTGAATTTTGAATCATAAAACGAATATTTATAGCCGATGACAGATATTTCCTGGTTTTATTGCAGATAAGAGTCTGATTTTTGTGCTTCACTAAATTAAATATCAATAGTATATAAGAAATTAACTGAGATGATCTTGATATGGCTGATAGAATAAGATAAAACAGATGATAAAAATAAAGATTAAAAATAAAGATTAAAATGACACAAAATTCTGATAAACAGGTCACCAAAGATTATTTTTTGAAACCTGGCTATATATATCTGCCGGACAGACCCACTACGATTTCAACTGTATTGGGATCGTCAGTGGCGGTTAGTCTGTATGACAAATCCCTTAAAACAGGTGGAATGAATCATTTCCTTTTTCCATATATTGAAACCCGGAAAAAAACAACGGCCCAGTATGGAAATATTGCTGTTCTGACCTTGATTCGAATGATGGCAGCCAATGGATCTGATATTTCAAACCTGGAAGCGCAACTGTTTGGTGGTGCGTTTAACCCGGAATATTCAAAAAAAGACATTGGCAAAGACAATTTGAAAACAGCCAGGCATATTTTATCCGGGAAAAAAATTAAAATAGTTTCAGAAGATATCGGTGGTGAATTGGGCAGGAAAATTGTCTTTAATACAGGCACCTATGAAATTGCGATATTAAAGGTGGACCGGTTGAGAGAGTCGGACTGGTATCCGTATTCAGGTGACAGGTAGCCAAGATCACAGCCGTCCTTTTTGAATGATGGCGATCAGCAGCCAGATTCCCATAACGGCAGCAGCAAGAAATCCTGCAATCCCGATCACGGATACCCCAAAAAGCATAGGCGGAACTTTTGAGTTAATAAGTATTGCCGACCCCAATATCAATGCCGCTATAATGATTGAAAAAGAAATTCTGTTGCTGGTCTGGTCCTGGGTGTTCAACATTTTATCCAGGCCTTTAATGTTTATATCAAAAGACAGTTTTCCCGATTTTATAAGGCGCATGATCTCAACAGCATCCGTTGGAAAGATCCTGAGCAGTTTATAAGATTCTCTTGCCATACCCATCAATTCTTCAGTGATTCTTGAAGTTTTAAACTTTCGGTATTTTGCAGCCGTCACATATGGAATTGCATGGGAAATCATATCAAAATCAGGGTCAAGCTTTTTAGCGACACCTTCAATGGATATAAATGCTTTTATCATCAGGAAAAAATCCGGTGGTATTCGAAGTTTATGTGTCGCACACATTTCAAGGAATTGGTTGACCATTTTTGCGGTTTTAATATCTTTTAACGATTTTGACAGGTGCAGGGATACAAATTGAGACACATCTTTTTCAAGACGTGTTAAATCCGGCTGGATTTCATATTCAGCCAGTTCACACACCAGCCGTGAGGTGAGTTTGAAATTATTGGTGGTAATACTGTGAATCAGATCCACAAAAACCTCACGGGTGGCCTGATCAATAAATCCCGTCATCCCAAAGTCCACAGGGCAGATACGGTTTTTTTCCATGATAAAGATATTGCCGGGATGTGGGTCTGCATGGAAAAATCCATGTTCAAACACCTGCTTCATGATGAAATCAGCCCCCCGCCGTGTGATCAGTTTTTTATCAAGTCCGGCGGATTCAATTGCCTCAACATCATCCGCCTTGATTCCTCTGATATACTCCATGGCCAGAACCCGTTCGCTGGATTCTGCGTCATAAACTTTGGGAATCTGTATGGTTTTGTCATCTTTGAACTGCTGTGCCATTCGTTGCATATTGGATGCTTCAATAGAGTAATCCAGCTCTTTTTCAAGGGTTTTGGCAAATTCTTCCACAATTTTGACCGGTTTAAACAGCGCTACTTCCTCAATATTGTTTTCCATGATGGAGGCAAGGTGAAGCATGATTTCAAGGTCTGTTTCAATGGTTTTCCGTATGCCGGGTCTTTGAATTTTTACAGCAATCTGATCCTTATTATGGGTTTGCGCCCGGTGAACCTGTCCAATAGAAGCACTGGCAAAAGGCGTTTGTTCCATTGAATCAAATATTTTTTCATGGGATTTGCCAAATTCAGAGGCGATAATGGTTTTTACATGTTCAAATTCAAACGGCTGAACATGGTCCTGCAATTTTTCAAGTTCATTTAAGAGGTCAACGGGGATGAGATCCGGACGGGAAGAAAGAATCTGGCCCATCTTGATAAATGTTGGCCCAAGTTCTTCAAGCATCATTCTGATGCGCTGGTTTTTGGAAAATTTTTCTACTTTTTCATGTTTATTGACAACGTGAATGAGCTGAAGGCCCGATTCAATGTATCGTTCAATATTCATGGCATCAATGATGTTTTCAAACCCATACTTTAAAATGACACCAATGATGTGCTGATACCGCATCAGGTTGCGGTATCGCTTGCTTACCCGGCCGATTTTTTTAATGCTCAGCATAAAAGCTCAACAATCACTCATGGGTGGTCAGACAGTTTTTTCGTAAGGTCATCAATCCGGTCATTGAGTTTTTTGATATCTGATTTGGATGGCAGCTCCAGCTTTAACATGATCTTTTCTATGGTTTTTTCAACTTTTTTATCAAATCCTGTCCTTGCTTCTTCATATTTTTGCTGGCATTCCTGTAAAAAATCTCTTGCTTCATCCTGGCTCATTTTGGATTTTTGGGCAAATTCCTTTGCCAGGTCTTCAATTTCGTTTTTAGATCTTAAGGCCAGCCCCACACCGGTTAACAAACTTTTTTTCAGATATTCAAACATGTTCCCTCCAATAATTTTATATAAAAATGGCCATGGCGGTTATTTTGATCCAAAAGAGACATCCAGAATATCTTCCACACTGGAGTCGCCTTCCAGAATGGCATCCATCTTACCATAAGCTGACGGCAAAAGAGTATGAATAAAAAAATTAGCCGATTCAATCTGGCCTGCGTAAAATGCGATGTCTTTATTTTTTTCAGCTTTTGCAGCAACAGTTTTCTTTTCAAGACTGCCGATTTTTTGGGCAAGTATGGGTGCGGCAATAGATGCCCTCCACAAATGCATCCATGCAAAAGTGACTTCCCCTGTCACTTCAAGAAAAGGATGGGCAAAGGCAAAGGCATTCAGGACTTTTTCAGATCTGGCCCTTTCTCCGATATCCCGGGCAAGGGCTTCAAGTCGGGATACTGCATGGTTGACTTTTTCAGCCAGTTTTTCAATACTTTTAATTTGTTTTGCTGCGTCAACAGTCTTTCTCATCTGATTAATGAAGTATTGAAAACTTTTTTTGTTATTCAGGCCAAGTTTTCTGCCGATAAGATCCATTGCCTGAATACCATTTGTGCCTTCATAAATCATGAAAATTCTTGAATCCCTCATGAGCTGTTCAACCGGGAATTCACGGATATAGCCATAGCCGCCATAGATCTGTACGCCATGTGAGCATACCTCGAATGCCTTGTCTGTGATATGCCCTTTTAGAATGGGGGTCAACACTTCAACCAGTGCAATTGTATCTGATTTGAGTTGTTTGTCATCTGTGGTGTGTATGATATCAACGCATTTGCAATAATAATAGATCAAGGAGCGCATACCCTCAGTGTAGACTTTCATGTTCAGCAGCTGGCGTTTCACATCAGGATGCTGGATGATGGTTACATTTTGGGCTGCCGGATTTTTGCCGGCAAGCAGATGTCTTCCCTGTACCCTGTTTCTGGCATAATCAAGGGCATACATATAAGATGCAGATGCAACTGCAAACCCCTGCATGCCTACAAAGGCACGCGCTTCATTCATCATTCGGAACATGGCTGCCATGCCTTTGTTCTCTTCTCCCAAGAGCGTGCCGATGCATTCTCCTTTGTCTCCAAGGGAAAGAGATGCGGTTGCACTCCCGTGAATGCCCATTTTGTGTTCCAGTCCCGTGCACACGATATTGTTGAAGTCCCCCAGACTGCCGTCGTCATTGACACGATATTTGGGAACCAGGAACAAGGAAATTCCCTTGGTGCCGGCAGGTGCGCCGTTAATTCTGGCAAGTACCGGGTGAATGATGTTGTCGCACAGGTCATGGTCTCCGGCCGAGATGAAGATTTTTGACCCCTGTATAGAATAAGTGCCATCCTCTTTTTTGGTTGCCGTGGTGGTCAGCGCCCCTACGTCTGATCCTGCATGGGGTTCTGTTAAAACCATGGTGCCGCCCCAGATACCGGCAAACATTTTTTTCATGTAAAGTTTTTTTTGTTCTTCAGTGCCAAAGGCTTCCACCAGCTTGGCCGCACCGTGGGTCATGCCGTAGTAGAGCATGAATGCTGAGTTGGCACCCACCATGTGTTCCAGGACGGCACATCCGACAAGTTTTGGCATTCCCTGACCCCCAACATCAGGATCATCACACATGGCAAGCCATTCACCTTCACAATAGAGTTTCCAAGCCCGTTTAAAGGATTCCGGAACTGTTACCCGGCCGTTTACAAGTTTGCATCCTGTCTCATCCCCATCCTTAAACGTGGGAAGAATTTCTTTTATGGCAAGGTTTCTTGCTTCTGAGACAATCAGGTCAATGGCTTTTTTATTAAACTCTTTAAATGCTTTATGTTCAACCATCTTGATCTGCTCATGCAAAACAAAATCTACATCTCTTCTGTCACAGATAAGTTGTGCCATATATTCGTCCTTCCCTTTATGTAACTGTTTTTGTTTTACCTTGAACAATGCCGTCGGTTTTTAGGCAAAATAAACAGCATTGTCAAGTTATGAGCGTGGAAAAGTTTGATAGTTTTTCGTTTTTTTATAAAATTGTTAACAACGTTTTCGGGTTGATTGTTATACGAAAAAATTAATTTTACAATACAGTAGTTTGATTTTACAGGTTTTTTTTTGCATTGGCAAGGGGGGAGTGACAGCGATATTTTCCACCATTGAATTCAATATTCTTTTTGTAATATCTGTTTTGATGGATGGGTCTTTGATATGTTTTTTCTATATGAAAGTCTTTAACAATCCAAACAGTGACTTTCATGTTTTGTTGTAGGCAAATCTTAAATGAAATATCAGGTTTGCCTGTGGCAATTACTACAAAAATATTTAAAGCTCAAAAAATCAATTATTAAGTAGACGAAGAATTTATGTTGTGATACAGAAATAAACATGGATATCAAATGCTGGGGCTCAAGAGGGTCCATCTCTGTATCGGGTGAGAAATACAAAAAGTATGGTGGGGATACAACCTGTGTTGCAGTTACTGCAAAATCAGGGGAAACGATCATTATTGATGCGGGAACAGGTATCCGTCGCCTGGGCAATTCCTTAATCAAACAAAAGATCACCCGGTATTATCTTTTGTTTACCCATGCCCACTGGGATCATATTTTGGGAATTGCTTTTTTCAGACCGCTGCAATTCAGTAACGTTAAAATAATATTACAGGATCGTAAATTTTCAGATATCAGTACCCGGGCTGTATTGGCTGAAGTTATGAAACAGCCTTTTTTCCCGATCAGTTTAAAGGATCTGAGAGCAGATATCAAATTTGACACTGCATTAAACGATACATTCACCATCGGGTCTGTCAGGGTTGAAACCATTCCAACCAGCCATAACGGCGGAGGGTTGGGGTATAAGTTTATTGAAGACAAAAAAACATTTGTTTTTTTAACAGACAATGAACTTGGATTTGATCATCCTGAAGGAAAAGGCTTTGACGCGTATCTGGAATTTTCACGAAATACAGATCTCTTGTTTCATGATGCAGAATACACTGAAAATGAGTATAGCTTAAAAAAGGGTTGGGGGCATTCGTCGATTCAGGATGTATTGGATCTGGCATTAAAAGCCAACGCGAAAAAACTTGGGCTGTTTCATTTGAATCAGGACAGAACCGATGCCCAGATGGACAATATTGTCCGGAAGTGCCGGTCTGAACTGAAAAAGAAAAATGCCGTCCTCGACTTTTTTGCAGTCCCCTGCAATATGGAAATCCATCTTTAATAATCTAAGGATCAGGGACTTAAATCCCTACTCATGAAACACCTATCCAACTTTTCTTTTTTGCACACTGTCCGTATCATGTTATCCTGGAAAATGATGGCCATGTTTTTTTTTGGTTTCTCCTCCGGGTTTCCATTTTATATTGTCAAGGACGTATTAAAATTGTGGATGACAGAGTCCAATATAGATCTGACGACCATCGGTCTTTTTTCCGCCCTAAGTCTTCCTTACACCTTGAAATTTGTCTGGTCTCCGTTGATGGACGGATATGTTCCATGTTTTTTGGGCAGACGCAGGGGGTGGATTTTGATTGCTCAATTGGGGCTTATGATAAGTATTGCACTGATAGGGCAATTTGACCCTTCAGATTCACTGTTTGGAATTGTTTTCATGGCATTGTGCATCAATTTTTTCGGGGCAAGCCAGGATATTTCCCTGGATGCATTCCGGCGCGAATACCTGACCAGCGATGAACTTGGATTCGGCACAGGGGTATGGATGAATGCCTGGCGTCTTGGAATGTATGTTGCAATAGGTCTGTCACTTTTAACGGAGTTAAACATCAGTTGGGCCACAATTCACATCCTTTTGTCCTTGATGATGGGAATTGGCATGTTAACAACCTTGTTTGTTTCTGAACCAAAAATAGATGAAGGTCCGCCGGTTTCAATTAAAGAGGCGGTTGTTGAACCTTTTGTTGAGTTTTTCAAACGCAACAGTGCTATGCTGGTTCTTTTATTCATCTTATTATATAAAATAGGCGACAATATGGCAGGTGCCATGACCATTCCTTTTATTCTTAAAATGGGGTTTTCCAAAACAGAATATTTTGTCATTGTCAAAGGCATCGGAATGTTCGGACTGTTTGGCGGAGTGATTCTCGGGGGGGCTGTCATGATTCGCCTGGGCATTGCCAGGTCCCTGTGGGTATTTGGTGTTCTTCAAGCCTTATCTACTGCGTTCTTTGCCATATTAATTGTCATGGATCATAATTCATTGATCTGGCTGGACTACCGCCAGATTATTCTGGGGTGTGTTGTAGGGTTTGAGTTCTTTTCCACGGGGCTTGGGCAGGCAGCCTATGCAACCTATATGGCGATACAGACCAACAAAAGATTTACCGCTACCCAATATGCATTGCTGACAAGTTTAATGGCTGTTCCCGGGGTTTTTGCCGCATCTGTTACAGGGTTTATGGCGAAATATCTGGGGTGGGATCTGTTTTATCTTTTGTGTGCCGGGTTTGCTGTTCCGGGAATGCTGCTGTTGTTCAAAATTGCACCCTGGAATGCAAGCAACGAAGCTCTGGAAAAAGGATTTTGAGTGTAAATCAGCTTTTTTATGCAGCCGATTTTTAAAAAAATCGCCACAGTCGCCACAGGCAGATCCGGCCTTTCACATTGGTTTGACCAAACCATTCATATAAAATAGTGCTTGACAAAAAACACCCGTTTTTTTACTTAGAAGCAGGTGATTAGCAAACACTATACGATATGGATGTATTCTATATAACCAGACCGCTTTACTTGATATGTAAAGGTTTTAGCATATTGTGCAACCCAATTGCACCGATATAAATAAACTGACTATAATTAAACTGATCAGAATAATTTCGTGGTCAGATAAAACTTATTACAGAATACCGTTTTTAAGCCTTGATAAGCATCAGGCCAATGTTTTCAAGGCTCATGGAAAAACCGGGTTCTATATGTCTTTTTGCGAACAACTGATTTGCAGGTGTTTCGGTCAAAACGGGAAATTACATGAAAGCCTGATCAGTTGAGGAAAATTCAATTGTCAGGTTTTTTTTGTTTGGATCTTTGTTTGTTTTTGGGGAATAATTTAGAGCATACAGGGTTCATAGCTTTAAACTGTAAAGCTTGTTTAAACGGTTAGGAGGTTAACTAATGACTCAAGATTCAACACCACAGAAAGATATTTCAGGTTCTGTCATGGTTCTTGGCGGTGGAATCGCAGGAATGCAGTCTGCAATTGATTTGGCCAATTCAGGGTATTATGTGTACCTGGTTGAAAAATCATATGCCATTGGTGGTATGATGGCACGGCTGGATAAGACATTTCCGACCAACGACTGCACAATGTGAGTGATTTCACCTAAACTGGTCGAGGTCGGCCGGCATCTGAACATCGAATTGTTGACAAATACGGAACTTCTTGAGGTTGATGGCCAAGAAGGAAATTTTACTGCAAGGGTGAAAGAAAATCCAAGGTTTGTTGATTTGTTGAAATGTACGTCATGTGGGGAATGCGCCAAGGTGTGCCCTGTGGAAGTGCCCAGTGAACACAACCAGGGGCTTGCACCGCGAAAAGCTGTCTTTAAACAATACGAACAAGCCATACCGGGTGCATATGGGATTTCCAAAAGATCTACTGCCCCTTGTAAGGCAACTTGTCCGGCTCATGTGAGTATCCAGGGATTTATCGCTTTGATGAATCAGGGCAATTATGCCCAAGCGCTTAAGCTGTTCAAACAAGAACATCCTTTTCCCGGTTCCTGTGGCCGTGTCTGTCACCATCCCTGTGAAGCGGTTTGTACAAGAGGGGATGCGGACGAACCCCTGGCCATCCAGTACCTTCACCGGTATCTGGCTGAACTGGATTTTGAAGAAGATGATCCGTATATTCCTGAGGTTGAAGAGAAGCGGGATGAAAAAGTGGCTATTGTCGGTTCCGGGCCTGCAGGCCTTACCACGGCTTATTATATGGCGCAAAAGGGGTATACCGTTACCATATTTGAAAAACTGCCGGTCAAGGGCGGCATGATGGCTGTTGGTATACCTGAATACCGTCTGCCCAAGGCTGAGTTGGCAAAAGAAATTGACGTTATTGAAAAACTTGGTGTTGAGATCCAAACTTCGGTTGAATTCGGCAGGGATGTGACCTTGGAAAGTCTTAAAAAAGACGGGTACAGCTCCTTGTTCATGGCCACAGGTCTCCATGGTTCCCGCGGGTTGGGTGTTAAGGGCGAAGACCTTGACGGCGTGATCAAGGGGGTTGAGTTCTTGAGGGATGCAGCCCTTGGCACAGCTGAAAAACTGACCGGCAAGGTCATGGTTATCGGAGGCGGTAATGTGGCGGTTGACGTTGCCTTGACAGCCAGAAGGCTTGGCTCTGATGATGTTACCATGGTTTGTCTTGAAAAGCGGGATGAAATGCCGGCCTGGGATTATGAGATTGAAGAGGCTATTGAAGAAAAGGTTAAAATTATCAATAGCCTTGGACCCATAAGGTTTATTGAAGCCAACGGAAAAGTAGGTGAAGTTGAGTTCCAGGAATGTACCTCTGTATTTGATGAAAACGGCAGGTTTAATCCCCGGTATGATGATTGTAAATTAACTTGCTATGAAGCTGATACCGTTATTGTGGCCATCGGTCAGATGGGAGTTCTGGATTTTGCAGATGAACAAGGCATTGCTTTGACGCCTCCCGGCGGACTTGAAGCTGATCCCGTGACTTTGCAGACGCCCATTGACTGGGTATTTGCCGGTGGCGATGCGTTTTACGGTCCCAAATCTGTTGTGGATGCCATTGCCAGTGGAAAGACTGCGGCACAAAGTATGCACAGGTTCATCAATGGTGAAGATTTGATGGAAGGCCGTGAAGAAAAATCCTGGGATTATGAAAAACCCGATATTGATAATGTCCCAAGACTCCAGAGGCCGATACCTGCAAAAATCAGTGTGGAAGAAAGAGAAGGCAATTTCAGGGAAGTAACCTTGAATCTTGCCAAAGAAGCCATTGACAAAGAGGCGGCCCGTTGTCTTTCCTGTGGTATCTGTTCGGAATGCTACCAGTGTGTGGATGCCTGTCTTGCAGGGGCGATCAACCATGAAGAACAGCCGAAAATAAGAGATCTGAATGTGGGGTCTGTCATACTGACAACCGGTGCAACAACCTTTGATCCGTCAGGGCTGGATGATATCTACATGTACAACCGGTCACAAAATGTGATGACATCTCTTGAGTTTGAAAGAATTTTAAGTGCGGGCGGCCCCACCATGGGCCATCTTGTCAGACCTTCTGATGAAAAAGAGCCTGAAAAGATTGCATGGCTTCAATGCATCGGGTCAAGGGATACCAACCGGTGCGGTAACGGTT
This sequence comes from Desulfobacula phenolica, assembly GCF_900105645.1. NCBI lineage: Bacteria > Pseudomonadati > Thermodesulfobacteriota > Desulfobacteria > Desulfobacterales > Desulfobacteraceae > Desulfobacula > Desulfobacula phenolica. Next base: position 210,723 of record NZ_FNLL01000006.1, on the reverse strand, counting down.
ATTGTTCATCGGTCTGCTGCATGTATGCAATTAAAGATGCCATGATTGCCAAAGAACATTCCGACAAGGAACTGGATGCGGCCATATTTAATATGGACATGCGGACCTTTGGCAAAGATTATGAAAAGTATTATAACAGGGCCGCAGACCAGGAAGGGGTCAGGTTTGTAAAATCAAGAATTCATTCTGTAGTTGAAGAGCCTGGAACAGACAATCTTATTCTCAATTATGCCGATGAAGAAGGCAAAATGCACCAGGAAGTCTTTGACATGGTTATTTTGTCTGTGGGGCTTGTTATTCCGGAAGAGAGTGTGGCTCTTGCCAACAGGATAGGAGTTGAGCTGGACAAGTATAATTTTGTTAAAACCCCAACCTTTAACCCATTGCAGACATCCAGGCCGGGGATCTATGTATCCGGCTCTTTTCAGGGCCCCAAGGATATTCCTTCTTCCATAACAGAGGCAAGCGGGTCTGCATGTGCAGCCGGAATAAAACTTGCTGCAGCGCGTCATACCAACACAAAAACCGTTGTCATGCCTGAGCAAAGAGATGTTTTAGGAGAAGAACCCAGAATCGGGGTGTTTGTCTGTAAATGCGGCATTAATATTGCCGGGATTATTGATGTTGAGGAGGTTGAAAATTATACCAAGACACTTCCCAATGTCGTGTATACCGGTGAAAATCTGTTTACCTGTTCCCAGGATACCCAGGTTTCCATTAAAGAAATTATCAATGAACACAACCTTAATCGTGTGGTGGTGGCGTCCTGTACACCCAAGACCCATGAAGGCATTTTCATGGATACCCTGGAAGAGGCGGGTTTGAATAAATATCTGTTTGAAATGGCCAATATTCGAAATCAGGATTCCTGGATGCATTTTCACGAGCCTGAAAAAGCGACCCGCAAAGCCAAGGATCTGATTCGAATGGCAGTGGCAAGGGTGGCAACATTAGGGCCGCTGCATGACAAAAGAATCTCGGTCATTGACAAGGCATTGGTGATTGGCGGCGGTGTGGCCGGTATGACGGCGGCAAAAGGTCTTGCAGATCAAGGTTACCATGTTACCCTGGTTGAAAAACAAAATCATCTTGGGGGGCTTGGAAACCGGTTGCACCATACAATTGAAGGCGATGATATAAAAGCTTATTTGAAAGAGCTTATTGACACGGTTGAGAATCACGATAAGATTGAAATTCTTAAGCAGGCATTGATTGTCGAGTTTGGCGGATATAAAGGCAATTTTAATACTACGGTACTTGTCGGCACATCAATGGAAGAAAGAAAGATTGACCATGGTGCCATGATTGTGGCAACCGGTGCAACAGAATACCAGCCCACGGAATTTCTTTACAATGAAAGCGAGGCTGTGGTCACTCAGCTTGAATTATCCGACATGATGGAGGAGAACAAGGTTGGAAATCCTGATCGTGTTATCATGATTCAATGCGTGGGCTCAAGAAACCAGGAAAATCCAAATTGTTCACGAGTATGCTGTCAGAGTGCAGTTAAAAATGCCATTGCCTTGAAAGAAAAAAATCCTGATACAGATGTGTTTATTCTTTACAGGGATATGAGAATGTATTCCATGCTGGAAGAGTTTTACACAAAAGCAAGGAATATGGGGGTGATTTTTTCACGGTTTGATCCTGAAAACAAACCAGAGGTAACCAAAGGCCAAGACGGTAAGCTGTCTGTGACATTCACGGATCATGTGCTGGGATGCAAAGTGGAAGCAAGTGCGGATCTTGTTGTCTTGAGCGCCGGTGTTAAGGCTGCGGATACTGAAGAACTTGCAACAATTATTAAAACCAACACAAATGCAGAAGGCTTTTTTATGGAAGCCCATGTAAAGCTCAGGCCGGTTGAAGCGCCCACGGAAGGAATTTTTATCTGTGGCACTGCTCACGGACCAAAATTAATTACCGAAACCATTACGCAGGCTATGGCAGCAGCATCACGGGCAACCACATTCCTTTCTCAGGAATCTTTGACCCTGTCGTCTGTAACCGCAGAAGTGATGCAGGAAAATTGTGCTGCATGTCTGGTTTGCGTCAGATCCTGTCCGTATAATGTGCCGGTTATAAATGAACTTGGGGTAAGCTATATTGACCCTGCATTGTGTCAGGGATGCGGGGTGTGCGCATCTGAATGTCCTGCTAAAACAATAAAATTAAACTGGTATGAAGATAATCAGTTGCTCAGCAAGGTTGAGTCTTTGCTGGAGGGGGTAATATGACAAAAGATTTTGATCCAATTATTTTGGCATTTTGCTGTAATTTTTGAGGGTATTCAGCTGCGGACCTGGCAGGTTCCATGAGATTGAAGATCCCGTCAAATTTTAGAATTATTCGTGTTCCCTGTACCGGAAAAGTGGATATTATTCATATCTTGCGAGCCTTTGAAAAAGGAGCCGACGGGGTGTATGTTGTTGGTTGTATGGAAGGCGATTGCCATTACAATGAGGGAAATTTCCGGGCCAGAAAACGAGTTGAACAGGCGGCCAGGATTCTTGACAAGGTCGGAGTTGGAGGCGACCGTGTGAAAATGTTTAATTTGTCATCCGGCGAAGGACCTTTGTTTGCCCAGTATTCCATTGAGATGGATAATATGATTAAAAAATTGGGGCCAAGCCCTATCCGGGTTGCAAAACAGAACAAAAAAAAACAAAAGGCAGCTTAAAGCCGTAACCATAAATAACAGCTAAATATGAGGTTGGTTTATGATAATAGCAGAGAAAAAACCCATTGAAGAGATTATTGATGAAGTCAAAGGCTTCAACCGGATACTGATACTCGGGTGTAATGAATGTGTGACGGTTTGTGAAGCAGGCGGTAAAAAGGAAGTGGAAGTGCTGGCGTCTGCGTTACGAATGTATTTTATCAATCAGGGCGATGAAAAAATAATTGATGAAAGAACACTTGAGCGCCAGTGTGATCATGAATACTTGGAAGAAATTCGCAGTAATATTGATGATTATGATGCCGTTATTTCTCTTGCCTGTGGTGTAGGGGTACAGTTTGCCGCAGAAAAATATCTGACCACGCCCTTGATTCCGGGGGTAAATACCATATGCCTTGGTGCTAATGAAGACAGGGGGCTTTGGACGGAAAGATGTCAGGCTTGCGGTGCGTGTGTTCTTGCTAAAACCGGTGGTATCTGTCCGATTTCCAGATGTGCCAAAAGATTGCTAAACGGCCCTTGTGGCGGTTCATCCAATGGTAAATGTGAAATCAGCAAAGATGTTGACTGTGCCTGGCAGCTTATAGTAGATAGATTAAAAGCATTGAATAAAATGGAGGATTATGAGAAAGTTGCACCGATAAAGGATTGGTCCACAGATAGAGCAGGCGGGCCTCGAACGGTAACCAGGGAGGATGTGAAAATATGAATGCTTTAAATACGGAAAGCAGGCTGGAAAAAGTTTTAAAAGCAGGGCATATAGGTGTCACTTCTGAATGTGGTCCTCCCAGGGGAAGCGATGCACAAGAAGTTAAAAAAAAGGGCTTATTGATCAAGGATTATGTGGATGCGGTTAATGTCACCGATAACCAGACAGCCATGACAAGAATGTCTTCCCTTGCCGCATGCATACACCTGAAGTTGATGGGGATTGAACCTGTTCTGCAGATGGTGACACGCGATAAAAACAGGGTTGCGCTTCAAAGTGATATTCTGGGAGCAGCCTCCTTTGATATTCCGAATATGCTGTGCCTGTCCGGTGACCATCAAAGTTTTGGCGATTGTGCCCAGGGACAGAATGTTCATGATCTTGATTCCATGCAATTGGTTCAGACGGTTCGCTACATGCGGGATGAAGGAAAATTTCTGGGTGGGGACAAGATCAAGCGGCCACCGAAAATGTTTGTAGGCGCTGCTGCCAACCCGTTTGCCGATCCTTTTGAGATCAGGGTGCCGCGTCTGGCCAAAAAAATTGCCTGCGGTGCTGAATTTATCCAGACTCAGTGCATTTATAATCTGGATAAGTTCAAAGAGTGGATAAGATTGGCTGTTGAAAGGGGACTGACGGAAAAAACCTTTATCATGGCAGGCATGACTCCCATGAAATCAGTTGGTATGGCCAAATACATGAAAAACAGGGTGCCTGGAATGGACGTGCCTGATGAAATTATCAAGCGTCTGGCAGGTGTTGCCAAAGATAAGCAGGCCCAGGAGGGAATTGATATCTGTGTGGAACACATCCAGGAACTCAAGGAAGTGACAGGAGTTTCAGGATTCCATATCATGGCCATAGAGTGGGAGGAAAAAGTTCCTGAAATAGTTGAAAGAGCAGGGCTTTACCCAAGACCGGAATTATAGTTCAAGTCCCTGTTAACGATATTGAAGGGATAGTTGAAAATATCGAAAGGATACAGTTAAGGGAGCCCCCCTTTACCTGTATCCTTTTTTATATTAAGACTTAAGTGAAAATATTACTCCAAGGAGACAAGATGGCCGTAATTGTAAAATATATTGTTGTCAGGAATGGAGAGGAAAAAATGACATTTGCGACAAAAAAAGAAGCAGACGCATATGATAAAATGCTTGATATTGCCGACAACTTGTTTGAATTCCTGGAAGGTTCAAAAATAAAATTCAGTGAAGATCAGCTTGAGGATATTTCTTTGTTTATAGCAGAAAACAGTGAAACAGTGATTCCTATTTTGCGGGGGGTCAAGCCAAAGAAAAAAGAAACTAAAAAGCCTGAACAAAAAGAGAGTGTCCCCAAAAAAGTAAAAGCACAAAAGAATTAATAACTGCTTGTTTCTATCATAATATTTGCCGGGGAAAATGGTATTATAACAGTGAAATAGGGAATTGTAAGCACCCACAGAGATCAGGTTAAGATTTTTGCAGGTGCTTTATGATTAAAAAATTATTTTTTTCGGTCAATATCAGCAACAGCTTTCTGGACAAGTCGTTGAACCATGCTGTCCATTGTGATTCCACCAGCCTGGGATTGAGATAGGCCGAGAATGGATGTGCCTTTTTTACCCAACTCCATTTTATCTTCAAAATAACCGGTTGATACTTGTTCGGAAGTTGAAGCGTCCATGATTTTATATCTCATGCCAATAATCCAGACACCGGCGGATTCAGCGCTTTTAATAGAAGAAATAGCGGTATCGCCTATAAAACCGTCTTTACCGCCCACTATAGCACCGAAAATACTTCCAACAGCATCACCGCCAAATCCCTGGTTTGCCTGGGCTACTTTTTCAGCTTTCAGAACATCCAATTGTGCAAACCATTTGGTGGTTTTGAATTTTCCTTTTCTAAATTTTTTTAGAGACTCTGTATCACCCATATTGGCCGCCAGGGTAATTTCATTGAGCATGGGGCCTAAATCCGATCTTTCAAGAACCCTGAAATTGGCGTTGCCCAGTTCCAGTTCCGCATAATCTGCAATGTTATTTGAAGTTATTTTTTGAGCAAATGTTGCGTTATTGCTTTTTATTTTACCTGGTAAAACCACAAGCACAGGTCCTTTGATATGTGCGTTTTCATAGGTGATGGGCTGGTAGATCTGTTCGTCGGCCATTGCATTGGCCTTTTGTGAAGCACTGCCGCCCCCTGTTACTCCTGAAACGCATCCGCACAGCATGAACATACCGGAAAGTATTAAACCGGTTGCAAGTTTCAATTTTTTCAATTTCATCCTCCATAAATAATGAATTAATAATGAGTTATATTCTATAATACAACTATAGCACTACAAACAATTTGTGAAAAAATACTTTTTCACATCCTTATTTAAAAATCATTCACTGCAGCAAGGGCTTTTTCTGCAATTTTATTGCCTTGTTGAGATAATTGTTGAACCGCTTCCGGATTGATCCTGGCCACCTGGGTCATTGTTGCTTCGGTTCTGGCTAAATTCTCAATTCGTTCAGGTGTTGCCTCGGATAATGATGCCGGCAGGGTCTTGTTGAACTTGCCGGGCAGGTCATCAATTTTATGGGTTGTATGAAAATCAACCCTGACGACATCTCCCCGGGCAGATACCAGCTTAAATACATCTTTTCCGAATTTTCGATTCAAAGGCTTGATAACCGTATCGTTTATGATATCGGTAAAATTTCCACGGGTTCCGGCAAAATCAATTTCATAAAACGACAGTCCTTGGGCATCAAAATTACGAAAATCAACATTCATGACCGGACGAAGGCCGATCATTTCTTTTTTAAATAATGTTCCCGTGTCATAGTCCGGCAGGCCAAAAATTTCAAGCTGGAAGATTTTTGATGTTCTCATCAGATGATCTTCAAAAAAACCTTTGGAAAATTGTTCTCCAATGAGTTTTCCAATATCATCCATGGCCGCGTCTTCATCTGACCAGCTTTTGTTTCTCGGTATTGTGTTGTTAAAATAGACTTCCTCTGATGTATAATTATTAATGCATTTAATTGTCCAGGAAGTGAGAACATATTTAGTTATTGTCAGGCCGGAGGCTTGAAGTGTAGCTGTAAGCGATTTGAACTTAACCTCTCCTCTTATGGAAAAATCTGATGTTTTGATATGAGTTGCCAAGGTTGTGGCATTAGACTGATTTTTCGGCATAGTGCGGTCTGCTGTTTGAGCGTCTAACTGACCGGCATCTTCCGACCAGACCCGATAACCAAATTTGGAAAACCGTTCTTTTAAAATGTTTTCTGCGACATCAGAGCGTTCCGGGGCAACTCTTGATCCGCGTTTTGCATCCCTGATGGTAATGGCCACTGATATTTTCGGATTCCCATAGTCCTTCAGCAGACTTAGCCGCTCTGTCTTTGACATGACCTGAAGGGAGTCCTTGATTGAAGAAAGGTAAACCTCAGCTTTTAAAAGCATGTGCATAAAGCCGTCTTCTCCTTTCCATGGAGGGCTTTCTTTTATAACCCTCTTGATCAGTCCCTTTGTCCGGGTTAGAATTTTATCATGAATCAGGGCATAATTTTCAACAAGGGTTGAACTTTCAACATAACTGCCCACTGCCTTTTCAATGACCTGCCGTTTTGCATCCTGCCGCAAGGCGTCAAGAAGTTTGCCTTTGTCATTTTGATAGATATCTGCTTGAGGATCTGCAAGGCCTTCTGCTGAAACAAGAATGGTCTTGCCGGCAGCATTGGCCAAGTTCGGCGAAAAACAGGCCATCAGGCCTGCCATAAAAAAAAATAAAACAAGAATAATCGGATTTAATCTTTTTTGATGTTGATAAGTGTTCATGATTTTTATGCCTTAAAAGTCTGTTACACTTTCTATTTTTGGTTTTGTTTCAGGCGGTTGCCTGGGATTAAAGTTTTTTTGTTTGCCTGAATTCTTGCAATAATCGTTGTAAAGACGTGCGACCACCAGGCCGGATTTTTCTTTGACAAGAGCCAGGGCTGCCGCCAATGTGTTTTGTCCTGCAAAAGACTCTCCTTGTTCCGTCACCCTTGAAATGACTCGTCCTGCTTCATCCACAAGGGTAAAAATTATGGTTATGGATACCTCATTCACGCCTACAATATGATTTACCCTTGTTTTGTGTTGAATTAATCCCCTTAAAATAAAATCAGCTTTTAATTTGCCGGCAGCATTGGCAGCCGCATTCATATCATTGGATAAAAAGGCATTTATTTCAGCTCTGGCGATCCGTGCTGTTATTTGTTTTTGAGAGTAAGTTTTTAACCCCAGTTTATGAAGCTCGTTATTTATTGGAAGGAATAACGGGTCATAATCTGCCCGACCGTCTTCCTGGCCGATGATTACGGCAATTTTTTTTTCTTTAAGGTCATCCCGGCAGGCAATGGACAAAAGTCGGTCAATTTTTTTTTGGGTTTTGTCCTGTTGCTGTTTTTCCTGTAGTACCTCTTCTTTTTCATATTCGCTGAAAGAAAAAGAAAACACAATCGCAGGATAAAACATCAATATCAGCAAACACCATAAACTATTTGGTTTTTCCATTGAATATCCTTTGTTAACAGTATGTTCCTGTATTTAAATATTTGACATCGGTATATTTATATTGCTTGCTTTGTCGTTATATTCCTGCCTTTGATACTTGCCGATGTTTCAGCATTTATTCTCTGGCGAACCGCTACCATGTCTTGCCCTTTTTCAGTGATGCGAATTTCTAGTTCAATGACACATATAGATAGCAAGCAGCTTTTTGTCAAGAGAACTAAAGGGCCAACAGGTGCCTTGTTTTTAATAAAGTATTGATGTTTCAGCTAAAAATAATTATAATGCCATGGTTTTTTTGTTGATTTTTACCTGGAAATTTAGAGGGGAAGAAGCGTTAATGGGAGTTAAAAATTGGTCGGAATATTTGCAGCAGCATACGGTACTTTTAGTTGCCGTTGTTGTTGCTTTTTTTGTTTTGGAATTTGGGATTTTTGTCAGCGCCTCCATGCGTTCGGGAAATCAATCATATATGCAGGTGTTGAACGATTCCAATGATGTTGTTTACCAGGTCAATGGGTCAACCATGACAAAGTTTGATAAATATTATTTTCAAAATATCTTTGGCCCACTTGAAAATTATCGGGTCAGACTTGTCACCAAGGATATTCCTTTTCCTTTCAGGGCTTGGTTTTCTGCGGCCGTAGGGATTCCGGTTGGGCTGGTTCTGCTGATAGGGTTTGTGTTAAAAGCGGTGATGACCTTTCTTCAGGGAAGCGAAGAATCTAAAGAGGATTCCGGCAAGATTCCGGCAGACAAAGCAAATAAGGTTGATACTTTTTTTTTCCGTATCAGCCGGTTTAATATTTTTATTATCGGGTTTCTTATTTTTGCAGGTGTCTTCCTCTACTGGGTCATTCCTAACCTCCTCACTTTTCTTGCCCGCACAGGCATGGATATCATTGTCGATTTCAAGTGGTTTTTTGTGGCTCTGGGTGCAGCAATGTTTTTTCTCTTTGCCTGGTTTATGTACATGAAGTATAAACTTGCACAAAAGAGCATGGAGGTTCAAACTGAGATCAGGAAATACGAACTTCAGCTTGAGTATAAAAGAGCGGCCGGAACAGTTAACGCCCTTGGTTATGATGATCAAGCAGAATGCAAGATGATCGACTATGTGGAACAGGAACATGTTAAAGAAGATGATGACAAAAAGCAGGATAACAAAGAACAATGAATATTATAGCCATTTTGATATCAAGGAGAGAATAATATGGAGTTGAATGGGAACATGTTTGATGATGAGACTCTCCACCCTGGCAGCTGCTGCCGGAGGAACGACAGGCACGGCATATTTTTATTAACCCAAAATGTTGAGGACAAATACCTTGGCTGAACAAACATATATCATTGGAATTGATCTTGGTACAACCAACAGCATTGTGTCATATACAAAAATAAATCCCGCAGAAGGTGAAGAAAATACCATCAAGGTATTCAATATTCCCCAGCTTGTGGATGCAGGGGTTGTGGTAGAGAGGGAGATGCTCCCCTCATTTATTTTCATGCCTGAAAAACACGATGTGTCCGACGGTGCCCTGGAGACGGGTTTTGGAACCGGAAACGCTATAACTGTGGGGGAATTTGCCAGAAATCGCGGTGCAGAGATTCCTCAGCGCATGATTTCGTCTGCCAAGTCATGGCTCTGCAATACCCTGATCGACAGGAACAAACCGGTGCTGCCATGGAAAGGGCCGGGAGATATTTCAAAAATGTCTCCGGTGGAGGCTTCTTCTGCTATTTTATCCCATATCCGTGATGCCTGGAATCATGTGATGGCAAAAGACAATAAAGATTTTATAATAGAAAATCAGGATGTCTACTTGACCGTTCCCGCCTCTTTTGATGCAGTGGCCAGGGAATTGACGGCAAATGCCGCCACAATGACCGGTTTTGAGAATATAACCCTTCTTGAAGAGCCCCAGGCCGCTTTTTACTCCTGGATAGAAGCCCTGGATGACAAATGGCGAAAAGTTGTTAAAAAAGATGACACTGTGCTTGTATGTGATATTGGTGGGGGAACTACGGATTTTAGTTTGATCCGCATCTCGGAAGAGGAGGGGGATCTTGTACTGGAAAGAGTTGCCGTGGGAGACCACCTTCTTGTGGGCGGGGACAATATGGATCTTGCCCTGGCCTATTTTGTTTCCCAAAAGCTGGCGGAAAAAGGCAAGAAACTGGATGTCTGGCAGATGCAGGGCTTGAGCCACAGCTGCCGGAATGCCAAAGAAAAAATGCTTCAGAATCCGGAAATGGATAAGTTCCCCGTCACGGTTCTCGGGCGGGGCAGCGGTTTGATCGGTGGAACCATTAAAATAGACCTTGCAAAAACAGATGTTGAAAATATTCTTGTGGATGGGTTTTTCCCTCAATGTGACAGCAATGCTATGCCGGTTGCGCGACAGAAATCAGGAATCCGGGAGCTGGGTCTCTCTTACGAGGCAGATCCAGCAATCACAAAACATATGGCCAAATTTCTTTCCCGGCAAAAATCAAATGGCGAGAAAATGGAGATTCCCAACGCGGTTCTGTTTAACGGCGGTATCATGAAGGCTGATCCGGTACGAAAAAGGATTCTGGATACGCTTTTCTCATGGCGCAAGGAGGCAGGGCTTGACTCGCCTGAGGTGCGTGAAATTGCTTCGGAAAATTTTGATCTCTCCGTGGCAAGGGGTGCGGCCTATTACGGTCGGGCAAGAAGGGGAGACGGCATACGTATTCGGGGCGGCCTGGGACGATCCTATTATATGAGTATTGCGGCGGCAATGCCTGCGATTCCCGGACTGCCTGCACCGGTCAAGGCCCTTTGCCTTGCCCCTTACGGTATGGAGGAAGGCACCGAAGCACATGTGGAGGACCAGGAGTTTGTCATTGTGGTGGGAGAAGAGGTCAGTTTTGATATCATGGAGTCAACATGCCGTCATGAAGATGTTGTGGGAACTGTGGTGGAGGAATGGGAACAAGGCGAGATAGAAAATATGAGTACCATTGAAACCGTGCTTGAAGGAGAGTATGGGAGCGTGATTCCTGTGACCATTGAAATCAAGGTGACGGAAATAGGAACCCTTGAATTCTGGTGCGTTTCAAGGGAAGATGGCCAGAGATGGAAGCTTGAATTTAATGTACGGGAGAGAGACGATTTTGAATCTTGATGCCATTCGATATATCATTGGAATTGATCTGGGAACAACCAATACAGCGGTCTCTTATGTGGATCTTGAAGAAGGCGGTGGCAGGGGAAAATCTTATGCAAAAGGGATAAGAATTTTCAAGGTTCCCCAGCTTACAGGTGCAGGAGAGGTGAACAGGCTTTCGGTTCTTCCCTCTTTTCTCTACATCCCGGGTGAGTATGACATATCGGAAAATTCCGTTTTTCAGCCCTGGAACCCCACCCAGAAAAATTTTGCAGGGGCTTTTGCAAGAGATCACGGATCAAAGGTTCCTTCCCGTCTTGTCTCGTCCGCCAAGAGCTGGCTTTGCCATGATAAGGCGGACAGGCGGGCAAAAATTCTTCCCTGGGGAGCGCGAACGGATATGGGAAAAGTTTCGCCTGTGGATGCCACCTGTGCTTACCTGGAGCATATAAAAAAAACCTGGAATGCCGGGCGGGGAAACAATGAGGATCTTTACCTTGAAAACCAGTTTGTCGTGATAACGGTTCCCGCCTCTTTTGATGAGGTGGCAAGGGATCTGACTGTTGAGGCAGCAAAAATGGCCGGTCTTAAAAAAGTCACCCTGCTTGAAGAACCCCTGGCAGCCTTTTACAGCTGGCTGATTAAGCACGAAAAAGACTGGGCCAGGCATGTTAATCCGGGAGAACTTATCCTGGTGTGCGATATCGGCGGCGGTACAACGGATTTTACCCTGATTACCCTGAGAGAAACCCAAGGCACCTCCCGGTTTGAAAGAATTGCCGTGGGGGATCACTTGATCCTGGGAGGCGACAATATTGACCTTGCTTTGGCTCTAAGCGTGGAGAAAACTTTTGATAAAAACAGGCCGGCCCTTTCCGGAGACCGGTGGAAAGAGCTTTGTCACCAGTGCCGCCGGGCCAAAGAAAATATTCTGAGCGGCAAAACCGATGTGGAACATATTGCCATGAGGGGAGAGGGCAGGAGTCTGATCAAGGGTACGGTTTCTGCAAAACTGACCCGGGAGATGCTTGAAGAGACTGTCCTGGAAGGGTTTTTTCCGGATGTGGATATTGAAACGGTAAAAAAAGCTGACACGAGAAAAGGGATCAGCGAATTCGGGCTTCCTTATGAGCAGGAACCTGCCATGACAAAACATCTGGGATGGTTTCTGGAAAATCACAAGGCTGATATTGAACAGCTGCTCAACAAGAACCATGCACCCGACCATATTTTCTTTAACGGGGGATCACTCAAACCCAAAGTGATTACGGAAAAAATCAGAAAGGCTGTGCGGTACTGGTTTAAAGAGGAGGATGAGACCCTTCCCAGAGTCTTGGAAAACCCTGATCCTGATCTTTCCGTTGCTCTGGGCGCATCCTACTATGGTCTTGCAAAAATCGGCAAAGGCGTCAGGGTGGGAAGCGGCAGTCCCAGGGCCTATTATCTTGGAATTTCTGTTTTGGAAAATGGCAAACAGACTTCTGCCAAGGCTGTATGCCTTGTGGAAAGGGGGCTTGATGAAGGCACCGATATCCGGCTTGAAGGCAAGAAAATGACCGTGCTTGCCAACCGGCCCGTGAGTTTTGAAGTGTTCAGTTCCAGTTACCGTTCCGGCGATAAATGCGGTGATGTGGTTGATGTGGATGAGACTCTCACAACCCTTCCTTCCATTCAGACCGTCATCAAATTCGGCAAAAAAGGTGAAGCAGCCGAGATCCCGGTTCAGGTTGAAGCGCAATACACTGAAATCGGAACCCTGGTTCTCTGGTGCCGTTCCCTGGCTAGTGACCACCGGTGGCAGCTTCAGTTTCAGCTTCGTTCGGGAAATGGTGCGGATGCTGTTGAGGTTGTTGAAGCGGAAGTGTATGAGGAAAAGCTGGTTCAGGCGGCACTGGGTGTTATACAAACCGCTTTTTCCAAAGAAAACAAACAGGATGGAGCCGGGATTCCACTGGTATCAGTGCCCAAAACCATTTCAAAAATGACCGGGACCTCCAAAGCCAAATGGCCCCTTTCCTTTGTCCGTGCCATTGCCGATCAGATGCTGGAAAATATTGAGGCCCGGAAAATATCGGCACAATTTGAACACCGCTGGCTTAATCTGACCGGTTATGCTGTTCGTCCCGGCTTTGGTCAAAGCTTTGATGAAGAAAGGGTCAAAAAAATATGGAAAATTTTTAAGCAGGGGCCGGTCTTCAATAAAAGTGCCCAGGTCAAATCCGAGTGGTGGATTCTCTGGCGGCGGGTGGCGGCGGGTCTTACCGCAGGTCAGCAGCGGCAGTTTGTTCAGGAACTGAGTTCCCTTATCAGCCATAAAAAAACAAGCGCCCCTAAAATTTCTCCCCAGGAGCGTCTTGAAATATGGATGGCAGTGGCCAACATGGAACGGCTGCTGGTCAAGGACAAGGTGAAATGGGGCAACCAGCTTTTGTCCGAGATGATTGCTAAAAAAGCAGTTGACCAGCATTTCTGGTCCTTGTCAAGAATTGGGGCAAGAGAGCTTCTCTATGGGTCTGTTGACCGGGTAATTCCCCCGTCAAAAGTGGAGCCGTGGATTGAAAAGCTGATGTCTCTGAAACGGCAGAACCCAAAACCTGTGGCTACGGCCCTAATTCAGCTGGCAAGAAAAACCGGGGATCGCATGAGAGATATTAATCCGGACAAAATTGACCGGATACAAGACTGGATGACAAAACAAAACATTTCCGATGCCATGACAAAACCGCTTCATCATGTGGTTTGCCTCAGTAAAAAAGAGGAGAACACTATTTTCGGAGAAGCGCTTCCTTCGGGGATTGTTCTTCATGGGTAGTTAGCTTTCCTTCTTCTTTGTTGGCAATTTGTGCTGTATTTTTTTTGAGACGATTGTTATGGGGGTGGTCAGGAATGAAGACATCGAGGAGACAATACCCAAATGATGAAAAACTCATACAAAATTAAGGGATTCAGCTCTGTTGTTTTTAGATTCTTAAGGGTTGTTATTGTTCTGGCCGTTGCTGTTGGTGCTGCAAAACTGCTCATCTCTTTAAAAGAAAAACCTGAAAAAAAACAAATTGTTAAAACACCTCCAAGTGTAAAAATCATGGTGGTAAAACCGGTTTCAAAAACTATGACCATAGACGCATATGGCACGGTAAAACCAAGAAAACTGGTAAAAATTGCCGTTGAGGTTCCCGGACGAATTGATTATTTGCATCCTTCTTTTATTGAAGGGGGGATGATAGGCAAGGGAGATCTTCTGGTCGGGATTGATCAAAGATCGTATCAACTGGAGCGGCAGACAGGGCAGGTGAGAATCCGGCAGGCAAACGCGGATATTGAGAGCTTGAAACAGGATATTGAAAATTTGAAAAACGATATCCTGCTTTCAACGGCCAATGTTGATTTAACCCAAAAAGAACTTGAAAGAGTCAAAACATTGACCCGTAATCAATTTGCGTCGAAAAACAGCCTGGACAAGGCTGAACAGCAATATTTGCAGGCAAAGATTCAATTGCAGAATATCCGTAACCGGCTTTTTTTGACAGATACCTTGATGGAGCAGAAAAAGGCAGCCCTTGCCATGGCCAGGGTTGATTTGCAAAAAGCCGACCTTGCGTTGCAAAAAACCCGTATTAATTCTGAGTTTAATGGGTTTGTCCTGGATAAGTTTGTTGAAAAAGCAGAATATGTCACCCCAGGTCAAATCCTGGGAGCAATGTATCAAAAAAACAGCCTGGATGTTGATGTGAGAATCCCTTTGGAAAAAATGAAATGGATTGAATCTTTTTTTCACAATGGAAAAATGCCGGTTGCAAAGGTAATCGTGGCTAATTTTGACAGCATAAAAACATATGTATGGGACGCGAAAGTCGCCAGGTTAAAGGCCAATATCGATGAAAAGACAAGGACTTTGCCCATGACACTTGAAATACTGAACCCTGATGTCAAAATAAAACATATATTTGATTTAAGACCGGGCACATTTGTCAAATGCAGCATTATGGGACAGACTTACGACAATCTTTTTGTATTGCCAAGGCATCTGTTAAGAGACGGTGATGTTTTTTTTACGGTAAACGACAGTCATTTGAAAATGAAGAAGGTCACTGTTTTAAGAAAATTTGAAGAAGAAATTTATATTAGCAAAGGACTTGCTCCGGGCGATAAAATAATCACATCTCCGCTTCCCGGTGCCAGGGAGGGAATGGCCTTGGCCATAAAATCAAATGGGAACTAAAACATGAAAGCATTGGGAAATTGGTCTGTTGAACACAGGGTGTCCGTGAACCTGATCATGATTTTTCTCATTGTGGCAGGCCTGTATACGATTTTAAACATGAAACGGGAAATGTTTCCCCAGTTTTCTCTTGATATGATAGATATCTCGGTAGTATATCCAGGAGCATCCCCGGAGGAGGTGGAAGAAGGAATCTGTATCAAAATCGAAGAGCGGCTTAAAAGCCTTGAAGATGTCAAAACAATGTACTCGACAGCCCTTGAGGGGCAGGGTTCGGTATTGTTGGAATTAAAGGCCGGGACAGACATAAATGAAAAACTTGATGAGATTAAAACCCAGATTGATCTGATTGATTCATTTCCTGATCAGGCGGAAGACCCGGTTGTCGTGGAAATTAAAAACAATGATCCGGCCATATATCTTGCTGTTTACGGGGATGCTGACGAAAGGGTGTTGCGCCATACAGCCGAAAAAATAAGGGACGATCTTGTAGAAACCGATGACATTTCACTTGCAAGCCTTATTGGTGTCAGGGACTATGAAATTTCCGTTGAGGTGTCAGAAGAAACCCTGCGGCAGTTTAATCTTTCTTTTGACCAGGTTGCTGCTGCGGTAAAAACAGGAAGCCTTGATCTGCCCGGGGGCAAGATCAAGACAAAGGGGGGGGAGTTTCTTGTTCGTGCCAAGGGAAAACGCTACACTGGCGAGGAATTTGAACAAATTCCAGTGGTGACAAGAGAAGACGGGACAACCCTCCGGCTTGGGGATATTGCAACAGTTATCGATGGATTTGAAGATACGGATATCAAGGCACGTTTTAACGGTAAGCCTGCTGTACTGGTTGTTGTCCGGCGTACGGACAGTCAGGATAACATTGCCATTTCCAACACGGTAAAAGCGTATATTGAAAATCATAAAGATTCTCTTCCCAGAGGAATTGTCCTGGGATATTGGTTTGATATGGCCGATATGGTACAGGGCAGGATTGATCTTTTGTTGAAAAACGGCATCCAGGGCATATTGCTGGTATTTATCGTGCTGGCTTTGTTTCTTGATCTCGGACTTGCCTTCTGGGTGGCGGCAGGCATTCCCATATCCTTTATGGGGGCTTTTCTTGTTCTGGATTATTTGGGTGCCTCCATAAACATGCTCTCCTTGTTCGGGTTTATCATGACATTGGGTATTCTGGTGGACGATGCCATTATTGTGGGTGAAAATGTCTATACTCATTATAAAATGGGGAAATCTGCCAAAACCGCAGTGATTGACAGCATTGGCCGGATTGGGGCACCGGTTGTGATGGCCGTGACCACAACCATTGTGGCATTTATACCGCTGATGCACATTGCAGGGATTATGGGCAAATTTATCTCTATCATGCCCCAGACTGTGATCTGTATTCTTGTCATTTCTCTTGTTGAAGCCTTTATCATTTTGCCAGCCCACCTGGATCATGCATTGACACCGGCAAAAAAGAATAAAACCTTGATTTGCCGTGTCTGTTTTTCCTGGCTGGACTGGTTGAAAAAAGATCTTTTAGACGGTCATAAATGGTTACGGGACAGGGTTGAAAAAGCCTTGACCGGCTTTATTTACTCAATTTATACCCCTGCTTTAAAGTATTGTGTCAAGAACCAATATTTTACACTTGCCGTTGGGTTTGGGGTGCTGATTGTCAGTATCGGCTTTATGGCAGGCGGTCATGTGCCTTTTGTGTTTTTCCCGAAAACCGACAGCAACTGGATTGTCGCAGACATTATCTATCCCTTGGGAACTCCTTTTGAAGCTACGGAAAAAACCATAAAGCAAATTGAAAAAGGGGCTGTTGAACTTAATTCTTTTTTCAGGCATAGGGTGGCAGGAGGAGAAGATCTGGTTGTCAATCATTTTTCCCAAGTGGGTATCATTCCCAGAAGAGACTGGAAACCTGGTGTTTACGGAGGGCATTGCGGAGAAGCCTGGATAGAGATCCAGCCTGCATCAAAGCGGCCTGATATCTCCGCGCCCGATGTGACGGCAAAATGGCGTGAATTGACCGGAGATATTTTAGGGGCTGAACAGCTGAGCTTTTCCATTATAGGCGGAGGGCCAGGTGGAAACCCCATTGAAATTCAACTGGCCGGATTTGATCTGGAGCAGCTGGAACTTGCGGCAACCGCCTTGAAAAATGAAATTGCCAAATATCCCGGGACTTTTGATGTTACGGATAATTTCAGGCCCGGTAAAATGGAAAAACGCATTCATATCAAAAAAGGGGCCGGGTCATTGGGCATAACCATGGCAGATATTGCCACACAGATACGCCAGTCCTATTATGGAGATGAAGTTTTAAAGATCCAGAGAGGCAGGGATGATATCAAGGTAATGGTGCGCTATTCTCAAAAAGAAAGGGAATCGGAATCCAGTATTGATGAGTTGAGGATAAAAACCCGTGACGGCAGGCAGATCCCGTTGAACCAGGTGGCGGATATTGAAATGAAAAGAGGGTATTCAACCATTCAGCGGGTGGATAGAAAACGGATCATTACTGTTATTTCAGATATTGATGAAACTGCTGCCAATGCAAGACAAATTGTTGAAGATTTGAAAGAAAATTATCTGGACACTCTTGTCAACCGGTTTCCGGGAGTGAGTTATGATCTGGAAGGCCAGGCCAGGCGGACCGAAGAATCCATTGACAGCCTGAAACTGGGATTTTCCCTTGCAGCCATGATCATGTTTTTACTTCTTGCCAGCCAGTTTCGCTCCTATATCCAGCCGGTGATAATCATGACCGCCATTCCCTTCGGTCTTATCGGTGCGGTTGCCGGTCACTATGTCATGGATCTTGATATCACCATGATCAGTATTTTCGGAATTGTTGCTTTGTCCGGTATTGTGGTGAATGATTCATTGATTTTAATTGATTTTATCAATTCAAAAATCAGGCGAGGTGCAGGCATGTTCGCCTCTGTTATTGAAGCCGGTCAAAACAGGTTCCGGCCGGTTCTTTTGACATCTGTGACAACTGTTGCCGGACTTTTTCCGCTGCTTTTGGAAACCAGTTTCCAGGCCCAGTTTTTAATTCCCATGGCTGTTAGTATAAGTTTCGGCCTCATTGCAGCCACTGTTTTAACCCTTATTTTTGTTCCTGCTCTATATGTTGTTATTAACGACTTGACAAGACTCTTTGTTGCAGGAGAGGATGAAATCAAAGTAGAAGATGAAATCAAGTAAAAACAAACCATCATTATATAAAGCAATCAAATAGAAAATTAACCTAATAAAAACAACAACCCAATAAAAAAATAACCCAATAAAAAAAGCAATCAAAATGGACAATATATTTAATAAAAAATTTTGGCTCACAGAGTGGGAAAAGGATAAACAAACAGATACCTACAATGTTCATAAAGGTTTTTCCACCCCGGAATACTGGGATAAAGCTGCACAAACATATAATCAGAACAAAAAGGAAGTCCGGGATCGCCGCCTGGAAAAAACTCTTGAATTTTTAGAAAGAAGCGGGCTTTTGTTCAAGGGAATGACCGTCCTTGAAATCGGTTGCGGGACGGGTATGCTTGCCATTGAACTGGCAAAACAGGGAGCAAAGGTGACTGCCCTTGATTTTTCCCAAGGGATGCTATCTGTATTTAAACAAAACATTCCCAATGAAATTAAAGAACAGATCACTATTCTTCATGAAGATTGGTATAAGACGGATATAGCAGCAAACGGATGGGAAAAGAAATTTGACCTTGTGATTGCATTCATGTCCCCTGGTGTTGCAGGCCCTGACTCTTTTTTCAAGATGATGAGTTGTTCAAAAAAAGGCTGTGCCATAAGGGGATGGGCTGCAAAAAGAAAGCATACCATTCTTTCAGATCTGTGGCAAAAAATTATGGGAATCCCTTTGGAAGATAAACCGCAGAGCATTTTGTATAAAATAAATTTATTGTTTTCCATGGGTTTTTTTCCGGAGATTACCTTTGATACCATTGAATGGGAGCAAATTGTTTCAATTAAAGATGAATTTGACAGCCAGATGGCTTTTTTTCAAAAGGTAAGCAACAAACCTGAAGTTGAACTTGAAGAGATTATCCGACGTCATCTTGATACTGTCTCAACACCTGACAATCATATTGTCAGGCAGCATAAAGGGCTGACTGCCACGGCTGTCTGGATAATTGACAAACCTTATCCATAACGGTTGGAAATTAATCCTGCAAGGAGATGAGTTTACATGAAATCAAACGGGCGTATTTCCATTTTTCCTTTCATACTGCTAATAAAGGAATATGAGAATTTGTCATTTGTTTCAAGTCATTCCAATGTAAGCGATCAGTAAACCCCATCTTTTAGTTTGGCTCAGCACATGAGAAGATAACCTAAATTCAAATTCAAGGAGAGTTATAAAATGTCGGACAGGCCCAAAGAAGCCAAACGGAAGCATACCCAATTTCTGGAAACACCATATAGAAGAATGGTCCAAATCAGGATTATCCCAGAATGCTTATTGTCGATAAAATGGTTTAAAACCCAACCTGCTCATCTATTGGAAAAATAAAGTCAAGCGCCAAAATCTCCCGGCAGAGTTTGCCCAGGTGCTTGATGGTGCAAATTGCTGAGCTGCTCAATTCCCGTAGAGAAAAACTTATGTTGAATATCGATTCAGGATATCAGATCGAAATACCGAACGGTTTTTCCCTGACGACATTGGCGCAGTTACTCCAGGTATTAAGGATGGAACAGACATGACCATAACCAACACAAAGACGCAGGAAACATGTTATGACAATTCATTCATTACAGGTTTAATTTAATATAACTGATATTAAAATGAATTCCGGTTAATCGCCAAATTCAGAATTGCTGCATAAAAGATGTTCCCGTGATCATCCTTATCCCTGTCTGCTCAGTTCATCCTTGCTTCGTTTTCAGGTATAAACAAGGCTTGGGAGACAGCTGAAAGGCTTGAGCTGTTGAGGATTTTCAGCTGCTTGTTATAGCGGTTGCAAAGTTTTTTTACTTTAAGACATGCGCCATGGCTGTTGCAGTTAACCGGACATAAGACCACGTCGCACTGCTTGACTTTTGCTTTCAGATTTGTATGTGAATTTTTCATATATCCGTCATGATAGTTGAATTCTCCTCCTGCGGTTTCAACGATTTTTCTGTAAAGTGATTCCATTTTGGTTAGTCCGCCGATCATAAATATCCGTTTGGCACAGAGCTGATATCGTGGGCATGTATTTTCAGTACAATTACCGCTGATTTGGCAATTGCTTTTTTCAGTGCAGCCCGGAGATGCACAGAGTTTGAATCCCTCTACCAAGGAGTGGATTTCCTCTTTCATCAATTCGTTTTTATTCCTGACACTGAAAAGCTCTATCTGGATGGATTTTTTTTCACGTTCCTTGATCCTCAACTTTTTCTGTTCGTTTTTAATGCATTGTTCAAGATCAGTGATTTTTAACTCTAAGCTGCGGGTGGTATTTTCCTGATAGCTCTTCGGATCAAGTGTTTTTTCCAACTCAGTTATCCTTGTTTGCATGGTAAGGTTTTCAGCCTTGAGCAAGGCTATTTTTTTTTTGTCTGCCTTTCGTATATCAGACAGTGTTTTGAATTCTTCATTTTTAAGGGTTATTTTTTTTTGCATTTGTGTGAGGATTTCCTCTGACCTGCGCTGTTTTTGCCGGATATGAAAAATTTCAGTCATGTTGGCATGTGCCTGCATATGTACTTCTCCGTAGACATCCTGGAGCAGTTCCATATCGGTGTTTTTATAGGAAACGATGGCATACATCATGGGGCCTACGTTTCCTTTTTTTAATTGTTTCTTCCAAAGTGATCGTATTTCATGATCCGGCAGGCCGTTGATCCGAATCATCAGCTTACGGGCAATGTTTAGGATATAATTGTTCACCTTTACCGACACATGGTTTTTATCATGAAGCTTTATCATGATCTGCTGGTGGTATTCATAGGGCTTCATTTCCTTTACGTTATAACCACATTTCTTTAAAATGTTTTTATGCTTTTCAACAGAAAGCATTGCACCAATAATCGGACACTTGAAATGGCTTTTCACTTCCCAGATGTTCATAAATTTTGACAGTATATCTGACATGTTTTTTCCTTTATTCTGATATTATTTCTTGGTTGAGTGTTTTTTTTAGTTTTTAAATAAAAGTTTGATTTCATACTTTTATCCTTAAAGTTAAAGATAACAAAGTTTGGATTGTCCAACTTTTTAAAAGAGAATATAAACTGGGTATCTGGGTTTTGTCAATAAAAAAAGTTAGGCAAGGCTAATTTTTTTATTAAAGCTAATAGAAGTATTCAATTCCAATTATCCGGACAGTTTTAATTCCTATCGTTTTTACATTTGTAACGCCTTCTTTCTTGTTTTTAAACTCATTATCTGACTTCCTTGTCTTATCTTTATTGCATGAAACTGGATATTTGCTTTGTCAATAAAAAAAATAGGTGTAGTTATATTTATCTTTTAAGACTAATATCGCGTCTGCGATTCCATGTATCCGGACAGTTTAGTTTCTCAGGATTTTTACGCTTTCAATGTGTTTTTTTTTGTTTCTAACTCCCTTATGGAGCATAAAAACTCCCTCTCGGGGTAGTAAATAATGATTTTTATATGTTAGGAGTGCCAAATATTTTAATTAAAAGCTAATATTGTATTGATTTATAATCAGGAGGTTGAATGGTCGGAAAAATATTTTTTATTGCAATTTTGTGTCTGTTTTTAATTCCGGGATTTTTTTGTGTAAATGCTCTGGCGTTAACAGGCCGGGATGTGATGGTCATGGTTGATGAGCGTGAAGATGGCGATGATTCAAAAACAATTGTTGAGATGACCCTTGTAAATCACAGGGGAAAAAAACGGGTAAGGCAGATGGTCTCTTATAGAAAGGACTATGGCAAAGATTCCAAAAAGCTGATGTGTTTTAAAAAACCAGCAGATGTCAAAGACACCTCTTTTCTCTCGTGGGAATGGGATACACCTGGCAGGGATGATGATAAATGGCTCTATATGCCGGCCTTAAGAAAGGTAAGGAGAATTTGTGGGGAATCCACCAATGATTATTTCATGGGAAGTGATTTTACCTATGATGACATGGGCAAAAGAAATGTTGATGAAGACACCCATTTCTTAACCGGAGAAGAATCAATCAATGGCTCAGACTGCTGGAAGATTGAGTCAGTTCCCCTTGAAAAGGACACCTATTATGACAGAAAAATTCTGTGGGTCAACAAGGATGCAAAGGCTGTTGTTAAAGCTGAATATTATGATTCCCAGGGTTTGATTAAAACCTTTACGGTCAAGGATTTAAAGCTGCACAACAATATCTGGACCATCTTTGAGATGGAAATGCAAAATACAAGGGAAAATCATACCACAAGAATGAAGATGAGTAATGTTAAACACAATATCGGCGTTGCGGATTCTTTTTTCCAGACTGCTACAATATCCCGGGGTATCGTCAGGTGAAATTTTGTCGGATAAAGGCCTGCCTTGCGGTTTTTTTGGGCTTTATTTTTGCCGCAACATCCCATGGTTTTGAATTTTCAGGTCAGGAATTTGATTTTTCAGGATATGTGGAGACACGGCATTGTATGCAGGTTGAAAGCCCCAATGATCTGCTTGCATCAGAGACAATGGCAAGGCTTGAAACGCGAAGCTTTAAGGACGGTTGGTCTTTATTTACATCAATAAATCTTTCGGCAAATCATAAATTGGAAGATGAATCAGGAATTTCGATGCATGAGGCATATATTGATTATGTTGCTTCATCATGGGATTTACGTCTTGGAAGGCAGATTGTTATCTGGGGAAATGCCGATGGCGTTCGCATCACGGACAATATCTCGCCTTCTGATCTGTCTGAATATATCACCAGGGATTTTGATGAGATCAGGATGGCGGTTGGTGCCGTAAAATTAAGGTTCCTTGGAACTCATGGTACAGGCGAGGTGATTTATATTCCGTTTTTCAGGAAGGGTATTTCACCGGATAGAGACAGCCCCTGGTCTTTGGGAAATTTATCCGGCAACAACGCCACGGCCGGGAATGAACCTGAAAAAAATATTGAAAACGGGGAATTGGGAGCGAAATATGCCCTGTTTTTGCCGGGGTTTGACATGGCATTTTCATATTTTTATACTTGGAATGATTTTCCGTATTATGCGTATACCGGCAATACTGGTTCGTGCCGGGTAAATCCGGAGTTTCACCGTCTCCATATTTTCGGTTTGGAATTATCCAGGCCCTACAAAGATTTTGTTTTCAGGGGTGAGGCGGCTTTTTTTCATGGTAACCGTTATTTGTCAACACCCAGGGATGCTTTATTTGAGAAAAAAGACCAGGTCAAATGGCTTCTGGGTCTTGACTGGTCACCGGGAAGCAACTGGTTTTTGTCGTTCCAGGTTACAGAAGACAGAATCCTTGATTATTCAGCAAAGATTCAGCAGACAAAACAATCAGCAATGGTAACGGCGAATATCTCTAAAAAATTATTCAGGGAAAAGCTTATTTTATCAGGGATGCATTATTTAAATCTGGATGAAAAGGACAGCTTGACCCGGCTCAGTTCGGAATACCAGGTCATGGATGGTTTTTCCCTGTTTTTTGGTTCGGATATCTTTACAGGAAAAAGATCAGGCGGTTTTGGAAGATACAAGGATAATACCCAGGTATGGGCCAGGGCAAAATATAGTTTTTAATTATAATGAAAATTTTACAAAAAATTACAGGGAGCAACCATGATTGAAATTAAAAAAATCAATTGGTTTTTTTATGGGCTGGCTAAATTGATAGTACGGTTCAGGTATGTGAATATCCTTTTGTTTATTATGGTTTTAGGCATTGCTTTTTCAGGGCTGTCAAAAATCAAGACCGAGGCCGGGTGGGACGGCTATATGCTTGAGAATTCCGCATTAAAAATATCCGAAGACGAGTTTAAGGATATTTTTGGAAACAGTGATTATGTGGCGGTCATGGTGGAGGTTGACGATCTTTTTACGCCTGAAATTCTGTCTAAAATAAGGGAGCTTGGCCATGAGCTCAAACAAAAGATTCCCTTTGCAGACGATATCATGTCAATAACGGATTGCGAATTTTCCATTGGAAATGAAAGCGGCATTGAGATCATAAATCTTGTTCCGGATATCATCCCGACAGATCCCGGACAGTTGGAGGAAATAAGAAATCTTGCCCTTTCCAAAAAACTGCTTGCGGGAAAACTTATTTCAAAGGACAGTACCCAGTCCTGGATCATGTTAAGACTTCACCCCTTTCCGGATGGGTGGCGAAGCAAAACCAACCAGGGTGCTGATATGGTTGTGGGAAAAACGGCTGTCAAGATTATCGGGCAGGATAAATATCAGATACTCAATCCAAAATCGGCAGGCCTTCCGGTTCTTTCCCATGAAAAAATGAATTTTTTCAAACATGAGATGAAAAGAACCATGGGGCTTTCCCTTCTGGCATCCCTTGTTGTGCTGTCCCTGGCACTGCGGTCTTTCAGGAGTGTTTTGATTTCCATTCTTGTTGCATTCGGCAGTGTTTTTATCACCTTTGGGATTCAGGGGCTTCTGGGTATTTCCATTGATATTGGAATGGTAGTTGTCCCGATATACCTTGGTATTGCAGTTTCCATCGGTTATTCCATCCATGTGTTTTTGTTTTTTGACAGGGAATTTGCAAAAACAGGCAAAAGAAAAGAATCCATTTATCATGCAATGAAAGAGACAGGGTGGCCCCTTCTGTTTACAGCGCTTACCACCATTGGAGCTCTTGCCTCTTTTCATTTTGTAGAGGTAAAACCTGTCAGGTGGATTGGTTCAGCAACTTCCCTGCTGGTTGCCGTGATTTTCTGCATTGTAATTATAATGATTCCAACCTTATTAAGTTTTGGAAAAAATAAAACGCCCCAACTTGAAAAAAAACGTGCAAAAAGCATCAATCACAGGCTTGGAAATTTTATGGACAGCCTTGGTATAATGGTACTTGCCCGGCCCGGGTCAATAATGGCGGTTTTTGTTTTTAGCGTCCTCATATGCGGGTTTGGTCTTACGTTTCTTGAAGTCTCCTTTGATATACGAAAAAACATGGGATTAAAAGTTCCCTATGTTGAAAGATTGGATTATGTCAGTCATTCCGAGGTGGGCTCTCTTTATTCTTATAACCTTGTTGTTGAGTTTAAGGAAAACGGCATGGCAAGGGAACCTGAAAATTTAAAGAAGCTTGATCAACTCATGCAGGAGGCTAAAGGATATAAGCTTACAAAAAGGGTGACATCCATTGTTGAGATCATAAAGGACATGAACCAGGCGTTGAACCAGGGAGATCATGAATTTTATAAAATTCCCGAAACCCGGGAAATGGTTGCCCAGATCATGCTCCTTTATGAGAACGCCGGTGGAAAAGAAGCGGAAAAATGGATTGATTATGATTATAGACGCTTAAGGTTCATGGTTGACCTGGAAGATTATAATTCCTTTGAGGCAAAAAATGAACTGTTAACCTTAAAGGCAAGTGCGCAAAAAATGTACCCAAATGCCACAATTTCCATGGCAGGTTCCATAGCCCAGTTTACAGTCATGCAGGACGTGGTTTCCTGGGGGCAGATCGTTTCTTTTTTCGTAGCCATATGCGTTATCACCCTGTTGATGACCATTGTTTTCGGCAGCTTTAAAACCGGGCTTATTGCCATGATTCCCAATATTACCCCGGCCATAGCCGTTGGAGGACTCATGGGATGGGCAGGTGTTCCCCTTGATATGATGACCATTACCATTATGCCCATGCTGCTGGGCCTTGCCGTGGACGACACCATCCATTTTATCAACCATACAAAACTTGAGTATGAGCGATGCGGGGATTATCACATGAGTACAAGAAAAACCTTTACGGCCATAGGGGTTCCTCTGTTTCTAACCACTTTGATCATCATGGCGAATTATTCGGTTTACCTGACTTCCATCGCCAATGTTTTTGTTATCATGGGGACATTAACAATAGTGGGTATCCTGTCAGCCCTTCTAACCGATTATTTTGTTACACCGATATTGCTTGTCTGGGCAAAACCCTTTGGGAAATAGCCCGTTAAATCAACCCGATAAACAGGAGAAGAAAAATGAACAAAAAAATTACCATGTGTTTTACTTTGATTGCAGCACTTGCTTTTTCCACCAGTGTGTTTGCCCATTCGGTCTGGATCAACTCGTTTGAATCCCATGCCCACAAGTCCAGGCATGCCATGATTTCCCTGGGATGGGGGCATGCTTTGCCCATGGATGATATCCTTACATCTCCAAACGGCCGGATTGCCATTGAACAATTTGAACTGATTGATCCAAATCTTAAGAAAACAGATCTTATCAAACCGGAATTCAAGCTCAGCAAGCCGGATCTTACCACAGGCAATTTTGATCTTTTTGCCGCTGACCTTGGCACCCAGAAAATCGCTCTCAAAAAAGACAGCGCTGAAGGTGTGTATCAAATCAGTGCAATGTCAAAACCCACATTTTACACCCAGTTTATTGATAAAAAAGGCAATAAACGGCTTAAACTGAAACCGAAAAACGAAGTCAAAGACATTAAAAAAGTATTAATGGCCGTTAAATATCAGGCCTTTGCCAAATCCTACCTCACGGTTGGCAAATGGACCAACCCAAAACCCCTTGGTCACGGTCTGGAAATTATTCCTCGCACTGATCTGAGCAATCTGCATATAGGTGATCTGGTTGAGGTGGATGTGCTTTTTTACGGCAAACCCCTGGATGCCAAAGCCGGGAGTATGGATTATATCACCGCCCATAGCAGCAGCTTTGGACAAAGTGACGGTTTTTCATTATTTTCTTACATTAAGAAGGGAAAAGCCCAGTTCCGTGTACTCAGTTCAGGTCAGTGGATGATCGGTGTCAGCCACAAGGAAGATGTGACCAAAGACGGTCCTCTCAAAAACCTCTACGGCAAAGCCAATCAGGTTTACCATGGTGGCAGTCTGACTTTTAACGTTAAATAGACCAGGTCTGTACGGCAGGCTGTTTTAAAGCAGCCTGCCTTGCCATGGAAGTAATATAGCTTTTCAGCAGGGCGAAATGGCAGGTGCCATGATTCGTACGGGATTTTAATTTTTTTAATTTCGCACTTTGACAACGCCCTTGAATGATATGGATCTCGATACTGCAAGGAAATGGGATAAATCGTCAAGTATTTATAATACAAGAAAAAAAGAAAAGGAACTTGTAAAAATGCAAATCATTAAAAGCAGGGGCAGGCTTTTTATAGTTGTGGCTTTGGTCTGGCTTATTTCCGCCCAGGTACAGGCACAAGATGCGGTACAGGTTGATACAATCACCATAACCGCCAACAAGATGGAAGAAAACATCCAGGATGTGGCGGGCAGCGTATCAGCCTTGAGTGAAATGCAGATAGAGGATGCGGGAATAAATTCATTTAATGATATCCACATTCATATCCCGAATTTTTCGAGCTATGCAAGCGGCAACATGGGCGGTTATGACAGCATAAGGGGACAGACCAATCTTATAACTTCTTCAAGAGCGGTTGGTATATATGTTGATGACGTGCCTGCAATTCTCTCTTCATGGACAAAGCTCACAAATCTCTATGAAACCGAGCGCATAGAGGTATTGAGGGGACCTCAGGGGAACCTGTACGGATTAAACTCCGCCGGAGGCGTTGTAAATATTATAACAAAAAAACCAGGCAACACCTTCAGGGCAAATGCTACGGCGGAATACGGAAATTATGATTTAAGATCATACAAGGCTTCGGTAAGCGGACCTGTTGTTAAAGACAAACTTTTTATGGGATTTGCAGGAAAATACAAAACAAGGGACAGCTATATTGAGGAAGAGGGCGCGGATACGCACAAGGACAACTGGATTTCAGGCAGGTTTCAGATGAGATGGGTTCCTTTGGATACGACAAATATTCTGTTTACCTCAATTGATGAGGATAGCGATTCCGATCATGGAGTATGGGTTCCAAAGGACAGTGATCCCTTTAAAATTAAAAACATGGGACTTGATGAAAAAGGTGATACATATGGAAATATCAGGTCTCTGAGAATCAAGCATCATACACCATGGTTTGACCTTACATCAATAACGGCAAAGGTTTCCGGTGAATCTCAAAGTGTTGGCGGAAAGGATTTCGTTTCCGGAGGGGCGAATCTCAAGTATATGGTTAATGATCAGGACAGTAACAAGTGGATGCAGGAGCTTCGCTTTGCTTCCACGGATAAAGAAAATGCTTTTCAGTGGATTCTTGGAGGGTTCTATCTTAAAGGGGAAGAGGATACCAACGGTAATTTCTGCAAAGACACCGGAACCATTGATGCTCCCACCGGAATATATGCCGATGATATAACCGAATCTGAAATTGAAACAGACATATTCTCATTATTCGGGCAGGCAGGGTATACCTTTCAGGAAAGACTGACTATTACTGCGGGACTTCGTTATGACAGGGATAAAAAAGAGACCGATTTCCTTCACAACGCGAATGGAACGGTTATCGCAGACTATGAGGCATCCACAACCTGGGATGCTGTTTCCCCCAAGCTTGTTGTGGATTTCAGGGCGAACGATTCAATCATGACCTATGTGAGCGTTGCAAAGGGATATAAATCAGGAGGTTATTCCTCACATATGGGAGATACACCTGAAGATGCCATGTTTGATCCTGAATATGCATGGTCATATGAGACGGGAGTGAAAACAAACTGGCTGAACAACAGGATTATTGCGAACATGTGCGGATTTTACACGACCGTGGACGATATCCAGATAATGTATACTGATCCCGACACATGGCAGATGAGTTATAAAAATGCAGCGGAAGCAACTCTCTGGGGAATTGAGCTGGAGACAATCTTCCGCCCGTTTGCCGGGCTGCAGGTTATGGCATCTTTTGGCTTGCTTGAAACGGAATTAGAAAAACATGAAATCAGGGAATATGAGGGAAACCGTGTCCCATTTGCCTCAGATTATAATGCAGGACTCGTCATACAGTACAATTCTCCATGGGGAATATACATCAGGGGCGAAGGTTCCTGGTTCGGTAAAAGTTATTTCGGCGAGGATAACAAGTACAGCCAGGAAGCCTATATGATTGCAAATTCGAAAATAGGATATGAAACTGAAAATTTTAATATCAATTTTTACATAAAAAATGCATTTGATAAAACATATTATAACTTTGTCAACTGCAGGGGTGGCGTAGAAAAAGGAATATTAGGCACTCCCCTCACATGCGGAGTTCAGGCAACGCTGAGGTTTTAAGGCCTTTGCTAAAGATTTCAAAATTCTCAATTCAATCCCGGACCATGACCGATTTTGAATGATATGGATCTTTATATTTCAAGGAAATAGCTGGAATTTCCGGATACTATAATAAAAGGGAAAAAAGAAAAGGAAAATTTGAAAAATGCAAATTCTTAAGAGGGCAGGCAGGTTTTTTATGTGCCTGGCCATGACTTGGATGATTTTTGCCCAGGCACAGGCACAAGAATCGGTACAGGTTGACTCAATCACCATAACCGCCAATAAGATGGAAGAAAATGTTCAGGATGTATCAGCCGGCATAACTGTTTTTACTGAAAAAAGCATTTCAGATTTAAGGATTGATTCAATCTCGGATGTGGCGGCCTATACACCCAATTTCATGATCTATGAAAACGGTATTTCAGGTGCAAATGCTCCGGTCATGAGGGGGATGTTTGCCGATATTCATTCCCATTCCGTATCCGCCGGCATGTATGTGGACGGGGTTCCCATTCTTGACGGCATGGCCTATGAACAGGATATGCTTGATATTGAAAGGATTGAGGTGTTAAAAGGCCCTCAGGGCACGCTATATGGTAAAAGTTCCGAGGCAGGTGTTATCAATATAGTAACAAAAAAGCCCGGCAATATTTTTACAGGCAAAATCGCAGGTGAAGCCGGTATGGACAATAAACGCAAGGCTTTGGTTTCCATGTCCGGCCCCATGAAAAAAGATAAGCTCTATTTTGGAATCTGTGCCCTTCAGGATGAAAAAGACGGCTGGGTTGAGGATAAAAATTCAGGCGAAACCGTGGATGATATACAGCGCCGGTATGGCAGCGCAAAATTGAGATACACGCCGGCTGATAATCTTGACATCGTTTTGCAAGGATCAATCCGTCAATATGATGATGAACAGGGACATATGAATTTAACTCCCATGGGAGCTGCAATGTATGGCCTTGCAGCTCCTGAAAACAGAAAGGTAACCAGTGATTTTTCAGGGGGCAATAAGAGCAAAATATCCTCACAATCCTTGAATGTTGACTGGGATGTTACTGAAAACCTTAAAATAACATCAACCACTGCCCATCGAAAGTTAAGCAAGGATATGGTGCTGGATTATGATTTTTCCCCCCAGACTTTTTTGCATTGCGTTAATAACGACTCAAATGCCAAGTTGTCCCAGGAGTTAAGGACCGGTTTTTCAAACGAGAAACTTAAGCTTGTAACAGGCTTTTATGCTGATAAAGATAAAATCGTTTCAGATTATACTTTATACTCAATCATTCCGGGCATGGCAATGGCTTCTAAAGACGAAATAAAGGGGACATCCGGTTCTGCGTTTACCCATGCCGGTTTTTTACTTGGTGAAAAACTGACGATTCTTGGCGGGCTGCGATATGATTATCAGAAAAAGGAGTATGAATCTGCCGGATATTCAATTGATAATAACTGGGATGAAATTTCTCCCAAAATCGGGGTGGAATATAAAATTAAACCTACAATAATGACCTATGCCGGCATTTCAAAAGGCTATCTTTCCGGCGGGTTTAATCCTTATGCCCATGAACAGGCGTATCTGTCCTATGATGAAGAAAAACTGTGGTCCTATGAAATTGGTGCAAAAAGCAGCTTTTTTGACAACAGGCTTATTTTGAATGCTGCTGTTTATTATATGGATATTGATGATTTGCAGGTACATGAAATGATTGATTCTGCACGATCCTATACAACCAATGCTGCCAGGGCAACAGGAAAGGGCTTTGAGCTTGAACTTACCGCCATGCCTGTACGGGGACTGAGTTTCATGGCAGGAGTTGGCTTAAGTGATGTTGAGTTTGATGAGTTTAAAGATGCAGCAGGAAATTACAAAGGCAATAAGAAACCCTATGCCCCGGAATATAGCTTTAATGTGGGCGTTCAGTACAGGAGCGTCACAGGGTTTTATTGCAGGGCTGATATAACGGGATATGGGGGTATGTATACGGATAAGAAGAACGAGTTTAAAAGAGATGCCTACGAGCTTGTCAATGCAAAGATCGGCTATGAAACAGAGAAATTTGATGTGTATATTTACGGGAAAAATATATTTGATAAAGCATATGATTCCGTCTATGGAGATGGGTTCTATGTAAATTACAGCAAACCTGCCGAAGCCGGAGTGACAATCACATACAGGTTCTAAAAAAAGGTGAATTCATGAAATTAATACGCACACAGATCAAGAAGGGTTTGGCCATTTGCCTGTTACTGCTGGCTGTTTCCGGCATTTGCCATGGAGAGGAAGAATAATACAGGCTTGAGTCCGTCACCGTTACGGCAGACAAAAGAAAAGAAAATATCCGGGATGTCCCGTCGGCCATCACGGCATTTACCGAAACGGATCTTGAGGATGCCGATATCGTAGATATCAAGGCTGTTACAGACATGATCCCCAATATGATGATCGATTCCGGAATAGGAGGCAATAATAATGTTATTTTCCGGGGGATCGGTTCCAGCATGTTTACCGGCAAAAATCCTGTTGTTCTTTATGTGGACGGTGTTCCCTTTGATCAGGTCTCCCATTATGGCGCGGACCTTGTCAATATTGAACGGGTGGAGGTGCTTCGCGGTCCCCAGGGCACCCTGTAAGGGAAAAATGCCATTGGCGGTGCCATTAATGTCGTCTCCAAAAAACCCGGCAATACCATGGAATCAAAGGCAAACATACAGGCGGGCTCGAATGAAACCTATGGTGTCAAAGGTTTTATTAACGGACTCCTTATAAAAGATGAATTGTTTTTCGGCCTGTCTGCCAATTATAATGAATCAAGGGGCTTCATGAAAAATGAAGATCCGGGCCAGGATTATTTTGATGCCAAAGAAAATAAAAATGCCAAGGCCCGGCTTCGATGGCTGCCGACAGATCAATTTGAGGTTAATTTCCATGCCGGTATTGATCAGTTAAGAAACGGTTCCGACACAAGCATTGCCCCGGGTCCACTCAGGTACCATGAAAAAAGAAATCCGCATTCAGTCACTGGAAAACAGCGGGCGATTAAAATGGATGGGGGGACTCTACTATTCCTTTGAAGAACAGGATTATCATGATTTTTCTATAACCTATGATACCATGGCGTTTGGCCATAACACCAAATATAACTGGCCCGGGAACAGGAGTACAAAGACCATGGCGGCCTTTGGGCAGGTGACCGTCCCCATTGCCGGTTCCCTTGATTTTACAGCAGGACTCCGGTGCGAAAGGGTTAACAAGGAACTTGACTACCGGCATTATGATACCCGCACCGATACGGGAGAACGGCTTTCCTCCGTGGAATGGAGCCGGGAAGAAGACTGGGATGCCCTGCTGCCCAAAGCTGTTTTGTCCTGGCGTATGAACAAGGATGCCATGACCTATTTCAGCGTATCCCAGGGGGATCTGGCCGGTGGTCTTAATGCAAACGGGGATGATAAAGAGACTGCCAAATTTGATGAGCAGACATCCTTGAATTATGAAATCGGTGCCAAGACGGCCTTTCTTGACAACCGGCTGTTTTTCAATGCCGCCAAAGCCCACAGCCAGGGCATTGAGCTGGAATTAAAAGCAAGACCTTTGCAAGGCCTTGATATTTCCACGGCTTTTGGATGGACGGATGCCGAGTTTGATGAATACAAAAATTATACCGGGAAAACCCCAAAGCAGATGCCTGCCTATACCTTTAATCTTGGCATCCAGTACAGGGTTCCCTGTGGATTTTTTGTGCGGGGTGAGATGGAAGGGCTTGGCAGAACCTATTATGATGAAGCCAACACAATCAAGCAGGATGCCTTTCAATTGTATCATGCCAAAATCGGTTATGAAGCATCAAATTGGGATGTCTACCTTTATTGCAATAACCTGCTGGACAAAGAGTATTTTTCTTCCATGTCCTTCGGCAGATTCTCCGTTGCCGAGCCGCGTACCTTTGGTGTTCTTGCTTCTGTTCAAATACACGATTCCGCTAAAAAAATAAACAGAGTCGTTATCGGCCTTGCAAAATTTATGGTTTGTTCGTTTTATAAATCAGGAAGTGGTTATGAAACTGCATTCAATTTTTTATTGGGATGATTATAACACAGATTCTTTTTAAGAAATTAAATTTAAAACAAGGAGCTTTGATGAATAAGTTTGAAAGTCAAAAAAAAATAGATCAACATGTTATATTGAAAAGCACGGTATTTATAGTTGTTTGCCTGCTGTTTTCTTTTAATGCCTATGGACATTCTCTTTACATACAGTCCAGTCGTTATAAGGTACATGAAGGAAAACGGTCGCCTCTGTTTTTTTGCTATGGTCATCATATTCCCGTTGATGACGGTGTAAAAGGAAAAAAACTCAAATATATCAAGATACAGTCTCCCGGAGCCGCTGTTCAGGAACTAGAAATACGAAACGAGACCTGCTTGCATTCATATATGGTTAATTACAGCACTCCCGGCACCTATGTGCTGTCGGCTGAAACCACTCCCGGTTATTACACCGTCTACATTGATAAAAAAGGGCGTGAGCGTCATACCATCAAGCCTAAAAGCGCTGTTATCAAAAATGCTCAGAAAATTATAAAAAGCCTTTACAGTAAACAGTACACAAAAACATATGTGGTGTGTGATACTCCTTCCAGTAATTTTCCATCCCATGTCGGACTGAATCTGGAACTTGTGCCGGTCAAGGATATTTCAACATTGAAATCCGGAGAAACCTTGGAATTAATCGTCTATTACAAAGGGAAACCATATAAAGGAGAAGGAACCTGGGATGCCACTTTTAACGGATTTTCAACTGAATCCGAAGATAATTTTTATCCGAAAACCAGAGTATCAGGCAGTGATAGAATAAAAATTCCCATTCCTAATGCGGGAAGGTGGTTTGTTCGATATTTTATTAAAATTGATGCCAAGGGTGAAGAACTGGAAAAGTTTTCTCAAATGAAATATACAGCCTCTCTGGTATTTCAGATACCCAATAAGAAAAAAGAAGCCAACCTTTAAATGACGACCGTGGCAGATCAAGCTACCACAACTAAAAATTAAAGAGTTCTGATTCTTAAGAGATTGAAAGTTCTTTCATATAAAAAAAATCAAAAAGGATTACATCATGAAAAAATTGATGCCGACATATTTTCCTGAACAAAATTACCATAAACTGCCCTATCTTGCAGTTCGCTGGGAAGCGGTTAAAACCGCTTTGCAGTTGGGTATTTTTGATCACTTGCTTGAGCCGAAAAATGCTTCTGATCTTGCGGCACTGATTGAGGGGGACCCAAAGAATACCGAATACCTGCTCAACGCATTGACCGCACTGGGGTATTTGCATAAAAAAGACGGCTGTTTTTGCAACAGCGAGCAAACAGAACGTTTTCTTACCAGCCGGGGAGAAACCGGCCTGGCGGAACATTTGCTGACCTGCGACCAGTGGAATGAACCCGTTTTGAACGGACAGATGCTTAATCTGATCAGGGAGGGGGCGCCTGCAACCAGGGATATGGTATCTGAACAGGTTTGGGCGGATTCTGCCCGCAAATCAATTAATAGCATCCGTTGCGGCAGAGCCCAGAAAATCGCACGGTTACTTTCTACCTTTCCTGATTTTGACCGGTGGCAAAAGGTTCTTGATCTGGGTGCCGGACCGGGGCTTATAGGAATTGCTGTTGCCGCCGCTCACGTTAGTTTGCAGTGCCATCTTTTTGACCGTCCCACGGTGGTCAATGTAGCACAGGATATGATTGAGGAATATGGTATGGAAGACCGTGTGAAAACCATCAGTGGTGATTATTCTGTCGATCCATTAGGGGAAGGTTATGATGCTATTATCGCAAGCTATACCCTAAATTTTTACAATGAGGCCAA
The DNA here is from genome assembly GCF_900105645.1 of Desulfobacula phenolica. Classification (NCBI taxonomy): domain Bacteria; kingdom Pseudomonadati; phylum Thermodesulfobacteriota; class Desulfobacteria; order Desulfobacterales; family Desulfobacteraceae; genus Desulfobacula; species Desulfobacula phenolica. The sequence continues at coordinate 175,283 of NZ_FNLL01000006.1, read as the reverse complement.
AAAATTAGCCCTGATTATGGAAAAATGTTTTGCGGCATTAAATTCAGGTGGCTGCCTGATTATATTTTCAGGTGGTTTGAGTGCGGAAAAAACCCAACCGGCTGATCTGATTGTCAGCTGGCTGTCCAGCTCTTTAATGGGACAAGAGTTTTCCTTTGAAGAAAATGTGTTGCCCCGGGCCATGCTTTCAGCCGGTTTTGCCTCAGTGCGTACCAAAGCGCTGAATGATCAGCTTATTGCACCATATGGGATGGCTGAATTTCATGTTGCCCGTAAGTTGTAATATGCAGACAAGTCAGCAATTGCCGGTTGAATGGATTATAGATATCGTTTCTATATGAAACTTTTCAAAACACAGACAGCAATTTTTAAATTTTGTTGCAGGTAAATCTGGAAGAAATATCAGGTTTGCCTGTGACCGCAATAAGGAGATTCAAGTATTGATTTGTTTTAAAAAAAAGATGGTTCTGACAGTTACAGCAATTGCTGTTTTTTTTGCTATAACCGCCTCGGTTTTGTTTGCTCATACATTGTACATGAATGTTCTTGATAACGAGGATGGAACCGTAACAGTTGAAGGAATGTTTTCCACGGGAAGTGAAGCTTCCGGTCTCCCCCTTTACCTGGAGGATACAAAAGGTGAAGTGATTAAAAAATTAAAAATGGATGAGTCAGGAGAAATAACCTTTAAGGCGCCTGATGTTCCATATATGATTTTTCTGGACGGAGGACCCGGGCATACTCTTCGCGAAGAAGGGCCGTTAAACCAATAATGCTGTTGGCCACAGTATAAAATCAACTCAAACAGGAGAAAAAAATGAATAAAAAATCTATCATGTGTTTTACTTTAATTGCAGCTTTGATTTTTTCCACCAATGTATTTGCCCATTCTTTGTGGGTGAATCTTAACGAGTCGTTTTCACATCCTCCTGGACATGTCATTTCTTCATTGGGATGGGGACATTCCGTGCCCATGGATGATTTTCTCATGTCAAAGGGGGGAGCTGTAACCATTGAACGTTATGATCTGGTGGGGCCGGATAATAGCAAAACAGCCATGCCTCTGCCTGTAATCAAACAAGAAAAAGTATTTGAATCCAAAACCGGTATGAATATTGTAACCGGCGATTTGGGTCTTAGAAAGATATCTCTTACAGAGGATACACAACCCGGCACCTATCAAGTGATTGCAGAATCAAAAGCCACTTTTTTTACCGGGTATGTTGATAAAAATGGAAAAGTTAAAATGACAACAAAACCCATGGATAAAATCAAGGGAGCAAAGAAATTTAATTACAGCACAAGATATAAAGCTGTGGCTAAATCATACATGGGGATTAAAAAATGGACCCAGCCAATGCCGGCAGGCCATGAACTCGAACTGATGCCCACATGTGATTTAAGCAATGTCCGTGCCGGTGGTATTGTGAGTTTTGAAGCAAGCCTTAATGGTAAAAAATTAAATTGTGACATGGATGGGATGAATTATCTTCTTGCCAAAAGCAATACTTATGGGGTTCCAGACGGGTTTATGCTCAGTGCCTATATCATGGATGGAAAGGCCCGGGTCAGAATTCCCACAGCAGGGGAATGGGTTGTCATTGTCATGGTTCAAAAAGAGGTGACACCGGAAAATGAACTAAAAGACCTTGTTGGAAAATGCACAATGGTTCATTACGGAGCAACCGTCAGTATGAATGTGAAACCTTGATTGAGCCGGAGTTCTGATGTCGGATTACAACGGCAGACAGATTTGAACAAAGAAATGGAATGATAAATTTGGAAAATAATCAATTGAAGTAGCGTTTTTTTTAAGGAAACCAAGTTATGATTTTTGATAAAGATTATTATCGGTGGATTTGGGCTGTAATCTTCGCAGCTGCCCTGTCCCTGGCTCCATTATCAGCAACCTTTGCAGGGATCGGGGAAAAAGGTTCAGGACAAAACACGACCCGGCAGGAAAATGCCCGGGGGGAGCATAAATTAGAATCCATCACCGTAACCGCCCAGAAGCAGAAAGAAAACGTTCAAGATGTGCCTGTGAGCATTACGGTGTTTAATGCCCAGTCGATTGAGGACAGAAAGATTGAATCGGTAAAAGATATCGCCGATTTTGTTCCGAATCTGGCCATCATCGATAATGGTATGTCAGGCATGGGTACGCCATCCATGCGGGGGCTTCATGTTGCTCCCTATACCTATACAACAACAACCGGCTTGTATCTGGACGGTGTCCCCATGATAACGGGTGCCGGTTTTGAAGAAGCTCTTATTGATATTGAACGCGTTGAGGTTCTCAGGGGACCCCAGGGCACCTTGTACGGCAAAAATACGGAAACCGGGGTGATCAATATCATTTCCAGGCAACCGGATAATGAATTTAAAGGAAAAGTGTCTGCGGCAGGGGGAGAAGATAAAAAACAGGAGATGTCATTCAGCCTGAGTGGTCCCATTCAGCAAGACAAGGTTTTTTTCGGTGTGGCAGGGCAATATTATCAAAAAGACGGGTTCATCGAGAACACAGATACCGGCGACATGGTGGATGACAGAGAACACTGGTTCGGCAGGGCCCATCTTCGCTGGACTCCGGTGGAGGAACTTGATGTTTCCCTTATTGTTTCACGGCTCAAATATGACGAGGGTGATGCAAATATGAATTTGACGGAACAAGGCGCCGCCATGTTTGGCCTTGACGCCCCCCTTGAGCGTAAGGTGACATCCAATTTGGATGGATGTAACAAGGCTGCCAGGAATGCGCAGTCCCTGAAGCTTGTTTACGGCCTCACCGATTCTCTCACCCTGACATCCGTTACAACCAACAGGGTTTACGCGGACAGAGCTGTGTCTGACTTTGATTTCAGCAGCGCCACCATGATGCATGTCGTCGATAAAGACAACAACTATGAAAAAATATCCCAGGAGCTGCGCCTGGATTCATCTGCAGAGCAATTAAAATGGCTTATCGGTTTGTATTACGATAAAGATCAAAACGATATCAACGTTGTCCAGGACTCAATGGTTCCGTCAATGGTCGGGGTGAAGAGCCGGAGTACCAGCGGGGACGCCTATGCCGTGTTTGCAAATCTCACCTGTCCCTTGATCGGACAACTCAGCCTGGTCGGCGGTTTGCGCTATGAACAGCAGGATCAGGAGTATGAGGATCATATGAGCAACTTTAAAGTTGACGATTCATGGGATGCTTTGACGCCGAGGATCGGTCTGGAGTATCAATTCTCTACCGCCATCATGACCTATGCAGGCGCTTCAAAGGGATACCGGTCCGGCGGGTTCAACAACCTAACAACAGATCCGGAATATTACAGCTATGATGCGGAAGAGTTGTGGTCCTATGAAATCGGTGTGAAAAGCGTATTTTTCAATAACCGGCTTGTGTTGAACGGGGCTGTTTACTACATGGATATTTCCGATATGCAGGTGGAAGAAGCTGTTGGCCCGCTTACCTCCTACATGACCAATGCGGCGGAAGCAACGGCCAAAGGGGTTGAGCTGGAGATGACGGCAAAGGTGATGGACGGGATGACCCTGATGGCGGGCGTCGGGTATAACAATATTGAATTTGACCAATTTAAAGACATCAATGGGGATTACAAAGGCAATAAAAATCCCTTTGCACCGGAATATTCCTTTAATGTCGGTGTGCAATACCGGCACGGCAGCGGGGTGTATGCCAGGGCTGACCTGATTGGTTACGGCAAGACATATTTGGACAAGGCAAATGAATATTCAAGGGATGCCCATGAAATTGTAAATACAAAAATCGGTTATGAAACCGAGAAGTTTGATATTTACCTCTATGCAAAAAATCTTTTTGACAAGGAATATGATTTAGTGGGGTATTACGGCGGGATGTATACGATCTACAGTGATCCCAGAGAAATTGGCCTGCAGGCGGTTTACAGGTTTTAAACTTAACATTTTTTATAAGGAATAATCCATGAAAAAATCGTTGCCGACAGATTTTCCAGAATTGAATTATCATGAACTGCCCTATATTGCAATTCGCTGGGAAACGGTTAAAACAGCTTTGCAGTTGGGCCTTTTTGATCTTCTGCCCGAACCGCAAAGTGCTTCTGATATTGCTGTGCGGGTTGAGTGTGATGCAAAAAATACCGAATACCTGCTCAACGCATTGACTGCACTGGGGTATTTGTATAAAAAAGACGGCCTTTTTTGCAACACTGAGCAGACGGAGCGTTTTCTTACCAGCCGGGGAGATACCGGCCTGGCCGAGTCCCTGCTGGCCTATGATCAGTGGAACGAACCGGCTCTGAACGGTAGGATGCTTACGTTGGTCAAGGAGGGCGCTCCTCTCAGCCGTGATATGGTATCTGAACAGGTGTGGGCGGACTCTGCCCGCAAATCAATTAACGGTAGCCGTTGCGGCCGGGCTCAAGGAATCGCCCGCTTGCTTTCCTTGTTACCCGATTTTGATCAATGGCAAAAGGTTCTTGATATTGGTGCCGGTCCGGGCCTGATAGGGATTGCCGTTGCTGCTGCACATCCTACGTTAGAGTGCTGTTTGTTTGATCGTCCAGTGGTGATTGATGTGGCACAGGAGACAATCAAGGAGTACGGTATGGAAGACCGGGTGAAAACCATAAGCGGGGATTATTCTGTCGATCCGTTTGGAGAGGGGTATGATGCAATTATCGCCAGTTATACTTTGAATTTTTATAATGAAACTGAAAAACTGGCCCCAATTATGGAAAAGTGCTTTGCTGCATTAAATCCCGGTGGCAGCCTGATTGTTTTTTCAGATGGTTTGAGCGAGGAAAAAACCCAACCCACTGATATGGTTATCAGCTGGCTGCCTACTTCGTTGATGGGGCAGGACTTCTCTTTTGAAGAAGAGGTGTTGCCCCGGGCCATGCTTGCGGCCGGTTTTGACTCGGTTCGTACCAAAACATTGACCGACCAGTTTATTTCACCTCTTGGGGTGACGGAGTTTCATGTTGGGAGGAAACGTTAAAATGCAAAGGATGTTTGAAATAAGGTTATTTTATCTGGAGGATACAAACGGTGAAGTAATTGAAAAAGTAAATAGGAGGAATTGAGTAATCTGCCAAGTGGGCTTAATAAGTGTGAGGACGACTATGTGTTCTTGCTTTTGTCCGGTTTTAATTCTCAGTTGATGAAATAAGCCGATCATTATCTGAAATTGAGATAGATATATTCTCATTTGTGCTTGACTTTTATTTTATCGGTGATTATAAGCTTAAGTACTTTGTTCTGGTGCTTAAAAGCATAATAGGGAATTCCGTGAAAATCGGGAACGGGCCCGCCGCTGTAACCGGGGACGAATGCCGCAGAAAATCCACTGCCTGAATTATTTCAGGTGGGAAGGGGCGGTTGTAGGACGAACCGGAAGTCAGAAGACCTGCCTGAACAAAATGGTTTATTTCTCGTGGACAGAGAAAGCCATACTATGATTTTAAGGGATGAAAACGGATATCCTCAACCAATTTTATATTGGTTGAGGATTTTTTTTTGCATCAAGCTATGTGAAAGTTAGCGTTTTTTTAAATTTTATTATGGACTCAGGAGGCAAATAATACTTGAAGCCAAGAAACTAAAATTCAATATGGATACCTTGGCGCAAAGAAAACCTCGGGTTCTATTAAGCTTTGAATCCTGGGTTTCAACTAATCGGTTATGGCACTTGGGTTATGCCGATGCAGGCAGCACAAATGAAAAAGATATTACTGATACCATCTACTCAGACCAATAATAAAGAAAAAAACCTGATTAACATTCCCCCATCCATTGGTACAGGGAGTATTGAAATTATTCATTTGAATTACGGTATTCGATTGGTCATTGCGGATTACAGCCTGAACCAGCCGACTATTTTGGAATGCGGAGTGTCTGGTACTTCTTTCGGATTCGGCTTCTGCCTTTCGGGGACTATAGAGTCACATCCGCCATATTTTAAGGAATCGTTTTTTGTAAAAAAGGGGCAAAGCGGTTTTTTTTCTTTCCCGGACACTCTTGGTTACACTGAAATAATCGGCCTTGAGCGAGTGATCAGAATATCGATTTTGATGGACCTGGATCAGATGTCAGCTTTTGTAATGGAATACCCGGATCAGTTTATGAGCGTATTGATAAACATAAGTGAAACCTCTTTTCGTTTTCCAGATATGATTTCTCAGCCCATGTGGGGCGCACTTGACAAGATACTGCATTGTCCTTATCACGGGTTAACCCGCAAATTTTTTATTGAAGGCAAAGTCATGGAGCTGATAGCCTACAAGATGGAACAGCTGGAAATAGAAAATTGGCAAAATCCTGAAGAATCTGTTTTAGCACCCAATGAAGCTGATTGCGTTTGTCATGCCGCCCGATTGTTAACTCATGATTTGGAAAATGCACCGGGTTTGATAGAACTTGCCCGTTCCGTGGGGATGTGCCGCAGCAAACTGCATCATTGTTTTTGTAAGTTCCATGGTATTTCCCCTTTTGAGTATCTGCGTAACCACCGCCTTGAGGCTGCCAGACGCCTTTTGAATGAAGGTAAAATGAACGTTACCGAAATCGCTTACAAGGTTGGCTACAGAAGCCTCAGTCATTTTTCCAAAGTATTTAAACAATATTTTGGCTGCCCGCCCGGAAAATGTTTGAAAAATGCTGTTTCCTTATCAAATAGACGATTGCGCTAAAAAAATAAACATGACCATTATCATATTCCCAAAATTTGTGTTCTATATCTTCAGGAATTAATTAAAATCCGCAGTACTAAGGAGAAGGAAATGCAATTATAGAGCCATGTTTTTAAAATAAGGAGAAAAGGACGGTTGGAGTAATTCTCTCGTGGATGAAAGAGGAGTTTATGCTTAGAGAAAACAATGTATTAAAATTATACGGTCTGTTTTTACTATTTTTTATTTTTTTTGTTACAGGCAATGCAATCGGAAGACAAAATGAAATTACAATAATTGATGCCATGGGGAGAGAGGTAACAATTAAACAGCCGGTTAATCGTATAGCCTTTAGTGGCACCTGTATTGCTGAAGCGCTCAGGTTAATCGGTGTTTGGAACAAAGTGGTTGGAAGAGGATATATGGTTATACCGGATAAACATTTATATCCGGATATCGAAAAGTTAACTGTTATTGCCATGGAACCTCCCGGCCCTTATAACATTAATTGCGAAAAGTTATTAGAACTTGATGTTGATCTTTTGATTACAATGAGTTTTTCATTTGAGGGGTTTAAAGGGATGAATGATAAAATAAAATCCCGTACCAAGGTGATTGCTTTAGACATGTTTCAACCGGATACGATAAAAAAAAATTTTGAAATTCTGGGTAAAATATTCAATGAAGAAAAGAAATCTATGGATTATCTTAACTGGTCTGAAAATGTGATGAACAAAATTGTTAATAAAACCTCCAAGCTTTCTTTGGCGCAAAGAAAAAAATATTTTTTTAAATGGAGTTTCGGCGGGTTTGATGAAATTAGGACTCTCTCCGATAAATTTTCGGGAATGACCAAAGTAAATGAAATTCTTGGCGGGATAAATATTGCAGCAGATTTAAACAGAGCCTGGGGAGGGATACTTGATCCTGAATGGCTGATTCAACAGGATCTTGATATCATCATATGTCAGGATACAATATTGAATGGTTATGGCATAGGCGTTGATAATAATGAGGTTATCAGGTCTTATAGAAAAAAAGTTATGGGGCTTTCCGTCCTTGCATCCAGCAAAGCCGTAAAAAACAAAAAGGTTTACATGATAAGCCCTCAATTTATGCATTCTTCAGGCTTTGTGATTTATTTTGCATATCTGGCCAAATGGTTTCATCCGGATCTTTTTCATGATTTTGATCCTGAATCTATACATCAAGAATATTTAACCCGTTTTATGGACGTTGATTACAATTTAAAGAAGCATGGCGTATTTGTTTATCCTTATTCCACAGACGCAACAAGGTTTGATCAATGAGCAATTTATCGGCAATCCAGCAGAAACGTATTGATTTGAGACAATCCTATTTAAAACACAAAGGCAGAAAACAATTATTTGTTGGTATTCTAATTCCAACACTGTTGATTCTTGTGGGATTTGCCGTGTCAAACGGCTCTGCAAGTATTTCATTTGCAGATGTTTTTACTGTTATTTTAAAAAAAAATCTACCTGGATTAAATTTGGCGACCGTCCATGCAGATGTTATTATCTGGCAGCTCAGGCTGCCCAGAATAATAATGGGTGTTATGGCCGGTATGGCCCTTGGTTCTTCCGGAGCAGTGATGCAGGTTGTCCTTAAAAATCCTTTGGCTGATCCTTATATGCTGGGTATCGCTTCTGCGGCAAGTTTTGGGGCATCCCTGGCAATTATTTTCGGCATAGGTTTTTGGAGTGGACCCTATTTGGTTATTGGCAATGCTTTTTTCTTTTCCCTGTTATCTTCGTGTTTAATACTTGGTTTGTCAGGAAAAAAGGATGCATCCCCCGAATCCATGGTTCTTACAGGCCTTGCACTTCTTTTCTTTTTTCAGGCCCTGACAACGATTGTTCAATATTTTGGAGATGCAGATGCTGTTAAAGCTGCGGTTTTCTGGACAGTTGGAAATCTGGGCAAGGCTGACTGGAGCAAAATTTCAATATTGTTCCCATTGGTTATGGGGGGCTTGCTGCTCCTTTTCTGGAGATCCAATGACTTGAATATAATGAATGCAGGGGATGCCACGGCTAAAAGCCTGGGTGTCAATGTCGGATTTACCAGAATTTTTAATATGATTATCTGTTCATTGCTTGTTGCCGGTGTGGTAAGTTTTACAGGAACCATCGGTTTTGTCGGCCTTGTTGCTCCCCATGTTGTCAGAATGATTATTGGTTGCGACAATAAATTTCTTGTGCCGGCTTCAGGACTTGTGGGTTCTGCTCTTTTGATTCTTGCCGACACTGTGGCACGAACTGTCATGTCTCCGATAATTCTTCCGGTGGGCGCTGTTACCTCTTTTTTCGGAGTCCCTTTATTTGTTTATTTAATAATTAAAAAAAATGGAACAAACCAATGAGAATTGATATTCGTAATCTTGACTTTTCCTATCCAGGCAGAAAAGTTCTCCACGATATAAACGTAATCATGGATGATTCTGAAATCGTTTGTTTAGTCGGACCCAACGGCAGCGGCAAGAGTACAATTGTAAAATGCATTGAGTCTCTTCTTGTTCCTGATAAAGGCCGGATACTTCTGGATGGCAAAGAATCCAGGAATATGAAAAGAATTGATATGGCTAAAAAGATAGGTTATGTACCCCAAAGCTCTAATCTTACCTTTTCCACAACGGTTTTTGATGTTGTTTTAATGGGTAGAAGACCTCACTCTTCATGGCAAAGCAGCATGATAGATATTGATATTGTAATTGATATACTTGTTTTATTGGAGTTGGAAGACATTGCCTTAAGGCAGTTTAATCGTCTCTCAGGCGGGCAACAGCAACGTGTTTTGATCGCAAGGGCTATGGCTCAGCACCCCGAATTATTACTTTTGGATGAACCGACTTCAGCCCTTGATATAGCCCACCAACTGGATATAATGAATATTATAACTGATTTTGTGAATGAAAAAAATATGTCGGTGGTTATGGTTGTCCATGATTTAAATCTGGCAGCAAGGTATGCAGACTCAATCATCATGCTCAAAAATGGGAAAATATATGCAAAGGGTAAACCGGAAGAAGTTTTTACAAAGGAAAACCTTGCCTTTGTCTATGATGTTGAGGCTGCAATTGGAAGCCAGAAGAACAAAGTCACAATTATTCCCATTGCCAGGAACGGCTGCCGTCTACAAACCGGAACCTGACCTTTGATTTTGAAGGCGTTGTGCTATTTTTAAACCGGGATGCCAGATAGGTGCTTGATCACAATGTGGGCCAATGGGGTCATGATTTTTACTTGTCTTAAAGGCGTATCAATTGGAGCATATTGTGGAATATGTGCCAATTGATGCAACGAAGAAGACGAGTAAAAAGACAAGCCATATGGCGGGTTTTGTTTTTTTCAAGCTCCTAATGCAAGGGAAAATCTTGTTCGGGATATAAGAAACCAGCCAATAATAATTTTTTTAAAGGAAGGCGCACCGGCTTTTGAATCAATCAAATTCAAAGCAATAGTGCTATACGAAATTTTCCGATGACCAAAGCGAATCAATCGGGTTCCCTTTTTGCAAAAAAATCCTGAATTGATCTGAAATTCTATCATCATTTACAACGTGATCCCAAAATTTATGAGCTAAGCTTTTAATCATCCATAACTGTTCCTCATCAATATCTATTTTATCGATATTTGGCGGTTTAAAAGAAAATGGCGGGACTTCCCCTCCGCTTCTTGGTGCAAACCCCATGGAACACATATCATAGACCGGCAACAACTGGAATGAATCATATTCTATCGTTAGACTCAAATTTCCTAAATGCATATCTGTATTATTTATGAGACGGCCAAAATGCCATAAAGATTGTGCATCCAGAGCATTTTGTTTAGAAACCATGTTTTTTTTGCAAAGATCTCGCATGATTAAAGCCCAATTATTTCCCAGGCCGACAAACTCTGCATCAATAACTTTGAGAGAAATCATTGGTAATCTGCCGAACTCTTTGAACCTATCGAATCGCTGTGTCTCCAGAAACAATCTCCCGTCTATATCGAAAAGCCTGGGCTTGGCAGCGGGAAAGAAACCGGTGCTAATAATTTTTGCGGCCCAATATTCTGTAATTAAAATATCACGCCATCTTGCTGCAATTTCGTTATCCCCTTTAGGGGTGAATTTGACAATCACATGAGACGAAAGGTCTCCATTAAAAGCTGTAAATTTTGGCTGCTCACCGCCAGCCGATGAACCCGGGACATCTCCGCTCATAACGTTTTCTGCAAGTGCAGGATAGTCCGTATCAGACACGCAGGCAGGTTTGCGTTTAACACGCAGTAACGACGGTTCTCCAAATATAAAACACCCAGGCAAATCATCACCATTGGAAATCAAATAACGACCAATGTGATTGGTAGTCCAGGTGTCTGGGTTAGAAGGAAAATCATCTGATTGTGAGGCTATCGCATGGGCAATTTGTCGGCCTAAAAAACCTTGGGGTCTTAGGTCGTATAGGAAATAAGGCAGGTCATCATACAGCCCGTCTCCATTCTCACCAAGTAAAAGGGGAGAGAAGTCTCTGACTATTTCCACAAAAAAGCCGCCATAGTTCAAAGGCCGTATGTAAGCAATTAAAATAGTTTCCCCTGACACATTGATCATGCTTAAAGGCAGTTTGTCGTTAGCTCCAAAGGCGTTGCGGGTGGCCGCATATCTTGTTGAACGCCCTCTTTTTAACTGTATGACACTATCTCCCTTTTTTTTTAATAGGCGAGAAACCGTACTCTGGCTCAGGCCTGTTGCCGCCTGGATCTCTTTAGATGTTGAGGGGCCTCGCTCTAAATATTCGGTTATTGAAAGTGTCATGCTTTATTCTCCAAAACATCAAATGGGTGATAAATCGGGTTTGTGTTTGAATAAAAAAAAGGCAATCATAATTTAAAAATTAACAATTTATTCAATTAATTATAAAATTAAATTAGACGAATTTGACTAATTATATGAATAGTAACATGAATGTCAAATGAATTCGAGAGGGACGGTGGAAAATAGTCGAGAATCTTGTCTGCTAATGGTTTATATCTTCCGTATGGTATCTTTATTCCTTCCAGTTCAATGCCGATCCGGGCAAATTGTTTTTCTGGACGGCAAAACGGAAGGGCATTTTAAAGCAGTTTGTCCGGTTTCTGGGGAATGGTAATTTACCGGATTTATAAATTTTTTTTTCAGTGTTCCGGGATTGATGTTAAACTGCTTGCGAAACGCGGCACTGAAATGGCTGATATTTGTATAACCCACCATGGATGCAGCTTCGGTAACCGATATGTTTTGCTCTTTGAGCATGTGCCAGGCAGTTTCCATTCTATGTTTTTTAAGATAAGCAAATATGGTGGTGTTAAAGGTTTGTTTAAACCCTTTTTTCAGCTTGAATTCATTAATACCGCAAATCCTTGAAAGAGTTGCAATGGTAGGCGGGTTCTGGATATCCTCAAGCAGAATATGTCGTGCCGAATGAATGCTTTCAAGATCGGAGCCGGTCATGTGAAACGGTTTTGAAATCAAATGTTGACCCCCTAAGAGTTTAAGCTGCATGGCCAGAAGTTCCAATGCCCGGCTTTCATAAAACAGGGTACTGGCACTTCCGGTATAGGCCGGCGGATGAACAATCTGCAGGGCGGTTGTTATCATGTCCCGGCTCATGGGGCAGGTAAAGTAAGTCTTTTTTTTACTATCAAACAAGTCCCGGACTTTTTGGGATGCCTGGTCCAGGTTTTCTTCCAGGTAGGAAAATAAAAGATCTGGATCAATTTTAAGGCATACGCATGCCAGGGACTGGTCTGGGTCAAGATTCATCTTCCCTTCAATATTAGGAAGACAGGAGACCATATTCATGCCCGGTTTATGGACTAATTCAATGGTTTTTTTTGGGTTCAGGCCTTTAATTCTGTGGACACAGGAACCTGAAAGAAAAAAGGAAAAATCCACAGGTGCATTTTTGACTTCAAATTCAATGTGTGGATAGATTTTGGTTGAATTTGTGCAAAAGGATAAACAAAGGCCGGGTTTGACAGGAATGACTTTAAATATCTGTTCCGGATTTGCCATGCCTGTGACGTCATAGACAAACCTGCCATAGGGATTTTGGGAGCCTTCATCCGGGGGGGTATAGTCTGATTTATAAAATACTGATGCGCTCATGATTTGCCGGCTCCCTGTTCCATTTGCCGGATCAATGCCAAGGCTTGTTTTTTATAACGGGAATGGCAAGATGCCTTTTCTAAGGCTTTTTTTGCAATCTCATGTCGGCCGGCTTTGCAGGCACAAAGCCCGTGCATGAACAATGATTTTGAATCGGATTTTTTCAGTACGCATGCCTGTAAAAATGCTTGCGATGCCTTGTGAAATTCTTTGTTGTCATAATGAATCCAGGCTTTGATTTTCCAAAGGGCCTGGGATTTCGGATGGATTTTCAGGCCTTGTTCAGCAGCCCTCATGGCTTTTTCAGGCTTGCAGGCCTCAAGCCAGGCAGATGCCAGCCGTTCATATGTTTTTTTTTCAGACTTTTTTTCAATGACTTTTTCATAGTGCAGTGCAGCTTTAAACGGAATCCCCAGGTTGTTATAAAGGTCAGCCAGAAGGGTTTGTTCGGCAATGGCCAGGGGGCAAAGCATACCATAGACTGATAAGGCTTCTGCTGCTTTACGGTATTTATTCATGTGCAGATACAGGTTCGCTGCAACCCTGAAAAGACATGCATCAGGATTTTTTTTATCCAGCAGGTTTTCAACAATGGCAATGGCTTTTTTTGCCTGTTGTTGTTCAATGGAGAGCCGGGCCATGAGTTTGACCCAGCCGGCTTCAGGTGGCCCTGCTTTGCCGGATGTGAGAAACTGCAGATGGTTCAGGGCTTTTTCAGATTTTTTGTCAGAGATATGGGCTACAGCAGCATGGAACAGCAGTAAATGATTTTTCCGTCCCGTAAGTTCATAGGTTTTTTCCATGGCAAGGGCTGCCTGGTTAAATTTTTTAAGGTCAAAGCATATTTTACCCATATTCTGCCAGGCCGGGGCATAACCTTCGCACATGTCAATGGTTTTTTGATACTGGGCAAGGGCCTGAGAAAGCAGATCTTTTTCAACCAGGAGATTGGCAAGAGTATAGGCTACATAGGGATGGTTTTCATCGGGATACTCCTGGTTGAATTTGAGAAGAGTCTGTCTTGCATTTGAGGGGTTGTTTTCATTTATCTGTTTTTGAGCAGCTACCAGTGCAATGCGGGCGTTGCGGCTCAAGGTCTTTTCATCCGGGCATTGAGCATCTGCGGCACCTGTGCCTGCCGGTAATAATACAAAAACAAGAAACAACCACAAGGCTGTCACATATTGTGTCCGGGGTCTTTTCTTTTTCATTATTGGGCCTCCATTTTAAAAATAATGGTAGTGGTGACCATGGTGGCGACTTTCCTTCCCATCAGCTCACCAGGTGAATATTTCCATGAGGAGATTGCATTGATAACGCTGTCATTGAAAATACCCGGAACACTGGCCTGGATAATCGTAATATCAGACACTCGTCCCTCCTTGTCCACCAGGAATTTTACCTTGACCTCACCTTCAATTCCCATGCGTTTGGCACGATATGGATACCTGGGGTGATTCTTAAATGTAGGCATGGGAATGGTATCTACTGCGTCTTGATCCATTACAGCATCAAAGTCCGGCATGGATCTGGCATCCAAATCCTGCACCACGGGCTCCTGTGCCGGGGAAAACACAGGTACCCCGCCTGATATTCTTTGATCAATATTAAGATCCATGGCAGGTATATTCAGTTTCAGCTCTCTTTTAGCAACCTTTTGGGGCTTTTGACGGGTGGCCGTATAAATTTTTTCCGGTTCTTTTTCCGGTTCTTTTTCCGGTTCTTTTTCCGGGGGGGGCTCTTTGGTCTTGGTCTGCGGGGGGGCAGGTTTGATTCGTGTGAAATTCACCACATTCAGGCTTTCAAGATCATCCTTTTCAGTTTCCATGATGATCAGGCCGGGTAAAGAACAGAACAACAGCATATTTATGATAAGTGCCCCCAGAAAACCCTGTACAAGATAAGATTTGAATACAAGGTTTTTCATCGGTTTTCACCGCTTTTTTTAGATGCGGCAATACTCACCCGCCTGGCCCCGGCCAACCGGCACTGGTCCATTACCCTGATTACAATACCGGTATAGCTGATTTTGTCGGCTACAATGACTACTGATCCTTCGGGGTTCTCTGAAATGGCCCGGGTGATGTGGGATCTTAAGCTCCTGATATCAATTTTTTTGCCGTCAAAGTGAATGGTTCCTTCATTGGAGACTGCTACCAGGATATTTCCGTTTTCAGTAAGAGCGGCTGATGATGCCGACGGTCTCTGGACATCAATTCCAGTCTCCCTGACAAAGCTTGTGGTCACCATAAAAAAGATCAGTAACAGAAAAACAAGATCAATCAGCGGGGACATATTGATGCCCACTTCTTTGCTTCGCATCCTGACAGAACTTCTGACATTTATCATTTTAAACTCCTTTTTAAAATCATAACCGCCTCTTCTAAACGGGTCCTGGCCCGGGACGACTGCCTGTATAAAAAAACACTCATGAAAAGCCCTGGTATGGACACCAAAAGCCCGCTTTGGGTGGTGACCAGGGCTTCTGAAATTCCGCCGGCCATAGCCCTGGCATTTCCTGTGCCAAACAGCGTGATAACGTCAAAGGTAGTGATCATGCCGGTGACTGTGCCCAGCAGTCCGAACAGGGGGGATACTGCCGCCAGTACTGCAATGGTTGCCAGGAAACGTTCCAGCCGGGAAAAAAGCGGCATGGCACATTCGTCAATGATCCGTTTGTCTGCCACACGGTCATGGGTTCTGCGGCTCATGATCTGATTGATAAGGTAGGCACGGATTCCCGGATGTTTGTCAGGCCTCTGATCCTGTTCAAGTATACGGAACATCTGGTGCAGCTCTATATCTTTTTTTTCAAGCCTGAAAAAAAAGATTGCCCGGTCCAGGATCAATGTCCACATGATGCAGGAACACAGGATAAGGGGAACCATAATCAGTCCCCCCTGCCTCAGATAAAGGTAGATTTCATTTGCCATATCCATTGGTTTCTATTTGATCTCCCTGTAAATAATATTGGTCAGGGCGACGGCCTTTTCTTCCATATCCCCTATCACATGCTCCACCCGTCTGCACAAAAAGGTGTACAACAGCATGATGGGGATGGCCACGCCCAGTCCCATCATGGTTGTCACAAGGGCGGTTGAGATGCCGCCGGACATCATTCTCGGGTCTCCGGTGCCGTACAGGGTGATGACATGAAAGGTGGAGATCATTCCTGTAACAGTTCCTAAAAGTCCTATGAGAGGGGCGATGGACCCCATGATATTGAGCATGGGAAGGAATCGTTCCAGTCTGGGCAGTTCCTTTAAAATAGACTCCTGGAGGATACTTTCCAGGGTTTCCCGATTTTCAGATCTGGCACCCAGGCCGGACCGCAATACATTATAAACAGGGATTTTCTTCTCTCCTACCATGGCGTTGCAGTCTTCCCAGAGCCCTTTGGCCGCCAATTGGTTTACCTTTCCCATGACTTTGTCTGTATTGGCATGGACCCTTCCCAGGAAAAATGTTCTTTCAATACCGATGAATACGGCAAACATACCCAAAGCGAGAATGGGCCAGACCAGTAATCCTCCTTTTTGAATCTGATCCTTGAGGCTTTGTTTGTGGGTGATCTGGCGAAGGGCTCCGCCCCTGGAAATATCGATAAAGACTGAATCGGATTCACCGCTCATGTATCGGTCCAAGGTTTTTCGGACATGCCGGGAGGGAAGGGCGGACAGGGCATACAATTGGTTGCCTTCAGGGGAATAATTTAAAAATCCTGTCTTGTCCCCAAGCCTGTAGGCAGCAGTGAATCCCCCAAGGATCAGTACATCTCCCCGTACCTTTTCACCCGTATCCGAGACAAAATTCATTGGTTTTAGCTCAATGCCTCCGGCAAGCGCGCTTTCTTCCAGGAAAAGATTTGAGATTGTCTTCATATCATCAATGCCGGGGAAGCGGTCGGTATCCAGAACAGGGGCAAGTTTGTCCCTGCGGCCGGTATCATCCGCCGTATACATTGAGGCGGTAAGTATGGCGCTGAGGTTTCCTGCCGCCACACGGACTGCACCGGATAATTCGTCCATTTGCGCCTTGTCCCGGGCAGCTTCTTGTTCCATCGTTTCATTTTCAGTATGCAATAATGCAATTTCTTGATCTATGGTTTTGATATTTTGTTTCAATTGTGTGTTTCGGGCTTCAAGGCGGTCTATCTCCTGAGTGATTGAAAGTTTGCTTTTTTGAATATCGGTTTGGCTTTGTTGATCCCTTTCAAGGGTCATTTCCAGTTCTTTTTTTGCCATCAAGGCTGCCTTGCGCATATCTTCGGCATGAAGGGGAGATATGAAACAGATCAGCACAAAGAGAGTTAATAATGTTTTTTTCATGGTCGTACAATCCTTCCCAGGGGTAGTTTAACAAGTTCAACACTCCGTTCCAGTCTCGCCATGGCAAGAGCTTTTGCCATATCCCGGTTTACATCTTCGGGCAGAATTTTCCAGTTTTTTTCCCTTATGTCAAAATAACCGCTTTTTTTCTTGTCAATGGTCTGGCAGAAAAGCGATACCCGGCCCAGCCTGAAAACATTCACCAATACCTGTGTGCCTTCAAAGGTGATTGTTTTCTGGCTTGCCTCTATGGTGGTGCCGTATTCCGTTTCAATCTGGAGGGCTTCAAAAATCCGCCTGAATTTTTCTGCTGAGGATTCTGTTGGGTCCACCATCATGTCTTTCAGGGAATCTATTCTTGCCTGTCTTTCAGCCATTAGAAACGGCAGATCCTGCTTGATATGGGTTTCAAGTTTTACCAGTACGGAATCCAGATAATCGGACAATTCATTGCGTACACGGTCAGCCTCTTTTTTCTTGCGCTTGTTTTCCGCATGTTTTTTTTCTTCCAGGGTCTTGAGGCGCATAAGCTTTTGCAACTTTTTTTCCATACGTTGTTTTTCTTCCCTGAGCCGGTTAAGCTTGTCCGACAGATCTGCTGCTTTTTCAGTCCAGGCAGTTACTCTTTTTTGAATTTTTTTTTCAACATCCATGGCTTTGGATATTTCATTACGGACAGCATGACTTGTGATATCAAAATTTTGAGCTAAAGACGGGGGCAGGGCAATCAAACATGTCAGTCCTGCTATAATAATATTTAATAGTATCTTTCGATAATACACTGAATTATCTCCTTATTTTCCGAGGGTCTTTTTTATATGAAAGTCTTAAAAAAATCATACAGAGACTTTCAATCTTTGTTGTTGGCAAGCCAGGATGAGATACCAGGTTTGCCTGTGGCGGTTAGTAAAAAATCCGCCGATAAGTTCGATACTGAAAAGATTTGAAAATATGCTATATAACATAATATTATTTGTTTCAACTAAAATTTTAATAAAAATTAAATTTAATTAGCTTTGAGGTCAAATGATTTTAATTTTAAAATTTTTATTATAAACAATATAATGTTTTGTATGTCAAACATATTAAATTAAAACAGATGATTTATATGATAGGTGTCAGTGTTTGTCTTGTGTGATTTTAAAAGATAAGAAAAAAAGAGTTTGTGTAGGCTATCTTTTTAGGGTGACGGTGTAGATATGTGCTTGATTTTTTAATAAAAAAAGTTAGGCTTGGCTTGTTTTGTCGAAAAGGCTAATCGCTGTTCGGGTTAATATCATTATGGGGGCAAGTGTCAATTTTGTTTATAAACTTTTTAAACTTATTAAAGGTCTGTTGATTCATTGCATGTTCCATTTGGCATGCCGTACGGTCTGCTGTTTTTTCATCCACCTTTAAAACTCTATAGAAAAAATCTTTTAAAAAAATATGACGGCGCTCAATCTCCAATGCGATTTTTTTGCCTTCAGGGGTTAATGTGACATATCCATAGGGCTCATAGTTGATAAGTTCTTTTCCGGCAAGCTTTTTTAACATTCCTGTAACGGAACCTCTTTTAATGTCCATTTTCTCGGCAATATCCTTGGAACGGGCAACGGTTTTTGTTTTTTGTAGTTCAAGTATGGTTTCAAGATAATCTTCAAGACTTTCTGAAAGTTGATTTTTTTTGGCCATGTCATTTCTCCATTATATTTGTTTTTATATGTTTATATTTAAACATATAGTAAGTCAAATAATTATTTTGGTCAAACGACTAATTCTTTTGTCGGATTGCATAAAAGTTAGGCGGAAAAAAATATTTTACAGCTCCTTTTACAGCTCCATGGTTAATCAGTTTCAGGGTGTCGTTGTAAACTGGTTTTGTCGTTTCGGATCAATCTTGCGGAATTGAGTACAACCAGCACCGAACTTATATGGTGAAACAAGGCGGCAAGCCACGGACTCAGGATTCCCACCGTGGCAAGTACAATGCCGATGGTATTGAAGCCAATGGCCCAGGCATAATTTTCCTTGATAATACGGATCAGTTTTTTACCCTTTTCCAGGATGACAATCAGGCTTGCGGCATCATCCCGCATCACTATGATGTCGGAAGACTTGACAGCAAGATCAGCTTTGGTACGTCCAATGGACAAGCCACCGCCGTCACCGCAGCCATTCGAATAAGACCGGCTGTAAGGTCTTTTGTGAGAAATCCGGTAACAATAAATACTCCCAGGGCATAGATGACCACACCGGAAATAAAGAATTGAACAATCCTGTCAGCGGTGATGTGAGTTTTGGGTTTAACCTTAAGGGATGCTTCTATCTGTTTTGCCATTACATAGAAAAATCCCTTGTTCCCTGCCTTTTCTGCCTTGATTTTAAGCTGAGACGTGGTGGTGATTGAACCCGATGTTACGCAATCTCCCGTCTGCTTAAACAAGGCAAAGGGCTCGCCCGTGATAACGGATTCGTCAATGGATGAGGCACCCTCTGTGATCACTCCGTCAAAGGGTATCATCTCCCCTTGGGGAACCACTACCTCATCACCAGGGCAAACTTGGTCAATGGGAATTGCCTTGATGATACCATCCTTTACAACCCGGACGACCTTGTTTGTTTCCCTGGTGAGGGCTGCAATTTTACGTCCGGTCCTTTCTATGATGGTAAAAGATATTGCAAGACCCATGCTGATAAACCATGCAACCAATGCACCGCTCAATATTTGTCCCGCCAGAAGAGAAACTATCATGACGGTTACCACCAGAAGATCTGCGGTTACCTTTTTCATTTTGAACAGGGCAAGATAGAGAGTCTTCAGGTACATTGCAAAGCAGACAAAATAGAAGATCATTCCTATCCATTTAACAGGTGAGAAGTCTGTCCATGAATTCAGGGTAAAACATATAACAGCAGTGAAAGCAACTATTGTTCTTTTTATAAATATTTTTGCAGTCATTTTTTTCTCCCGGAAACAATTAGTCATACAGAACTTTATATGCCTAACATAAAGAAGTAAAAGGGGCAATCTAAAATTGAGACATCCGGACTTGGCTTGATTTTTGTCTCTCAGCTTAAAAAACTACTTGACAAAATAATTCCATAATGACATTTAAGGTTTTCAAGTCTTAATTAGGTTAGCCTAACATAAGAATATGATACTTATAACTTAGATTCTGTCTAATAAAAAAAGGATGGGTGATAATCTAAGATAATTAAACCACTATCCTTTCATAAACGGAAACGGGCTCATTATCTGTGATTAAACCATTGATTTTTTAAGGAGAGCGTATGACTTTGGATGAACTTCAACCGGGCAATGAATGTAACATTAAAAAACTGTCAGCACGAGACAAGCTGGGACAAAGGCTTATGGATATGGGGATTTATCCGGGCCTGAATCTCAAAGTTGTAAGGAATGCCCCATTGGAAGATCCCCTGGAAGTGGAAGTAGACGGTTATTTCATCAGTCTGCGTCATGATGAGGCCCGTTTTATAGAGGTGGAACGTAATGGGGACAGATAAGCTGCTTGTCAGCCTGGCTGGCCAGCCCAATTGCGGGAAATCAACCGTTTTCAATGCCCTTACCGGTGCCAAACAGCATGTAGCCAATTATCCCGGTGTAACCGTGGATAAGATGGTGGGTTGGTATCATTGTAACGGCACCCGGGTGGAAGTGGTGGATCTGCCGGGTACCTACAGCATGACATCCTATTCTCCTGAAGAACGGGTGTCCAGGGATTTTATCCTTCATGAAAATCCGTCCGTGGTCATTAACACCATGGATGCAAGCAACCTCAAGCGCTGTCTGTATCTTACTTTTCAGCTCCTGGAAATGGAAATTCCGGTCATTTTAAACCTGAATATGATGGATGTGGCGAAAAGTCGTGGAATGGCCATTGACCGTGCAGCCCTGTCCAGGCAACTGGGTATTCCAGTGGTTGCCACGTCCATGAAACAGGGCCGGGGTAAAAAAGAGCTTATAGATGCCGTACAGGCTGTTGGAAACCGGAAAGCCCCCCAGACTCCGGTCCGGGTGGATTACAAGGAAATGGAATCCTATCTCAGGGATATCAGGGATTTGCTTAAATCCGGCACAGATTTTGAGGATGTATACCCCATACGCTGGATGGCCATCAAGCTCATGGAAGGTGATGAGGAGGTCCGGCGCCTTATCCGGGAAAAAGTATCTCGTGCAGAAGAGCTTCTGGCAAGGGTTACGCTCATCAGGGAAAAATTTGAGACAGACCTTGAGGAAACAGCGGAGATGTATGTGGCCCAGTGCCGGTACATGGCGGCCGAAGCCGTTTGCAAACCCTGCCTGACCATGCCTGCTACGGCAAAAAGACCATTATCCGATAAAATTGATAATGTCGTCTGCCATAAATTTTTAGGGCCTGCCGTCATGGTGGGTGTTATCTGGCTTTTGTATTACCTGTCCATTGTCCAGGGCTATAACCTGACCAATTATACCTGGCCTTGGCTGGCCAAAATACGGAATCTTGCGGCAGCGGCAATGCCTGATCCGGGATTTATCGACATACCGCTGATCCGGGCCTTTACTTTGTGGCTGGTGGACTCGGTCAATGCCCTGCTCAATTATATTCCCATTTTTTTCATCCTGTTCGCATTGATTGCCATGCTGGAGGACAGTGGGTACATGCCCCGCATGGCATTTATCATGGACAGGCTGTTTAACCGTTTCGGCCTCCACGGCCAGTCCACCCTGCCTATGGTGCTGGGCGGCATTTATGTGGGGGGGTGCGCGGTCCCCGGTGTAATGTCCTGCAGGGGCATACCGGATGAACGCTCCCGGCTGACCACCATCTTTATTATTCCAATGCTTAACTGTCTTGCCAAGGTGCCTCTTTATGTTCTACTGATCAATATTTACTTTGCAGAGCACAAGGCAATGGCCATGTTTTTTATTTCTACCATAAGTCTTTTGATGGTGCTGCCCGTATCAAAGCTTCTGACCATGACGATTTTAAGGAACAAGGAAACCGCTCCCTTTGTCATGGAAATGCCTCCCTACCACATGCCTACCATTCGTGGGGTTCTGGGACGGGCAATAGAAAGGGTCTGGATGTTTATCCGCAAGATTACCACCATTGTGGTGGCCCTGGCTGTGGTCATTTTCATTCTTTTGCAATTCCCCGGCATCAGCAGGGAAAGCATTGACAATTATAATGTAGGAAAAGATAAGGCCATTGCAAACTTCCGGGAAAAGATTGCAGACACCTCCTATGAACAAGCATTGGAAGGGAAAAACCTCATGGCCATGATTCTTTTCTGGGAGAGTTATAAGAACAAGAAAGTGTTGACCAGGGGACCTGAGGCAGGCAAGGTTCTAAAGGAGAAATTTAAGGCCAGGAATCCTGTTTTTTTCACTATTGCCCAGCCCGGCAAGGATAAGGTCGCTAAAAAAGTGAACAGGGCATTTAAAAAACTGGTTAAGGCCAGAAAAAAAATTTTGCGCGAGATGCGTAAGGAACGTATTGATCAAAGTTTTTTGGGACGTCTTGGGAAGGCAATTGTACCGGCGACCCAGTGGGCCGGTTTTAACTGGCGGGTCAATGTAGCGCTGCTTTCCGCTTTTGCTGCCAAGGAAAGCTCAGTTGCCACCCTGGGAGCCCTGTATGAACAGGATGATGCAGGTGAATCCCTTGAAAATCGCATGGCCAAAGGAGAAGAAGGATTTACTCCTCTGCATGCTCTGGCCCTGATGATGTTCATGGTATTATATCCGCCCTGTCTTGCCACTTCCATTGCCGTGAAACTGCTGTCGGGTTCTGTAAAGTGGATGATGTTTTCTATGACATACCAAATGCTTCTGGGTATCATTGTTTCAACCCTGATTTTTACGGGCGGAAGCATCCTTGGACTTACAGGGCTTCAGGCAATGGTAGCATTTTATGGGCTGGCACTGACCATCACAATTATAATGGGTTTTATTAAACCAAAATCAGAACACGCATAAAAAAAGGAGATTGATTTCATGTTAAACAAAACAAAATTTTTCATCGGCATAATAGGGTTTGGATTTTTTATGGCGGGAATCTGTTATGCCCACACACCCTTATGTTCCTGCTATGACAACGCAGACGGTACAATTACCTGCGAAGGAGGATTTTCAGACGGTTCTTCTGCTTCAGGAGTGCAAATTAGAGTAGAGGACAAGGCTGGCAAAATACTCATCAAAGGTAAAATGGACGAAGACAGTGAATATACCTTTGACAAGCCTTCCGATTCATACAAGGTGATATTTGATGCAGGTGAAGGCCATAAAATTGAAGTGGACGGCAAAGAGATTATGGAATGAGATATGAGAACCGATGGTTTACTACGGCTTAAATCCCACGATGCTCATATGGAAAAAATAACAGAATGTTAAAGGAGAAAATTTAGATGAAAAAGTTGTATGTTATGTTAACAAGCTTGGCTGTTATGGCGATGACGGTTCCTGCATTTGCTCATTTTCAAATGATTTATACGCCGGAAGCAGCCTTGAACAAAGGCGGCAAAATTCCTCTGGCTTTGGTATTTACCCATCCCTTTGAAGCCGGTCATACCATGGATATGGGAAAGCCCGAGCAGTTTTTTGCCGTCCGTTCCAGAGGAGAAAACACACCCAAGAAAATTGATCTTCTGGACAGTTTGAAACCCATTACCTGGACCAGCCTGACCAATTCGGGCAACGCCTGGGAAACCACTTATTCCGCCCGGGGAGGTGATCATATTTTTTGTCTGATTCCTGATCCTTACTGGGAAGCCAATGAATCTTTTTATATCAAACAGAACACCAAGGTCATCATTAATGTGGGCGGAGAGCCTGGTGCATGGATGGAGCCTGTCGGCCTTCCCACGGAAATCGTTCCCATGGCCAAACCCTATGACCGCTGGACCGGCAATGTCTTCCAGGGCCAGGTACTTTTCAACGGTAAACCGGTTTCCGGTGCGGAAATTGAAATCGAATTCATGAACCACAAGCCCTTGCTGGACAAAAAAACCTTTGCCAAAGAAGCCAAGGCCACTGCGCCCCAGGACGCCTTTGTTCTCCAGACCATTTTTGCAGATGAAAACGGTGTATTCACCTTTGGTATTCCCAAGGCAGGATGGTGGGGATTTGCCGCACTTGACCTTGATCCCGACTATACCCACAAGGGTAAAAAGTGTTCCAGGGATGCTGTTATCTGGATCAAGGCCGTTGATATGAAATAGTAGCCTTCCTGCAGTTTGTACATTCTGTGCAGACTGTTTATGCCGGGTCCTGTTTGGTGAGTGCGACATCTTTTATGATTTGTTTCAACCATCAGACAGTACCCGACTTTTTTAAACATATCCCTGGGAAAAATGCCATGACACCTGTTATTGAAGTTAAACACCTGGTCCATTAATAAGCACCTGGCTAAAATTTTTTCCGATTCCAGCTTTGAAGACGGCCTCTCAATCAGGAAATTTCATTGCTATATACAGGAAGGAACTTGTGTCCAGGTGTTTATGGGAAAAATATCATTTGCAAAGACTTGAACTTTATAGTTATTTCTGGAAACATCACCGTGGATCATGGAAAATTTTACAGCTTATCTTGGTATCACCCTTATCAGTTGCAGGTGGGGTCGTTTTTATGATTAAACGTTTTGTCAATACTTGCAAAAAAAAGTAATGATGCAGTTGCGGCATAGGGGTGTGCATTCTTGTCAAAAAAATCATGCCCCCGGATTTTCACCGGATTTTCAAGTGATACATAAAAAATAAAGGCCGTGTAAATCCATTTCTTTTCAGTGTGTATGGAATTGGTAGCTTGTACTGGTTTTTATTTTTTAGGTTGTCAGATGTTAATATGATATTATAATAAATCCATATTCGCTATAATAATACTAACATTAATTTTTTTCTTAAGAGGTGGTTTATGACTGATGACAGCAAGCCGATTACACCTGAAATAGTTGAAGAAGAGAATGAAAAGTCAGATGGTCAACTGGTTCAGCAAATCTCAAAACCGGATGTTTTATACTTGATTCCCATTACGGGACGGCCTCATTTGCCTGCACAGGTTCAACCCCTTATCGTCAGCAAGCAAAGATGGGAAGAAACACTGACCAAAGCATCCAAAGATTCTAAAAATCTTCTGGGTATCGCATATGTGAAAGAAGTAAAAGGAAAATATATATATAAGGAAAATTTTCCCAAAGTAGGATGTGTTGCCAGGATGATGAATATAGCAGATGTTCAGGGGAATATTCAGTTTATTGCCCAGGGGCTTGAAAGATTTCGAATCAAGCGGTTTCTTTCGGATAAACCCCCTTTTGTGGTTGAAGTGGAGTACTTTGAAAAAACAAAAGAAAATGAAGATGAGCTTAAAGCCTATGCTATTGCTATTATCAATTCCATCAAGCAATTGCTTTCATTGAATCCATTATATTCTGAAGAGGTAAAGCAATACCTGGGAATGTTCAGCCCGGACCAACCCTCACCCCTGACTGATTTTGCCGCTGGAATTACCACGGCATCGGGTGATGAACTGCAGGAAATTCTGGAATTTTCATCTGTTATAGAACGTATGAAAAAAGTGATGATGCTGCTTCAAAAAGAGATAGAAATAGGAAAGCTTCAATCCAAAATCCAGAAAGATATCAATATTCAGGTGGATGAAAGCAAGCGAACCTTTTTTTTGAAAGAACAGCTCAAAGCAATTCAAAAAGAACTCGGACTGCAAAAAGATGATAAAACTTCGGATGTGGATAAATTTAAAGAAAAGTTTAAAAAACTTGATCCGCCCGAACATGTGGTGAAGCGGTTTGATGAAGAGATTGAAAAATTATCCGTGCTGGAGACAGGATCAGCTGAATACGGAGTCACCAGAAATTACCTGGACTGGATCACCGCTTTTCCATGGGGAGTCCATTCCGAAGACAATATTGATATTCAAAGGGCTGAAGAAGTTCTTGACCGGGATCATGCAGGGCTGTCGGACGTCAAAGAAAGGATTATAGAATTTTTTGCCGCCGGTATTTACAAAAAAGATATTTCAGGTTCCATTATCCTGTTTGTCGGTCCTCCTGGTGTGGGTAAAACCTCCATTGGAAAATCAATTGCCGAGGCCCTGGGAAGAAAGTTCTACCGGTTCAGCCTTGGCGGGATGAGAGATGAGGCCGAGATCAAAGGGCATCGAAGAACCTATGTGGGGGCATTGCCTGGAAAACTGGTACAGGCCTTAAAGGATACGGAAGTTGCAAACCCGGTGATAATGCTGGATGAGGTGGATAAAATCGGGGCATCTTACCAGGGGGACCCTGCATCTGCTTTGCTTGAAGTGCTTGATCCTGAACAAAATTCAGAATTTCTGGATCATTACATGGATCTTCGGATTGATTTGTCAAAGGTTTTGTTTATCTGTACGGCCAATCAGCTGGATACCATCCCGCGGCCTCTTCTGGACAGGATGGATCGTATTAATCTGTCTGGCTATATCACGGAAGAAAAAATGGAAATTGCAAGAAAACATCTGTGGCCAAAGCTTTTACGGCGAAATAACCTGACATCTCAGGTGATCACCATAACAGAACCCACCATCCGGTATCTGATTGAAGGATATGCCAGAGAAGCCGGGGTCAGAAATCTTGAAAAGCAGCTCAATAAAATCATCAGAAAAAGCATTGTTACAATATTAAAGGAAAAAAAAGAGCAGATCAGGATCAACATTAAATCCCTGGAAGATTTACTGGGTCCGCCGATTTTCAAACAGGAAAAGCCCATGTCCGGCATTGGGGTGGTAACAGGTCTTGCATGGACCCAGATGGGCGGTGCAACCCTTCCCATTGAGGCGGTTCGGGTTCATGAAAAAAATGCGGGATTTAAACTTACCGGCAAGCTCGGGGATGTGATGCAGGAATCAGCAGCCATTGCATACAGCCATGTCAGGGCCAATCTGGGATCATTTAAAATCAGTAAAAAATATTTTGATAATGCCTTTATACATATCCATGTTCCTGAAGGAGCAACCCCGAAAGACGGCCCAAGTGCAGGTGTCACAATTGCAACAGCCATAGTGTCCCTTGCCACGGGCAAGACCATCAATCGTCCCCTTGCCATGACAGGGGAGATCACCTTGACAGGAGATGTCCTTCCGGTCGGTGGAATAAAAGAAAAAATTATTGCTGCACGGCGGACCGGTATTCGAGAAATCATTCTGCCGGAAGGGTGTACGCCTGATTTTAAAAAACTTCCCGAACATATTAAAGACGGTATTGATTTCCATTTTGCAAAAAAATACAAGGACGTGTTTAAAATTGTCTTTAATGATTTCTAAGGCAGTCATTGTTTTTTTAAGGGCTCCTGAAGAGGGAAGGGTAAAAACAAGACTTTCCAGGGGATTGAGCAATGCCTTTGTGCTGGAGTTGTATAAGGCATTTGTCTGCGATACCCTGGAAGCTCTGTCATTAACCGGGGATAAACACCTTTATTTCTGGCCCAGGGGAAAAGAAAAAACACTTCAAGAATGGCTTGGAACTCAGTATCAATATTTTTTGCAGCAAGGTGAGAATATCGGACAACGAATGGCCAATGCATTTGTTGATATATTCAAAAAAGGATATGATTCAGCCTTGCTTGTCGGTACTGATATACCGGAACTCAGCACAAATTTGATTTGTCTTGCTTATGATGCGCTTCAAACCAAAGATGCCGTGATCGGCCCCTCAAGTGACGGCGGGTATTATTTGATAGGATTTGAAAAATCCGCGTTTTCAAAAAACATGTTTGATGGAATTGACTGGTCAACATCGGCAGTTATGGATCAGACGATTAAGATTATGAACCGGATGTCCATTCGGTATGGATTGCTTGAAGAAATGAATGATATTGATACGCCAGCGGATTTTAACGCTTTGATTGAACGGGTGAAAAAAGGCGGAAAGGCAGGAAAAAGAACTCATCGTATTCTTGACGCATATGAAGACGGATATATCAATTATCATACCTGTGTTAAATGAGCAGGAAGGTATAAACCAAGCCATAGAAAAGATTTATCAGCAGGACTTTTCAGGAACATTGGAAGTGATTGTGGTGGATGGAGGCAAAAATGGCAGTACGATTTGTTGCGTTAAAAACAAAGATGTCATAACTGTTGTTTCTCCTCTTGGAAGAGGTTGCCAGATGAATTCTGGTGCAAGAATGGCTTCCGGGAACATTCTTTTGTTTCTTCACTGCGATACAAGTCTGCCGGAAGGCGGTCTGAATGCCGTGCAAACAGTGATGGAAAATTTGTCTGTAAAAGCAGGTGCCTTTGATCTGTCAATTGCCGGCAGGGGTTTTTTTTACAGGATGGTTGAAAAAACAGCTTCCCTTCGTTCCCGTATCACAAGGATTCCCTATGGTGACCAGGCTGTTTTTATCAGGAAAAATTATTTTTTCGACATCGGGCAATATCGTGAAATTCCCATTATGGAAGATGTTGATCTGATGGTAAGAATCAAACAAGACAAAGGCAGATTAAAATTTATAAACACCCGGACATCCACATCATCAAGGCGATGGGAGCAGGAAGGAAGGATTTACGGAACCCTTAGAAACTGGGCGATTTTAACCTTGTTTTTTTTAGGTGTCAAACCTGAAAAACTGGCAGGTGTTTATAAAATTAAGGGGAGCAATAAGGGAGGGTTGACAGATTTGAAATCTGTCAACCCTCCCAAGATCAAGATAGATTCATCAGATTAGATCAGTTTTCTTATTCTTGACCAGACCTCTTCTGGAAGCTGGGCACCCATGACCTGGCAGGCCTCATAGCCGCATGCGGAAGCGATCTGTCCGCTTTTTTCAATGGAAAATCCATGGGCAATGCCAAAAAGAAATCCCGCAGCCCAGAGATCTCCTGCTCCTGTTGTATCAACAGGGGCTTTTCCTTTGATGGCATCAATTCGTATGATATCGTTATGGTGCGAGACATAACTGCCTCTTTCTCCAACTTTCAATACCCCATAGGATACTCCCTGGGATAATTTTTCAACGGCTTTTTGTTCGTCATCAAATCCGGTATATGCTTTTGCTTCATCTTCATTGGCAATAAGGATATCAACAAAGTCTTTTATGATATCTTCGAGAATATCGCCTGATGCATTGACCACTTCAAAACTTGCCAGGTCCAGAGCGACCAGAGATCCTGCCGCTTTGGCAGCCGTTAGTGCAGCTATCATTAAGTCCCTGTTGAATAAAAGATAACCTTCAATCATGGAGATGGCAGTATCTTGAAACATATCCGGCGTGATTGAGTTTGGGTCAAGCTCTGTGGATGCACCTAGAAAAGTGAACATTGACCTTTGAGCATCCGGTGTTATAACCGATAAGACCTTGCCTGTCGGAGAACCGGAGATTGAAACAAGGGGTTCAACATTGCAGTCGACCATCTGTTGTTCAAATGTTTGGCCGAACTCATCATCTCCTCTTCTGCCGATAAACCTGGCATCACCGCCAAGGTTGCCTATCCCGACAATGGTATTGCACGCCGCACCACCTGGAACAACAAAAGGGGTTTGGTTTGTTTCAGCTAATATCTGCTGGATATCCTTATCCCCCACAAGGGTCATTCCGCCTTTTTCTTTTTCAAGCGTTTTTAAAAACTGATCGGATTCATTGATTAAAATATCAACCAAGGCAGATCCGATTCCTGTGATTCTCGTTCGTCTGTTTTCCGGCATATTTTCTCCAAACGTGTTAAGTTCCATTGTCATAAAATCATCAAAGAATAAAAATTATGAAATAATTGTCAAGTAATTTATAATTTAATGAAAAATAATAAAGTTAGGCGGATTTTTTTATTGACAATAAAAATCGGGACTTGTATTTTGGATGGGAACTAACATATCAATATATTTTGATATGTTTATTTTTAGCTGAAACGAATATTGAATTGACAATATAATTATCCCAGATAATAAGGAGTTTGGAATGTCAGAAAAAAAATCTTTCATGTTTACATCCGAATCTGTAACAGAAGGTCATCCTGATAAAGTAGCAGATGCCATATCTGACGGTATCCTTGATGCCATAATGACTCAGGATAAAAAATGCCGGGTTGCGTGTGAAACATTGGTAACCACAGGCCTTGCAATGGTTGCAGGAGAAATTACCACAGACTGCTATGTGGATATTCCGGATGTGGTCAGAAGCACCATCAAAGATATTGGATATAACTCTTCAAACATGGGATTTGACTGGCAGACATGCTCGGTTGTTACAAGCATTGACCAGCAATCAGCTGATATTGCCCAGGGAGTGGATGAAGGCGCAGGACTTTACAAAGAGCAGGGTGCCGGTGACCAGGGTCTGATGTTCGGTTTTGCCACAAACGAAACCCCGGAACTGATGCCCATGCCAATTACCTATGCCCATAAACTGACCAAACGTTTGGCCCAGGTCAGAAAAAACGGTGCCCTTGATTTTTTAAGGCCTGACGGAAAATCCCAGGTAACCGTTGAATACATAAACGGAGGCCAGCCCAAAAGGGTTGACACTGTTGTTGTTTCCACCCAGCATTCGCCTGATGTTTCTCATGATGATTTAAAGGCGGCCATCATAAAAGAAGTCATTAGAAAAGTAATTCCTGAAGAGATGATAGACGGGGATACCCGTTTTTTTATTAATCCCACAGGCCGTTTTGTTGTGGGAGGCCCTATGGGAGACTGCGGGCTTACCGGCAGAAAAATCATTGTTGATACCTATGGCGGCCAGGGCAGTCATGGGGGAGGATGTTTTTCAGGAAAAGATCCTTCAAAAGTAGATAGAAGTGCATCCTACATGGGCCGATATATTGCAAAAAATCTTGTTGCATCCGGTGTGGCTGATAAATGTGAGATCCAGGTGGCATATGCCATCGGGGTTGCCCAGCCTGTATCCCTTCTGGTTGATTTTATGGGAACAGGAAAAATATCTGAAACCAGGGCTGTTGATATTGTCAAAGAGGTGTTTGATCTAAGGCCTGCCGCCATCATTGAAACTCTTGATCTGCTTCGTCCTATTTACAGGAAAACATCAGCTTATGGACATTTTGGAAGAAAAGACCCTGATTTTTACTGGGAAAGAACAGACAAAGCTGATCAGATAAGGGATCTGGCCGGATTATAGTTGCCTGTCCTCCGGGATTTTAAGTTTTGATAAAAGCCGCTCCAGCTTGAAAATTAAAGTTGAGGCGGTTTTTTATTGACAATAAAAACCGATACTTGTATTTTTGACCAAAAACAACATATCAATATATTTTGATATGTTTATCTTGAAGTGAAATTAATTAAGGAGTATTTTTAAATGTCACAATTGAGTAAAGACCCTTCCTATATCGACCTTGACCTTGATCTTAAATATAAGATCAAAGATATTGCCTTGGCTGAAGAAGGCCATAAGGACATGCAGCTTTCAGAAAAGGAGATGCCGGGTCTGATGGCCATCAGGGAAAAATATGGGCAGGAAAAACCCCTTCAGGGATTAAAAATCATGGGCAGCCTGCATATGACCATCCAGACCGCCATGCTCATTGATACATTGTATGAACTGGGTGCGGATATTCGATGGGCATCCTGCAATATTTTTTCCACCCAGGATCATGCAGCCGCAGCCATTGCACAAAAAGGATCGGCAGCCGTCTTTGCCTGGAAAGGGGAAACTCTTGACGAGTTCTGGTGGTGTACGGAGCAGGCATTGATCTGGCCTGATGGTTCTGGGCCTGATCTGATTGTCGATGACGGAGGGGATGCAACTCTTTATGTCCACCAGGGTGTGAAAGTTGAAAAAGATCCGTCTTTGCTGGATAATCAATTCAACAGCCTTGATGAAAAATGTCTGATGAAACGCCTGGGAGTGAGTTTTCAGGAAAATCCTGAAAAATGGACCAACATTGCCAAAAAAATCAGAGGGGTTTCAGAAGAGACAACAACCGGTGTTCACAGGCTTTATCAGCTGGCTGAAAAAAACGAACTCTTGTTTCCCGCTATCAATGTGAATGATTCCGTGACCAAATCTAAATTTGATAACCTTTACGGATGCAGAGAATCTCTTGCAGACGGTATCAAGCGGGGAACCGATGTCATGATCGCGGGTAAAACCGTTGTCATAGCCGGTTACGGGGATGTGGGCAAGGGTTGTGCCGCGTCCATGAAGGGATATGGTGCCATTGTCTGGGTCACTGAAATTGATCCTATTTGCGCACTCCAGGCCGCCATGGAAGGCTACCGGGTTGTGACCATGGAAGAGGCTGCACCTCACGGAGATATTTTTGTGACAGCCACCGGCAATTACCATGTGATCAAAGGAGAACATATGGAGCAGATGAAGGATGAATCTATTATCTGCAATATTGGTCATTTTGATAGTGAAATAGAGATGAGCTATCTGGATAATCACCCAACGGCCTTTAAAATAAACGTTAAACCCCAGGTGGACAAATGGACATTGGAGTCGGGCCGGTCCGTTATTGTTCTTGCCGAAGGACGGCTTGTGAACCTGGGTTGTGCCACAGGACATCCCAGCTTTGTGATGAGCAACAGCTTTTCAAACCAGACTCTGGCTCAGATTAAACTGGCCAAGGAAGATCTTGAAAAAAAGGTGTATACCTTGCCCAAGGAGCTGGATGAAGAAGTGGCAAGACTGCATTTGAAAAATCTTTCCGTCAGCCTGACCACGATGACTCAGGAACAGTCTGATTATATCGGTATTCCCATCAACGGCCCGTTTAAAGCAGATATTTATAAATATTGATTTTGTCTGTTTGGGGCTTTGGGTGAAAAGGGGTAAGGCTTTAGTCTGTGATGTTAAAGTGGTTCAAAATTTTGAACTATTGCCAGTTAATTTTTTATATTATTATTTCAATGTGTTATGCTTAATATGAAAAATAATGATCTGTTTTGGTTCAAGATTTTGAACTTTTGATGTTTGAAAAAACAAACAAGGGTATTTCTTGAGTTGCATGCTAAAAAGAATATTGCTTTAAATAACTGTAAAATAAGTGGTTTTTGAATTTGTTGGTTTTTTAAAATTATGTGGTACGATCCTTGCTTTATTAAAATACAAAAGATTGATTTTTTCATCTTTTTTCCCTTTTCTTAATTAGGCTGCTTCCAAAAGAAGCAGCCTTTTTAAGTTTTAATTAAAAGTCGCTGTTTGTTTTTTTAAAGACTTTCATAATAAGAATAAACAATGGAGTATGTCCGTGGATTTTAATCCCTGTATGAAACACCAGTTGATACGTAAAACCGTAAGAGAGTTTGCGGAAAATGAAATCAAACCTCATGTTTCCCTTATGGATGCGGAATCACGGTTTCCCTGGGAAATTGTTGAAAAAATGAAGCCCTTGAATTTCTTCGGACTTCAGGCACCAAGAGCTTATGGGGGTGCAGGCCTTGATACCATAAGCTATGCCATTGTCATTGAAGAATTGTCAAGGGTTTCGGCTGCACTTGGGCTTTGTGTTACTGTCCATAACAGTGTGGGGATATTCCCCTTACTTAAATTCGGGACCACAGAACAGAAAGAAAAATTTGTACCTGCCATGGCCTGGGGGGACAGTATTGGCGCTTTTTGTATTACCGAAGCCAATGCAGGTTCTGACGCAGGTGGGGTGGAAACCAATGCCGTGGAGACTATGGACGCATTTGTGTTGAACGGCACTAAAATTTTTGTTACCAATGGTGGTGTATGCGGTACAATACTGGTGTTTGCCGTTTCTGAAACCGAGAATAAAAAAAATCGGGCCAGTGTCTTTATCGTGGAAAAAGACCGGCCCGGATTTAGTGTGGGTGAGATAGAAGACCTTTGCGGCATGCGTGCCAACCCTGTGTCGTCCCTGTTTTTTGAAGACTGCAAAGTGCCGAAAACAAATCTTTTGGGCAGGTTGGGGCAGGGAATCAATATCGGGTTGACAGCTCTTGATACTGGCAGGATAGGGATTGCAGCCCAGGCCCTTGGCATTGCCCAGGCAGCTTTTGAAAGTTCGGTCTCCTATGCCAGGGAACGCCAGCAGTTCAACAAATCCTTGTCTAAATTTCAGACCATCCAAAATTATCTGGCTGACATGGCCACCAAAATAGATGCATCACGGCTTTTGCTGTACAGGTCAGCTGCGTGCAAGGACGGCAACAAACCTTTTTCCTCAGAAGCATCCATGGCAAAGCTTTATTGCAGTGCCACGGCAAAAGAGGTGACTGATATGGCCGTCCAGATCCATGGCGGATATGGTTACAGTAAAGAGTATGACGTGGAACGATATTTCAGGGATGCCAAGGTGACCCAGATTTATGAGGGAACCAGTGAAGTCCAGAAAATGGTGATTGCCCGGTCTATTCTGTCCCAACCCAGTTGAATTTGTCCCAACCCAATTGAATTAAGGTAAAGCAAATGTTGAAGATTATCGTATGTATCAAACAGGTCCCCATGGTGTCGGAATTGCCCTGGGATTCCAGGACAGGAACTTTGAAGCGGGACCTGGCCGAAGGAATGATGGACCCTGCAAGTCGAAGAGCCCTTGAGGCGGCATTGCAGATCAAAGAAAGCCGGCCTGCCCATATCTGTGCCATTGCAATGGGACCTGCCATGGCCGAAGAAATACTGCATCAGGCCCAGGCTCTGGGAGCTGATGAAGGGGTTTTGCTGACGGACCGGAGAATGGCAGGGGCAGACACCTTTTTGACCAGTCATATCCTGGCGAAATTTATCCGGCAGGAATGCAAGGATTTTTATCTGGTGCTGTGCGGCTCACAAACCAGTGACAGCGAGACTGCCCAGGTCGGTCCCCAGCTTGCCGAGGAGTTGAATATCCCGGCTGTCACCTATGCCAACTATGTGGAAATAAAAGATCAAACTATTGAAGTTCAGCGCCAGGTGGATAATTTTTTTGAAATTTTGAATATGGATCTGCCCGGATTGGTGACCATTGATCTTGG
This sequence comes from Desulfobacula phenolica, assembly GCF_900105645.1. NCBI lineage: Bacteria > Pseudomonadati > Thermodesulfobacteriota > Desulfobacteria > Desulfobacterales > Desulfobacteraceae > Desulfobacula > Desulfobacula phenolica. The sequence continues at coordinate 140,234 of NZ_FNLL01000006.1, read as the reverse complement.
TGCCTATAAGCCCAGGTATCTTGCCCTTGAAGGGGTGGAAACGGCTTTTGAAAAATCTTGCATCAGGCAAATTAACGCTGAAAAACTGGGACTTGATGCGTCATTTAATGCCTTAAAGGATTCTCCCACAAGGATTGTTGATGTCTACTCCCCTACGGCTCAAAAAGAGAACAGGGTAATGAAAGGTGCGGTTAAAAAACTGGTGGATCAGTTGTTTGACGAATATGGCAAAGTGATCAGTTCTGCCATGGGCAAGGATCTTAAAACACATGAGCATGATGAGGCATGATGAACAGCAATAAAGATATCTGGGTTTTTGGCGATTACAGAAATTATTTTCAAAACAGGGTAACCCTTCAGATCCTTGCAAGGGCGGTTGATCTTTTTTCCACGACAGGCTCAAGCGTCTGTGCGGTTGTGTTTGGCCGGGATGTGGATGAATATGTGGCGGAATATATTGCCCATGGTGCGCAAAAAGTCTATGTAATGGATGATCCTGCACTCAATACCTACTCTATTGAGACATATTCATGGTTGATGAGTCATCTGGTAAAACTGTATAAGCCTGAAACCCTGCTGGTTGGTGCCACAAGATTCGGCCAGGAGATTGCCCCAAGGGTTGCGAAAAAGCTTAAAACAGGTTTGACTGCCGATTGTATTGATCTTGAACTTGATGAAAAAGGGCGTCTGGTTCAGATTGCGCCTTCCTTTGGCGGCAATTTGATTGCAAAAATCATCACTCCTGTGCAGCGCCCGCAGATGGCAACAATCCGGCCTGGAACTTTCCAGGAGCTGCCCCATGATTATGATGCTAAAGGTGAAGTGATTTGCCTGCCGGTTCCCGAAGATCTTCCAAAGGATGCCATCCGGCTTATCACATCCGAGCGCAGGCCTTCCGAGAAACAGAAAATTGAAGATGCAGATATTGTGATTTGCGGGGGCCGGGGCATGGGAAGTAAAGGAAAGTTTAAAAAGCTTTTTGAGCTGGCTGAACTCATGAATGCCGAGGTTGGGGCCACACGACCTGTGGTTTATTCTGAATGGGCATCTCATGACTCTTTGGTGGGACAGGCCGGGAAAAATATAAAGCCGAAAATACTATTGTCATTTGGTATCAGTGGTGCGATTCAGCATACGTCTGCATTAATGGGTGCTGATTTTATTATTGCGGTCAATAAAAATCCCAATGCCACCATGATGAAAATGGCGGATCTGGCTATTGTTGCAGATGCCAACCAGATGTGCCTTGGTATCATCAAGGCCATAAAAGAGAAGATCAGAACTTGAGTCTTAATTGTCTTTTTTGTCTGTTTTTTTATCGGTAATAAAATTTTTTATTTTTTTTATGTGGGGAATCAATACCATAATGATAATGGCTGCAAACAGGTACTGGATCATGTGAAAGCGCTGCTCTAAAAAATCAAAGCAGTAAAACCAGACAATGATGGCGGCCAGGGTGCCTGAAAACGTGGCACTGAAATTTCTGAACGGGTTTAACCTGATCATGTATCCGATAATGGAGCCCACCACAGGTCCTGTCACCGGGAGCGGAAGCATGACAAAGATAAAAATACCGATCCAGCCCAGGGGTTTTACTCTTTGTGTCTGCTCAAGAGCTTTTGCAGACAGCCGGTCCATGAATTTTGTCAGCCATTCAGCCTTTAAATAATTGGTGGTGCTTAAAACAAAGGCGGCATAGGTGAAGCAGACAATGAGTACTTCAATATAAAAATTGTATATAATGGTGGGAAGGGCACCAAATTCATTGAGAATACAAAGGCCAATGCCTGCGGCCCGGCCACCAAAAGCATGGGCAAAAAAAACAAGAACAAGGGTTTTGGCTATGTGAAGTTCGGTGATGCCATAGAATCCGATAAGAATCAAGAGCAGCGCACTTAAGACAATACCGCTTATCAGAAGTCTTCCTTCTGTTGTATTTAAAAGGGTGTTTTTCATATCTTTTTTTACAATGTTAAAGTCATTATTCCAGCCAGAGTTTTATAGAGTAAGCCGGGAATAATGTCAAGAAGGATACAATCTTCAAATCCACCACGGTTAGTTGCTTTTTTTATAAAATGGCCCTTTTTAAAAGCAACTCCTTTTAATTTCCTTTAAACCGTTTTATACTGTTAAAAAAAGGTGATTGATGTTTCTGCTATTTTCGTTGTTTAAGATTTTTGATTCGTTACAAGGTAAACCTAAATTAATTCAAACCTAATTTTATTGGAGGCTCAATGAAAGATATTCTGATTAAAGAGGTAATGATACCTGTTTCAAATTATGTGACAATAAAAGAAAATAATACATTGTATGAAGTTTTTCAGATCCTTGAAGAAAACAAAAAAGATAACACAAGACATGCTCACAGAGATGCAATTGTGGTGAACGGCAAAGGCGAATTTGTGGGAAAAGTAACCATGATTGATATTTTCAGAGTGCTTGAGCCTAATTATAAAAAATTGATCAAAAATTATAAAGACGGTACTCTGACAAAAGAGTATGTAATGAAAGCAGTTAAAGATTTTAACCTGTGGCGTGAACCCATGTATGACTTGTGTCAAAGAGGTTTTGGCTTAATGGTTTCAGACGTTATGCATATACCCGAAGATCATGAGTATGTCCGGGAAGACGATTCCCTTGAACAAGCCCTTCATAAATACGTCATGGATGTCCATCAGCCTCTGATTGTTAAAAAAGAAGATGAGATTACCGGCGTGCTGAGGTTTGGAGACCTGTTTGAAATTATAAGAAAAGCAATGCTGGCCTGTCCGATTTAAGTTTGTTTTGAGTTGTGCGTTTAACATATGACAGTGTTGCCAGCGCAGATATAAATGGTGTCAAAACCATTGTGATACCGGATTAAACGCTTTAACACCGCCTGTTGTCTGTCTGGCATTCTGATTCCTTCTTTTTTTCAGACAGCCGCAGCGTTCTTCTTGCAAGGGCTTCCCTGTTTCTCCTGGCATCTTCTTTTGTCACAAGCTTCAGAGGAGGTACTTTTACGGGCCGGTTGTTTTCATCTAAGGCAACAAAGGTCAGGTAGGCAGATGCAAGGTGGGTCTTTACCCCGGTCAGCAGATCTTCGGTTTCAACCCTTGCCCCGATTTCCATAGACGTTTTACCCGTCATGTTGATGCCTGCTTTTACAGTTATTAGGTTGCCGATAAATGCGGGCTTGTGAAAATCCAGGCGATCTATGGATGCGGTGACGCAGATTCTTCGGGTATGTCTTACTGCTGTAACACCTGCGGCATTGTCGATTTCTTTCATGATGACACCGCCGTGAACAATCCCTGCCGGATTGGCATCCCCGGGCAGCATGACCCGGGAGATAATTACGCTGGAATCTTGTATGTATCTTTCTTTTTTCATTGAATCCGCCTTTGCAGTCTGTGTTAAAAATGCTGTTACTTTAAGACACAGTATCCGATCAAAATTAGTTCAAGTCAATCAAAGAATTATAACGCCATGAAATGATGTTATATATGTGTCTGCCTTATTTTTCTTGAGGTAAGTATCTTGTCCGGGCATATTGGCGTTGGACCGGATTGAAATTTTTGATATTTCTTTTCGGAAAAGGACATGATATTTTGTGTAAAATAATTGCCATGGGTGGGCTTGGTATTTCATCAAGGTTTGCCCATAATAAAGGTTGAAAGTTTCTGTGTGAATTTTTTAAGCCTTCCTTATGACGGCCATGGCAGATCATTCTGCCACAATAAACAATGAAAGATATTTGATTTCAGCAAGTTAAAAGTTATTTTATATAAAAAAAAGACAAAAAAAAAGAGAGAGTGAAAGTGAACCTGTTCAAAATAGATGGCGATAAATGTGATAAAGACGGTGTGTGTGCCATGGCATGCCCTGTTCATATTATTAAAATGAGCGAGAAAGGGCCGATTCCGGTAAAGGGGGCTGAAAAAATTTGTATCCAGTGCGGCCATTGCGTGGCGGTTTGTCCGAAAGGGGCTTTGAGCCTGGGGTTTCTTTCGCCGGACCAATGCATGCCCTTTGAAAAGGAACTTGAACTGACGGCAGTTCATGCCGAGCATTTTTTAAGATCCCGCAGGTCTGTGCGAAAGTACAAGGATCAGCCCGTTCCAAAGGATGTTTTTGAAAAAGCCCTTGCAATAGCCTGCTGTGCGCCGACTGCCGCAAATCGGCAAACCGTTAAATGGCTTGTAGTCGATAAAAAGGCGGATGTAGTAAAAATAGGTTCCCATGTGGCCGATTGGATGAGGGATGTCGTCAAAACCCGTCCAAAGTTTGCCCGGATACTGAATATGGAAGTTTTGATTTCCGAATGGGATAAAGGGATAGACAAAATATGCAGGGATGCTCCTCAGCTGGTGTTTGCTTATGCATCCGATGTGTTTGGAAATGCTGCGGCAGATTGCCATACTGCGCTGGCATACCTGGAACTTGCCTTACCCTCTTTCGGTCTTGGCAGCTGCTGGGCCGGGTATGTTAATTATGCGGCAAGCCAGTGGCCCGCGCTTGCAGAGGAATTGAGCCTGCCTGAAAAGCATACCTGCCATGGCATACTCATGGTGGGATTTCCAAAATTAAAGTATCACAGGGCACCGAGAAGAAATGCCCCGGTTATCCGTTATCATATTTAATATATACGCCAAGTATTCAGTTTGTTTGGGCTTGATCGCAATGTCTATCAGTACTCCCCAATGGCCGATGTTGTAATCAATTTCGTTTGTATTGTGATCAAACCCGTTTGTTTCAATATAAAAAGAAATTTTATATGGCTGAAAAACTTACCTATGAAGAATTAGAAGAAAGGGTTCTGCAATTAGAGCAGGCACTGCAACTGGAGACTTCTTCCCGGACACAGCAGCTTTATGAGGGTTCTCCCATCGCATACCAGTCATTGGATGAAAACGGACTTATTCTTGAGGTGAACTCATCCTGGCTTGAGGCCCTTGGATATTTGCGTGAAGAGGTGGTTGGAAAATCTTTTCGCCACTTTTTACACTCTGACTGGAAAAATCATTTTAATGAAAATTTTCCCCGTTTCAAGGCTGTTGGAGAGGTGTTGGGGGCTGAGTTTGAAATGGTTAAAAAAGATGGCTCATCCATTCTTGTTTCATTTAACGGGAAAATAGGGAAGGATGAATACGGTTGTTTTCAGCAAACCCATTGCATTTTTCAGGATATCACCAGATATCGGAAAAAAGAGGATGAACTCAGGCAAAACAAAAATCTTCTCAAATTGATTGTCAACAGTTTTAACGGTTTTATCTATACTGTTTTGGAAAATTATCAAATTGAATTTATGAATACCGCTTTGCTCAATTATGTCGGCTATAATGCGGTGGGTGAAAATTGTTTTAAGGTCATTCACGGGCTTGATGAAAAATGTCCATGGTGCCGTGGCAAAAGCGTATTTTCAGGAGAAGTTTCAAGCTTTGAGCAGAAAAGCCCGAAAGACAACAAATGGTATTATTATGCCAGTACGCCTCGATTGGATTCCAATGGAAAAACTGTGGCTCAGCAGATTGTTGCCATAGATATCAATGATCGGAAAATAAGGGAAAATGAGCTTGAAAAGAGCAAAAAACAACTGCAGCAGGAAAATATATTATTAAAATCCGTAAAAATTAATCGTTACGGCCTTGATAATATAGTCGGACACAGTCTCCAAATGCAGAGAATTTATAACCTTATTTTGGATGTTGCTTCTTCCGATGCAGGAGTTCTTATATCCGGGGAGTCAGGTACGGGAAAGGAACTTGTAGCCAATGCTATTCATAATTTAGGGTCTCGAAAGGATCAGGTGTTTTTACCGGTAAATTGTGGAGGAATCCCTGAAAACCTGATTGAAAGTGAATTTTTCGGATATCAAAAAGGGGCCTTTACCGGTGCAAATATTGATAAGTCCGGTTTTCTGGCAATAGCAGATGAAGGCACCTTGTTTCTGGATGAAATAGGGGATATTAATTTGAATATGCAGGTAAAAATGCTTCGGGTCCTTGACGGAGAAGGATATACGCCACTTGGCGGCAATATGCCGATCAAGCCTAATATACGCGTTATTGCCGCTACTAACAAAGATTTGAACAATCTTGTAACAAAAAAAATTATGCGTGCTGATTTTTTTTACAGAATAAATGTTGTTCCAATACATATTCCTCCTCTTCGAAAAAGAAAAGAAGATATTATGCTTTTAATTTATCATTTTTTGCGAAGATTCAGCGGGAAAAATCCCATTCCTCATATCCCTCCCCAAATAATGACGGAACTGGAAAATTATGATTGGCCGGGTAATGTCCGGGAGCTGCAGAATATTATTCACAGATATGTTGTTTTAAATAAGCTTGATGTGTTTGATTCTTTTTTTTCAAAACGAGGTGAGAACGAATCTGTTCAGGAAGTTGAATTAAGTCTGAATCGCCAGATTCTTAATTTAAACGATGCAATTCAGAAATATGAGAAAAAAATAATTACCCATTGTTTGAAAAAAAATCAATGGAATCAAAGCAGAGTTGCTTTGATTTTAGGGGTAAACAGAAAAACACTTTACACAAAAATTAAAAAGTACGGCATTGTGAAATTCTGAAAAATGCCTCATTTGAGGCGATTTGACCCCACGACATGCGATTGCTATTTTATTACAGCGTGTTATCATGATAAATGTGCAACAATGGGGTGGTTCGACCCCATTGTATCAATTTTGCCTTATCTTCTTTAAAAACGAAATTATTCTATTAAATCAATGAAATAAAAAATATTGTTTATATGGCATATTAATTGCTAATTAAATAAACGCGATGAAAATTTTAATAATTGAAGATACAGAGCCGATTTCAAAGTTACTGAAATTACATATGGAGAAATGGAAACACAAGGTAACAGTAGTTGATACCGGCAAAAAAGCTTTAGAGATAATTAAAAATGAAATATTTGATCTTATTTTGATGGATATTTTTCTTCCGGATACTGTTGCCTATGATTTAATTCCAAAAATGAAAAAAGAATGGTCTGGTATGAATATCATTACCATGACCGGCTACAGTTCCAAGGATGTTGAAAAAAAAGTCCGAAGCCATGGAATTATGTACTACATGGAGAAACCGGTTTCTCTTGTTGAACTTAAAAGTATTATCCAGCACATGAACAAAAAAATTGAAAACTAACTCATATTTCGCAATCTATTTTTAGTGATTTATTTTGATAAAATTCGCCAATAACAGCCATAGTAAATAATATCATTCCTTTTCAAAACAAGGCTGCAAAGCTGAAAAAGCTTGATATCATATTGTTTTTTTAAAAAAATATAAAAAGAATCATAAAAGGAGACATTATGAGTTGGAAAAATTTAACCATTGGGAAAAAAATTGCAACCGGATTCAGTCTTGTTATAATTTGTCTGGTGATACTGGGAGGCATAAGCTTTACCGGCGTGGGCAATATAGTGAAAAATGCTTCTGAGGTTATTGCCGGAAAGTCTCTTGATGGAGAACTTGCCCAGAAAGAAGTGGATCATCTCAACTGGATCGGTGAAGTCAATAAGCTGTTAACAGATTCCAATGTCAATAAATTAAATGTGCAGACCGACCATGTTAAATGCAGTTGCGGCAAATGGCTGTATGGTGAGGGGAGTCAGAAAGCACAAACCATTGTTCCCTCCCTGGCACCGCTGTTAAACAAGCTTAAGGAACCGCATCGGCTTTTGCATGAATCCGCAATTAATATCGGCAAGGTATATTCACAGGCCGACCCGGGGCTTCCCGGATTTATCGCAAGCAAGCTCAGTGATCATCTTGAATGGGCATCAGTTATTCAACAATCCATACTGGAAAATCAAAAAAATATTGACATACAAACAGATCATGCCCTGTGTGAATTTGGCAAATGGCTTTACAGCGATGCTGCCGCAAAAACTGCAAACTCGGATACGGAACTTGGACAACTGCTTGAAAAGGTTAAAGAACCCCATAAAAAACTGCATGCGTCAGCAAAAAAAATAATGTCATCTTACAAACAGGTAAATGAAGGCCTTCGAAATACACTGAGCATGAGGCTTGATGATCATAGAAAATGGTCGGACGTCATAGCCCGGGGGCTTATGGCGGGTTCAACAATTAATGTGGAAACAGATCCTGATAAATGTGATTTTGGCAGATGGCTTGCATCAAAACAAACTGTTGAACTGATGGAAAAAGATGCTAAGTTTAAAGAAATTTTTACAAAAGTAAAACCGGCCCACGATGCTCTTCATAGGACAGCTGTTAAAATCAATGATGCCATTTTGAGGGGCAATCCAAAACAGGCAAAAATTATTTTTAACACAGAAACAACTCAATACCTTACAATTGTTTCAGACCTTTTTGGCCAGGCAATACAATATGAAGACAGTCTGGTGGCAGGGCGCGATCAGGCCATACAAATTTTTAAAAATGAAACCTTGCCAATGCTTTCAGAAACAAAGCAGCTTTTGGATAAACTTAAACACAGAGCCCAGAAAATGCTTGAAGGTCAGTACCAGGCGGCTGAGATTTATGCCAATCACACAGTACCCAATCTTACAATGGTTCGAACGATTCTTAATGAATTACGGCAGGAAGTCAAAAAACATATTCTCACAGATCAGGCCATGCTTGAAGCTGCTACCATAACCAAAAGAAATGTGGCAATTGTTTCGGTTGCGGCCATTTTTGCCGCTATTTTTCTGGCTTTTGTTATTGCCAGGGGAATTATCGTTGTGTTGCAAAAAATTACTCTTGGGATGAGCGAGGGTGCCAATCAGGTGGCTTCAGCAGCCGGCCAGGTGTCTTCATCAAGCCAGTCCTTGGCGGAAGGTTCGTCACAGCAGGCTGCTTCCATAGAAGAAACATCATCCTCAATGGAAGAGATGTCTTCCATGATAAAGAAAAATGCTGAGAGTTCAAACCATGCCGATACCCTTATGAAAGATGCCAACCATGTTGTTATTACGGCAAATAACTCAATGGAACAGTTGAAAAGATCAATGGAAGATATTTCCAAGGCAAGTGAGGAAACTTTTAAGATTATAAAAACAATTGATGAGATTGCTTTTCAGACTAATCTGCTGGCCCTTAATGCCGCTGTAGAAGCTGCCAGGGCAGGAGAAGCAGGGGCAGGGTTTGCGGTTGTGGCAGACGAAGTAAGAAATCTTGCCATGAGGGCGGCGGATGCGGCAAAAAACACGGCTGAACTTATTGAAGGCACTGTTAAAAAAGTTAGTGACGGGTCAGAACTCGTATCAACTACAAGTGAAGCCTTTGCCAAGGTTGCAGACACTGCTGTCAAGGTTGGAGATCTTGTTGCTGAAATTTCAGATGCGTCTGGTGAACAGGCCAATGGAATAGAGCAGGTGAACGTGGCTATTTCAGAAATGGACAAAGTGGTTCAACAAAATGCCGGCAATGCAGAAGAATCCGCTTCTGCGGCTGAAGAAATGAATGGCCAGGCTGATCAGCTAAGAGATTATGTGGGTGAACTGGTTATGATGGTTACGGGCAAAAAAGAGCCGAATGTCAGTACGGGCAGAAATAAACAAGTGAAAACAGCTTCCCGGCATTTGCAATTGTCCGGTTCCGGAAAAAAACAAACGCCGGTTTACCATCCAAAAGAGGTTAAACCGGAACAGATCATTCCGTTTGATGACGATGATTTTAAAGATTTTTAGCATATTAAAATCAATCGTATAATTAGGGCGGGATGGTTACGGCTCCATCCTGTCCTGCATTTTATAAGATTTATAAAATTGTTAGGTAAAAAAAATATGAGACACGGACTTCTGATATTAAGATCAGGCATTAAGAACGGATAGGCCATTGGGATATAAATAAAGGGAAAAAGGGAGGAGGCATGAAGATTAAATATGGAATTTTTGCATTGATGCTGCTCCTTGTCATATTATTTTCAGGCGCATCCTCATATCAAAGTTATCTCAGGCAGCGGACCATGCTTATTAATGGTATTGATAAACAACTTTATACTGCTGCCATGATGGCCAGGGCCACTTTGCCCATTGATTATCATGACAGTATCGTTGATGCCGCTTCTGTGGCAAAAAAAAGATTTGATGAAATTGTTAACAGATATAATGAGCTTTGTGTTGAATTGGAGATGGAGTACCTTTGGAGCCTGATGAAAATCAATGGAGAAATTGTTTTCACCTCCTCGACATCTCCTGATAAAATTACAAATAATGAAAATCATGCCAAATTTTTTGAGAGTCATACAAATCCTGAATTATATGAAACCGCCTTTTTAACTCAAAAACCACAGTATCAGCAGAATATGGATAAATGGGGGAAGATTCAGGTGGTTCTAATCCCTTTTATGGACAGTCACGGCAGGCCATACCTGTTTGGTGCAGGTATGAAGCTGTCAAGGGTGGATGGGTTGCTCAGACGTAGTATGAACGAGTCAATAATTCTTGGAGCAGTTTTTTTGCTTGCCGGACTGATACTCAGTTATATTCTGGCAAGAATGCTGTCGGTGCCTTTGAATATTCTTGCTTTTGAAACTTCGAAAATAGCTTCCGGTCAGTTTGATAAAAAAGTTAAGGAAAAGGGCTTTTATGAATATGTTGTTCTCGCACAAAGTTTTAATCAAATGGCTTTGGCAATCAATGAAAAGATAATTGCCCAGACAAAAAGTGAAGAAAAATACAGGTTGTTATTTGAGAAAATGATGGATGGTTTTGCGTTACATAAAATTATTCTCAACCAAAACAACCAACCTGTGGATTACCGGTTTGTTGAAGTGAACAAAGCTTTTGAAAAACAAACAGGGCTGAACCGTAATGATATTATCGGCAAAACAGTAACTCAAGTGCTTCCAGGTACTCAGGCCGATACTGCCGACTGGATCGGCAAATATGGAAAAGTGGCATTAACCGGAGAAGAAATCAGTTTTGAACTTTTTTCTGAAGTACTGTCAAAATGGTATCAGGTTGTGGCCTATTCGCCTAAAAAAGGATATTTCGCCACCATATTTATGGATATCACCGGGCTAAAGCGCGCGGAAAATAGATTGCAAAAGAGTGAAAAGAAATATCAAGCTATCATGGAATCAATGAAAGAACCGATATATAAGGGTTCCAAGGATTTGATCATTGAATATATGAACCCAACCATGATTGCAAAAACAGGTCGTGATGCAACCGGAGAATATTGTTTCAAGGCGATTCACGGTTTTGATGAAAAATGCCCGTGGTGCAATCATGAAAACGTTATAAACGGCAACACCAATGAGTTTGATGTGGTCAGTCCCAAAGATAATTGTTCATATCATATCTCTTCAACTCCACTTGTGAATAATGACGGCACCATCTCCTCATTGAATGTGTTCAGGGATGTTACTCAACTGCAAAAAATGGAAACCATGCTCAAGCAATCCCAGAAAATGGAAGCCATTGGCACTCTTGCAGGTGGTATTGCCCATGATTTTAACAATATCCTTTTTCCCATCCTGGGTCATGCAACAATGCTGCTGGAGGATGCTCCGGAAGACAGTCCGTTCCGCAACGGCCTGAATGGAATTTACAGCAGTGCATTGAGAGCAGGTGAACTTGTAAAACAGATTCTTACCTTTTCCCGTCAGGAAATGAATCAATTACACCCCATGAAGATTCAACCGATTGTCAAGGAAGCTTTAAAGTTTATCCGGTCTTCAATCCCGGCAACCATTAATATCAAGAATGATATCAGGCCTGAATGCGGTGTGATTAAAGCTGATCCCACACAGATTCACCAGATTGTGATGAATCTTACAACCAATGCATTTCATGCCATGGAAAAAACAGGCGGGGACCTGACAGTCGTTTTAAAGGAGGTGGAATCAGATGAGCATAATATTATAGCGCCTGATATAACTCCTGGTGTTTATGCATGTCTCATAGTTGCCGACACAGGTGAAGGGATGGACAAAGAGTTGATATGTAAAATTTTTGACCCGTTTTTTACTACCAAAGAACATGGAAAAGGTACTGGAATGGGACTTTCTGCAGTGCATGGAATTGTTAAAAGCATGGGGGGTGCCATTCATGTTTACAGTGAGCCCGGCATAGGAAGTGAATTTAAACTCTATTTTCCCTTGGAAGACAGTTGTTTTGAACAGCAGACAACTCAAACCCATGAGGCAATGCCGACCGGAGTGGAACAAATTTTGCTGGTGGATGATGAAAAAGAGATTGTTAAAATGGAAAAACAAATGCTGGAAAGGTTGGGGTATAAGGTTACACCGTTTTCCGACAGCCGTGAAGCCCTGAGTGCTTTTCGTGATGATCCTGATAAATTTGACATGGTTATCACTGATATGGCAATGCCAAATTTGCCTGGAGATAAACTTGCAGTTGAATTGATCCGAATACGTCCTGATATTCCTGTCTTGCTTTGTACCGGGTTCAGTGAAACCATGTTTGCTGAAAAGGCCATGGCTCTTGGTATTAAAGGTTTTTTATTGAAACCGATTGTAAGAAAAAAACTTGCAAAAAAGATACGCGAAGTACTCAATGACAATAAGCATCAGCAGATGCCCAACTGATCCAAGCAGCCTGGGGACATCAATGACATCCCCCATTTCCATGGTTTTAACAGTTATCTTACATAACCCTCATCAACCAGCATGCCGCCTCCTTGCTGACTGGCAGCACTGTTTGCAAGGATATCGGCTCTTTCATTGAGAACATTGCCGGCATGTCCCTTGACCCATTTAAAGGACAGCTTCGGGAAATGTTCAACAAGATCAAGCATGACAGCCCAAAGATCAGAATTAAGAGCGGGTTTCCCGTCAGATTTTTTCCAGCCTTTCTTTTTCCATCCTTTGGCCCACCCCTTGGTGATCCCGTTGATCGTGTATTGGGAGTCGCTGTGGATCGTTACAGGGCAGTCACGGTCTTCAATGTTCTTTAAGGCAGTTATAACAGCCATCATTTCCATTCGGTTATTGGTGGTGTGTTGGTATCCTTGAGAAAATTCATGGGTTGTTCCGTTTGACTGAATTATGACACCATATCCTCCCGGTCCCGGATTGTTCAGGGCAGATCCGTCTGTGTAGACCGTTATACTGCCGGACTGGCCTTTGGGAATGCTCACGACTTTTTCTGATTCACTATTATCTTTTTCCCTAATAGCCGGTATCTTTGACGGCATGGTTGCAAAGACCTGATAAACACTTCCGGGATGGTTAACATGGTAAGCCTTTGCTTCTTTAGAATTTGTAAAGATTGCTCCATGTCCGGTTTTTGACGTTGATATGGTATGGTATTTCATAAAACTCCTCTTTGTCTGATTTAAATAAACAGGTGTTATATTACAATAAAATCAGATTAAATGGCAGCATAATGGATGGCCTTTTAAAATAAATAATTGATCATGCGTAAAAAACAGCTTCTCACCATCTGTTTTACGGCATTATTTGACATGTCTGATGCAATCAGACTTTTATTTTTATTTATAGTGGATTCTTATGTGGAATTTGGTATGAATTTGTGTTTAACTTAGCGTTGCTTTGGAGACTTTCCGGAAAAGGGGATTTTTTGGTGAAACTGAATAAAAAAAGAAAAAGGCTGCTGTCATTATCCGGACGTTGTACAGTTTGCTTTTTAACGGTTTGCGTTTTATTGTCAGTATCTTTTTCCATTGTTTTTTTTATTACAGGGCGCAAACAGATGATGGCCGATCTTCAAACCAGGCTTTTGAATATTGTTTCTGTCAGCCGCTATTTCGTGGATAAAAATTCCCACGAAGGCCTTCTTGATTTTAAAAAGCCAGATACTGCATTATATCGAGACATTCAAAAAAGTCTTCAAAATATTCGTGATGAAATCAATGATATCTATTATGTGTACACTATGACAGGAAATGATAAGGGAGAAATTGTTTTTTTGGTGGATGCAGAAGTAAATCCTTTGACAGCGGCAAAAATCGGTCAGGTCTATGAAGAACCGGGTACTGCCCTTAAACAATATTTTTACAAGATGTCGGGACCTCTGGTAGAAAAAAAGATATACACCGATAAATGGGGAAGCTGGCTTTCAGGGTATATCCCTTTAAAGAGTACGCGATATCCGATAATCCTTGGTATGGATATTTCCGCAAGCACAATAAAACAATACACAGATAAACTTTTGATCCAGGCAGTTTTAATTTTCTTTTCATCATTTCCATTTATTCTTCTTTTTGGTTACCTCATTGGCAAAACACTTGTTAATCCCATTATTCAGATGACCCGGGCCTCAGAAGAGATCGGTAAGGGCAATTTTGATCAAAGAATTTTTGTTGAAAGAGATGATGAATTAGGAGATCTTGGCGACAGTCTTAATATGATGGCAGAACAGCTTCAAAACAATCATGCTGAGATGGAAGCTATGATCGTAAAATACCGGGGCCTTTTTGACAACGCAATAGAGGGTATTTTCCAATCGAGCCATGAAGGAAAACTCATTACGGTTAATAAGTCACTTGCTGCCATGACAGGCTATGGATCTCCCGGGAATATGCTGGAAAAAATAAAGAATATGGATGAAGATTTTTACGCATTTAAAGAGGATAGAAAAAAATTTTTGCAGCTTATTGATAAAGATAAAAAAGTGTACGGGTTTCGATTTCAGATACGTCGAAATGACAACTCTTTTTTCTGGGCTGAAATGAATACACGTTATATTGAAAGTGAAGATCTTTTCGAAGGTAGGATTTTAGATATATCAGAACGCCTTGAGGTTGAAAAAGCTGAAAATGAACGTCTGGCCGCATTGGCTTCATCTAATGCAAAAAGCAAATTTCTGGCTAACATGAGCCATGAGATCCGTACTCCCCTTAATGCTGTTATCGGGTTAGGAGATCTCCTGAGAAGAACAGCTTTGTCTGAAAAGCAGGAGCAGTATTTGAGTAAAATGAACTCTTCTTCCCATGCTCTTCTTGCTCTCATCAACGATATCCTTGATTTTTCAAAAATAGAAGCAGGGCATCTTGAGCTTGAATCTATACCTTTTTCGCTCTATGAGGTTATAGAAAACCTCACGGAGATGTTCGGCCTTAAGGCAAATGAGAAGGAAATCGAATTTCTTGTTGCAATTGAAAAGGGAACACCCAACGCTTTAATTGGAGATCCGACACGCTTAGGTCAGATTCTCATCAATCTTACGGGTAATGCCCTTAAATTTATTCAAAAAGGTGAGATTGTTATCAAAGCGGGACTTGAGGAGGAAAAAGAGGATGGTTCTCTTGTTTTTGGTTTTTCTGTCAAGGACACTGGACCCGGAATTGAACCGTCACGCATCAACAGTATTTTTGACTCTTTTACCCAGGAGGACCAATCTGTTACGAGAAAATATGGCGGAACTGGGCTCGGTCTTGCCATCACAAAACAATTGGTGGAAATAATGGGAGGAGACATATCTGTTGAGAGCAAGCTTGGTGAAGGCAGTACGTTCTCGTTTACCGTATGCTTCAAATCCCAGCCCTTGGACAAGCAGCTGATTATTAACCCTCCAAAAGATCTTCGAGGGCTTAGCGTTCTTGTGGTTGATGATAATCAGGCAGCAAGGGAAATTATCAGTGAAATAATTGTCTCTTTTCAAATGAAGGTGGAAATTGCCTCTTCAGGTGAACAAGCTCTTTCTATGCTGAAAAATAAAAACAACACCTACGATCTGATTCTCCTTGACTGGAAAATGCCCGGTATGAATGGAATAGAAACAGCAAGGCAGATAAAAAGAAGTGTGAAATTGGATAAACTGCCTATCATCTGTATGATATCAGCCTATGGAAGAGAAGATCTCATGCAAGAAGCAGATCGGTCTTTTCTTGATGTTTTTCTTCATAAGCCGATCAATCCTTCACTTCTTTTTAACTCTATAATGGAGATCTATGGGCGAAAACGACAGGATGAAAACTTTCAGAGAAATGGCTTTCAGGAAGGTGATTTTTTAGGCAGCGCCCAGAAAAACACTGCGGCCATTCCCCACATCAAAGGAAATATCCTGCTGGTGGAGGATAATACAATTAACAAGGAAATTGCTCTGGAGTGGCTCACCCAGGCAGGATTAAACGTTCTTTGTGTGGAAAATGGGCGTGAAGCCATTGACCAGCTTGAAGCCAGGCCTTTTGATCTTGTATTGATGGATATTCAGATGCCGGTCATGGACGGTCTTGAAGCAACCCGTATTCTCAGATCAAGAAAAAAATTTAATTCTCTGCCGATCATTGCCATGACAGCCCATGCATTGAGCGGAGACAGGGAAAAAGGCATAGAGGCCGGGATGAATGATTATATAACCAAACCCATTGATCCAGCCCTTCTTTTTAAAACACTTTCCATATATCTTAAGCCTTGTTTACGATCAGGAAGAATTAACTCTTCAAAAAAGAGTTTGCCCCTCCACTTGACTGATATTGCAGGCATAGACCTTGCTACAGGGCTTTTTAGATCCAATAACAATACCCTTCTATATGAAAAACTGCTCAAAAGTTTTTACAACGATTTTTTTGATGCTTCTGAAAAGATCAAGACTATGAAAAATGAAAAAAAATATGATGATCTCAAGCGATATCTTCATTCAATAAAAGGTATTGCCGCCAACCTAGGGGCTCAAAATCTGTCCGATAAAGCCGCTGATCTGGAAACCGTACCTGATTTTTCAGGTAAAGAAAATAAAGAGTTCTTAAAAGAGATTAAAAAAGTTATGGAAGGACTTGCCGATTTTTGTAAAAAAACAAAACAAGAGATACAAACAGATCTGAATTTGCCCCCGCAACCTCCTTCTGTGATAGATGTGAATACTTTTATTAACCTTTTACAAGAAGTTGAACACGATATCTTTGATGATCTCAATTCTGTGAACCGATATATCAACAAACATGAGCATAGTTTTCAATATTATTTAGGCGCTGAATCCTTTGATCTGTTAAAATCATATCTGTCTGACTTTGCACTGGAAGAGGCTGAAGAACAGATTCAAAGTATTATTGATCATTTAACTTCAGGAGTTAATGCTTAATGCACAACAACAGAAAATCTTTGCCCAAAATTCTTATTGTGGATGATAATAAGCAGAATGTAGAACTTTTGGTCAGCCTTTTTGAACAAGAGTTCAGAGTTGTCCCGGCAACATCGGGAGAAAGGGCTCTTAAAATTGCAACATCCAAGAATCCGCCGGATATTATTCTTACCGATATTATGATGCCTGAAATAGACGGTTACCAGCTATGTACATCGCTTAAGAACAATCCTGAAACCCGTCATATTCCAGTTTTATTTGTTACGGCGATCTCAGAGGTGATGGATGCCACCAAGGGGTTTGAAGCAGGGGCCGTGGATTATATAACCAAACCTTTTCATCCTCCAATGGTTTTGGCCCGGGTCAATCTTCACCTTGCCTATCAGAGAAAACAAAAACTGTTAGAAGACTTTGCCTTTATAGATGCTCTTACCGAGATACCCAACAGACGAAGATTTGATCAGGTGTTTGAAAATGAAGTGCTTCGTGCCTGTCGTTCTTCACAATCCATATCCCTTCTTTTTATGGATATTGACTTTTTTAAAAAATATAACGATACCTATGGACATGGCAAAGGTGACAGCGCTTTAAGACAGGTCGCCCTTATGCTCCAGAGTACCTTAAAAAGAGCAGGAGATTTTGTTGCCCGTTATGGCGGAGAAGAATTTGTAGCTGTTTTGCCCTATGCCGATGAAAATGAGGCGTTTGACATATCTGTTAAAATACGAGATGCCATAGCAACACTTAAAATACCCCATAAAACCTCTGAAGTATCGCCCTATATAACTTTAAGCTACGGCCTTATAAGTATTCTTCCCGATATGAAAATAGGTTTGGAGTTAATTGTAGAAGCGGCTGACAGGGCATTGTATGAAGCTAAAAGAACAGGACGAAATAAAATCTGCCGTGGAAAAATATGATCTCAATTCTTTTTTTGGCCGGTTTGTACAATTTCGTGTCAGGGAAATACTAAGACACCTGCAAAAGATATTATAATATAAAAATTAAATTAATTTTTATATTATAATCCCTATTTATGCGTGTATTACACATCTTTTTAAAAAACTAGGGGTTTTTACCTATTGTTTTTTTCATCCTTCCTTTATACAAATAAATGGCAAAAAAATATTACTTGTTTATAGACTGTTTAACAGATTGTAATAGTAATTTACAGAGCGGAACTATGATTATATTACGCTGGGTTTCAGCTGACAGTTTGCAATTATAGTAATCCTGCTTTTATTTTTAGTTGCACGATTTGTGACTTGTTAAAATCGTTAATTTTGTTTTTTAGATCTTCATACAGTCAGATTTTTGCTTATCAATACGGTTACCAATATACTTGATAAAATTAAGTATATTATGCATAAAGCAGATATCGTCTATCTGTAAACAAATGAATTTGAGCATCATAACAATTATTTAAACTCAAGGAGGAACGATCATGAAGTTGCAGAATGTTCGCTGGAATTGGCTTAAAGCCATGTATATTTATTCCGCAGTAATAGCAAGTGCCTTTGGATTGGGCATACTACTTGCGCCCGATATGATGATTTCCATATTTAAGCTGCCCCCACAGGAACCGGTTATGTTCGGTATCACGGGTGGAGCTGATCTTTCTGTAGGTATTTGCTGCATACTTGCCTTGGTTCTGAAAACCCCCCTTAAATTTTCACCTGTTCTGTTTTTTCAGATGACTTATAAATTACTTTGGTCAATATTTGTTATCTTGCCCATTCTATTTAGGGGTGAATTGCAAGGCTATGGATGGTTCTTTTTCTTAAGCTATCTGACCTTTATTATCGGGGATATCATTGCAATTCCTTTTGCTTATATCTTTTCAAGCAATGAAGCAGAGTAAACAGGAAAACAACTGTGGTTCCCGGGCATTGCTATGAACATCTTTATGTATATCATCGCTTTTGATGTCCGGGAAACTTAAATTTTAAAAGCAAGGAGGTTTACAGTGCAAATTGATTTTCATCACACAGTTACCTACGTTACGGCACGGCTGGCAAAGTTTTCAATGCAGGATGCCAATATAATCAGCCATTCTGCTCAATATGTGGATGACGCAGTTAATTCAGGCAGCATAAAATTTCGAAATAAAGCCATGTACAGTCGGATCAGTTCAGCCCATAAAATGCTGGATTATCGAAATTTTGAGGAGCTGGCCAATCATTTTACATGGGTGCCGTTTCATTTTTTACCGGGAAACGGCGGGAAAAGGGCAGGGGATAATCCGGACGGCAGTTTTGTCAACAAGCTGGTCTGTTACCCGGACAGTTATGTTGCAGAAGATATGATGAAATCCTGCATCGACTGTCATGACTTGCCATACGGGCTGCACAGGCTGGGCATTAGCATGCATGTGCTGGCAGACACCTTTGCCCATCAGGGTTTTGCCGGTATTAATCATCAAATAAACGAAGTTGAAGGCTTAAAGAAAAAAGATGATCATAATACAACTCTTTTGGATAAGGTGGCCAACTATTTTGCTCATTGTTTTAACCGTGAGACAAGCAAAATAATCAATGATGCCTTTCCGCTAGGTCATGGTGCAGTACTGACTTTTCCGGACCTGCCCTACCTGAAATGGCAGTATAAAAATGGCTTTGGAAAAGAGATTGTGCGGGATAATACAAAAATTTTTATGGATGCCGTAAAGAGAATGCACCAGGCTATGGTCTGCTTTCGGATGAAAGATCCGGATTACACTCTGGAAGATTGGGATGAGATACCCGCCAAAGACCTCAATAAAATCGAGGAAAATTTCAGGGCCTTTGAAGATGAAGAAGGCGAAGACCGCCATATGAAATGGTTGAAATCCATTGCTGCCGGCGATTTTAGTTTTGCTGAAAAAGGCGAGGAAAACTTGTCATATATACAAAATGGTAAGGATTCGTGGAAATATAAGGCACTGAAAACGAAAAGGGAATCCGAGACAAAACACGAGTTGTTTCCATTCTCCCCTGAATTCCTCCGGAGTGACTGGAAACTGTTTCATGATGCTCTACAGATCCACAGGATTGATATCATCAGGAATATCCTCCCAAAATACGGAATCTGTGTGGCCTGACAAGGTACGTTTGAATTGATATGTTATCTTTCAATAAACAGTAAAAAATCTTTGATTTCAAGAAGTTGGAAATTCTTTCATATGAAAAGGAAATTTGACGTGTATAAAAAAACAGATGAAGTAAGAGATAAACTCAAGGAGTATACCCCTGGAAATCTGAAAACAAAACTTCCCCTGCTGGATACATTGCTGGAGTTGCACCGCAGCGCCACTGCCGCCGTCGATATTGAAAGAGCCAAGTATATGACGGCCTATCTCAAGGAAACCGAACATCTGAACCTGCCCATGCCGGTCAGAAGAGCTGAGGCTGTTGCCGGTTATCTGTCCAACAGGGAAATATGTTTCCATGACGACAATATGCTCGGCGGGGCCACCACTGCCAAAGCTCTGGGAGCCCCGGTTTATCCCGAGTTTTTTGGTTTGAGTATCTGGCCTGAGCTGGGAACTATCAGTACAAGAAAAGATAATCCACAGTTTCTTGATAAAAAAGATGCCGATATTTTGAATTTTGACGTATTCCCCTACTGGATGGAAAAATCAATGTCCGAGGAAGTCCGGAAAGTGGATCCTTTTCGGCAGGGCCTGCTGGAAAAAATGATTATCTATACCATTGCCAAGGCCGCGACCATTTCACATACCACTCCTTGTTATGAGTTGGTACTTGAAAAAGGGATTCAACGCATAATGGAAGAGGCGGCAAACAAAGAAGAGGAACAAGGCAATGATAAGGAAAAATTGTTTTTTTACAGGTCTGTCAGGATCGCGATGCAGGGCATACTTGATTATGCAGCCAATATTTCCAGGGAGGCGGCCAGGAAAGCTGATAATGAAACCGACCCGGAACGAAAAAAAAACCTTCAAAGTATTGCAGAAATTTGCAAAAGAGTTCCGGCAAAACCGGCAGAAACCTATCATGAAGCTGTAAATGCCCTTTGGATCTGTCAGGTCTGTGTGTTTGCAGAAAACTCGAACATGGCCATCAATCCAGGACGCCTTGATCAAATATTATATCCTTATTTTATCAGGGATTATGAATCCGGAGTGCTTAGTATTGAGGAGGCGCTGAATATTTCAGGGTCCTTGTGGTTTAAAATTGCCGATAATGTTAACCTTGTGCCGGAAGCTGCAGAAAAACTTTTCGGGGGTGCGGGCGCGGTTCCCGCTGTCACCCTTGGCGGAGTGGACAAAAAAGGGAACAATGCGGTCAATGAACTGACATATGTTTTATTGAAAATCACGGAGCTTTTGCCGATTCGGGACCCCAATGTAAATGCCAGGTTTCATCCGGAAAAAAATCCCGTTGAATACAGAAATGAGGTCAGCAGGGTCATCCTGACCAACAAGGCCATTCCGGCTTTTTTCAATGATATTCAAAATATCAGGACCCTTGTCAACCAGGGGGAGACTCTTGAGCATGCCCGAGATTATGCCGTCATAGGATGTGTTGAGCTGGGAAGCGCCGGAAGGGATTACAGCGCCAGTTCCTCCATATTCATGATGATGTATACAATTTTATACATGACCCTTCACAACGGCCGAACAACGGTTACAGGAGAAAAACCGCTCTGGAAGGCAACCGGTAATCCATCTGAGTTCAATACCTTTGAAGATTTCTGGGATGCCTATGCGGAACAGACAAGGCTTATGGCTGAAAATGCGATCTCATTGAACAACACCTATGGAAAGACACACCAGCAATTCCTTCCGACTCCGCTTTTGTCAGCCATATTCAAAGGACCTTTGGACAAGGGCAAAGATCTGATTCAGGGTGGGGCGATCTATAATTCTTCAGGAGTCACTCATATTGGTTTTCCTGATGTCTGCGATTCCATTTGTGCCATAAAGGATCTGTGTTTCAATGAAAACGACACCGGCATGAATCTGTCCCTTGCCGAACTGGTTGAGGCGGTTGACAATAATTTCAAAGGGCATGAGTTGCTTTGCGCATATCTGAAAAACAAGGCGCCCAAGTACGGCACAGACCATCCTGTTGCCGTTGATATTTCCGGAAGATTAATTGATCTTGGATATGAAGTGTTCAACACAAAGCAAAACTATAGGGGCGGCAATTACAGGGTTGCTTACTGGACAATGACAAACCATGCAGGATACGGCAGTGTAACAGGAGCCCTGCCCAGCGGAAGAAAAGCAAACATACCTTTTTCCAGCGGCATCACACCGGCTTCACAGATAGACACTTGTTTGACAACCGCACTCAATTGCGTTGCAGGCCTCAACAGCAAGCATATACCCGGAGCCTATGCCCTGAATATGAAATTTTCTCCCGTGGAATGTTCTCTTGAAAATGCAGATCGATTTGGAAGCGTTGTTCAAGCCTATATGGAAAAAGGCGGACAGCAGGTTCAGTTCAATATACAGGATTATAAAACTCTGGAAGAAGCCAGAGCCGATCCTGACAGCCATCCCCATCTTCTGGTCAGAGTGTCAGGATATTCTGCTTATTTTAAATCCTTGAACGAGGCAATGAAAGACGAATTGATTATGCGAAGCCAGTACAAACTCTCTTCAGGTGAATTTGTCCCATTAATCAAAAAGGAGTCTTAATATGAATTTATTTGATCAGCTCGAGGGGCTTTCAGAAAGGATGCAAAAAACACTGATTGCAAACAACTTGAGAACACTTAAAAATGATATTGAAAACGAAGTTGCCGGAGGAGCCCTGGACAACCTGCTTTATCTGCTGCTCAAGGCCATGAGCCTTTTGTTTGTTGTCAACAAAGATTACCGGAAAAACATCAAGGATTTTACCGCCTCATATGCCATCTGCAGCAGGGACAAAAAAATAGATGTTTCTGCCGTATTCAAAAAGGTCAATGTGTTGTTTGCTCAACAAGACGGGATGAAGGCTATGGACAGCCTTGTTGAAAACCCGACCACCACAGTGACGTTCAAGGACGGAAAGGCAATGGCTGATTTCCTGCTGTCCGGTAATACCGATGTGATTGCAGGGATGCTGAATAACCAGTTGAGCGTTTCAGGAAACCTGAATTATCTTTTCAAATTCATATATTTGCTGTGGCTGATTCCTGAACTGCTGGGAATCAATGATTTTAAAGAATTGTTAAAAGATCATGCATAAGTGTATCACAACCGGACCGGAGCCATTGATTTTCGATATTGCCAGAGGATCTTTTGTTGACGGTCCGGGCGTGAGGACAACAGTCTTTTTTAAAGGCTGCCCCCTTTCATGTCCCTGGTGTCATAATCCCGAATCCCAGAATTATGAAATGGAGACCATGTTTTTTCCGGAAGACTGTATTCATTGCGGCAACTGTACCAAGGGAAAAAAATGTTTTGCACTTGCACGGCGGAATATCGGGAAAACTTATTCTCCTGAACGGCTGGCAAGTCTTGTGTTGCAGGACAAACACTATTATGAGACATCAGGGGGAGGGGTGACATTTTCCGGGGGAGAATCCCTGGGGTTTATAGATTATATCTCCCGGGTAATCTTGTTGCTAAAAAAAGAGCAGATTCATATTGCCGTTCAAACCTGCGGATATTTTGATTTTAATGAATTTGTTTTAAAAATTTTGCCGAACATTGATTTGATCTATTTTGATTTTAAGATCATGGATAACGAGATTCATAAGCGCCTGCTTGGGAAGTCAAATCATCTTATACTTGAAAACTTCAGGCAGCTTCTTGAACACGATATCTCCGTACTGCCAAGGATTCCCCTGATTCCTCATTTTGTGGCAAACAAAGAAAATCTTGCCGCCATAGCTGATTTCTTTTTAAAATACAGAGTAAAGCATTGTGAGTTCCTTTATTATAATCCAGGTTCGCGGGAAAAAATGATCCGGCTGAACCGTAAGCCTCATGAGAATTTGAGTGACAAACCGGTTTCCATGGCTGAAAACAGAGCCTGGATAGACTATTTCAAACAGAAGATAAATGCCTGATAAAATATCAGGTTTGTCTATGATACTGGATGGCTTTGTCCAACAATGCGTTAAAGGTTTCAGGGTCAAAAATTATCAGGCAGGGATACTGAGCGTAAAACAGCTGCCCCGGCCTTTTGTACTTGTCACATCAATTTTCCCGTTGTGATACTGGACAATATGCTTCACAATGGCCAGTCCCAGGCCTGTACCTCCTTCGTTTCGGCTTCTGGCCCTGTCCACCCTGTAAAACCGGTTAAAAATTTTGGACAGGTGTTCCTTGTTCATTCCATTGCCGTTATCCTTGATCATTATATCCACAAACCGGCCCTGACTTGTGACCGATATGTGGATTGATTTTCCTTCAGGGCTGTATTTAACAGCATTGTCCACGATATTTATGATGGCCTGTTCCATTAAACCAGGATCAACCATGGCAGAAATATCCTCCGGGCAATCAATACTCACGGAAATGTTTTTTTTCTCAATGCTGAAATCACAATTGCTGACAGCTCCCTGAATCAAGCCTGAGATATTGTGTTTTTCAAGCTGGATTTTGGTTCCCTGAAGGCGTTCAAGTTTTGCCAGGGCCAGCAGATCATTGATCAGATCAATCATCCTGTCTACATTTTTTTCAATAATATTTAAAAAAGCTTCCCCCTCTTTAAGCTCATTTTTAACCGTCATTTGCTGAAGGGTCTCAACAAAGCCTTTTATGGTTGTAAGCGGTGTTTTCAGCTCATGGGACACATTGGCTGCAAAATCTATATGCATTCTTTCAAGTCGCCGAATCCTGGTGATATCATGAAAAATAATCAAGGTTCCCATCCGCCGTCCTGCTGTTTCATAAAGCGCTGTTGAATGGATATTTAAAATTCGTTCTTTATCCCCTGCAATAACAATATCATCTTCAACCGGCTTATGGGTTGCCAAAGCTTTTTGAATAAATTTTTGAAGTTCAAAATGCCTTGCTATTTCAAGTATATACCTGGCTTTTAACTTTGATGCTGAAAAACCAAAAACCCTGGCTGCAGCATCATTGATTGTTATGATTTTTTCATTTTTATCAATTGCAATAACACCTTCTTGCATACTGGAGTGGACTGCCTCCAATTCCATGCTTCGATTTTCAAATGCCGTGATTTTATCATCCAGGGCTTGTGCCATATGGTTCATGGTGACGGCAAGTTCAGATAATTCTTCTGATTCAGGAACCGCAATTCTTGCCGTAAGATTCCCTTTGGCAAATTCGGCAGTGCCTTTTGTCATCTCTTCAACAGGATGACTGATTCTCCCGGCAACATAAAGGCTTGTCAATCCGGCAATAATAATGGTAACCAGCAGCGCAATCAGAATATTATTCCGGATGGATTTGATCTGTGTGTCTATGCCGGAGATGGATACGGCTGTTCTCACAACAGCGGCAACCTCTTTGTCCTGCAGAACAGGCAAAGCAATATACATCATATTCTTATCCAGAGTTGCACTGTATCGCACACAGACACCTTTTTTCCGTTTCATCGCCTCCATTATTTCCGGCCGTTTCATATGGTTTTCCATGGTTGCAATATCACCTGAAGAATCCCCTATCACAACACCTGACGGCAGCAAAACCGTTACCCTGGTATCTGTTTTTTCTTCTATATCTTTGCAATGCATATCAATCTGATGATAATTATCAGGACCATTTTTCAGCATATCTGAAAATTTTTTTTGCAATAATGTTGTCCTGATGGTCAACTCTTTTTCCGAGTTCTTCAGAAAAAACTTTTTAAAATAACTGGTTGAGTATGATGTGATCGCTGAAAGCGAAAGAAAAATTATCAAAAGAAACGAAGGGAAAATATGCCAGATTAATTTCTTTTTTCTTTTTTCCATTTTTATTCTTTAAACCTGTAACCAACACCCCGGACGGTTTCAATAGAGGATGCATGATTTTTTAATTTTTTTCTCAGGCCGACAATAACAACATCAACACTTCTTTCGGTTACAGAATAGCTTTCACCATGAATTGCATCAACAATCTGTTTTCTGGTAAAGACCCACCCCTTTTTGTCCACAAGAAAGGAGAGCAGTTCAAATTCTGAAAAAGTCAGATCCAATACATTTCCTTCAATTGTCACCAGATGCTTTGCCCGGTCAATGATCAGATCTCCTTCCTGGTTGATCCTTTCCGGCGGCTGGCCCAAATCTTTTTTACGGCGGCGTAATATGGAACGGATTCTGGCAATCAGGACTTTGGGGCTGAAGGGTTTTGAAATATAATCGTTGGCACCGATTTCAAGCCCTATAACGATGTCGGATTCTTCTCCTTTTGCCGTGAGCATGACAATGGGAATGTAACTTGTGTTGTCATTGTTTTTAAGGTATTTGGTGACCTCAAGTCCGTCAATTCCCGGCAGCATCAGATCAAGGACAATCAGATCCGGATGGAATTGCTTGGCCATTTTTATGGCCTGTTCACCGGTTAATGCCGTCAATATGCCATACCCTTCATTTTCCAGATTATATTTGATCAACTCAACAATATCTTCTTCATCATCCACGATCAGAATGGTTTCTTTTAACATCTTTTTTTTCCTGTATGCATAAATTTATTATTGTTTCAAATAACTGCCACTGGCAGACCTGGTCATTCAACTTGGTTTGCCCACAACAAAACATGAAAGTCACTGTTGAAATTTTCGAAAACTTTCATATAAAAATTGAGAGGCCGGGCATTTAAGTATGCCTGATAATTTCGCCCTCTATCAGATAGATCACCTCTTCCGCAATATTGGTGGTATGATCCCCGATACGTTCCAAATGCCTGGAAATAAGGTACATATTAATAATTTCACCCACCATTTCAGGATGTTTTTGTATGTCTTCTTTCATTGAATCATAGGCATCATTTCGCATGATGTTCACATCAGAGTCCATATCTCTGACTTCATATGCCATATCCACATCCATTTTTACAAGGGCATCCAGACTCATTCTGAGCATTTTTGCAGTCTGCTCTCCCATGGCAGTATAATCATACCTGAACTTATTGGGATTTTCAGAAGATGCCTTGAACCGTTTTGAAATATTTGCTGCATAATCCGCAATTCGTTCAAGGTCATTGTTTATCTTGACAACTGCCACAAGAAAACGCAGGTCCATGGCCACCGGCTGGTACAGCGCAAGAATCTTCAGGCACTCCTCTTCCACTTCGATTTCACGTTCATCCACTTCAAAATCCGTATCAATGATGGTCTGTGCCAATTTTAGATCTTCTGTTTTGATGGCATACACAGCTTTTTTAAACCGGTCTTCCACCATGGCCCCAAGGGAGAGGATCTCTTTTTTTATTTTTTCTATTTCTTTTTGCAAATGGCTTGCCATGATTTTCTCCTTATCCGAATCTTCCGGTAATATAATCTTCGGTCTGTTTTAATGCCGGTTTGGTAAACAAGGTGTCGGTATCGTTGACTTCTATGAGTTTTCCCATATAAAAAAAAGCGGTTCTGTCAGACACCCGTGCTGCCTGCTGCATATTATGGGTGACAATGATAATGGTCAGTTTTGAAGACAGGGTGGTGATCAGTTCTTCAATTTTTTGCGTGGCAATGGGATCAAGGGCTGAAGCCGGTTCATCCATCAACAGCACGTCAGGTCCCACAGCAAGGGCTCGGGCAATGCACAATCGCTGCTGCTGGCCCCCGGAAAGACCAAGAGCGGATTCGTTCAACCGGTCTTTGACTTCATCCCAGATAGCGGCCTGTTTTAAGCTTTTTTCCACAATTTGAGTGATTTTTGCCCTGTCTTTAACGCCATTGACCTTTAATCCGTAAGCAATATTTTCAAAAATAGATTTGGGAAACGGGTTGGGCTTTTGAAATACCATGCCGACCCTTCTTCTCAGGCTCACCACATCAACCAACGGATCGTAAATGTCATTTTCATCCAGCATGGCCCGGCCCTTGACCCGGATGCCGGGAATCAGATCGTTCATGCGGTTCAAGCATCTTAAATAGGTGCTTTTCCCGCACCCTGACGGACCGATAAGCGCTGTTACCTGGTTTTCGATAAACTCAATTGAAATTGTGTGAAGGGCCTGAAAGTTACCATAAAAAAAACTCAGATCCTGAGTATGCATTTTAAAATTGTGTTTCATTGAAGCTAAATCCTTAACTTTTTTCTCATTTTAGACCGCAGAATGATTGCTGCAAGGTTCATGCCGAAAACCAGGACAATCAGCACAAGGGCGGTTCCGTATTGCAGGTGCCTTGTGGCTTCAATATTGGTTCCTGCCGTGGCCAATACATATATGTGATAGGGCAATGCCATGACTTCATCCAGAAGGGAACCGGGAAGATCAGGGGTAAAAAAAACAGCGCCGGTATACATGATCGGGGCGGTTTCACCTGCCGCCCGGCTCAACCCCAGTATTGATCCTGTAATAATTCCTGGAAAAGCTGACGGCAGCACCACTTTTCTTATGGTCTGCCATTTGGTTGCCCCCATGGCAAGGGAAGCTTCACGATAGGTGTTGGGAACGGCCTTTAATGCCTCTTCAGAAGCACCGATGATCACGGGCAGGGTCATGATCCCCAATGTCAAGCCGCCTGCTGCAATGGATACTCCCATTTTCAGTACGATACAAAAAAAGGCAAGTCCGAACAATCCAAATACAATGGACGGAACCCCGGCCAGATTGTTAATGCCCAGGCGGATGATCCTGACCAGTTTGCCCTGTCTTGCGTATTCATTTAAATATATGGCAGAGGAAACCCCGATGGGCAACGCCACCATAATGGTCATCAAACAAAGAGACAATGTTCCCACAATACAGGGTAAAATGCCGCCTGCCGTCATGGAATCTTTTGGCGGCTGGGTTAAAAATTCCCATGAAATGGCCCGCCATCCACGGGATACCATGAAATATACAATCACTAAGAGCGCTGCACCATTGAGCAAAGCCGCTGCTTTTAACAATAAAAAAAATATCTTCTGTGCCAATAACCTCTGTTTTATCATTATAAGGATGCCTCTCCCACCTGCCTGAATTTATAGGAAATATAATCGGCAATCAAATTAAAAACAAATGTAAATGCAAACAACACAATGCCAATGGCAAACAAAGCGTGATAATGCTCACTTCTGAATGGTGCTTCAGCCATTTCCGCTGCAATGCTTGCCGGCAATGGCCGTACCGGATCAAAGATGGATGAGGGTATCATGGCAGCGCCGCCTGCGGCCATCAACACCACCATGGTTTCTCCGATGGCACGGGACAGCCCGAGAATAACGGCTGTACATATGCCGGACAATGATGCAGGGATAATAACTTTTGCAATGGTTTCAAAATGGGTGGCCCCCAGGGCAAAAGAGGCTTCTTTTAAAGCCGTGGGGACGGAAAATACAGCATCCTCTGAAATACTGCAAATGGTGGGAATGGCCATGAACGCCAGCATCAGGGATGCGTTAAACATGTTTAACCCGACTGGAATGTTAAAAAGTTTTTGAATAAACGGCGCCACAACCACCATACCGAAAAAACCAATGACAACCGATGGCATGGAGGCCATCAGTTCCACAATGGGCTTGACTATTTCAGCAACCCGGGGGGAAGCAATCTCCGCCAGGTAAACGGCTGTCATTATTCCCAATGGAACCGCCATCAAACCTGAAAGAAGTGTGACACACAAGGAGCC
This sequence comes from Desulfobacula phenolica, assembly GCF_900105645.1. NCBI lineage: Bacteria > Pseudomonadati > Thermodesulfobacteriota > Desulfobacteria > Desulfobacterales > Desulfobacteraceae > Desulfobacula > Desulfobacula phenolica. The sequence goes on along the minus strand of NZ_FNLL01000006.1, from coordinate 110,582 downwards.
CAGAATAAGGGAAAGAATTCCGAAATCCGCAGGGTCATCCGTGGGATACCAGAACTTGCCGAAAACAAACTCTTTGATACTGATATGCTCTAAAATGGGTATGCCTTCTATAAAAAGAAATACCATGATCAAAAACAAGGCGGTTATGGAAAACAGTGCAATGAGCAAAAATCCTGACTGCACTGTTTTATCAATATGCTGACGTTTCAACATTTTTCTCCGTTACACATTAGAACAGCGGGATGGACCCGGCTTGTTTTACAAGTTCCTGTCCCTTTTGTGACAGGATAAACGATAAAAACCCCATGGTATCACCTGTCGGCCATCCTTTTGTAAACATGAACAAGCCTCTGGCAATGGGAAATGATCCGTTCAAGGTGTTTTCTTCTGTTCCGGGTGTTCCGTTGACTTTTACAGATTTGATGTCGCCATTCAGATAGCCCAGGCCGACATACCCTATGGCACCCGGTGTGTTTGCAACCGCCTGGACAATACCGCCGTTTGAAGGCACGGTCAGTGCGCCGGGAATGACCCGTTCTTTTTTCATGACCAGATCTTTCCATACGCCAAATGTTCCGGACGAACTGTCCCGTGAAATCACGACGATTTTACCAGGTGTTCCGCCGACCTCACTCCAGTTTGTTATCTTTCCAAGATAAATATCCTTCAGCTGTTCCAGGCTAAGATCGTCAACCGTGTTTTTGTAATTTACAACCGGAACTATCGCGTCCAGTGCAACCCTGAAGGGCACTGGATAAACGCTCTTGTCGTGTGCCAGATCAACTTCTTTTTGCTTGATAAAACGCGAGGCGTTCCCAATGTCGGCCGTACCGTCAATGATCGCTTTTATTCCGTTCCCGGACCCTCCGCCGGAAAGCGAAATTTTTACGTCAGGATGTTCGGCCATATAAGCTTCAGCAGCTTTCTGAGCAATGGGCAAAACCGTTGTAGAGCCTTTTATCACCAATTCTCCTGCAAAAACACTTGATGATATCATCAGTAAACAGAGCATAAAAATAAATACGGGTACATATTTGTTCATATTTTCTCCAAAATAATTTTAAAGATTGTATTATTACAATTGACCTCATGGTTAATTTAAAGAGGAGTCTACTAAGTTTATATTAGAATTTTATTAGAGTTGTGTTACGGCAACATTAAATGATTCCGGTGCGGAATGCTTTCAGAGTTTGCCCGGTATGTTGTATATGAAAGTATATTGCCAGGGCTTTTTTATTGTCGATGTATAATTAACAATCAGGACTTCCGGTCAATTCTGGATCGGATTTAGTGCCATCGGCCATAATTGGAAACGCTGCAATATCCCAGGTTCTGTTTTTGCTGATTTTTTGATCTGTTTTAAGTGGGTTTCCCAGGGCTGTTATCGGCACTTCTTTTGTTGTTATCTTTTCCGGGTGTTTATCTTCTGTTAGTGTCATGTTTGCTGTATGGCCTTGGCAGTTGTGACGATTTGATGTGCCGGATGTTCCGATAACGGCAATTAGATTTTGTACCATTTGAATCATTTTCCGGGCTTCCTGCAACACACTTTTTGATGCAATAGCCGACTCTTTTGCATGGGCTGTATGCTGCTGAATTAATCTGTCCATTTTTATCACTGACGCATCTATCACACCTATGCCATCGGATTGTCTGCCGGACTCTTCCACAATCTCTTTAATGCAGGTTTTCATATTAACAGAGTTATCCAAAACCTCCAGAAAAGTATCTGAAACCTGCTGCATCATATCAATGCATTTTATGACATTATTCTCAGTGGTATGGATGAAATTTTCGCTAACCTTGGCTGCTTGTGCAGACCGTAAAGACAAATTCCTGAACTCTTCAGCCACAACGGCAAATCCGGCTCCTGACTCTCCTGCACGGGCGGCTTCGACAGAGGCGTTCAAGGATAATAAATTGGTCTGGAATGCAATGTCATCAATGGTTTTAATAATCCGGGCCGTTTCTTTGCTCGAATCCTCCAATTCTCCCATGGTGATTTTCAGCTCATTGAGCATACGGTTGGATTTATTTGAAACCAGCTGGTTCTGATCAACCAGGCGATTGGCCTGATCGGCATGGTCGGCATTGTCTTTTATCATGACGGATATCTGAGATAAAGACGCAGCCGTATCTTTCATGGACATGGCCTGTATACCTGCACCATTTGCCACTGAATTGCTGGCAGCCGTAACCTGGCGTGCAGCATCCGTGACATTTGCAGCACTTTTTTGAAGTGCGGATGCAACAAGTTCCACCGGAGTTATTATACTTCGGGTAAAATAAAGACCTGCCACAAGGGACATCAAAAGAAAAACACTGCCTATCAGGATGGTAAATCGCTGAAGAGAGTCTGCCACTTTCATAAAATCTTCAACTTTCTGAGTGACAACAATCGTCCATTTTTTTGCATCAACCGTTGAAAAACCTGCTATTTCATGCAGGCCGTCACAATTGTATGTGTCAAGGCCGGTTTCCATTGATAAAACAGTTTTGGCAAAAGATTCCATGCCCGGTTGCTTTTTTATGTTGGTTTTCATGACATGTTCAGGATCAGGATGGGCAATGGTACGACCATTTTGATCAATCATATAAGCGTATCCTGTCTGGCCTATCTGTGTTCCGGTTATAAGATTTGAAACAGCATCCAGTTTCAGGGTCATTCCGACAGCACCTGCAAATTGTTCACGTTTATCAAGTATGGGGGCACAAAAAACAATGACCGGTTTCTGGTTAAATTTGGACAATAAAACCTCGCTTGAACAAGGTTCTCCGGATTTTTTGGTATTTATAAAAAAATGTTTTGCACTTATATCCTTGCCGAAAAAAGGAGTTTCCCCGGAACCAAGAGTCCCGGCAAAAATAATACCCTGGGCGTCAGCTATAAAAATACTCTCGTAGTTTGCACCCATTTTTTTAACGGTTCTGTGGATGGTCTTATTCAGCCTCTTGGCAGTCAGATCATCAATGCCCTGTCCTCCGTAAAACCGGATATCCATACCCCCAAAAGACCGGAAATTTTCAGCAAGACTGCGGATAATTCGAATTTGTTCTGCCAGCACCAGATTTGTTGACTGTGCAAGACCGGCTGCAATTCTGACCGCTTGCACCTTGGCATCATCTGACACGGTCTGTTGTATTTTATGGCCTGAAAAGTAGCCGAGAACCAGCATTGGAAGAGTTACCATTAAAGCCGCCGCCATCATAAGCTTGAACCGGATGCTTTGTTTTTTTATGTTCAATTTTTTCAAAATCACCTCCATTACACCCATAATTTTATAAGTAAATCATGTGCATGATCGTCTTTATTTGGGCAACCCTAATCAATCGGTATTCAAAAATCAAGTTAGCTTTTGGTTAGCTGGAATGCAGGAATTTTCCAAACCAAAACTCAATGACAAAAGGATATTTTATGACCGATTTGGAGCAGCTGATATTTGAGATTAATGCAAAATTAATGATTATATTGCAGTTGCTTTTTACCTGAGCGTCTGATATTTTTTTATGCATTTTATCGAATTGTTAAGTGATGTTTTCAACATCTTCATTTATAAGGATTATTATTTTGCACTCAAGCTCTGAAATCAGAAGTAAACTTGAAGACCTCTCTATAGAATTTATCCTGGTTGATGTTGATAACCCTGAGTCATTTTCAAATAGTATCACCTTGTTAAAAGACATTAATAACATGTCAAAAAAAAGCGGCATGCATGAGATTACCTCATGTGTTAAACAGATCCGCAATCATATTGAACAAGTAACAACTTATAAAAAAAATGAAAATCATGACGCCTTAATTCATATTGAAGATATCATTTCAGAAATGAAATTGATCGTCGATCATTTAACCCTGGGCCAACAAACTGATAATGAAATTTGCAAGGCATCAAACTCCAATCCGCCTGAAACTGCATCAAAATCTACGAATAAAAATACAAGTATACGCCATCCTGAAACACTTCCTTCTTATTTGAGCATGGAGGATTTTGCTGAATTTTTATCCTCTCAGCAGTCAGTTCTGGATAAATTTGAAACTCTTGTTCTTGAATTTGAAAAAGGTGACCTAGTACATTCTCCAAAAGAGATGAAACGTATTATCCATACAATAAAAGGAGAAAGTGGTTTTCTGGCGCTAAAAGAAGTTGAAAAAATCTGTCACCGGACTGAGGATTTGTTTTCACAAGACGTGACTGTAAAATTTGCTGAAATTCTTTTTAGCGTAAAAGACTGGTTGTCTGATACATTTTCAGTGTATTCAGGAGCAGATGCTTCTCCAAAAGATTCCGAACAAATTCTTAAATTACTTAAAGAGTATGAAAACAAATCAGGTATGGAGCAAAAAAATCAAAATGATTTTGCTTCTCATCACAAAATGCCTTCTGATACTCAACCCGTAAAGGCAGAAGATGCCAAAAGCAATACGTCTGTAAAAAAATCCATAAGGGTTGATTCAGACAGATTGGATCATTTGATTGATACAATCGGCGAACTTTCCACTGCAGAAGCTATGGTAATCCGAAATAACGACAACAAAGACAAAAAATCTTCCGAATACAGAAATTCGCTGCGAGCGCTCAGTGAGATCACAAAAGAACTTCAACGAATTGGACTGTCATTAAGGATGGTTCCTTTAAAAGCTCTGTTTAACAGGATGAAAAGAGTTGCAAGAGATTTGTCAAACAAAAACAACAAGCAATTTGATTTTATCACAAAAGGAGAAGAAACAGAGCTGGATAAAAACCTGGTTGACGGCCTGAGTGATCCGCTTATTCATATTATTCGAAACAGTGTCGATCATGGCATTGAACAAAACATTCAAGATAGACTTAAAGCAGGTAAACCTGAAATTGCCACGGTGACTCTTGAAGGATATCACAAAGGCGGCAGTCTATATATTGAAATTACAGATGACGGGAAAGGAATTGATACCAAAAAACTTATTGAAAAAGCTATTTCAACAAGAATAATTGACGACGCATCCCAGCTTGATCAAAATTCCATTTATAATCTTATTTTCCACCCGGGGCTGAGTACCGCAGATCAAGTCACTGATATTTCAGGCCGAGGAATTGGTATGGATGTGGTAAAAACAACAATCAACCAATACAATGGTAAAATCCATATTGAGTCCACACAGAAAATCGGAACAAAGATTCAGATAAAACTTCCCTTAACCCTTGCGATTATGGATGGTATGATTGTTGGTGTTGGTGATCATAGATATGTAATCCCAACCCTTTGTGTTTTGACTTCCATAGAACTCAAACCTGATATGATTTCAAGCGTCTTTCAAAAAGGTGAATTTATTAAAGTACACGGCAAGATTATCCCTTTGTTCAGGCTTCATAAATTTTTCAATCTTTCCAATGATATCTCAAATGGTGCCTCAAATAACAATACGGGTATTGTTGTCGTAGTGGAAGACTCCGGGTTCAAAGCTGCACTGCTGATAGACAAGCTTCTTGCCAAGCAAAATGTTGTTAGAAAAAATTTGGGCACTTTAATGGAAAATATTCCAGGCATTTGCGGAGGTACAATTATGCCGGATGGAAAAGTCTGTCTGATTCTTGATATAGCAAGGATAATATCAATCGCAAATGGAATATCCACTTAAAATATCATAAAAATAAAATCCTGTTTCGACCCATATTCTTGGCTTTATAAAGAGCTGCATCCGCTTGTTTTATGAGCATATCAGACTGTTTTGAATTGCTGTCCTTTGATTTTTTCAGGAAAGCCACTCCAGCACTCAATGTTATTTGAAAAGAAATGTGATCATATTTAAACACATAATCAGCCACATCGTTTCTTATTCTTTCACAGACGATTTCAGCTCCGTTTCGGTCCGTATCCGGCAAAATCAGGCTAAATTCTTCTCCCCCATACCGACAGGGAATATCATATTCGCGAACTGCATTTTTAATAATATCAGCAATTTTTTTTAAAACCGCATCACCAACCACATGACCATATGAATCGTTGACCATTTTAAAGTGATCAAGATCAATCATGCAGAGTGCTAATTTTTTTTGATATCTTTGTGCGCCGGAAATTTCACGAATCAGAGCTTCAGTAAAATATCGCCTGTTATAGATGCCTGTCAGTTCGTCTTTTGCAGACAAATCTCCCATTACCACCATTGCTCTTTCCTTATCCTGATTCAGATAATGCTTTTCAAGAACAAATTCAATGGATTCCAACAAGGATTCTTTGTCCAGTTTTGTTTTAGACAAATAATCACCTGCTCCATGCCGAAGTATTCTTGAAGCGATACTCTCACTTCCTTGGCCTGTAAGAATAATCACAGGAAGATTTAATTTTTTCAGGCGTAAAAAATCCAATAATTCAAAAGCATCTCCATCAGGCAATAAATAATCAAGGACAATCAGATCAAAGTCTTTTTTTAGCAGCAATGATTTGGCATTGCTCAAAGAATCGGTATTCTTTATATATTTGTATTTTGTATCCTTTAGCAAGGCGCGGATATTTTCAAAATAAGCATGATCATCTTCCACATGTAAAATTTTTTCTTTCTGATGAATGTCTACAATGTCAGCTCCGGCACTGTAAGTTTTTTTGACAATACGTTTGACCCTTTGTATCTTTTTGATGATATTTGCGATCCTGTTGCCTGAATCACTTATCTTTGAAATATATTCGGTTAGTTTTTCAGGATCATTTCGATCCAGCTTCAGTAATTCAATATTTCCGAGAAGAATCATCAATGGTTGATTTAATTCGTGAGCTGTTGCACCTGCCATTTGCAATAGAACTTTAAGTCTTTCTTCTTCAATAGCGGTTTTTTGCTGTTTAACAATTTCTTCATTCGCTATCCTGAGTTCTTGCTCCACCTTTTTTCGTTGTTCAATTTCCTGCCGGGCTTTTTTTTGCATTTCCCGGTAATCAATGATTCTGTAGGACAGTTCAGTAAAATCTTTTATGGCAAAAAGAGCGTAATACTGATTGTCTCCCTCTGCGGGAACATTTGAAACAGTTGTTTGCAATATCCTGAATTGACCATTTGAAAGTTTTGACGGAAAAAGATGCCCGTGAAGCTGGGATGAAAATATTGCAGGAGGCCCCCCTGAGAGGATAGGATCTATTCTGCAGGTATATTTTTTTTCATTAAAATGAGGGTATATTGTTCCCAGTTTTTTGTTTAAAACGTCAGCTTTTTTTTTTTTTGTCCAGGATTCAATGCAATTGTTCCAAAAAACGATATTATATGCTTTATCAACCACACAAATAGCTATGGGAACATTATCAAGTAAACGGAATTGTTCAAGGGAATATATTATTTTATTCATTTTCTATAATTCTTCGATCATTTCAATCAGTCTATCCAAGGCAGAAACTTCAAAAAACAACATAATATCTCCATCAATATTCAGTTCTTTGATAATGAATTTTGTTTTTGCAAGTAAAACTTTCATATCAAAGTCAACAGCTTTTTCAGAAAAAATATTTTCAGCAAAATCTTCTATATACTCTGGTACGGAATACTTAAAATAGGATGAAAAAATATTGGAGATTGATCCCATTACGCCATTTAAAACAACATTGCCGATTTCACATAGGGTTCCGGATCGAATTGAATCAAAATCCATTCCTATCGGATTTTCACCAACCAGACTATTTACTAATATCATGGCTGTTTCACTGGGAAATATCAATTCGGCACTTCCTGAAAAAGGACCATCAAATTTTAGGATGACAGTTGACAGTTTTCCTTTGCTAAAGGCTTTTACTTCATTGTTTAATTCTGAAATGTCAAGAATTTTTAATAAAGGAACTTGAAGAATAATATGAGAGTTCAACATTGTGTTCAGAATTGAAGCGCTTTTGCCAACACCAATATTTATGAGTTCCCTTAACGCTTCTATTTGCTTTTCTGTTGTTTTCATATATTTCTCTCAGATTTATCTATATTTGCAGAGCTTTTTCCAATACTTGCAAAACCTCTTCCACCATTGGCGGTTTATTGAGGAAATCAAAAGCTCCTAATTTTAAACATTTACTTTTAGCAGTATCCTGAATATCCGCACTGCATACAATAACTGGTATTTTAATGTTTTTTTCTTTTAATATCTCTAAAACTTCATACCCGTCCATCTCAGGCATTAAAAGATCAAGAAAAATACAATCCGGACATTCGTCTTTGATTTTCTCGACTCCATCCATGCCATTTTCCGCCTCGACAATTTCATGTCCGGAAGAACTAATCATTCCTGAAAGACCTCTTCGAGTCAACCAGGAATCATCTATCAATAGAATTTTAGCCATAACTCCATTTCCCATTTTTTTTCGGATATTACATTCTTTAAATTCCAACAAATAATTTTAGTCACAACTTAAAGTATTAATGGAATCCTTTCAATAAGTTTTTCAGGCTCGATAGCTTTTTACCAAATATTCATTGCAATTCTCCATATACGCTTTAGTTGCTAATCCACAACCACAAGCCTTCCAATACTAATTGATAATAACAGATCAATTGTTTTATTTTTGCTGTTTTTGTATCACAGATCATTTGCAGCCCAATTGCAACCATACCCATATTTTATATTTTTCACTAAATTGGCTGCTGGCTGGCAAACCCTTTTGTTTACCAATACCAAGCACTGGAAGTCAAATATCTTTTTTAAATATAGCAAAAAAAGAAATGATTCATAGGTTTGATAGCTCAATATATTTTACGGTAAAACAGCCTGATTGATATCTGCTGAATACTCTAATCTAATAATGGAAAAACCGGCTCAATATAAAAAAGAGCCGGTCTGTCTAATTGGGAGAAATAAAAATAAAATTTATTTATTTTTTGTATTTTAAATGCCTATGAGTGAATAGGCATGACTTTGCGATATACTTTATTAAAAGGCAGTTTATTTCCATTAATCGTTAAAAGATCCTCTTCAATGGTGATACCAAATAAAATTTTATTTTCTTCAAGATAGGGACGGATCAACTTCCAGTCCGCATCTGTCAACTCTGCAAATACACCGCCGTTTAAATGTTCATCCACCACTTTTTTGTCCGGGTCTCTCAGGTAAATGGCCCCGCCTGAGGCAAGGGAGAACAGGTTGGAGCCAGGGTAGGGCATGGGAAGATCAATCACCTTGCCGTTATCATCAAAGGTAATCCCGTTGACAATGACAAAACCGCCGCCGTTCAATGGATCACCCGCCATAAAAGATTCTGCCAGGTAATCAAGGCAAGTTCCATTGATCACCACGCGGGGGCCGCCTGTGGCATTGATCAGAGGACGTCCTGCAGCATTTCCCAGGATGTAGACTTCGCCGCCTTTGGCACCATACATGAAGGTTTGCCCCACATCTCCGTGTACCACGAATTTGCCTCTTTTCATGATCTGGCCCAGCTGGTCCTGGGCATTTCCGTGAACATGGATCTGCATGCCGTCAATCCCAGAGGCCATATAATCCCCGGAGCTGTCGTACACATCAAATCGAACTTCATCAGAATTCGGCCCAAATCCGCAGCCGGTAAATCTCTGGCCTTTGTAGCCATAGCACAGATACTGTTTCCATCCCAACCGGTAGGCCTTGTTGATCAATCTTGAATCACAGTTTTTACCTTCCGGTTCAAATTCTTTTGCATTCACCACAAGGATTTTTTCATTTTCCAGGGGGGATCGCAAGTCCTTCCGGGTCGCCCGGTCAATATAAACATACCTGCTGTTTTGATGATCGCCTATTTTGGGAGAGGATTTGAAAATAGCGGCAAGGCTTTCCCGGATGATCTGGAGAACAGAGCTTCGTTCTTTATTGCCTGTTGGAAAAATCCTGTCATTCAAATGGGTTAACAGATTAATAGCCAGGGCTTTTTTATCATCGTCCGTGCCGGCCAGAGCTTCTATTTTATGACACAAATTCAGGATCTGTTGAAAATGCAGTTCAGTAAATTCAGATATGCAGTATTGTTTGAGTCCCTGTAAATCATTTTCGTGAAAAAATCCTTCAATTTTTGCTGTCCGGGCATTTTTTTCAACCACAGTGGAGATATTCACAGATACGTCAAAATGCATCTGACCCTCAGGTGTTTGAACGATCTCACCAAATTTATTCTGGGTGACCAGTTTTTTTGAGCCGTCGCCTTTTCCCGAATCCTTGATGGTAAAGGTAAAGGCACCGCCATCTGTTGAGCTGCCGCCCCTGGCATTCCAGTATTTGTCGGCAATGGGGCAAAATCGGCTGTCTTCGGCTGCAATGCTTTGCAAGGTGGCATCAATGGCCTGTTTTTCAGAGCAGACAAGACCGATCTGGACATCGTCGCGTTCCTGGAGGGCAAAGACCTGGGGCCTGAGCATGGCCGTATCCGTGATACCGATCAATTGCATCAGGTCCTTGTACGGGTCATTTCTGGCAATGATGAAAAACCAGGGACCGTCAGGGGAGCCGGTCATGTGCTGGGACTGGATATAACGGTAAACCTGCTGCTTTTCAGGAGAGAGGCAGTCAAAATCATACTCCGTGGTCGGTGCCAATGCCTCTATGATATATTCCAGTGGATACTCAAACACCCGGTTGTACAAATCCAGCAGCAGCACAGCAGTCTCCGTGTCTGTCAGGAACTGGGGATAGATGTTGTGCTGGTTCAAGTACTCGCTGACAGCATGATAATTGGCAAAATCACCATTGTGTACCAGGGCTTCATGCATGCCGGAAAACGGATGTGCCCCGCCCGGATGCCACAAGCGCCCCCGTGTGGGATACCGCTGGTGGGCAATCCAGCCATGGGCCCTGAAATTGTCCAGGCAATAATATTGGGTGGCCTGTTCGGCATAACCCACTACTTTGAGGATCATCACGTTCCTGGCATGGGACAGGACAAAAGCCTGTTTTTCCCCAAGTGAGGCATAATAAACCTGGTTCAGCCGGTTGGAGTTCTGGAAGACAAATTCGTCTTCCGCCTTTCTTTTGTCCATGTCATAAAAATGATTGGCCTGGATAAATTTTTCAAGCACGGCAGGCCTGACCCTTACAAAATAGCGCCATACATCCGGCGGCTTGACCTCCAGACCGATACTGGTGTAATCATCAATCGTCGGTATTTTTTCAGATGAGTAGACGTCAAAAAAGGGTGTGATATTGGTGGCCTCCACCCGGGCAATGGCTGTATCATCCAGGTATGCCACCTGCAAAAGGTAATGGTCTTCCAGCACATCCTGCGGAACCCCAAGATCGCCGGCACTCAATCCCACCGCAGCAATGCCGCCGCCCTTGCCGTTACCCCGGTTATGCATTTGAACCGAGGGTTCGTAAATATGTTTTCCTGCAACGGGAATGGAGGCCATAAATCCTGTCACGCCGCAGCCGCCCTCTTCATCGCATTTGTTCACAGGTGTCTTAATGTGGGGAAGTCTGCCCCTTGAAGCCAGTATATTGTTTATGATTTTATTCTTGTTGATGTTTGTCATTATCAAAATTCCTTATTGTTAACCGTTAATTGCTAACCGTTAACAGCTAACCGTTAACCAAAATTATAAAACCATTTTGTAACCGGGTGCAGGCTGGTATTTTTTTCTTTCCTGTTCATCCAGATAATCCAGGTGTACCAGAAGATCTGACCGGCCCCGCAGTTCCCTGATGCTTTTCAAGCCAAAAGACCTTAAAATATCGCACCACTGTTTGCGCCAGGCCATGTACATGTTGACCAGCCGCTGTTCCACATAATCTTCATCAATCATGTATCCCAGTTCCGGGTCTGTGGTTGCGATCCCACGGGCACATCCCCGGCCGCTTTCACAATTGCCGCACCTGACACACTCAACCGCCACAAGATCAGCTGTTCCAATAACACACCCGTCAGCACCCAGGGCAATGGCTTTTGCCACATCAAGCCCGTTCCGTATGCCGCCGCTGGCGATCAGGGTGATTTTGTCCCTGGCACCTTCCGCCTCAAGAAAGCGGTGAACCTTTGGAATGGCATATTCAATGGGCATGGCAATGTTCTTTTTGGCAATGTCAGGGGCCGCACCAGTGCCGCCGTAACTGCCGTCAATATGAATGATATGGGCACCGGCATAATAGGCCCCTATGGCCACCATGTCCACATCCGTGGGGGTGGACACCTTTATGGAACACAGCACATTGTGGTTGATCTCTTTCATCCAGTCCACATGCTTTTTATGATCTTCAACAGAATATACGGAATGAAACGGAAACGGTGAAAAAAGAGAGCTGCCCACAACGGTTTCTCTCATTTCAGCAACGGCCTGGGTGACTTTTTCTCCCAAAAGATGACCGCCAAGACCTGGTTTTGCTCCCTGGGCATACTTGAATTCCATAATAGGGCAATTTTGTATGGTTTCTTCTCTGACCCCGAAAAGGCCGGTGGCAACCTGGGTGATCACATGTTCTTTGTAGGGAAGAAATTGGGGCGGATATCCCCCTTCACCGGTACATGTAAGGGAATTGAGTTTTTTGGCAGCCCTTGCCCGTCCGACAATCACGGACAAAGCTGTGGACCCATAAGACATGCCGCCGCCGTAACAGGGCATGGAAATGGTTTTCAGGGGGCGGCCGTCTCCTGTTTTATTCAGGTCAATACTGGTGTCTATTTCCTCATCACGGATTTCAATGGCAAAATCCGGGTCAGGTTTAATAAAACGCATCTTGTCAAATCCGCCGCCGGAATTGCCCAGATTATATTCCAGATCCACATGAGGAGGTTTGCCGGTTTCCGCCATGGCAAAATGGCCCAGCAGCATGTCGGGAGTCCATCGGTAATCGCCCATGGTGTCCAGAAGAGGATTTTTTTTCATGACCAGTGCGTCTTCCGGGCAGTGTTCAATGCAGTAGTGGTCTGTGTTTTTGCAGTCAAATCCGATGCACTTGTGTTCAACCGGCCTGAAAGGAGAAGCATGATTGTCCGGCATGATATGAACGCCAAAAAGACAGATTTGCGCACATTTTCCACAGGAGACACAGTTTGAATTTCGTTTGATGATATATTTTCCAATGGTATTGCGAAACCGTGAAGGAGTCTCCCTGGTTTCGGGCAATGGATTTCTTGGTTGTTGTTTTAATTGATGTTTTAATTGGCTCATAACTTATCCCACGTCTATAGATAATTTGCGTTCACCAAAAATCGGCGCAAAACTTTCTTGTTCAAGATCTTCAAACCACATGGAACGGCCGACTTCACCTCGAAGTCTTCTGGCTTCCCTTAATCCCATGGCACCCATCATTTCAAGCATCTGGTTTCGCCAGGCCCCCATGAGATTTACGATCCTATTGCTGCCGTATGCCGGATCAATGGTTTCCATTTCAACAGGACAGGGCAACTCCTTTTTGCAACGGCCGCACAGCCGGCATTCCATGGCAATGAGCAGGGGAAGATCAATAACAACCCCGTCTGCCCCGCAGATAATGGTCTTGTTAACATGTTCGGCCATTCCTATCCCGCCCGAGGCAAGGATGTTGATCTGCTGCCGTGTAGCGGCATCAATCAATGCCAGGTGAATATCTCTTAACATATCCTTGATAAATCGCGGATTTTCTGACTTAAATTCCCTGCCGTTTGCATCGGCATAAACATGGAGGGTGTCGATGTCTGTTTTAGAAAGGTCGGCACAAATTTGGGCATAATCAGAATCAGCCCTCAAGGGCAGGCCTATACTGATACAAAGGGTTTCATTTGTAGACTTTAAAGCAGAGATTGTTTTTTCAATACCCGGTTCGTATTCAATTTCAACCATGTCGGCAAGTGCCATAAGTTTTGAATAATCTTGAAAATTTTTCTTTGTGACCACAGGAATAATGGTGGATACAAACGACATGAGATCTTCACTCACATCTGCTGCCGGAACAAACATTTTTGTTCCAATAGTCCGGGCTGCTTTGAGCATTGAAACACGGACATCCTTGCTTAATACGCCAAAATCAGGCTGCTGGAACACGATGGGCAGCGGGATCTCAAGGATAGGCTTTACATCGACTGCAAGAGACCCGTCCGTATTAAAGCCAAGCCTTTCCGGCCGTCTTGAAAGCTCTATGCAGGTATTGATATATTCACGGCCATGGATGCCGTCCCGTGTGGGCCGCACAATCTCGGACATGTCCGTCCACATGGAGTCAAAGCCCTTTCCCACAAAAGGTCCCCTGTATCCGGCACCCGATACGGGAATGCTGCCGGTATGGGCCTGATACCAGGTGCGGTGAAGAATATCGGGTGTCCAATACTCATTGCCGATCTCCCGGTATTCAGGATTGACCACACGGGAAAAAATTCCCTTGGTGCATTCCTGGATGCACCTGAAACATGAATTGCAGGTGTACAGATATTCAGGCTCCTCCATTTTGCTCATATGAAGGTAATTTTCCTTGAAAATGTCATACACACATTTTTTTTTCACACACTCTTTGCAGCTTCCGGCACACTCTTCCCTGAATTCTATGGTGGCATATTTACCCACGGGATAAAATCTGGGCAATGCAGGCGTTGTATGGATATTATATTTTTGAGGCATATGCTGACATCCTTTTGTTTTAGTTCAAACCGGCCTGTTCCACAATCCTGGCAACAGCGTCTTCCCATTCAATGGCCATAATATGAACCCCGTGTACCCCGGTAAGTTCCTTGAGGGCCTCAATGGTTTCAAGGCAGATTTTAATGCCTTCGTCTGCCTGGCACTTTTTTTCAACACCGTCCATTCGTTTGATGATCTCTTCAGGCACATCCATACCGGCAACTTTTTTGTTCATATACCGGGCCATGCCAGCGGATCTTAACGGAGTGACGCCACCGAGGATATACCCCTTTTGTGTCAGGCCTTCCTCATTGGCCAGCCTGATCCATTCCTTGAACCGGCCCATATTATAGATGCACTGGGTCTGAACAAAATCCGCCCCGGCATCAAACTTTTTGCCCAGCCGTATTACACGGTATTCAAAGGGGTCGGCAAAAGGATTGGCTGCAGCGCCGATAAACATCTGAGGAGCCACATCCAGATCAAACCCGCTCATGTCCTTGCCTGTATCCCGCATGTTGCGAACGGTTCGGATGAGATTGACAGAGTCGATGTCAAACACATTTCTGGCCTCCGGCTGGCTGCCGAATTTCTGGTGATCTCCAGACAAACATAAAATATTTTTGATACCAAGAGAATAGGCTCCCATGATATCCGATTGAATGGCAATTCTGTTGCGGTCCCTGACCACCATCTGCATCACCGGTTCCAGGCCTGCGGCAACCAGGTGGGCGGAAGCCGCAATACTTGACATCCTGACAATGGCAGTTTGGTTGTCTGTGACGTTTACCGCATCCACAAAGCCCTTGAGCAGCTTGATTTTTTTATCAATAACCTCTTTGTTAGCCCCTCTTGGAGGGCCGCATTCGCCTGTTATTGCAAATTCACCCCTGGAAAGTTTTTCATGAAGCTGGCTGTAAGTTTTCATATGATATGATCCTCCCTGATCAATTTTCTGGGTCCGCCGGAAAGACTGGTATTCCAGCTTTTTGGAGGGATATAGTTTTTCAGATTGGAAAGTTGCCCCAAAGTTGTCAGCCGTTCAATAATCAGGTGCCAGGCACATGGAGTATTTGGATCGACTTCACAAACACCGTTTTGGGAGCCGCCGCAGGGTCCGTTGAGTAATTTTTTAGCGCATCTGGTGACCGGACAAACACCTCCGAAGAGAGCAAGGCCGCAGTTACCGCAACCGGAGCATTCTTCGGTAAAAATACCCGGGCTTTCCTGGATACCGATAAAGGTGGTATTTACACCCGGTAACACCACTGCTTTTGCAAACCGCTTTGCCAGGGCCTGAACACCTGCACCACAGGCAAGGGAAAGGACGGCATCATTTTTGCCAACCCCGGATGATGCACATTGTATAAACTCATTTTCACACTGGCGCTCAATGGTCAGTTCTTCTATTTCAATGGATTTGGCCATTTTCTTGAACGCAAGCCTTAGAGCGGATGCAAGAACAGCCACTTCGTCTTCACCACCTGCAAAGCATGTTTTTACACAGGTGCCGCAACCAAGGATTAAAATTTTTTTATAGGGTTCTGTAAGTTGAACAATCTCATTAATGGGTTTTTGACTACCGGTTATCATTTTATACTCCACTTTTTTTGGGGGACAGGTTTGGCACATAACATCCATGCGGATGGTATTTTTTTTATATGAAAGTCTTCAAAAAATTCAAACAGCGACTTTCAATCTTTGTTGTGGGCAAACCAAGGTGAAAGACCTGCCCGTGGCAGTTATATGAAAGTCTTTAAAAATCCAAACAATTACTTTCAATGTTGCTTGTGGCAGGTCAATCTGCCATTGCCGTTATTAGAACAGCATCTATGGGATGATGAATTAATTTGGATAATTTAAAGCGGGATTCGGGCCGATCGTGTCAAGCTCCAATACCGTTTTTCGGATAATATCTTTAATTGAATCGCTGTCGCTTGAGGTTGTGTTGAATATGTTCAATCGTCTTCCATCCATTCCAATATCATCTAAAATGGCTTTTACATACTCAACCCGTTTTTTCGCCCGTATGCTGCCCTGGGCATATCGGCAGCCTTTTTCAGGGCAAACCAGTACCAGAACGGCATCAGCTCCTGCTTCAAATGCCTTTAAAAGATGGATATCCTTTGTCATTGAGGAGCAGGCCATTTTAACGGTTTTAATTTCACAACCGTCAAACAGTGAAACGGTTTCTTCAAAAGAGTGTAAACAGTGAAACAGCGTAAGTTTTGGTGTGCTATGAATTTTCATTTTTTCTTCCCAAAATCAAAATAAAAAAAGGCATTTGCCCAGGTTATAATTTGGGAAAACGCCTTTGTTTTCTTTTAACTTTGCTAATACGCCTTTGTATTTAGCCAGATAAGTTAGGTTAAAGACTATTGTTTAAAATGTCAAGGGTTTGAAAAAAATAAAATCTGGATGGGATGTCAAAATGCACACTGACTGGCAGAATCGTTCCTGAAATATAAACATTTGGATATAAGTTGATTTCTGTACATGACAATAAATTTTACTGATTGAGAGGCTGTCTTAAAAGTTGGAATCGGAAAAAAAATTTTAATCCAGGTGCTTACCAGTCACAGCACAATTGTCCTGCGTTTTTTTGCTTAGCTTGAATTTTTTTCTATTCTTACGAATTGTTTTTTGATATGTGATTGTATATCATCTTTATTCAAGCAATTTAAAAACAATTTAAAAAAAAGAAACTCAAAAAAAATCGGCCTTTTGTAGTGAAGAAAAAAATTGATCCGGAATCAAAAAAAATTGCCAACCGGGATCTGCTGCTTCCATATGGAGTGCCCTATTTTGCATATGTGGGCATTGCCTCATTGAGTCAGGGCACAATTTCTGTTGAACTCAGCTATATTTTGAAAATCATTATTGTTCCTTTTTTTTTATACTGGGGCTGGAAATGGTATACCCCCATCACGGGCCCCAAAAGAGCTTTGGCATCCGTCTGTTATGGAATTGTTTTCGGGATTGCAGGTTTTGCAACATGGTGTCTGCTGATGGCCCCTTTTGTTGATGTTTCAGGCGATCCCTGGTCCGGTTCAGGATTTTTTTTACGACTTTTTGCCGCTTCATTGATTGTTCCGGTTTTTGAAGAATTGTTTATCCGGGGATATATATTGCGCGTGGCGCTTCAATGGGATATCAACAGGCAAAACAATAAACTAAAGTCACCTTTAAATGAAACATTGGATCATAACAGCCTCAATGATGTCAAGCCGGGTGCCTGGAGCATTATGGCCATTTGCATCTCAACATTTGCATTTGCAGCCGGCCACCTTTTGGCTGAGTGGCCGGCCGCTGTTGCTTACAGTATTTTGATATCCATTTTATGGATCACAAGAAAAGATCTTTTGTCCTGCATGGTCGCGCATGGGACAACCAATCTTACCCTGGGGCTATATGTCTTTTTTTCCGGCCAGTGGGGATTCTGGTAGGCAAAATAAACATTTTTTGAAAACAGTTAAGAGGACGACTCATTATTAAAAATCTCATTGGAGAGAACCACAGCTTCGGCCACTTCACGGATGGATTTTCTTGAATCCATGCTTCGCTTTCGTATCCAGCCATAGGCTTCGTCTCCGGTCATCTTTCGATTATGCATGAGAACCTCCTTGGCTTGTTCAATTTTTTTGCGGGCTTCCAGCTCCTCCTGGATAACACGGGTTTTTACCATCAGTTCCGTATTGACAATGGCAACAGCCGATTGATTGGCAACCACACTTAAAAGATTTATTTCCGTTTCGGAAAATTCATGGGGAGTTGCTGTAAAACAGTTTAAGACCCCAATGACTTTTTCATCTTTTGTTATCAAAGGGATACCAACCATTGAGACAAGGCCCAGTTTTTTAGCCATATCTTTTTCTTTGAACCGGTCGCTTTCCAACACATCGTTCAAAACCAATGGTTTTTTGTGTGTCGCCACATACCCCACAACACCTTCATCCAGGTTCAAAGCCCGATCCTTGATATACTCCGGTGAAATGGACTGGGTGGCCTTGAGGCGAATTTTCGGTGGTTTTTCATCTTCGTTGACAATCCATAAAGAACAGATCTCAACTCCGGTAACCTTTGCGGTTACCATAACAATCAGTTTTAAAAGGTCTTCGATAAACAGATCCGATGTAATGGCACGACTGATATCGGTCAAAGCCTTTATATAGTCGTCATATGTCTGTTCCGGTTTTTCCATAATATCCTCTATGCTAATCAAAAATCACAATTCATTTTCAATCAAAAAAATAATTCATTTTGTTTTTTTACAGGGCAGAATTGGGGATTAAATCCCATATCCCGCACGGACAGGCTCCTTTACAGAAACCGCAGCCAATACAAAGATTTGCATCCACTGTATATTCAAATGCACTATTGTCTGTTTCAATTCTTTTAATGGCAGCTTCAGGACAGATTGCCACGCAGATTCCGCAATCCCTGCAATTTCCGCAGGAGGCACAATCCGCACCGCAATCACTCAAATTGTCGGCAATAGTTCTGGGGTTATAATATTCAAGACTGATCCGCTGCTTGTCCACCTGGGGCAAACGATCTCCATGATTCGGACTTTTTCCGCTGATGATCCGGTCGATGTTACGGGCAACTCTTTTTCCTGCCCCAATGGCATCCGTGATCAAACCGGGTCCTACAATATCTCCAATGGCAAATATTCTGGGGTCGGAGGTCTGGTTGAATTTGTCAACTGTAACAAATCCGTTTTCAATTTTAATGGTATCATCAAGAAAATCAAGATCCGGAACATCCCCTATGGAGATTACTACAGTATCGGCCTTTAAAAACTCATCATCCTGGAGGAACAGGCCTTTTGACGTAATTTTTTGAGTAAAGCAGGGCCACTTGAAAACAGCACCTATTGCCTTTGCATCCTCTTTTTCCTTGCCAAACGCAGCAGGCTTTTGAACGTCAATCAAGGTGATTTCTTCGGCCCCCAGGCGGTGGGCTTCGGTTGCCACATCACACCCCACATTTCCGGCACCAATGATGACCACTTTTTTTCCGGGTGCAGCCTTGTCTTGTTTGGCACTTGCAAGAAAATCATTGGCAAACACGGCTTGTTCAATGCCTTTAATCGGCAGAGATCTCGGCTTTTTAGCGCCCGTAGCGACAATGGTGAAATCATAGTCATATTTGATTTTTGAAAATTTTTTGCTGTCTATGGTCTGGTTTAATTTTATGTCGGGAATCATGTTTTTAACCCGGGTAAGTTCTGTTGCAAGGGTCTCTTGGGGGAGTCTTGAACCGGGAATAATAGAAGAAATTTTTCCGCCAATGGTATCGCTTGTATCAAATAATGTTGCTGTATGCCCCTTTAAAGTTAGTTGCCATGCAGCTGAAATGCCGCCCGGGCCTGCACCGATAACGGCAATCTTTTTTTTGCTTTTTTTAGCGGGTGTCGGCAATTTGACGTTTTCCCCAGCCTTTCCCAAAAGCCGTACATCAATTGGAGACAAATAATTCTGATGCCTTGTGCAGGAGGCCATACATGGGCTGGGGCAAAGATATCCGCAGACAGTCGCCGGAAACGGGGTGTATTCAAGGCCCATGCTGACGGCCTCGTCAATATTGTCCAGCCTGACCATATTCCATCTTTGCTGAACCGGAATACCTGTGGGACAGGCAGCCTGACATGGCGCCATATATTTTCCCTGTTCCCATACCGGAATGTATCGTCTCAAATCCCCCCGGGTAATTAAGGGAATGGTTCCTTTTTCTGTCTCCTGAAGATCGCCGATCAGCCCGCCTTTGCCCAGTTCCTTGTCCCACACCTGTTCTCGGAACCAGGACATGGATGGCTTTTCAGGTCCCTGAGCTTTTTCCCTGGCGGATTTTGCTTCAATAAGCTGCCACTGGGAACGTTCTGAATATGATTTTAACAGATCGCTTTTATTGATTTTTTTCAAGAAAGCATCCAGGTTGATCACCAGCCATTGCCACTGTTCATCCGACAATGTGGATAGTTTGGCATCTTTTTGTGAAAAGCCATTTACACTGCCCCGGACAAAAACCTTTCCCCCCACCATACCCACAAGGGGTCTGTATCCTAAAATTTGATCCTGAGGATCTGCATTGTAACCGCAGATAACGGCAATACCACCTGCCATGAATTCACCAAAATAATCGCCTGCAGAACCCAGTACCCAGAGTTCGGGCGGTTCAAATCTCGGGTTTCTTTTGGTCATGGTCATGCCACGGGCACCAATGGAACCGCCGATATAGACTTTGCCCTGGGCAGCTCCGTTCATGACCCCATTGGAAGCATGTCCGTGGACAATGATTTCAGCACCTGCATTGAGCCAGCCAACATCGTCAGAAGCCGGCCCCATGACTTCAATCCGGGTGTTTGCATTGCCCATAGATCCTGTTCTCTGACCGGACTGCCCCGTAATCCGAATGTGGATATTATCGCTTCCTCCATCCCAGAGTCTTCCGCCGATACCATGTTGCCCGTATCCTTCTACTTCAATATTTCTGCGGCCGTTTTTAATATGATGATGAATGATCTCTTCCAAGATCCTGGAAGGAATTCTTTTTTCATCTTTTTTGCCGGATAATTTAATAAATGCATCTTTTTTCATAAATCACACATCCTTAGACCACATACTTTATATTGAGGCGTTGAGCTGCCGCATGATCATCAATTCCAAGGGCATCCGACATCCCGATGGGCAACGATGTTGAACGCCCAAGCGGAGCAACGATCTTTTTAAGCTCGGTATCAAAGCAGACAAAAAGATCGACGATTCTTTCTGCCACGTCTTCAGGATCAAGCCTTCTGTAAAGCCTTGGATCCTGGGAGGTGATGCCTTTGGGGCAAATTCCAACATTGCACACATTGCATCGGTCTTCTTCGGTTCCAACGCAACCGGCAGCCGCCTGCATCACATATTTTCCTATCTGAACTCCACTTGCCCCCAGCATTATCAATGCAGCTGCATTGGCTGCAAGGTTTCCGTTTTTTCCAATACCTCCACCGGCAAAGATGGGAATTTCATTTTGCTTTCCGATTTTGGTCAGGTTCAGATAATTATCCCGGATACAAGAAGCAATAGGGTGACCCATATGATCCATGGAAACCGTATACGCAGCACCGGTCCCACCATCTTCACCGTCAATGGCAAGCCCTGAGGCATAGTCGTTCCGGGTCAGGTTGTTCAATACGGCAAGGGATGTCGAAGATGCGGAAATTTTTGGATAAACCGGCACCCTGAATCCCCATGCCATGGACATGGACAAAATCATTTTTGCCACAGACTCTTCTATGGAATACTGGGTCTGATGGGTTGGCGGACTTGGCAGGCTCACGCCCTGGGGCACCCCGCGAATGGCGGCAATGAGCTTGTTGACTTTGTGCCACATCAACAGTCCCCCGTCCCCTGGCTTGGCTCCCTGGCCGTATTTGATCTCAATGGCACAGGGGTCTTCTTTCATGTGGGGAATGGCATGGATGATCTCATCCCATCCAAAATACCCGGATGCAATCTGGAGAATTACATATTTTAAAAACCTGGACCGCAGCAGCCTTGGCGGGCATCCTCCTTCTCCTGTGCAGATCCTGACCGGCATGCCAAGCTCCTCGTTCAGGTAGGCAACCCCCATCTGG
Source organism: Desulfobacula phenolica (assembly GCF_900105645.1). Classification (NCBI taxonomy): domain Bacteria; kingdom Pseudomonadati; phylum Thermodesulfobacteriota; class Desulfobacteria; order Desulfobacterales; family Desulfobacteraceae; genus Desulfobacula; species Desulfobacula phenolica. The sequence continues at coordinate 88,467 of NZ_FNLL01000006.1, read as the reverse complement.
AGACCTTCCCACATGGTGGGAGAAAGAGCGCCAAAGGACATGCCGCCGATGATCAACGGATAAATTTCTCTGACCGGAGGAATCCATCCTTTTTCCCTCAACCTCTTCATGTTTTCCCTGGGGGAAAGTACACGCCCCAGAAGAGTTCTCATTTCAAACTCATGGCGGCCCGCATCAAGAGCAGGATCGGTGAGCATGGAGATACGGGTGAACTTGATCCTGTCCAGTACGGATTGGGACGAATTTCTTCGGCCTCCGCGTCTTCTGGGGACACCTTGTTGGTTAACATGAAATTTGAGCCTGTCCAGTCCTGGGTTTTTCACCGGGGCAATGGCATCATTTGGACAGGCCATGGTACACATGGCGCATCCTATGCAGGCATTTTCCACCCGGGTTGTCTGGCGAATACCGTAAAAAGTGTCATACTGGTTGGAATGGTCTTTATCTTTTTGAATAGAGGTTTTAATGATTCGTTTTTGAAACACATCCAGTTCAATAGCCTTGACGGGACATACCGCAGTACACTGACCACACAGGGTACACCGGTCGTTGCTGTACCGGATCTGCCAGGGCAGATCATTCAGGCTTAAAGAGGAAGGTTCAAGGCTTCTGTTTGACGACATATGCTTACCTCCTGGCGGTCGGGGCTGACAATTGCTGTATCAATGTGCATGGGTTGTATATCTTTTGATTTATCCCGATCCGGGATCACGGCATCAAGACCGCAGATTTCAGAGGAAAGTCCAAACAGACCGGGTTTTCCACCCACCACACCGGGGCGAAGTTTTTTTCTGTCCTGAACCATGAACATGGAATGGTCCGGCAGGGTCCCGATAACACAATTGGGACCATCAATAATAAGGGGCCTGCAGGTTCGTTTCAAGTGTGAAAGGAACAGGGCATCCGGGTGTTGCTGAAGATCATCTTCCTGTAAAGGAGTAATCACATGTTTATAAGCATCAATTCCCAGTTCAAGGCCAACCATTGAATAGTGAAGGATATGAGCAAACACCTCGGAATCGGAATGATACCCCATATAACCTGGAAATTTCCTTGATGACAAAAAATCTTTGATAGGAATAAAAGCTGTATTTTCTCCATTTGTCATGGTGCAGTAGCCATTGATAAAAAACGGGTGGCAGGCATAAAGATTGATTGCATAATTTGTATTTTGACGGCCCTGGGCCATAATAATTCTGGCATTGAGTTCTTTTCTATCCAGGCCCAGATGTTCGGCCAACTGCATGGGATCACCGATCTCCTTGATCATTATGGTATCCGGCCAAAAGGAGAAGACCATCATATCTTTTTTTTCTTCACCCATTTCACGGATTTTCAACAGGATCATCATCAGCCGTCTGGAAATTTCATCCGGTTCGAGATTGTCCCAGTCTTCGGGCAGTTCGTAGGCTCTGATCAGGTAAAGATCTCGCTTGGGAATGCCCTTAACCGGTTTTTTGGGAACCTTTAAAGAAATCTTATATTTGGTAAGAAACCCCTGGTCCATCATGAAAAGATCCAGACGCCGGATACCTTCTTCGCTGAATATACCGGATAAAATCGGTGCATCTTTCATCTCTTCAAAAGGGCCACCCAGATCCTGAAGCAGCAATCCCACGCCAGATCCGTCATGACCCTCTTTCATCACATCAAGGGCTTTGACGGCAAGCATGGGACTTACAGGATCCTTGCTGGTAAGTGCAAACAGACGACACATTATATCTACTCTCCTTGTCTTTAAAATATCAAAGCATTTGCTTGATTTTTTTAAAAAAAGTACTTTAGGGTAAATCTTTCAAAAACTTCAGTGTAAAGAACGAGCTTTTATATGTCAATAATTTTATTTGTTTTTCAATAGGTTACATAAACTGGGGTTACGTCAACACGATGGTTGTAATACAGCTATAAAACAAGATTATTCAAAGGAATTGAAAATCCAACATTTTGATATAATTCTTGAATTTTCAGCAAATCCTCTTCAAGGGTTTTTCCAGGGTTGATTTTACCAATCCAGCGGGTTTTTTTTGCCTGATTATCAAGATACCAGCAGAGAATAGGCACATTCGCCCCTTTTGCAATATACCAGAAACCTGTTTTTATGGATGCAACATTTTTTCTTGTGCCTTCCGGCACCAGTGCCAGGATAAGATTTTTTCTTTTTTCAAATTCCCTGACTACGGTTTTAACAAATCCATGGGTTTTATCCCTTTTTATCGGCATGCCGCCAAGGCTTTTAAGGATAATGGACATGGGGAAAAAAAAACACTCCGTTTTAACCAGAAGCCGGGCATTGATCTTTGCAATTCTGATATAGGTCAATGCCCGGACAGTATCCATGTTCGCTGTATGAGGAAATCCGATCACCACACATTTGCCGGTCCAATAATCCGGCAGTTCATCATAGGTCCATCCCATGAACCGATATAATAATTTGCCTATCAGGCTCAATATAGATTTCAATTTGGTTCGTTCCTAATGATGGTGTCCGCAGCCGCCTTCCTTTTTGTTCTTTTTTGTCTGGCAAAAATCAAATATATGGAACGGCTTGAGTTCGTCTTTTTCAAGAAGGTCCAGGTTTTTCAGTATGGTGTCTTCTACAGCCTGATAAACCTTAATGCCTGATGACGCAAGGTTCCTTTGAGACCCGTCCCCCATGCATTTGGTTACAACCGCATCCACATTGTCTTTTTTTTCAAACAGGCCGGTTTTACATCTGGAGCCTTCAGCTGAAAGCTTTTGATTTTTTTTAAGCTCAATTTCCCGGGTTTCCATGTCAACAATTAAAAAATTTTCAGCAACACCAAAATGTTCATCCACGATACTTTCCAGTCCGTTATTTTCCTTAACAGGAAAGGCTATCCTCATTGCATCCCTCCAAAAAAAATGATCAATTCTTAACGCCATCATACCAAAATAATAAGGTAAAAGATAAGAATTTATTTTATAATGACAAGAGTGCTTTTCTTGAATTCAGATTAAAAACAGTTCATAATCACCATATATAATATGAAAGGCCACAAAAATGAAAAAATGCCGGATACTTATTTTTATTTTAGGATTATGCATCCTTTCAAATCTGCATGTTCATGCAGATGAAAAGGACAATATTCTTGTGGGCGCGTTTTCCCAACAGACACTTGAAGGGTGGGAATCTAAAAAGTTTGTTAACGAAACCACTTACTCGCTTGTCATGGTTGACGGCAACATGGTATTGAAGGCAGGCAGCCAAAACTCTGCCTCAGGGCTGATAAAAAAGATCCGGGTCGATCTTGAAAAATTTCCGGTACTGAACTGGCGATGGCGAATTGAAAACCGGCTGGCAGGCACTTTTGATGAAAAACAAAAATCCGGTGATGATTATGCTGCCCGGATTTATGTAGTAGTTTCCGGCGGTATTGCTGTTTGGAATACCCGTGCCATGAATTATGTATGGGCTAAAAATTCTTTAAAAGGAGACGTCTGGCCCAATGCTTTTGCTAAAAAAAATGCCGTGATGGTTGCTCTGCAATCATCTCAAGCTCCGGTATCGGTATGGCATGCGGAAAAAAGAAATATACATGAAGATTTTAAAAAATACTTTGGCAAAAAGATCCGATTTATTGATGCCGTCGTGCTGATGAGCGATACGGATAATACAAAAAAAACGGTGACGGCATATTACGGAGATATCTATTTTTCAACCAGATGAAAGGAAGAAAGTATGACCACACACAATTGCGGTAACTGTAGTTTTAGATCAAAATATGACCACAATCCAAAATCATTTTTAGGCAGGATATGGAAATGGCATGCAGGCTGGTGCCCCGGCTGGAAAAAATATATGAAATCTCTTCCAGACCAGGAACGACTCAAACTGGCTGAAAAGTATGATATGAAAAAGTATAAATAATACTGTTACAAATATTATAAAAGAGGTTCGAAAATGCAGTTTTCCGAACCAAAATCGTCCTTTTTCCTTGCAGGCAGGGTAGGGTCGGCAATCTGGCTGTCATTGTTCAGGATATAGGCGTATCTGTGTTCTCCGGAAACAACCGGAAGATTGAGTTCCCAGTAACCGCTGTTGCCGATTTTTTTCATGGAAATCCGCTGCCACCCGATGAAAGATCCGGTCAATTCCACCTGGTCTGCGGCAGGGTCGAAAAGAACGAACCGATTGCTAAAGGAGTGGGGCCCCGGAGACTGAAAAAGGCTAAAAAATATCAGCACGGCTGCACAAAACCCGGCAGCCGTGAATCCCAAGGACTTTAAATAATTGTTTCCTCCCGGCGTTTCCTGATCGAATCCAGGGCTGCATTACGGGCAATGGTGTAGAGCAAGGCACAATTATTGTTCTTGCAGCGATACCTGGAAAAGTACCGGGTGAAGCTTTCCTGCATGAAATCAAAGGATCTATGGTAGTCCCCGGTCAGGCGGAGCAGGTAGGAAAATACTCTGTCTTTATTTTTCCTGTAAAAACTGTCGTATGAATCCACTTTTTCCTTTAAATTTAAAAATGTGCCTGGCTCACCCCTCCACCATTACCACCGCCTCCACCATTGCCACCACCACCGCCACCCCCACAGCCACCGCCACCGCCACTTCCGCTGCCGCTAACGCCGCTAACGCCGCCACTGCTATCATTGTCACTTTTACCGCCTTTGCCAATTGATTTGGCATGTTGACGGGCAACCTGCCGGGATGATGCCTGATGTGTCTGCTGAGCGATTTGGCTGCGCAATTGCTTGATTTCCTGATGGGAGTATTTATTCTGCAGCGACTGGCACAGAATATCGGATACATCAGAAGTCCGGACACCCAATCGTGACATGGTACGAACGGTCAGCATGGTTTGCATGGCCAACTGCTCGTTCTCCGCCTTGTTTTTCGTTTGTTGACGAGACTGAGTGCGAACCTGCAACTGGGTTCTAACTGTTTCCAGATCCTTGGTATTCATTCCGGCTGCCAGACTGTCAGCAAGTGCTTGGGTAATGGAATTAATATTTTTTTTATCATCGGACAATGATTTTGCAAATTGGTTTGCATATGCATAGCGACTTTTCACAGCTTTCATGGCCGAGATGATTTGTTGTTCCTTGGCCTGCTTGGCCATGCCTTCTATGGCTTTGCTCATTACCGGTTCAGTAGGCAATCCTGCCCTGGCAGTATCCATGACCACCTGTTGAACATGAATTCGGCTCTGTTCCCGGACGCGGTTTTGAATCATCAATGTCAGCATTTCCCGGGCCTGGGCTTCTGGTATGCCAAGGTTACTCATCTCACGGACCTGCTGCTGAACGCTTTCCATGGCTTGTTGTGAAAGCATCTGTGATTCCTCAGTCAATGCGGATGATACAAGATAAAACAAAAACAATTAAAATAACTTTTTTCATACTTCCTCCTTATAACTGCCACGGGCAGACCCGGTATTTCACCTTGGTTTGTCCACAACAAAGATTGAAAGTCTATGTGTGAGTTTTCAAGACTTTCTTGTAAAAAAAACATGATCTTCTGTCTATATAACGGGGTAAGGCATGAAAGGTTACAATAAAAATATCATTATCAAAATCCAGTAATCAAATGTGACTCTCCAAACAAAAGATTGCCATGCCTGTATTTTTCTGGTAGCGATTGCCTGTTATTTGATTAGTTGTTTTGGGCTTGATTATAATGTCTGCAACCCGTTACATTTGCTGAACCAATTGAGCCCGGCTTATGTTATGATCAAGCTCGTTATTATTTTGAATAACGGCCATGGCAAATTGATCTGCCACAACAAAAAATGAAAGAGATTTTATTTCAACACGTTAGAAGTTCTTTTATATAACTGCTACGGGCAGACCTGGTGTTTTATTTAAGATTTGCCCACAAAATCACATAACAAAATATCCATACTTATTTGTTACCGGACCTTCTGTTATCCGGTACACTGATACGTCAGCATTTTACCATAACGGCAAAAAGGGAGGTAAAAATGAAAGTAAATAAAGTCGATCACATCTGTATTGCGGTTAAAAACATAGATGAAGCTCGTAAAATATGGGAGCCTGTACTGGGTAAATCCGGGCCGGATGATGAGTACATAGATGAACCTGAAAAAATCAAGGTTGCAAGATACTGGGTGGGGGAAGTGGGGTTTGAGTTGATGGAATCTACAGCCCCTGATGGGGATGTTGCCAAGTTTATAGAAAAAAAAGGCGAAGGTGTCATGCTGATAAGCTTTAACGTTGACAATACCCGTGAGTCCATGGATGAACTGAAACAGAAAGATTATCCTTTTATCGGCGGTGCCCGTCCGTTCAGGGATTGTGAATTTGCATTTGTTCATCCGAAAAAAATGAACAATGTTATGCTCGAACTCATTGATGATAAGGCAAAGATGTTGAAAGATTATTAGCAGCAGGCAACCCGGATACCTTAAATATGTTCGAGGTGGTCCAAGCTCAAAGGAAAAGCACAAGCAGCTCAAGCTTATCAAAAAGGTATTCCCACGCAAAGCGCGGGAATACTTATAAATTAAGAGGGTCAATCTCCGGAACAAATTCTTTTTTTAGCATATGAAACAAGTCCGCCCGCATTGATCAATTCACTGATAAAATCAGGATAAGGCGCAGCTTTGAACACTTTTTCACGGGTAATGTTTTCAATAATGCCGGCACTGAGATCAATTTTCAGCACATCCCCGCTTTCAGACCCATCTACAGCTTCGGGACATTCCATAAGCGGAAGGGCAATGTTTATGGCATTGCGGAAAAAAATTCTGGCAAAACTTTTAGCAATAATACATGAAACACCAGCTCCTTTAATGGACCATGGAGCTTGCTCACGCGATGACCCGCATCCGAAATTGGTTGACGCCATCAATATGTCACCTGGTTTTACATTTTGGGCAAACTGATCATCAAGATTTTCAAGGCAATGCTTGCCAAGATCCTCAGGAGTGGGCAAATTGGCATATTTTGCAGGAATGATTACATCCGTATCAATGTTTGCTCCGTATTTATGCAACAGACCTTTAATCATGTTTCATCACCTCCTCGGGATTTATAATTTCTCCGGCCACGGCACTTGCAGCAGCCACCGCTGGTCCGGCCAGATAAATATTGGCTTCCGGACTTCCCATTCTGCCGATGAAGTTACGGTTTGTGGTGGATATGCAATGCTCGCCCGATGCCAGCACTCCGGTATGTCCCCCCAGACAAGGCCCGCAGGTGGGAGTGCTTACGGCAACTCCCGCTTTGATGAATGTTTCGATATATCCTTGTTTAAGGGCGGCAAGATATACTTCCTGGGAGCCTGGAACAACAATGCATCGAATAGAAGGATGAACATGACGGCCCTCGAATATTGCCGCTGCATTGGCAAGGTCACTGAGTCTGCCGTTTGTGCAGCTTCCTATGACGGCCTGGTCTATTTTAGTTCCCGATGCCTTGCTCACCGGAACCGTGTTTTCAGGCGAATGAGGCATGGATATTTGAGGCTCCATATCGGTAACATCATATGTGATAATTTTTTCATATTCAGCGTCCTGGTCTGACGCATACACTTCATAGGGGTGCTTTGCTCTTTTTTCAACATATTCAATGGTTTTTTCATCCACACCGAAAAGACCTGCTTTTGCACCGGCTTCAATGGCCATATTGGACATTGTAAAGCGATCATCCATAGTAAGATTGTCAACAACCGGTCCGGTAAACTCCATTACCGAGTATATTGCACCATCCACACCGATCTGCCCGATAGTATAGAGAATCAAATCCTTGCCGCTGATCCATCTGCCGGGAGTGCCTGTATAAACAAATTTAATGGTGGGCGGCACTTTAAGCCAGATTTCTCCGGTTGCCATGGCAACGGCAATATCTGTTGAGCCCATTCCTGTTGAAAATGATCCCAATGCCCCGTATGTGCAGGTGTGAGAATCTGCTCCCACAACCAGTTCACCCGGTAATACCAGGCCTTTTTCCGGCAGTATCACATGTTCAATTCCGCTTTCCTGGCCGCATTCAAAATATTGGATGCCCTGGCTGCGGGCAAAGCTTCGCAGATTTTTATTGATTTCTGCTGCAGCAATGTCTTTTGCAGGCACGAAATGATCCGGCACAATCACGACTTTTGTTTTGTCAAAAACCGCCTTTGCCCCCATCTTTTCAAACTGTTTAAGCGCCATGGTTGCAGTAAGGTCGTGGGCCATAACCATATCCACTTTTACATTAACAAATTCTCCGGGACTGACCCGTTTTTGGCCGGAATGAGCGGCTAATATTTTTTCTGAAATATTCATTTAATTTTCTCCGGCTTTTTTTATATATAAACGCTGCCTTCCATAATACGGCGTGCAGTACGAAAAATTTCGGCAGTTTCCAGTTCAAAGCCATTCTCTTTAAATTGTCCGCCCACCCTCATGGGAAGCAGGCCGGAGAAATGACCAATGACAACTTCATCATTTGTTGCCTTGCCTGCCGGGACACATTCATGGGCAATGGTGCCGGGAATTTTAGCTGCCGTACCTGTTGCAATGGCACCTGTAACAGGGTATGCCTTATGCATCATGCCCGCAGCATAGACCTTGGCCATAATATCAAAATCTTGAGCAAAAACATCGTCACCAGACACATAATTTTTATAATCCATGGGTGAGCGCACAACAGCCAGCATGGGTAAAAGCGGGCTTCTTCCGGCAAGATCCGTTAATTGGGCAACCTTGAGCCTTATGGCCTCCATCCTGTTGATCAGATCTTTATTGCTGTCGTGTATTTCAGGGGTTTCACTGCCGTCAAGACCCAGATCTTTTCCCCGTACAAATGCCACAACCGTTGAAACATCAACAACAGAGACTTCAATATCACCTGCCCCTTCCACGGATATTACATCAGTGAGGTTGCCTGTTGGAAGCAAACTGCCTGTTATCAAACCTGCCGTATCTGAAAAATCAATGGGAATTTTAGCACCCGTGCCAGGCACGCCATCCATTTTATAATCCCCATTGTAAACGGCCTTCCCGTTATTTACTTCCACGGTGGCTCCCAGATAACGTTCTACTGTGGGGCACCATATTCTCACATTCGTATAGGGTTCAACGCACTTGACAAGCCCTTCATCAATTGCAAATGGTGCAACAGCAGCCGTAAGATTGCCACAAAGAGTATTAAAATCCACTGTAGCATTTGTAATTCCCACTTGGCCGAATATATAATCTATATCTGCATCAGGACGGCTTGACGGGCCTATGATGACTGATTTGGAACTTAAAATATCAGCCCCGCCCAATCCGTCAACCTGCCGTTTATCAGGGCTTCCCATAACCCGCAGAATTGTTTGGGTTCTTTTTTCAATATCCAGGGGCAACTCATTTGCATGAAAAAAAACACCTTTGCTTGTACCGCCCCGCATGATGACACATTGTAATTTGTTCATGAGTATGCTCTCTTAAGAATCAGGGTTGACAATTATTTGTAAAAACTCAGCTCCAGCTCGCGCATTTCTTCAAGGCCCATGAATTTATTAAACTCATCAAAGGTCACCATATTATCCAGAAAACCTTTGGAACTTCCGGTGTTCTTGATCTCAGTCATAAGGCCGGTAACTGCTTTTTTTATGGCATAGGTTGATGCCACCGGAAAAACCACTACATTATATCCGATTTCTTCAAGTTCTTTTGCCGACAACAGAGGAGTTTTGCCTCCTTCGATATTATTGGCCAGGGTAGGGGCATCCACTTCCCGGTTGATACGGATCATTTCTTCTTTTGTAGTGGGGGCTTCAATAAAAACCATGTCTGCACCGGCTTCACGGTAAAGGTTAACCCTTTCAATGGCATCGTCAAGTCCATGAACCGCCAGGGCATCTGTTCTGGCCATCATGATGAAATCATCATCTTTTCTGACGTCAAGTGCGGCTTTGATTTTGGCAATCATTTCTTCTTTTTCAACAACTTGCTTGCCTTCCATATGGCCGCATCGTTTGGGAAAAAGCTGATCTTCAATAAACATGCCTGCCGCCCCGAGCATCTCCAGTTTTTTTACGGTTCTCTGGACATTGAGTACACCGCCGTGACCGGTATCACCATCGGCAAGAAGCGGTATATCAACGGCATCTGCCATATTCCCGATATAATCAGCCATCTCCGTCAGGGTTAAAAATGAACCGTCCGGCCTTCCAAGCAATGCTGCCGTACTTGCATATCCCCCAAGAGTAACTGCTTTAAATCCAACATCCTGAATAACTTTTGCAGTGAGTACATCATGGGCTCCGGGCATTACTAAGATTTCATTGTCAAGAATTAAATTTTTCAGTTGAGTCGTTTTTTTCATGTTTTTTTGGCCCTCGTGATCGTTTTTACCCGTTCTGTTTGCTGATAGTGAACAAAACAGGTATGTTTTTTGTTAATCCTGCCTGCGGGGGTTGACAAACACAACCAGCATGCGTGCAGGCTTATCGTCAAGGCTTCGTCCCAGATGAGGCCGGTCGGAATCAAAATAAAGACAATCACCTTTTTGAGCTATAAAGGATTTGCCGTCATATATGAATTCCTTGCGTCCTTCCAGCATATAAACCATCTCCTGGCCCTCATGTATCATGGGCTCTTTGGTCATACCCGGCTCCAAGGTAACAATATAGCCGTCCATAATTCTATCCGGTTTTTTAAAACTTATGGATTCATAAGAATAACCACTGGTTGCACCCGGATGGATAATGGGGCGTCTTTCGGAAGAACGAACCATGGTCATTTTTTCTTCATCATCATCTTTTTCAAGATTCCAAAAAGATTGTACATTCTCCCCCAAAGCATAAGCAATTTTGGTTAACGTCCCGATTGTAGGAGTTTTTTCATGATTTTCTATCTGGGACAGGTAACTTTTGGACAAGCCTGTAATTTCAGCAAGTTTTCCCAAAGTCCATCCCCTGTCCTTGCGAAGCTCTCTAATCCGCTTGGCAATAGCATCTTCCATTTTTTTTGTTTCTTGTTCTACATCTTTCATGAAAATTTTTGTACACTGTGAGCAAACGAAAGTCAATTTGTTTATATGAAAGCCTTAAAAAAACTATCCTTAAAACAACTATACAGAGATTTTTAATTTTTATTACGGGCAAATTTTGAATGAAATACTAAGTCTGGCCGTGGCAGTTATGCAAAATTAAAATCAAAGGATTAAAGAATTCTTGTATAAGACCTATTGCTCGTTTATATTTCCAGATTGTGGCAAGATAGATTTTTTAAAATAATTGATGAGGTTATAATTCAAAAGGGGCATCATTGAATAATACAGGAGGCATTGATTGAAAATATTGTTTGCAGCGTCTGAAGATGCATGGGGTGGTTTTTTGAACCGAGTGAAAAAAATATTGCCTGGTCATGAGTTTATTGCAGAGGGTCGTTTTGAAATTACAGATTTGTCCGGTATTGATGTTTTAATTCCAACAATGTCAAGAGTGACCGAGGAGACACTTAAAACAGCCGACAAACTTCAACTGATCCAGCAATGCGGTGCAGGCCTTGAACTGGTGGATATTAATGCTGCCCGCAAACGTGGAATTTTTGTTGCAAATGTTCCCACTGATGTCTCAGGAAATGCCGATTCTGTTGCAGAACTTGCTATCTATTTAATGATAGGGTTATCACGAAATACTGAAATGATGAAAGACAGCTTGAAAAATCGAATCATGGGAGGCCCCATGGGGCTTTCATTAAAGGGACGCACAGTAGGAATAGTTGGGCTTGGCGGCATTGGAAAAGCATTGGTACATCGTTTAAGGCCTTTTGGCGTCAAATTGATTGGGGTTAAACAGTCCAAGCCTGTGCAGGCTCAAAAAGATTTGTGCCTTGACTGGGTTGGCGGTCCGGATGATCTTGATATTCTTCTCAGGCAATCCGATTATGTGGTCTTGTGTCTGCCTTTAAATGATGCCAGCCAAGGGCTCATCAATCATGACACATTTAAAATAATGAAACCGGGGGTATTTCTTATCAATGTATCCAGGGGAGGCCTTGTGGATTACAAGGCTTTAAAATCGGCCTTAAAATCAAAAGTTATTGCAGGTGCAGGTCTTGATGTCTTCTGGGAAGAACCCCCTGACCCTGAAGATGATATGTTTCAATACAATGTCATGGCAACACCCCATATCGGTGGTGCAACAGATGTTTCCATGCAGGGAATCGCAAAATTGGTAGCAAAAAATATTAATTTTATTGCAAACGGTAAAACACCTGTAAACCAGATGGGAAAGGCGTAATAAAGATTATGAACTTATTGATCCTGCTATTTTTAGCCGTAACAATAATTGGATTAATTGTTGCAAAACAAATTTGGTTGCGTATCGTTTTTCTTTTGGTTTTTCTGCTTGGTTTTGGGGTTGTATTGCCTGAAATCAATTATATGATCAGCCATGATAAATTTTTAAACAACAAAACGGTATTTCAGCATTTTATTAAAAATATTCGTAGCGATTTGCAAAACAAAAAATATGAAATCATATCAAAGGATTTAAAAAGAATTGAATTGGTTTTTGAGAATCCACAGATTAAATCATCTGATCAACTGGATGCATCGTTTATGGTGATAAAAAAAATTAATCATGAGAAAAATAAATTCCATGAAATGCAAAAAAAAAGGGCTGCCAAAAATGAAAAAATTATTATTCCAAAAGGTTAGAATTTCTTTTATATAAAAAGCAAGTATACCATTGCACAATAAATTTCATTGTGCTATCTAATATCGACTTCACAAACCTGTGCGCCCGTAGCTCAGCTGGATAGAGCGCTGGACTTCGAATCCATAGGTCGGGGGTTCGAATCCCTCCGGGCGTGCCACTGATATCAAGGGTTTTTAAGCATATACTGAAAACCTTTTTTTGTTCCATGTGACATATAGGTGACACCGGGCAAGTTTTACCTTGATTATTCCAGACTTAAAAATTTTAACAAAAAAGATCATTCCCACAACCCCAAAAAAATATTTTTAACCTTTTAGCTCGCAAGATTCCGTCCTGGCTCCTACCGCATGGGGCTGATACGCCCTGACAAAATCCTTATACGATCATTTTAAATCGGATTCATACTCATGTGCCCCATGAGTTTACCATTAAAGGGGCTTACATATAGGGTTCTTTTTCTTCTAATAAAATTCCTTTTATTAAACGGCTATTGACTGACTGATGAGCTAAGACATTTAGATTTAGACCGGGATTAACCGATATCAACCGGGATCTCATGGGAATGGTGGGGCTTTCGGTGTGGTTGGGGTGGCGTATTTTGTTTTAAAAGGCCATCTTTTATGAAAAAAGTAAAATGACCTTTTATGGGCGTTTCAGGCAGCAAAATAGCAGCCAAACTCAGAAAAGTATTTTTTTTAAAATTATTGCATCATCAACAAAAGCTCTGTTAATTGCTCCAGAGCTTTTTTGTTTTGTGGGTTTGCTTCTATTCTATATAAGGTATGTGCAATCTTATTGATCGCCTGGATCTTTCTTTTGAGGTCAGGACCGAAAGAGGACGGTGGAGCAGATCCATATGAGGATAAAGAACTTTCCAGACGGAGACAATAATGCGGCCCTGCAGGGGGTAGGGCCTCCAGCGTCAACGAAAGGAAAGTGCTGAAACACGGATGATCCATAATTGCAAGAATCGCTTGTATATCAACGCTTCTGGGCAGATAGACGTATAAATCAGTATCAATGCGCAAGTCGCCGTTATATAGGTTTAAAGTTAACCAGCATGACCAGAGAGCTGCCTTTCCGGGTTTGGGAGGCCGGTCTGGATCTTCCAGCATGATTGAGAGTTCGTGGTGGTGGTGTTCCGTCCAGGTTTGCTTTTTGGGGTACGTGTTTGGGGTCACAGCATATGAAATTTTTTTATTGGAAAGTTCTTTGAAAATGATTGCCCATATGTCTTTTTCGAGTCCGTTTTTTACCATTTTCCCTCCCTTTTGGTGACTTTAGTTGTCATTTGTGGTGATATTTCATCAATTATCGACCAGAGCCTTTATTGACAATCATTTTGGCGTTTTTCTTAAAAAGCGACTAATGACAACTAAAGTCACCCTTTTTTGATTGTTTTGAGGTGAATTTTATAAAAACGATGGAAAGAATTCAACGTCTATGGCTTGAGAAAAAATAGACGTTGAATTTGAATGATAAAAAATCATGCAGGGTCTATAACGTATCTGATTTTAGATTCCAGATGTGACAAAAAAAATTAAGGCCACCTGATTTTCTTAATTTGATTTTTTCCCTAAGTAAATTAATCATTGTCAGCCCAATATTTATTTAATATGTTCGATAAAATCGTTTTGATTCATTCGATTCAAATGATCTTTAATATATTTGAAAGGAACTCAAATGGCGCAACATAGAACAATGCAACTCAGCATTCTCAATATCAAGATTCATCCCCATACTCCTGACCTTTATCATCAAATGTTTAAAACTGCTTTTTCCCGTAGACTTGTTGGCAAGATCCGTGGTGTTGACAGCGGTATGATTGGCTCTTTCAGGGAGGATCAATTCGAAGAAAAAGGTGTTTTGTTCGGGTATATTTTTAAATTCTTAAATATCAACCCCCATGAAAAATGGTTAAATCTAAGCAATTTTGAAACCATAGATCCATTGGAGACCGGTGAATTGCCCGTCCCAGATACATTAAAACCAAATCTGCGGCAAATTGGATACGTGTTTTATCCAGAAAGGCATAGACTTCTTTTTGACAGCACATTAATCACCCCTGGTTCAGCTTTAAATTTCTTCAAAAGGCTATTCGGTGATCAAAGCATCGTAAGTCAATTTGGGCCTGTGGATATCAATATTGAAGCAACCCATGAAGCTATCGCAAGGATCCTATCCATTCCCCAAATAAAAAAGCTGGTGATTAAATTCACACGGCCCAACAACGACGATACTGCCGGGCTTGAAGGTGCCATCCAGGCAAGGATTGAGGGACAGAACATTAAAAGATTTCAGCAGGAAGCCTCAACTGACGAAGCTGAAGGTATAGTGCCGGATGCAGAGACAAAAGCCCTTATGAATGTTGCAAGATCAAATGGAAGTGTATTTGCCATGGGGTATGATGGCGATGAAAAAATTGAACACTCTACGATAGACCATCCAATCAAGGAAAGAATGCTTTATTACCCTGACCTTGAAAACAAAACCCAAACCATGATAAACTTCAGCATAAGTCTGATTAAAAAATTCTTTGGATAAATCATGCCTATTATTCGCAATATCAAAAAGCAGTTTCAGGGGACAAAAGAGTCTTGGGGAATATATTGGGAATTATACGGCGGATGGAAATCAATAATCAGCTCAACCTATTTTTTAGTCGCCCTGGCGTTTACTTTGGTATGTTTTCCAGTGTGGTTGAAAGGCAACGAAAACTGGGCATGGTTTAATCTCAGCAATTCAATCTTGCCGAATATTCTTGGATTTACATTGGGCGGTTATGCGATCCTGCTGGCATTCGGCAGCAGCAAATTCATGGAATTAATTGCAGGAGACAATCCAAAAGAAGAGGGAGCGTCTCCTTTCATGAAAATCAATGCAACTTTTTTACATTTTATTATTGTTCAGGTGATCGCTCTTCTGATTTCTGTTTTTTCACTGATCTGGGATTTCAAAACCGGGATTGTCGCCTTTATCGGCTTTCTGATTTTCTCATATGCAATAGCAACATCGACTGCTGCAGCCTTTGCAATACTAAGATTAGCCCGTTGGTATGATTCCTTTATTAGTTCCAATAACAAATGACTTTGATTTTTTATCTCCTCAGCATACGTGGCCAAATTCATAGTTGATCACCAGGAGTCCGCCGGTCATTTTAAGGTTTGCAAATTTTACACGGCTCATACCCTGCTGATATTGCTTGATACCTGGAATTAAATACCCTTGTACATTTCGAACAATTGTAATATTTGCAGCCAGGGCGATGGAACTTCCGGCTTGAAATATTGCCGTGATACTCACCGGCCACCACTGGCTGAACTTCACTATTTTCAGATCTGGCTGACCAGATGTTCAGACCCTGGGATCGGGCCTCCTTTTCCCAAGTCAAAAATTTAGCATGGTGTCTTTCACTGGTCCCGTATTTTGTATAGTACTTGGACCACCCTTTTTGGATCAGTTCCAGATTGAAGTTTTCTCCGTCAAGAATGACATAGGCCAGCAACCGCCCATATTTTCCACGGGTTTTGCTTTCAAATTCCAAATCAACCGATTTACCGGCAAGCCTATATTTTGTATATGCGGATGCTTTCCGGCCCATTTCACAATTTTTTGACTGATCCGGGTGAACGGATTCCGGCGTGTTTACGCAAAGCATTCTGACACGTTCTTTCTTGTCATTATAATTGATATCAATGGTGTCCCCATCAATGACTCGCAGGACTTTGTATTGATCGGCAAAGCAGGGTACATTGAGAATGAAGATGGAAAGGGTTATAAGGATGATTTTTTTCATTTTATGTCTTTTTCAACTTTTTTTTCTTGCACAATTTTCACCACCAACCATCCATATAAACCTCCCAAGATCAGCCTGGCGAAACAATCTGTGCGAAGGATAGCAAGAATGATTAAAACCAAAGTGATTAAAATTAATATTGGGATATCCATGATTAAACTCCTTGCCTAGCATACGTGGCCAAATTCATAGTTGATCACCAGGAGGCCACCATCTCCTGACGGCATGACCCGGCAGCGGCGGAGTTCCGGAGAGCCTCTGAAATCGACCAGGAATGTGAATTCCATGGTCCTGCCTGTTTCCAGAACATGTTTGCAGATGGCGTGAAATCTGTATCCATCCACGAACAGGTCCTGGATGTATGTGTTGATGAGCTTGTCCGGCTCCGGGTGGGTGGGGTTGAAGATGTCCAGAATCCGACCGTCCTTGTCGGTCCAGACCAGCGTATCCTTCCAGTGATAAAGAATGGAATCCGGCCCTATTGATTGTCGGTTCCGTTTTTCCTCCTGTCCGGCCCCTTCCAGGGCTGCTTTTTTTTCCGGCGGTCTGAGCCGTTTCCGTCCTGATCACTTCCCCTCTTATCTTGATTCCTGTTTGACAGACCTTTCATTACCCTGGCCATATCACCAGCCGCCCGGATTGACTGCACGGTGCTTTTAAAAAGGCTTTTATCCGTGTTCTGAATTAGAATAAGTTCTTTGTTGAGATCCTTACCTAATTCCGGGTCCTTGAACTGTTTAATGATATCCTGATGTTCGATGACCACCTTTGTAATATTATCGGAGGGAGGCTGGGATATTTCTTTTTCTGACTCTTTTCCCCATAAATAATAATCTACTGATTTACCTGTAATCAATGACACAGCTATTATGTACTCAAGAGAAGGTTTCTGTTTAGTCCTCCCATGAACATTTGATACAACATTTTTTGAAACCCCCACCATGTCAGCCCAAACACCTGGTTTGTATCTATTCTTTTGGTGTTCAATTCGTAGGCGGATAGCATCAAAATCAAGTTTTAAATCAATTTTTTTCATAACAGCTTAACATTTATTATTGACAACAATTAATAACACATGTACTTTTAAGCACAGCTTAACGAAAGTAATTAATAAAATCAGTTTCAACCAAGTTACTTAAAAAAGGAGTCGGTAATGAGCGAAACCAAAACCATGACCCCAAAACAAATCAAACGAGCGCTGGATGACGTTGACATTTCCCAGGCCGGTCTTGCCCGGGATCTGGACGTATCCAGGTCCATGGTCGCTATGGTGATTCACAATAAAGCCACCAGCCACCGTGTCCGGTGCCACATTGCCAAGGCCATCAACCGTCCGGTGAACGAAGTCTGGGAGATCAAAAAGAATCCCACCCAGACCGGCCGACCGCTGACGCATGGCCTGTATGACCGTCAAACAGCAGCAGCGTAAACCAACAACCATATACAAGGACAGTATTATGCCAAATTTAATCAAATTTCAAGTTCCCATATTTAACCTGTTTTCAAAATAACCGGATTTAAGGGTGAAAACAATGTCTAAACGTAAACAAAAAATAGACCCCAAGCAAATGGAATTTGACTGGGATTTTCCCAGCAAGCTGGAGAAGGTTCTCCATGATCGAAAAACGATCCAGGAAAATGTTGCAGCAGGCCCGCCAAAGAAGGAAAAAACAGAAAACGAATATGACTTGTGCGTGTTGCTTGCCGCCGGTGTTAAAAAAGCCGTCAATAAGTCCGGCCTGAGCCGTGACCAGGTGGTGGATGGTATCAATGCATATTTTGGAAGAAATCAGGAGGACGCAAACAAAGATGAGGGGATCTGCCGGAAACCCCTGACCCTTCACATGTTGAACAATTACCTGTCAAAACCGGCTGACTGTCCCATGCCTGCCTATTATTTTTTTGCCATTCATCACATCACCAAGTCGCTGGAACCGGCCAAGGTGCTTGTGGAGGCGGAAGGGGCAAAGATTGCCACCGGATCTGATATCCGGCAGATGGCCTTGGGCAAGCTTGAGGAACATATTGTTGAAATCAATAAATTGAAAAAGGAGATCAAATGTCAGCGGTAAACCATCCCCGCGTTTCAGATCTCAAAAACCGGCAGATCCTTATGGATCGTGTCCGGCGGCAAAAAGCCGTCCAGCACATCAATAAAAGAGGTGGGCATGATAATAAACCCCGCTTCATAGAGTGCCTCGGCACATTCATTATAAAAGCCCGCCGCTGTTTTAAGAGGCTTTATCTGTATTTCAGACACATCAATATCAGAATAATCGGGATTGTCCCGGTATTCGGAATAAAAAGGAGTAGAGTCAAATGAATAATATAAAGTGTTGCGGCTCAGATGATCAATTACAAAACCGGCAACCAGAAACGGCATGCCAACCTGATTTTCAAAACATTCCCGAAACATCCGGACATGACTCACATCAGGATGATAAGCCTTCTCTGTTTCGTATAATACGCGGCCCGGAAAGTATTCAGCCGGAAATATTTCTGCCGTTCTTAAAATCTCTCTTGCCATCAAAGTATGAGCTATTTTCAAAGGTCGTAGCAGACCGTGAACTTTGGCAGTCATTACGCCAAAGGGCAGCGGAGGCTTTTTGTAAGGCGGACAAAGCGTATTTTTTAGAATGCAGCCCGGCCTGGCCTTTTTATCTGTCAGATATAAGGGTGAGAATGAATTGTATTCCTTCCCTGTGGATACGAGATCCTTCAAAACTTGTTTTGTATACATTAGACGACCTCGCTGAAATTGCTGAAAAAGTTATTTTTGAATCTGATAACAACCTGCATGAAAATTTTCAAGAAAAATAAACCGGAGAAAAAATGATCGGAAGAACATTAAGACCCTGGGGGGTCAGGATAAACGGCGAATGGTACTGGGATGAGGCGCTGTACGGCATGCGCGGGATGGTTTACTGCGGTGAACCTGCCGGGAACGGCGTTGATGTTTACGACAGGGGCGGGTGCCGGATCTGCATGGCTACATTGCAAAAACTGGAGGGATAGAAATGGAATTGGACTTGGACTTGATGACTCAGGAAGAAACAGGACGCCTGGAACTGCTGGAAGCGGTAATCAGGAAAGATCTGAAAGGCTTTATCCGGGTGGGTATGGCATTGAAGGAAATCAAGGATAAACGGCTGTACCGGGGCAAATACACCACCTGGAAAGATTACTTGAAAGGCGAATGGGATATCAGCAGAGCCTATGGAGACAGGTATATAGATGCGTTTGAGGTTATTGAAAATCTTAATTCTTCTTTTAGAAAAAGTGCGCCAATTGGCGCACTTTTGGATGAAGACGGCCCCGATCAGAATGTCCACCATGGTGGCCATTCTGAAGAAGATTCCGATGCTTTTGAATTTCCCTTCCCCAAAAACGAGGCCCAGACCCGGCCATTGACCCTGCTGAAACCGGAACAACAGCCGGAAGCCTGGAAGATGGCTGTAAGGATGTCCGGGCACAAAGTCACCGCCCTGGCCGTGAACAAAGTAGTCCAGGAGATCCTGGAGGCCCAGCTTGAAGAGGATAAAAACGGGATTCAGCAAACCATCATCAAAGAAGTGACGGTGCCGGACGATTTTTCCAGCCAGTTCACTCGGCTGCTGGAGATCCTGGACATGCACCGAAAGTCCGGGTGGAAAGAGTTCAACCGGAAAAAAGCCCTGGAATTCATCAAAAGCATTGAAGAATACCTTAATTCATAGGTGGTCTTATGAAGCCCGAAGTCAATATCAACACAATCCATTCGGCTCTGTCAAAGATTGAAGATGTCAGTCTCAGGACCGTTATGAGACGTGCCTCACGGGAAAACTGGTTCTGCCGGGAGGCCAAAGGCACCGGCAGGGGCGGCAAGACCCGGTTGTCCCTGACCCCCCTGCTCCCCGCCGATGTCCGGGCGGCGCTCAAGAGCGTTTCGGTTCCGGCGGTCATTGAAAACCGTTTGCCCGCATATGAGGCTCATAAAGAGCAAAGATTGTGCGAAGCCCAGGAACAGAAAGCCTTTGCCAAGGCAGAGCTTGCCAATGCGTATGTAACCCGGATGGAATCCGCCGGTCACGGCCAAAAAAAAAGGCTCAAACGGTTGTTTTTTGAAAACTACAATCTTGGCGAACAAGGGCTTTTGCCTGCGGTTTACAAGCATGTGGGCAGGGTGGACATGAGGGGCAGGACGGTACACGGCTGGATCACAAAGCTGAAGAAAAACAACTGGGACCCCATGTGCCTTGCAGATCGAAGGGGATACTCCGGCAAAGGCAAGCGGGCCGTGACACCGGAACAAATGAAAATCATCCTGTCCATCGTCCAGTCCCCGTACAATGTCCCGGGCAAGCCGATTGCGGAGATCATTCGCCAAGCTAAGGACATCATGACCAACCGGGGAATCGACACGTTGTCGGACACCACTTACCGGCGCTGGCTGGAAAAAGACTGGATTCCCTACAACTATGATCAGTGGATCTTTTGGCGGGAAGGCGACAAGGGTCTGAACGACAAAGTTCTTTTCAACCTTATCAGGGATTACGACAAGGTTGAATGCGGGGATTTGCTGGTGGCGGACGGGCATGTGCTCAATTTTGAAATCATCAACCCGGATACCGGCAAGCCCAAGCGAATGATGCTCATCCTTTTTTATGATTTCAAAAGCAGTTATCCCCTGGGATGGGAAATCATGGCCACGGAAAATACTGAGTCCATATCCATGGCGCTGCGCCGGGCCATCCTTCGCCTGGGGAAAATACCCACCGCCGTCTATATTGATAACGGTCGGGCCTTTAAAGGTAAATATTTCATCAACAGGAATCCGGGAGAAGAGTTAACCGGGCTTTACCAGCGGCTTGGCATCCGGAATATTATCGCCTGGGCATACCATGGCCAGAGCAAGCCTGTGGAACGGTTTTTCAGGACCTTTGCGGAACTTGAGCGCTTGGCCCCGTCTTATGTGGGAACCAGTATTGACAACAAGCCCGTTCACCTGAACCGGGGAGAAAAACTGAGAAGACAGCTTCACCTGAAAATCACCTACGGTGTGACACCCACCATAGAGGACGCTCACCGGGCCATTGCCATGTGGTTTGACAAGTATGCCAACACTCCCCAGTCGGCCAGCAGTCATCTTGCCGGACAAACCCCGGCAGAAGTCATGGTGCCGGGTCCGGGGGTTGACCCGGTAATGCTGCGGTGTTTGATGATGAAATCGGAACAGCGGCTGATTCGGCAGAACGGCGTCAACCTGCACGGAAAAGGCTCCTGGTACTACAGCCCGGAACTGTACGGGAGACGGCATGCCGTTTACTGCCGGTATGATCTTGTGAACAAGGATTCAATCCTGGTTTACGATGTAAAGGACGATTCTTTTATCTGCGAAGCCTTCAAGGTCGGCAAGGTCCATCCCATGGCCTCCATACTTGGGACCGAAGCGGATAAGGCCGAACTGGAGCGCCAGATCGCCATGAAAATGCGTGGAAGGAAACAGACGGTTGCCACGGCCAGGGAGATCGCGGAAACCCAGGTTCTGCCGGAATCAAGGCAACGCATTGAATCCGCCGGTTTCCGTATTGAAGGCAATCAGATCAAACAGCCAAAAGCCCTTCCCGCCCCTGAAGATAACACCCCCATAGATGAAGAGAAGATCAAAAGAGACCTGGAAGAGCTTGAAACCATCCGGGAGGATGATCCGGTTGAACCGGTATCGTCGTATGAACCGGAGGTGATGAATGAGGCGGAACAGGTTTTTTCCCGGCTCAAGGAGCTGTCGGAATACGACCGGTTTGAAAAGCTGATTGAACTTGAGGTCAAGGGCTGGCTGATCCCCAGGGAACAGCAGGCGTTTATGAAATATTTTGAACAGAGTACGGAATATGAGCGGCACAGGGAATATTTTGAGGATTACCGCGTGAAAATGGCCGTGGTGTATGACGTGGAAAACACAGGAACTGAAAACTGAAACGGAAAGGAAATGGAATGGAAAAAACAGTGTTTAACCCGGTATTTGTAAAGACCAAGAATGTAAGGAATTTTGAGGTTATGATGGACGCCCTTGAGCTGAACAATGATGAGGGATGTTTCGGCATGGTGTACGGCCAGGCGGGCCGGGGCAAGTCCAGAACCAGCCAATGGTATCAGGCCCATAATGATTGCGTATATCTGCGGATCATGCGGGTGTGGCGGCACAGCGAGCTGGAGTTTTTGCGGGAACTTTGCAGCAAGGCCGGTGTTATAGAGCCTCCGGGCCGGAAGGCGGCTGCTTTTGCATCAATCATAGATGCCCTGGTTAAAAACCCAAGACCGGTGTTCATCGATGAAGTGGAAAAAATGAAGCCAGGGTTTATTGAAATCGTCCGGGACCTGGTGGACGCCACGGGCCAGATCTTTGTCCTGCTGGGAGAAGAGGAACTGGTTCCGTACATGCAGCGGCACCGGCGGGTCTGGTCCCGGACCTTCCAGCAGCAGGAGTTTGCGCCCATCGAAATTGCGGACATCATCATGTATGCCAAGGAATCAACCGGGCTTAAGCTGTCCATTGATGTGGCATCCATGCTGCACAAGGCAAGCGAGGGCTCCTGGCGGCCGGTTAAACGGGCATTGATCGGCATGGTTCAGTATGCCAATTCCAATGAGACCAGGACCATTACTGTAAAAACCGCGCAGATGATTATTAAATCCGCATTGACGGGCAAATAGGGAGAAGAATGCAGATGGAAACAATGGCTGGAAAGATTCGGGCTTTATTAACCCGGTTAAGCCGGGACAGCGAAATTGTAACAGCACAGGCCCTGGCCTGGGAGTTGGGCTTGATAACCCGGGAGGAAAAGCTTCCCATGTATGGAACGCTGAAGGATATGAGGGATCGCGGGGAACTGATTGATACCGGGAAAAAAGGCGAATATCGGTTTAAGCCCGCAAAAAAGAAGTACCTGCGGACAGTGATGTGGCGGCTCCTGCGTGCCCGGCAAATAGTGACGGTGGAGGATCTGATGGAGCTTGCCGGGGTTTCGGAAGAATATGCCAAAGAGTGGCTGAGGATGCTGACAAGACAGGACATTGTCAAGCAGATGAAGGCAGGAGTTTTCAAGCTGGTGGCCGATCCGGTGGTAGAGCCCTTGAACACAGACCGTGCCGAACGGCTTCGGGATCTGCGGAAAAGGAAAAAGGCCATGGCTGCGCTGGATAAGGCATCCAAGGCTATTGATACCGCTAAAAAAGCATTGAGTGAAGATCAATAAAACGGCCTGGAAGGTGTAACAGCACCTTGCCAGGCCAAAACTGCAACTTAGCGGGTTGCGTTGATAGGGTAGCCACCCTGGCCGCTCTTGTCAAGAAAGGAGATTAAAAATGGACATCAGAACATTGAAAAACAGGATCACCACCGGGATCTTCGGCCCGGTCAACAAGCGGATGAAGTTTATGACCACCATGTTCTGCATTGACTGCGAGCATATGTGGGAAGCGTCCAGGATAAGCAATCCCTGCCCCAGGTGCGCATCAAAGGTTGTCATCCCGGCGGCAAAGTGGGCACCGGCAAAATACGGCGTGCCAAAGCTTGAAATGGGAAAGCTGGGAGAAGCAAAGGAGGACGCATGATCGACAATGGTAAAAAAGCCGTGATCCACATTGCCAAGGCCCAGGTGGGCATGAGTAATGAAGAGTACCGGGATCTGCTGTCAAGTGTTGGGGTCGCCTCTTCGGTCGACCTGGACAATAAAACCTTTGGCCAGGTCATGTCCCGGTTTGAGCAGCTCGGGTTCCGGACAACGTCAAAGACCCGGTCAAAGCGCAAGGTCGGCAACCTGCCGAAAGGCAAAAAGCAGCTCATGAAAAAGCTTGAAGCCATTATCCTGGATATGGATTTGACCTGGGCGTATGTGGATGGCATCGCGAAGAAACGGTTCAAGGTTGATGCCGCGCAGTGGCTGGATGGAGAGGACTTGTTCAAGCTGGTCCAGATGATGGTGATTCATCAGAAAAGGCAAAACAAAAAAACGGCAAAGGAGGCGTAGATGTTGAATTTGAGGTTGTCATGGCATTTCATCAACAACTGGCGCGATCGAGTGGGTAATGAGCCTACGGTGGGGGCTGTTAAGGCGATCATCCGCGAATCAATCATTATCCAGAAAGGCCGTCAGATAAAGGAGGATTACCGCAGTCTTACCCGCTATTGTCATTTTGGACTGAATCTCATCATCAGTATTGATCATATTTCCGGCACGGCGGTGTCGGTACTGAGTGACGTCAACATGCCCGGCGGCTATCAAAAAAAAACAAATGAGAAACAGCGGGTCCGGCACCCAGGTTATATCGCCATGACCATGCATAGATAAGGTAACAAGATGGAAAACAAAATCGATATTTTAAAAGAAGTTCTTCAAGAAAAACTGGAAGAAAAAAGGAGTGGAACTATGGCAAAGAATGTTGAAAAGCCACCTACAATAAGGGAAACGGAAAACGGCAAAGAAAAATGGTGTCCCAAAGGGAAACACTATGTACCGGCGGATCTGGAACATTTTTACAAGGACGGCAGGAGCAAGACCGGTTTGTCTTCCTGGTGCAGGGAATGCCAGACCGAAGGTTCCTCAAAAGGAAGTGACAAGAAAACAGCAAAGCAGGATATGGTTCTGACGCTTGATTTTTCCGTGTATGATCTTCTTTTTGAAGACATCAAGGCAGAGGCGGTTGAGGAGTTCAGAACCCCTGAAATGCAGGCCATGTGGTTGATCAGTGAAGCTTTAGAGGCGAAGTTTCAAAAGAAAGTGACAGAAGAAAAATCCGTCCCCAAAGGAGCATGATATGAATGAACCGGCAATAAACATGAAAGATTATATGGAAGACGGCCAGGGCCGCCTTGTGCATATCGACAATGTCAAAGAGATTGACAAATCCCGTGACGGCCTGGTACGGCACCTGGTTTCAAACGCACTGGATCTTCAAAAACTGGTGATTGACTTTAAAGAAAAAGCCATGAGTGAAATCGAGGCCTTTGTGGAACTGTCCGCCATGGAATACGATGTGAAGCTGGGCGGCAAGAAAGGCAATCTGACCCTGTATTCCTATGACATGAAATATAAGGTGCAGGTGCAGATATCGGAATACCTTGTGTTTGATGAACGGCTCCAGGTGGCAAAGAAGATGATTGATGAATGCCTGACCAACTGGACGGAAGGCAGCAGGAGTGAAGTAAAAACCATCATCAATGACGCCTTTTCCGTTGACCAGGAGGGCAAGATCAATACCCGGCGTATCCTGGGTCTCAGGCGGCTGGAAATAAATGATAAGCTTTGGCAAAAAGCCATGACGGCGATCACGGACAGCCTGCAGATTGCCGGGTCTAAATCCTATATGCGGATTTACAAACGGGTGGGTAAGGATGGACGGTGGGAGCATATAACACTTGATATGGCGGCGCTGTAAAGGGCACGAATGAGCCAGTGGGATGAAATAGAAATTGACGACCTTGAAGGCGATATGATCGATATTGCAGAAACCATCGGTTTGTCAGCAGCTAAAAAGCTGCTGACCGTCTTCGGGGGAGAATCCATTTATATCCCGAAACCGGAAAGCGTTATCCGCTCCCTGCGTGACCGGAAAATATACCAGGAATTCAAGAACGATAATTACCGGCAACTGGCGGCCCGGTATAATCTTACCACCCGACAGATCCGGGCCATCATCAAAGAACAAAGATCCCGCAATCCTAAATCCGGATTCCACGAACAGGAACTTTTCTAAACAGCTGATCAACTTAAAAAATCCCTTTCAACTTTGGTAATGCTTATTTTTCTGTGAAGTTGCTTTTTATATGCAGAAGATACCCGGAAATCCGTTTATCATAATTATTTGAATGTTATCCTGTCAGGAATTGACATTTTTTAAAGAATATCGTTGTGATCTCCATGTCGTTTTGGTAGCATTTGAGGTGTTATCTTATTTGTTAAAATTTAATAGTAAACAGAAAAAAAAACTGAAGAATTCATTGTTAGGCAGCCACAAAAAGACGAGAATTATCATGTCAGACAATCCTTATAACCAAAGCCATATAAAGCATGGGCAAATAACTGGAAATGAGAAAATCAACAGGTTCATTTGTTGTTTCTTTGAATATTTGTGCGAAGAAGATCAACGGAAATTCAGGAGAGAATTCCGTCATCTACCACCAGAATCAGATCAAACAATGCATACTTTAAGAGAGTTGATTATAGGTGCACATCTCAGCGCAAATGGTTTCCAAGTAAGGCATGACTATGCCATAGATAATCAAACGCCTGATTGGTGTATTTTTGATGATGAATTAGCGGTAATCGGAATTGTTGAGCTGACGAATTTTCATATTGACAAGGCTACTGAAATCGAAATTAGGAAGAAAAGTAAACTTAAGGAAAATTTCGTCTATTGGCGAGATGGAAACAAAAATAATGTTGACCGGTTATATCATTGCATAGAAGTTAAGGCACAGGCATATCGATCCCAGGCATTATCACTGGAGGTTCCATATGTAGTGGCTGTGTTTGGAACGTGGGAAACAGCGGTGGATTTTGATGAAATTTGTTCCTGTCTTTTCGGTAGCGAGACCGGGCTTTTCGACCTGTATCCAGAAATGAGCGGCGTTTTGTATTTTGTTGAACAAAACGCCTTGCGATACTTGTTCAATTATGCAGAAAATCCAAATGCATTACAGCCAATAAATATGCCCACTGGTATTTTTCCACCAGATGCCACCTAATAGCACGGTTAAGATTAATGCCATAAAAGCCTAACAGGCGCGTGAACCGGACAGCAAGGGTCTCTTTTTTTTAAAGGTTGAAAAAACTTTTGAATGATGTGCTTTTAATTAACTTTTTTTGGAAACCCTTGCTGTCCGTTACCCAAATGTTGGGTAACAAACTAAGGCAAAGACCAAAGGAGGATGGGCATGAGAATACTTTTGACATTGGTGATTGTGGCACTTCTTGCTTTTTCAAATTTTACAAGTGCGTATGCTGGCAGCGGTGAGACGAGGACGAAGATGGCAAAAGAACTGACTATGAAGTACAAGGCAGAGGGTTTTCCAGTTACTTTCGAAGCCACCGGCAAAGATAAAAACATTATCAGGATCACACAAAAAAACATCATTCAGAATCCATTGCTTACAGAAGGGCAATTGATTACCTTGCTCGGCATTTACTTAAAAGATGGCATTCAGTCAAGGCTGAGAAAAGCAGGCTTTATAAGGGGCGAGGTCTTAGACGGCAAATCAAGGAAGTACCCGTTCGACTTGTAAAAAAAATCCTGGGGGTAATGCCTTGCTTTATAGCACAACAATAAACTGGTGATTTTCAAGTTATATATTATCAAGGTGACAGCCGGGCAAATTGTCAGAATCAACTCTTTAATATAATAACATAACCTTATAACTCCCTATCTTATAACCTTCACCCGGAGCCGACACCGTCGGCTCCGGGTGAAGTGTTTTTTTGAAGCATTTCAAAAGACAATCCCCTCCTCAAAGCATTAAGCTGTGTCCGATTTCAGATGATTTTTTAATATAACGGACACAGGAGAGCTTAATGTCATGCCGCGATTTTCCAACCAATCCAACATGAAACTTGATACCTGTCATCCCCTGCTCCAGGAGCTGTTCCGGGAAGTGGTGAAAGAATACGACTGCGCCGTCATCGAGGGCCACAGGACCAGAAGGCGGCAGAATCGATTTTATCAGCAGGGCAAATCAAAAGTGAAATGGCCGGACAGCAAGCACAATGTCATGCCGTCGGAAGCGGTTGATGCGGGGCCGTGGATCGAAAACAAAGGCATCCCCTGGCAGGAGCCCAACCAGTTTTATGCCTTTGCCGGGTTTGTAAGGGGCAAGGCCTCCCAGATGGGGATACAGATCCGCTGGGGCGGGGACTGGGACGGGGACAATGACGTGAACGACCAGAAATTCAACGACCTGGTTCACTTTGAACTGCTGAGCACTCAAAAAAAGACGGCAATTGAATCTTAAAAGGAGAGACAATATGGACTTAACCGGAATAGGATCTGTGGCCGATTTCGCAGGGGACCTCGTAAAGCGATTTTTCCCCATGAAAATGACGGATGCGGAAAAGGCCCAGGCACAAATGAATCTCCAGGGTATGCTCCAGGAACGGGAAGCATCCCTTGTTGAATCTCAAAAATCAATCATTGTTTCCGAGATGCAGCAGGCGGATAGATTCACAAAGCGGGCGCGGCCAAGCATCGTGTATGCCGGGCTGTTATTTATTCTTCTGGTTCATGTGCTTTTTCCCATTGCTGCATTTTTTACGGCACGGCCCATGCCGACTCTGACGTTGCCCACTGAATTCTGGTGGGCGTGGTCCGGGGTGTGCGGGGTGTGGGTGATCGGCAGAACGGCGGAAAAGCGGGGTGTTGCAGGCAAACTGGTCAACATGATTTCAGGAGGTAAATGATGTCGCAGCCGACCGATTATTCCGTTCTTAAGTTCTGGTTTGATGTGGGGCAATACCTGATCACCGTTGTTATTGCGGTTTATGTATGGTTGAGCAACCGGGTTAATGCACGGGCAAAGGATGTTGAACAGATGGGCAACCGGGTTACAAAACTGGAATCCGGCAGTATTTCCCATACCGACCTGGGCGTTGTGTATGAACGGATTAACAAGGTGTCTGATCAGGTGTCAAACATATCCGGCACCGTGGACGGCATCAAGGGTACGGTGGAGATGATTCAGGAATACCTGCTGAACAATGGAGGAAAAAAATAATGAAGTACGAGCAAACAGTTCAGGAACATTTAAGGCTCACCATATTGCGCCTTTTATCCGAGGACCCGGATTACACCATGAACGATTCCCTTATCACGGATCTAACGGAAAATTACGGGTTCACGCCCAGCCGTGACCGGGTGCGCACGGAACTGGCCTGGCTAAGGGAACAAGGTTTTGTAACAACCGATATCGACCCCGCCATAACCATAGCAATCTTGACCGAACGGGGAGCGGATGTGGCACGGGGCCGCGTAACTGTACCGGGAATTAAACGGCCTTCTCCCGGGAGACGGTAATGAGATATAGGTGCAAGCCTTCAGGCCGGGGACGGCCATCCAGTATTGATCTTTTACCGGAGGATATCCGGTCGCAACTGAATGCGGCCCTGCGGGACCGTCGCATGACCCAGAAGCAGATCCTTGAGATCATCAATCCCCTGCTTGATGAACGCGGGAAAAAGCCCATATCCAGGTCTGCCATCAACCGGTACTCCATGCAGATCGAGGAAAAAGGGGCCATGATGCGGGAGGCCCGGGAAGCGGCGGACGCATTGGTGGGCGGTCTGGGAGAACAGAAAACCACGGACCTTGGCCGGGCGGTCACGGAGCTGGTCAAGACCCTGACATTTGACCTTGTGCTGTCCGGACGGGATGAAGAGGGAGAGGCCATCGGCGTGGATACCCTGAATAAGGTGGCCCTGATCGCCCAGCGCATCGAGCGGGCCAGCAAGATCAGCCTGGACCGGGAAGCTCAAATCAGGAAACAGGTGCTGGAGCAGGCTGCGGATGCCGTGGATGAAACGGTTGTTGAAGGCGGTCTGTCCGATGAAGCAGCCGATATGATCCGGCGGCAAATCCTTGGGATAAAATCATGACCCTGACCCATGTAAAGGAAGATCGTTCCAAGCGCACACCCATGGTGCTTTTGCCCTATCAGGTGAAGTGGCAGGCCGATCCATCCCGGGTTAAGGTGATTGAAAAATCCAGGCGGATCGGTTTGTCCTGGGATGAAGCCAGCGAGGATGCTTTGCTGGCAGCGTCTAAAAACGGCATGGATGTTTTCTATGTCGGGTACAACAAGGACATGGCCCAGGAATTCATCAATGACTGCGCGGACTGGTCAAAATTCTATAACAAAGCGGCCACGGAAGTTGAAGAATATGTTTTCAAAGATGAGGACAAGGACATTATCACTTTCCGGATCAAGTATGCATCCGGTCATAAAATAGTTGCTCTTTCTTCCAGACCGTCAAACTTAAGGGGGATGCAGGGGAAAGTTGTGATTGATGAAGCAGCTTTCCATGATGACCTTAAAGGCCTTTTAAAGGCGGCTCTTGCATTGCTCATGTGGGGCGGACGTGTGGTGGTTATTTCCACCCATGACGGTGATGAAAACTATTTCAATGAAATCATCAAAGAAATCCATGCCGGGAAAAAACCATACAGTTGGCACCGGATCACTTTTGATGATGCCCTGAATGATGGCCTGTATAAGCGGATCTGCTTAAGGCTTGGAAAGGAATGGAGCCAGAAAGACCAGGATCAATGGCGACAGGAGACCATTGACTTTTATGGTGATGGTGCAGACGAAGAATTATTCTGTATCCCTTCCCAAGGCGGCGGCACCTATTTTACCCGGCCCCAGATTAAAAACTGCATGAAAGAGGATATAGATACCCTCTTCTGGGGCCAGGAAGACGATTGGGCTGAACTGCCGGACGAAGACCGGGAAGCGGAAACCCTGGAATGGCTGCAAGAAATTGTGCAACCCTATATAGACGCTCTGGACCCGGACCGTAAAACCTGGTTTGGAGAAGACTTTGCCCGTGACCAGAACCTTACGGTGATCTGGCCGGTTCAGGAAAAAGACGATGCCAACTTAAGAGTGGCTTTTAACCTGGAGCTTTTCAATATTCCCTTCAGGCAGCAGGAACAAATTTTGTTCTATATCCTTGATCGCCTGCCATGTTTCCAGGGCGGTGCCATGGATGCCAGAGGCAACGGTCAGGCTCTTGCAGAATTTACCATGCAGCACTTCAGCCCGGAAATGATTCACATGATCAAGGCCACAGAATCCTTTTATGGCAGATGGTTCCCCATCTATAAAACCACCATTGAAGACAGAGCCATTGATATACCGGCCAGTGCGGATGTGATGGAGGATCACAGATCTGTCAAAAAGATAAAAGGTATTCCCAAAATAATCGAGGCCCAGGCAAAGGATAAAAAGTCCAAAAAGAAACGCCACGGTGATTCTGCCATTGCCGGATTAATGGCTGTTTATGCGGTCAATGAAATCGTGGGCACAGGAGAGATTGAATACGAATCAACCGGTAAAAAACGAGACTTTACCAAAGCAGATGGATTTTTGGAGAACTGATGAAAGACGAAAAAATAACCAAGGTTCCGATCACAGATGAAATTGCCATTGCTGAAAAAGATATTGATATTTATTCCGGTTGGATCAATCGTCTGGAAAATCCTGATCCTGTCTTAAGGAGCGAATCCAACGGCAAGGGCTTAAAGCTATACGATGAAGTCAACCGGGACGGCCATGCCGGGGCAGTGCTGCAGCAACGGTATCTTGCTGTGGTAAGCAAGCCCTGGGACGTCATACCGGGTGAGGATAATGACCGGGCAAAACAAATCGCGGCCTTTGTCAAAGAATCCCTTGAAGGAATCAATCTAAAACAGGCCTGCCAGGAAATTTTGGAGGCAATTCTTTACGGATATCGTCCCCTTGAAATCATGTGGGGTGAAAAAGCCGGGAAATATATCGTATTAAAACTTAGGGCCAAACATCCGAAACGATTTCAATTCACACCGGATCGTGAATTAAGAATGATCACGCCGGATAACATGCTCGAAGGGGAGCCGGTGCCGGATAGAAAATTTGTTGTGTTCACCTATGGTTCCAGTGACAATCCCTATGGCAGCGGCCTGGGTCAAAAAATGTGGTGGCCGGTCTGGTTTAAAAAGCATGGTATTAAATTCTGGATGATCTTCCTGGATAAGTTCGGCAGCCCGACACCAGTGGGCAAGTATCCGGCAGGCACGAAAAAAGACAAGCAGGATGAATTATTGAATGCCCTTGAAGCCCTGCAGCAGGAAACAGGCGTCAAGATACCTGATACAATGCAGATAGAGCTTCTGGAAGCCACGCGGTCCGGGAAAGTGACATATGAATCCCTGTGTGATTATATGGACCGTCAAAACACCAAAGCGGTATTGTCCCAGACCGGCACAACGGATATCAAGGATGCCGGTGCCTACAATGCCTCCCAGACACTTGATGAAATCCGCCAGGCCATTTGCGAGGCCGATGCAGAGCTGCTTTGTGAATGCCTGAGTGATACATTGATTAAATGGCTTGTTGATTATAATTTTGCCAACGTTGAACACTATCCAAAATTCAGGATCTATGCAAAGCCGCCAAAGAATACCAAGGATCATGCCGAAACTGATAAGATTCTGGTCAATGATATCCGGCTGCCGGTGTCCAAAAAACACCTCTATGAAAAATACAATATCCCTGAACCTGAAGATGGAGAAGAACTTGTCAATTCTCCGGAGGCTACAAAGCCTTTTGAACAATTCTCTGAAGGCGGCTTTGATTTTTCCGATGCATCCATTGCATCCATGGATGAAGTTGACAAGCTGATAGACCAACAGGTCAAATTTGCTGTTCCCGGATTTATCAAAAATACGGATCTTGTAAAAGACTACCTTTCCCGGGCAAAGAGTTTAAAGCAGGCAAAAAACGGACTGGTTAAGCTGTTTGATGAGATGGACACATCACGGCTGTCTTTAAGACTTTCTACGGGGTTGCAGGACTCCTGGGATATCGGTGTCAACAGTGTCGGTGTTGAAACAGATTTTGCCGAAGTATTATGGGGTCCGGGAACACCTTTCCGGTCTGCAATAGAGTATTTTGAATCCAGGGGGTTTTACATCAGCAATGTTACAAATGCCAATATCCTGGCTTCTGTTGAAAATGAAATCATAAAAGCCATGGAGGGCGGTGTTACGTTAAATGATTTCAAAGCTGATGTGGATAATATTTTTAAAGCTCAGGGTTACGATTCGTTGGCGCCATTCCACATCAAAACCATTTTTCAAACCAATTTGCATATCAATTACCAGGGCGGCCGGTACAATCAGATGAAAAGCCCTGCCGTGGTCAAGGCCAGACCGTTCTGGCGCATGGTGGCGGTTAAGGACGCATCTACAAGGCCGGATCACTGGGCCAACCATGGCAAAATATTTCCCCATGATCATGATTTTTGGCTCATCTGGTATCCGCCCAACGGATACAACTGCAGGTGTACTGTTGTATCGGTTTCTCAACGGGAACTGGACCGCAACGGCTGGAAAGTTGAAACGCAAGATCCCACAGGGCTTCTTTATGCACCAGTTGACCCTGTTACCGGTGCTGAGATGCCGGCCAGAAATTTAATGCCTGATCCAGGCTGGGCAAAGAATCCTGCCCGGGAAGTATGGAAACCCGATTTTTCCAAGTACGGCAAAGACCTTGCTGCAAAACTCAAAAAAGAATTGGGGGCTGATTATGCCTGAACATGAACCCTATTACATTTATGACGACAGTGACCTTCAGGGGCTTTTCAAAAGGTATATTGCCAAATTCGGAAATCTACAGCCTGCCACTGAGATTATCGGGGACATCATTCAGACTTCCATTTTGCGAAATTTTGAAGAGGGGGGACGTCCTGAAGCCTGGCAGGATCTTGCAGACAGCACCAAAAAGCAAAGAAAGAAAAAAGGCAAATGGCCCGGTCAGATCCTTGTGGTATCCGGGACCAGAGGTGGCCTTATCAGCTCTATTTCATATGATGCTATGCCGGATAAGGTTGTATTTGTCGCAAACAAACCCTATGCCGCCATTCATCATTTTGGCGGCATGGCATGCAAGGGACACAAGGTAGAGATACCAGCCCGGCCATTCATGATGATTCTGGATGAAGACTGGGAAGAAATTAATGCGGCTTTAAATGAATTTATTTTAGAGGTGTGAGTATGAAGTTCAAAGGATTTGAGGAGTACATAGAAATTTTTAAGGGCGGCAAACAGACAGACAGCAGCGGCACGCCTCATGATGGAGACAAGTTGATTGAAAAAGCCCTTGCTTCCTTTAATGCAAATGACCATGAACCCCCTGCGGTTATCGGACATCCTAAAGAGAATGCCCCGGCATTTGCATGGGTGGAAGGTCTTAAGGAGGAGGTTGTTAACGGAACTAAAGTCCTTATGGCCAAATTCAAACAAGTGGTTCCGGAGTTTGAAGAAATGGTTAAAAAAGGTCTTTTTAAAAAACGTTCCGCATCCTTTTATCCAGATGGCAGATTACGGCATGTGGGGTTTTTAGGTGCAGCACCGCCGGCTGTTAAAGGACTTGCCGACATCGGGTTTAACGAAGACGACCAGGTCACTTTTGAATTTGAGGAGTCCTGGAAAATCAACAGCATCGGACGTCTGCTGAACAATATAAGAGAATTTATTATTGAAAAGTTCGGCATAGATGAAGCAAACAAGGTGCTTTCTCAATGGGCAATTGAAGATATTAAAGAACCAATAACAGAACCTGATGAATCATTTTCAGACGGTTTAAAACCAGGAGAAAAAAAAGACATGGCAACATTCAGTGAGGAACAAGTCAAAAAAGCGGTTGAGGATGCAAAAAAGGAAGAACGTGACAAGGTGAATTCAGAGTTTGAAGAAAAACGGCGAGAAAAGCAACTCTCGAACGATCTCGAAAGCGTTCAGGCGTTTTGCGACACAATGGTAAAGGAGGGGAAAATTGCCCCTGCATGGATAGATTCCGGCTTAAAACAGTTTATGGAGTCTTTGGCAGGATCTGAGCCCATTGAATTTTCTGAAAACCAGAAACAAACGCCTTTAGAATGGCTGAAAGATTTCTTTGAAAATCAGGTGCCCAAACTTGTTGAATTCAAGGAAATTGCCACAAGAGAAGATCTGCCGAATGTGGAAGCGGAATTTGCAGAATGTGAAGATGAAGACCGGCTTGAGCTTCACAAAAAAATAAAAGCCCTGGCTGCAAAAGAAAACATTTCCTATGCCGAGGCGGCTGACAGAGTGTCATAGATAAACTGGCATACAGATGAAAATTAATTTTAATTAACCATATTTACAGGAGAACATCATGGGACGATTAACAAATTTAAGAGGGGTTGACCCGGTATTAACGACGCTTGCCAGGGGATACTCAAATGCAGAACTGATCGCAGCGGCTCTTTTTCCGGTTGTTCTGGTGCCAAAAGAGGCGGGCCAGTACCCGGAATTTGGGAAGGAAGCATTTAAGCTTTACAACACTGAACGCGCCTTAAGGGGAAAAAGCAACCGGATGGACCCGGAAGCTTTAAACTGGGTTGATTTTACCACTAAAGAAAATGATATCGAATATCCCATTGATTACAGGGAAAAAAACGAAGCTCTGTTCAACACCCAGAAACACGGAACAGTGACGGTACAAAACATTCTTCTTTTGCAGCGGGAGTATCAAGCTGCAGCCCTTGCGCAGAATGTTGCCACGTACGGGGCCAGTAACAAGGTCGTTCTGTCAGGGACCAGCCAGTTTACGGATTACACCAATTCAGATCCTGTTGCTGTCGTTGATGCAGGGAAAGAAGCGATTCGGGCCAAAACAGGAAAATATCCCAACACCATGACCATGGGTGCAGTAACCTTCAAAACGTTAAAAGAGCATCCAAAGCTTATAGAAAAAATTAAATATTCCATGAAAGGTGTGCTCACTGTGGAATTGCTGAAGCAGATCTTCGATATTGAAACTCTTAAAATCGGCAAGGCTGTTTATGCAGATGATGACGGAACGTTCCATGATGTCTGGTCCGATAACATTACCCTGGCTTATGTGCCGAAAAAACAATCCGGCATGGACAGAGACTGGCATGAACCCAGTTTCGGATACACCCTGCGACGGACAGGCTATCCTTTTGTTGACCGGTATGAAGAGGGTAAAAAATTAGAACTCGTCCGCGATACCGATAACTTTGTGGTCAAAGTTGTGGGAGCGGATGCCGGATACCTGATCAGTGATACCAACGGTTAAGCGGTAAGGCGATCGGAATAAACTTAAATTCAAATATGAGGTTATGCCATGAAAACAGCAATACACTCAATGACATTCGGAATCACAGCCGTTTCAGCAATAGCGACACAGCGGTTTGTCGATTATGACGGAAACCCTTGTGCCGCTGGTGAAAAAGCTCTTGCAGCAAGTCATGCCGGTGGGGCTGAGATTGGTGAGGAATGCCCCCTTGCCCTGGGTATCGTCCTGGTTGAAGCCGGTGCTGCCATAGCCAAAGGCGATGATGTTGAATCTGATGCAAACGGCAAGGCAATCACACAATCAGCCGGGGTCGTTAATGGAGCCGCCCTGGATGCTGCCAGTGCAGATGGAGATATTATCAGGGTTAAAAACATCTAACCTGATCAATTAATGAATAACCGTACATGAAAATGGAGGCCGTTATGGCAGATCCCAAAGAGAAAAAAGACATTAAACTGGTGGCTGTAGAGCCAATACTTCATGATGGTGAAAAAATCGCCCCAGGTGAAACATTCATGACCGATAATAAACAAGCTGACCGGCTCCTGAAAAAGAAAAGGGCTGAAAAGGTTAAATAACCATGGCGTATTGCACCCGAGAAGATATTCAGGGCAAAATCAGCGAGGCCGAACTAATACGGCTTACCGATGACTCCGGAACTGGTATTCCTGATTACAGCAAGATTGATACTGCCATTACCGAAGCTGAGGCTGAAATCGACAGTTATTGTGCCAAACGGCACACAGTGCCGTTTCAGCCTCCGGTCCCTTCCATGATTTCCAAAATGTGCAAGGATATCGCTGTTTACAATGTCTGGTCCCTAAGAAACGCAGCGCCTGACGATTGTGAAGACCGATACACCAGGGCGGTTGCGTATCTGAAAAATGTGGCAAAAGGTATTGTCGATCTGGGGGGAGATACTCCTTTGGAAATTGACGATGGCGGACCGTCGTCCAGTAAATCATCAGACGACAGAAGATTCAGCATGGATAATATGGAGGGATTTTGAAAGAGTTATTAGACAAGATTCAAACAGAACTTCAAAGTCGCCTGAATAATATCAGAGACGTGGATATTTTCATCACTCCCCACGCAAATCTTATTCCGGGCGGAACACAATTTCCGGCTATCGGGATTAAAGACGGTACTGTTAAACGGCATGAACTTGCCGGTGGTGAAGAACTGGATAAAAAACAACATGTGAGCCTCATCCCATATGTAAAAATGTATCCGGGAGAACAGAGCATCATGGGCGGGTCTGGTTTCAAAGGCATCCTTGAATTTGTTGAGGATCTGCACGAGATCCTTGATAAAAATCTTTTGGGTATTGAAGGTATGGAGGCGGCATTCTGCGAAAATGAAAAAGAAAGCGAAATGTTTGGAAAGCCGGGAGATGGACTACAGCGTAAAATTATAATCTATAAATATGAAAGAAGGAGTGAACGATGACCTTTAAACTCAAAAAAGGCCAGGAAACGTTCCAGGTTGTTGACGGCCCGGATGCGGGCCGGACATACGAGCGGGGCCAGGAATATGAAACCCTTCCCAAAGGTGAGGAACACCGGTTTGAAAAGGTATCTGTCCCGACAGCGGCGCTGGTTAAAAGCAAAGAGCTGAAAACGACAAAGGAGAAGAAATAATGCGGTCCATCAGAGCAAACCACAATATCATTGCGGTATCCGCCTATGCAAAAGAGACGGCCATCAATACGGCCCAGACACTGGATCTTTCTTTGCTGGCATCGGTGGGGGATATCATTACCCTTGATCCCCGGCGGGAGTCCAATAAGGATGAATTGACCGGCAAAGAAGAGGCGGATACCATATATAATCTGGGGCAGACAGCCAGCCTCTCCCTGAACTTTCCCAAGGCCCAGCCCCAGCATTTTGCCCTGCTCTATGCCTATGCCCTGGGCACTATCGCATCAACGGCAGCCGGAACCGGATACCTGAAAACCATCACTCCCCTGGACGGGGATCTGGAAACCGCCCGGTCCCTGCCTTCTTTTACCGGGGGACAGCGCCTGGGCAAGACCATTGCCAAAGAGCGGTTTAGTTCTCTGTTTGTCAACGGCGTGACTTCCACCTTTGCCCGGGATGACTGGTGCAAGGTTGTCGGGGATATCGTGGCCACGGGCAAATATGACACATCCATTGAAGAGGAAAGCATCACGGCGGCGGAAAATGTTACCACCCTGACCCTTGCGGCCAATGCCGTAGCCGGATCAACGGCCCAGGAACGTTTGGACGCCATCCACCGGATCAGGGTGGAGACCTCCGCAGGGGTATGGGAAGAGGTGGCTTTTTCTGCGGTATCTTCCGCCACCCCGGCCGAGATTACCATCACGGCCCTGGGCGCTGGAACGGATGACAAGACCTATAAAGTGCTGTATGCCCCGGCTGAAACGGCCTGGATGACCTTCCCGGCCCGGGTATCCGAAACGCCCTTGCGGGTATCTGAACTGACCTTCAAGATTGGGGGCAAGTATGACGGGTCTGCATTCCAGGGCGGCCGGGAGCTGGGCGCGGAGATCAATGGAATTGAACACCGGTTGTCCAACAACGGCAATGTAGAGTTTGTTCCGGGCGGAGGCGGGTCTTATGCCTCCCAGTATTTCCGGGATGGCCGGGATCAGACCCTGGCTCTTGACCGTGAATTCAGGGATTACATTATCCGGAATTACATGAACACCGACGAATATTTCGGTGCCTCCATCCTGGCCGAAGGTGCCGAGTTTGACACCGGCCATAAGTACGGGGTTGAAATCATATTTCCCCGGCTGGGCGTGTTAAAGACACCGGTTACGGCCAACGGCAAGCGCCTGGCGGAAAAAGGCGACATGACCGTGCTGGAAGATGACACCTATGGGTCTGTGATCGTGAAGGTCAAGAACCTGGCCCAGTATTATGCAAACTGATTTAAACCTAATAATTCAGGAGAATATGAATGAGAATTACCACAAACAAACCCAATACACTAAGACTGCACGACAATATCTCTGATTCAACCCTGGAATTGTATTTCCGGACTCCGACAGCAAAAGAGCAGGCCAAATACACAAACGGGATGACAAAACGGATCAGAAACAAAATTGTCAATTGCACGGGGGAATGCCGACAAAAACACGGCAGGGATATTCTGGAAGGATGGCGGGAAGGTGATTTCGGGGAAGAAAAAGACGGCAAAGTTGTCGTGATTTCATCAAAGTCCGGATCATCCAATTTCAGGCAGGACTGGAAAGAATGGTTTTGCAAACACAATGCCGACCTGGTTGAACGTCTTGCCATTCATGCATTTGAACAGACTGCTGACACAGACGATAGTGAAGACCTGCCCGGAGAAGAACAGGAAGATAGCGACCCAAACTGATTCTGGAGCATGATCTTGAAGCAATATCAAAGGGGAATATCTGCAGTGAAAAAGACCTGGCAACGTGCAAGGAAGAACATGATGAACCGGAGCTTGAATGGGCTTGTGCAAACTGCCCGAAAATTCAAGAGTGGGAGATTCATCCTTACACCAGAAAGCTTCTGGCGGTCAAGAAATTATCCATTGCAGGGTTCCCCCTTGATTCGGAAATGCTCACTTATAACGAATGGCTGGACCTGGGGAGAGTTAACGAATGTCTAACACCGGCACCATTCAAATAGCGTTAAAAATCAACGATAAGGGAGTTGTTAAGTCCATCCGGCAGGTGGGAACAGAAGCTGAAAAGACGGGCAAAAAAGGCAGCAAAGCCTTTTCTGATATAGACGGCAGCACCCGGAAGATGACTGGCGGGATAAAGGACTCCACTGCAGCCATGTTGAAAATGGGAACAGCTGTTTTTACTTTAGCAGGCACAACGGGACTGGGATTGTTGGTGAATTCATCACTGAATGCCTCAACGGAGCTTGAAAAGAATGCCAAAATAGCAGGGCTTTCCACCACGGCCTATCAAGAGCTTGCCTTTGCCGCAGGGCAGCATTCCATAACCCAGGACGCATTGACGGACGGGATGAAAGAATTAAACCTGCGCACGGATGAGTATGTTCAAACGGGTGCCGGGTCTGCACAGGAAAGTTTTGAACGGCTTGGGTTCAGCCAGGAAGAGCTTAATGAGCGGCTTAAAGATTCACCCGGGCTTTTGAAGGAAATTATTCGCCGCATGGAGGATCTGGATACGGCGGCTCAAATACGGATTGCCGACGAGATTTTCGGCGGTACCGGCGGGGAGCAATTCGTTGCCATGATCGATGCCGGGGCGGATGCGCTGGATGGATTGACAAAAGAGGCTCACGCCCTGGGGGTAGTCATGGATGAGGATTTGATCCGGCAAAGCATTGAAGCCGAAAGACAGATGGATCAGCTGGTGACTGTTGTTTCAATAAATTTCCAGACTGCCGTCGCACAATTGGCTCCGGACATCAAACAATTAACCGCTTTAACTGCCGCATGGGTCAAACAAAACAAGGATCTGATTGCACAAAAAGTTCCGGAGTACCTGGGGAATATCCGGGACTCCGTAAAAAAAATAAAAGATATTTATGATGCCGTCCCGGACGACATCAAAGGACCGGCCGGAATGGGATTAGTAGGAACCGCCTTGCTTGGTGGGGCCGCAGGAAAAACTATTTTTGCGTTAACCGTAA
Source organism: Desulfobacula phenolica (assembly GCF_900105645.1). NCBI lineage: Bacteria > Pseudomonadati > Thermodesulfobacteriota > Desulfobacteria > Desulfobacterales > Desulfobacteraceae > Desulfobacula > Desulfobacula phenolica. The sequence goes on along the minus strand of NZ_FNLL01000006.1, from coordinate 47,561 downwards.
TCAATAATTTGTTGGAATATACCGGCAACAGCCTTGATGATCTTTGGGAAAAACAAAAAAAAGGACTGGAAGCAAGGGATAAACTTTTTGAAAGCATAAAAGATGCTCTCGGCTTCAATGATGAGATTGATCCGGCGGCATTAAAACATTTTCAAGATGTGCTGGGCATTACGGGCATGGTAACCAAATCAATTAATGAGACAACAGAAGGTATTGAAAAATATACTGGAGTCGTCACCAAAACTATTAACGAGATGACACAAGGCTTTGATCTGTATAACAAAAAAAGTAACGGCCTTTTAACTGAAATCCCGAAATGGGTAAAAGAGTACGAAGAAGAAGCACGAAAAATAATTGAGTCTTCCTTTGAATATCAGATCCAACTCAAGCAGGACGCTCTTGATCGATACAAGGCTTCTGAGAAAGCAAAATCCGAAATTGTGGCGGTAATGCAGGCGGAAATCAATCAACTCGTGGACGCCGCAACTGATAAGGCGATAGAGTCTATTTCAAAAGAAGAAAGAGCCCGGAAAAACGCCGCCGCCAACATAGCCTCTGCCATGGATTCAATGTATGCGGATATCGGGCTTAAGGGCCGGGAAAATTATGATTATCAGAAAGGACTGCTTGAGGCACAGGCTGAAGAATATGAAAAGATGGGAATTAAGTCTGAACTGGTTGAAAGATGGTTCACAGAAAGACATCGGGAACTGAAAGAACAGCAGATTTTGGACAGTGACGATTTCTTTGCCGGGGTAAAATTGGGTCTTGACGGTTTTCAAGAGGACATGGCGACCTGGGCGGAGGCAGGAGAGACAATGACCCGGGACATGTTCTCCGGCATGACCGACGCCCTGACAGACTTTGTGATGACCGGCAAGGCTGATTTTTCCGACCTGGCGGAATCAATTATCAGTGATCTAATCCGGATTTCCATTCAACAGAATATCACGGCTCCCCTTGCGGCGGGGGCATCCAGTTTATTGGCATCCGGCGTTGGCAGTTTGTTTGGGTTTGCCCAAGGCGGCGTGGTTACTGGGGCCAGCATCAGCCAATACAGCAACCAGGTCATTGATCAGCCCACCCTGGCACCAAACACTCGTATACAGGCATACGCTACCGGCGGGGCATTATTTGGAGAAGCGGGACCGGAAGCCATCATGCCGTTAACCCGGATGCCCTCCGGCAATCTCGGTGTTGAATCATCTGCCGGTGCAGCCCCGAATGTGGAAATCAATATTACAAACAACGGCCAGGCAGTTCAGGCCACCCAGGAGAAACCACCGCAATGGGACGGGGAAAAATGGGTAATCGGCATTGTCCTGGACTATGCGGCAAATAATAAAGGCAACTTCAGAACCAGCTTAAAGGGGATGATTTCATAATGGCGAATTTTCCAGACATAGCGGTTTGTTCCGGGTTTACGGAAGCAGACATCGGCAATCGCCTGATGGAGACATCTTCGGCCGGGTACACCATGATCCGGGGCCGGGGTACTGCTGTTAAAAAAGAGTTTATCCTGGATTGGAAATTGATGACGTCGGCGGACAAAAATACACTGCAGTCGTTTTTCAACACCTATTACGGTCAGTCGTTTATCTTCACTCACCCTGAAACCGGCATTGATTACACGGTGTGTTTCCAGGAAGATAAGTTGAATTTTAAATACAAAGCCAAAAACCGCTGGCTGTTAACTTTAAAATTGAAAGAAATGTAACATGCCCATTGACCTGTCCAGCAACCAGATTATCGAAAAAAATAAGCTGTCATCGGACAACATTGAATTATTGCTGCTTGAGATTACCTATGAATCGGAAGATCCGGTCCGGGTGTGCCTGAATAACGAAACAATCTCCTGGAATTCTTACACCTGGTATCCGGCTTTGTTTTCCATTTCCGGCATCAAAGAGACAAAGGATGCCGAGATCCCGTCCGTGACATTGACCTTTGTTGACATCACCCGGCAGATTATCCCGCACATTGAAACCTATGACGGCGGGGTCGGGTCCCAGGTGGTTATAAGGGTTGTGGATTCAAAATACCTGGAAGAAACCGTTCCAAAAATTTCATTGGCTATGGAAATTATCGGGTGTTCCATCAGCCATTCCGGGCAGGTAACCATAAATCTTGGCGCTGAAAACCTGTTGGACCGGCGCTGTCCCAAGGAGCGGTATCTGAAAAATCATTGCCGGTATAAAGAGTTTGGCGGTTCCCGGTGCGGGTATGTCATCACCGGCAGTGAAACCTGCGACAGGACTTTTGCAGCCTGCAAGGCCCTGGGGAACCAGGCCCGGTTCGGCGGGTTCCCGGGCGTTGGCAGTGTGGGGTTTATGGCATGATTGATTTCAGTGATTTGATCGGCAAGCCTTTTTGTGAGGACGGGTACGGGCCGAACGGGTATTCCTGCTACGGCCTGGCCGTGGAAGTATTCCGGCGGTATGGGATCGACATCCCCAGGACCAATATAGCTGTCTGCGCCTGCAAGCAGGCATCCCAAAAAGAAATAAACAATCATCTTGAAAAATACTGGGAACCCGTATCCAGCCTTGAGACACCCACCGGATTGATTATTCAATCCACCCACCCGGAGTTTGCGGATCACATCGGCGTGTATATTGGAAACCGGCGGTTTATCCATGTCACCCAGAACAGGAACGTAGTGATTGACAGGTTGTCCGACTGGAAAAGTAAAATTATAGGATATTATCGTTATGCCGGTAACACTCACTAAAATACCCAATCCGCTTCAGCCGGAAATCAATAAGAAAGAGATCCTTGATTTCATACCGGGTGGCAGCCTGCATCAATACCTGGCTGATTTGCCGTTGCATGATGACAGAATTGAATTTGTTGTTGCGCTCAATGGAAAAGTTGTTTCCCGGCCGCACCATGAAGTTCACGTTTTTGACGGGGATATTATTTCCGTATGCGCGAAAACAAAAGCAACCGTGGCCGGTGTTGTTGCGGCTGCTGTGGCCGGTATATCAACCAATGCCGGTTTTTTCGGTACGCTTTCCGTTTTGGCAAATGCGGGAGCATACGGTACAGCGCTTGTTTATGGAGCAACGTATATCGGGGCCATGGTCGCCATCGGGTATGGTATGCAAAAACTTGCCTCCGCCCTTGGACCAGATCCGGTATCTTCTTCAGATTCATCATCCACGACTCATTATACCTGGGGGAATCCCCAACAAACCACGGCGGAAGGCGTCAATATCCCGTACCTGTTCGGCACAAACAAGGTTTACGGCCAGATCATAAATCAGTTTGTTACCTTTGACGGAGATAAGGAAACCCTGAACGTCCTCATGGGGATATGCGACCATGAAGTGGATAGTATAACTGATGTAAGGATCAGCGATCAGCCATATATTTATTATAAAGATGTCACTGTTTATACGGACAGAATCGGCGCCCTGACGGATGAACCCATTCCCGGATTTTCGGAAATCGTTGGGCAAAATGATGTGGGCATTAAATTGGTTAAAGACGTCCAGGTCACCCAGCAGACCGACGGTACCGCCGTTGAAAAACTGAACATCATTATCACGGCTCCAAGCGGTCTTTATTACAGCAATGACAGCGGCGGATTTGATTCCAGGTCCGCAACCTTCACGGTTGAATATAAAGCCATTGATGACACGGAATATATTGTGTATTCAACGGAAACCATGTCCGGAGCCACAACGGAAACACAGCGGTCCATTATCACCATTGATGATTTGACGCCCGGTCAATACGAGGTCCGCATCACCAGGACCAACGAAAGTGTTGACAGTTACCGGGGTAATTCGGATATCTATTTTACCTGCCTCCAGGAGATCATCAAATATGAATTGTCATATCCCGGGCTTGCAAAGTATGCGGTGCAGGCACTGGCCACGGACCAGCTGTCGGGATCGGTGCCCACCTTCTCCTGTCTTGCCACCAGGTCGATGCTATATATCTACGATGAGGACAACGAGACGTGGGGATACAAACGGGCAACGGACCCGGCATGGATCTGTTATTATCTTTTGGTTGAATATGCTGGTATTGATAAAGACAGATTGATCTGGGATGACTTCAAGGCCTGGTCGGATTATTGCAGTGAGGCGGTTGATGATGAATACCGGTTCATTGTCAACACCATTATATATGAAGGCAATTTTTGGGAGCAGATACAGAAGGTTGCCAGGATGGGGCATGCCGTCATCATTCGCCGCGGCTCTTATTATGGCGTTTTTGTGGACAAAGAGGATGATATTGAATCCCATTTGTTCACCATGGGCAATATCATTGAAGGCAGCTTTTCCATTCAGTATCTGCCTAAAAAGGACCGGGCCGATGCTATCGAAATCCAGTACACAGACCCTGACCGGGACTACACCACACAGATTGTAACGGTATATTCTGACAGTTATATCAACGGTGATGACGTAGCCCAGAAGACCAGTGTTACAATTGAAGCAGCCATTCCCCAGGCTCAGGCAGTTCGGGAAGGCGTATTCCGGATCAATTCGAACAAATATCTGGTCCGTACCATCACCTTTGACGCGTTTGTGGATTCATTCGGCTGTGTCATCGGGGACGTGTTTTTGTTCCAGCATGAGATTTTGAATTTTGAAAACTCAAACACCAGCGGCAGAATTATAAGTGCCGACAATGACGACGGTGCCGGATCTCCTTATGTCAAGCTTGATCAGGAAGTGGAGATCAAGACCGGTATTGCTTACCGTATACTTGTCCGGCTGGTAAATGCATCAGGCCAGGAAGAGTATATCGAAAAGATTGTCAACAATGCAGCCGGTACAACCGACACGTTGAGCTTGACGTCGGCATGGACAACGGTGCCGGATGATCAGGCGGTTTTTGTCTTCGGCACGGCGGACACCTATAAGAAGCCTTACAGGATTGTTTCCATTGACCGGAAGGATGATTTTACCAGGACAATGACGGGCCTTGAATATATTAGTGAAATTTATACTGAAACAGGCGGCGTAATCGAGGAACCGCCATGGGAAAACCCGAAACAGGAAGCCATACAGGTTTTATTGTATGAATTCCTGGCATATGCCACTGATGGCAGTTACGAATCAAATGTTCAGGTTTCCTGGCACAGTAGTCATTCTAACACCGGAGGTAACTGGGCGATTTGGTATGAGGATGTAACCGCCGGAACATCCCCTAAAAAATTGGCAGATGTTTACGTTAACAACTATACCATTGATACGTCCCTTGTTATCGGCAACACATATCGGGTTTATGTTGTTGTGTCTGGTGAAGGCCCCGTTGATACAGGCAATAACACTGCCGAAATCACTATCCAGGGCAAACTTGCACCGCCGTCGGACGTAACCGGTTTTGTCGGGCAATGGGATGCCCTGCACCGGGCAATTCATTTTTCCTGGTCCCATGTCAACGACATTGATTTGGATTATTATGAAATTCGGCAGGGGCCTGAATGGGTTGTTACCAGTTCATGCGAACTCACATTGAATCTTTGTAATGAATCTCTTGGAATTATCGATGAGGAAGTTTTTGTTCAAGGATGTTATGGCATTGATGATCCCTCCGAAATATCCGGTATCACACCCCAAGAGGGTGATATTTTTATAAAAACCACTTCGTCGATGGAAAACGACCTGAAAGTGGCCAGAACAAGTGACAATACGGTCAGTATTTATATTGATGAGGGTGTGTCAGAATCCCGGACTTATCGAATCAAAGCCTTTGATACTTCCGGGATTGAATCTGAAAACGAAGATGTATGCGTAGTGGCCATTGATACCAGTGACTGCAAACTTGCCGTTCCAGGGGCACTACAAGTGACAAGCTCGTCTACCATTGGTCCGGATGGTACAGACATGATTGTTATGATAGCTACCTGGAACGCGGACGCTGAAATATCCGATGATTTCCACCATTATGAGTTGCAGGTGGAAAATATGGCAACCGGTGCCAAAGCCGAGTACGGCACCACCGACAGGACGTATACCTGGGAAAATGTCCTTGCGAACACGCAATATGCCATAATAGTCAGGGCAGTTGATGTTTCGGGCAATGAAACGGCATGGTCTGCTGTTGTTTTGCACACAACCTGCAAGGATGAAGAGCCTCCGTCGGTACCCACCGGATTGTCGGCACTCGGAACGTGGTCAAGCATCATTTTGCGTTGGGAACATGGTGCGGAAAACGATCTGGATCATTTTGTTATATATAGAAATACAAGTGATGATTCAGCCACGGCAGAGGAGCTTGCAACAGCTGTAAAATCTTATATTTCAACGGTTGCCATGTTCACGGACACCCCTCCGGATTCGGCTACTTATTATTACTGGATCAAAGCCGTGGATACATCCGGCAACGAAAGCGATTTTTCCGATAGTGCCAGTGCCGACGCACCCGGGGTATTGTGGGAAGATATCGACGTCCCGGAACAAGCCATCACAACCACCATGATTGCCGACAATGCCATTGAAACACCGAAATTGGCTGCAAATGCCGTGACTGCCAACGAGATTGCGGCCGGTGCCGTTTTGGCAGAAAGCATTGCTGCCAATGCTATTTTAGCAGCCCACATCAATGCCGGTGAGATCGGAACGGATCACCTGGCTGCCGAATCGGTTGATGCAACCAAAATGGCGGTTGAAGCACTTTCCGCGATCACCGCAAACATGGGAACATTGACAACCGGGTTGATTCAAAATGCCGACGGCAGTATGTCTATCAACTTAAATAACAATTCTTTTAACCTTGGCGACAAATTGACCTGGGACGGCATAGCACTTACCATCAGCGGATGGAATCCATCAACGGATACCACGACCATAGACGGTGGAAAGGTTTGGGCCGGGTCTTGTATCACCATTGGAAATATGGATGGAGTTTCGGATTTTGTTCAGATCTCATCAAATGGGATTATCACCTACAGATATTTCAACGCAACCATAGGGCATCAGCCGGTCAAGAGTTTAAAAAGAATCGAATATGGGTATTGTGAGAGCGGTGTAACCGTTACACTGCCAGGGTACTGGGCTAAGCAGCCGATCATCCATGTCAGCCCGAGAACGATCAAAACATATGTTAATGCTCACAGTGATTATGACCAGCAAATAGAGTGCCCCAATCCGGTTTCTTATGAAGTTTCCACGGGCGTATGGGCCTTTAATGCTGTTGCCCAGTTGATTTTGTCCGACGGCGCAGGCGGGCAAAACATAGGATATTCAGCAACGACAGATACAACAGAACACTCATCAGTTTTTTACGCCACGCCTGCTGAATATTCCATTTCTGAAGCAAGCACGGAATCCGTGAAAGCCTTTGTCTCATTGTCCGGATTTTATGAACAGTATTGGAACCAGTGGACAATACGACATTCGATTTTGGTTATTCTGCAAATTCGATACAAAACGGGAGGGGCTTGGAGCGATTGGACAGGGGACGATACTTACTGGGTTGATGAAAACAAAACAAGCGCTGATATTTCCGTAACAAGCGGAACGGCAATTACGGATGTTCAGGTTAGAGCGGTCTGGTACTGGGATGATGATTATATTGCTTCTGATTATTATGATTATCACTGGCCGGCAGAGCCGCCTGTCTCCAATATATCTTGCACGTTAGAAAGTTATGAATCAACATTGTCTGGATTCACAGAAATTGCAACCGGTACTCTGAACTACATTGCCATAGAACCCAGTGGCGACATTGCCGATGCTGGATTGGTGGGGTCAAAACCACTGGATCTTCTGCTTTGTGATGAAAGTTTAAGTGTCATGGACGAGCCGGTTATTATAGAAGGATATGCCTATACCGACGATCCATCTTACCATACCGGTCTGCTGCCGGTCGAAGGTGATATCTTTATAAAATATACAAATTGAATTAAGGGAAAAACATAATGGCTGATATGCTCGGTACATGGGCAAAACGGAAAAAACTTACGGTTGATTATACAAAGATAGATGAGGATTTAACTCATTTCCCAATCCCTCTTGTTGTTGATGATACTGAAATTTTTGATGACTTGGAATATAGTTTTACCGGGGATGACTTCACCGGAACCGATGGGGATTCTCCAAACTCCGACTTATGGACTGTTAATAACACAGATAATAGTAATTGTGAGATAAATTCAAATAAATTAAATATTCAAATACCAACTATATCTACATCAAAGTATGCATATGTAAAATCTATACCTGTTTTTCCAGGGGATTTTGATGTTCAAGTAGACGTATCAAATATTGTAGCCACTTCAGCGGATGCTGGTTGTGAAATTCTTTTTAAGGTTGATTCTGATAATAAAATGTATGTGAAAGGTTTACTGAACCAATCCCTATCTGACGGTTGGTTTGCATACTCGACCGTTTCTGGAACAGCAGATGATGATCATGATACCCGCTCTAATTCATATGGGCGTTTAAGAGTGGTAAGAGCTGGTAGTACTATCAATCTGTACTACGACGATGGAAGTACTGGATCTTGGACACTATTGCATACAAGAACAGGGTTTTCAACAGATACAGGATACATAGATTTAGCTGTTTGGACTGATGAAGAGACTGTATCAGCGAATTTTGATAATTTTACAATCAACTCCGGCACGGTAGTCTGGCCAGGTAACACCCATCCCAACAGAAAAAAAATAGCCATTACCAAATCTGATGGCACAACCCAGATATACGGTGAGATTGAGCATTGGGATTCAACTAATAAAAAAGCTGTCATCCATGTTTCAAAATCCGACCTGGAATTATCAAGCACTGAAGATTCTTTTCTGTATTTTTATTATGATCCAAATCAGGAGGATAATACGGCATATATAGGGGATACTACGGAGACACCAGCACAAGCGGTCTGGGACAGTGTGGCTAAAGTTCGACTTGGAATGGCCCAGGACCCATCAGGTGGAACCAGCTGTATATTAGATTCTACTTCAAACGCAAATCACGGAACACCATATGGCGACATGGATTTTAATAATCTTGTAGACGGTTTAATTGGAAAAGCTTTAAGTTCTGATGGGATAGATGACTATATCGATCTTGGAAATATTTTAGATTTCGGAACCGATGATGATTTTACTATAGAAATGTTCTTTAAAACATCGCTTGCTGACTCTCTCATACAAAAAAAAGCAACGCATACAGGAACTTCGGAACCTGGTTATGCTTTGTATCTCAGGGATTCGGCCCCATATTTACAGGCTATTTTTAGTGATGGAACGACCAGGTTGGAAGCTTTTGATAGTTTTTCAACAAATTTAATTGACAATGCATGGCATTATATAGCTGTTACGATGGATGGTGGACTTGGAAAAGTTCAAGGGTATGCTGATGGAATTTTTTTAGATGACGGCACTGCATCGGGCCTTGGGACGTTATTAAATTCACAATCTCTTGAAATAGGGCGAAATTATAACAACGATTCTCCAACAAACTATTTTAACAACTTAATAGCAAGTACAAAAATATCAAATACAATTCGTTCTGCAGCCTGGATAAAGGCCAGTAATTATGCCCTGCGGAACGAATTAATAACATGGGGAGCTACAGAAACAGCAACATACGAAAACAAAATCCTTATCAATTCTGAGCAAAAAGTCTTTGAAGACTGCTGGAAATATATCAGCGGGCAGTGGGTCCCTGTGACAAGTATTTCTAAGAATGGGGATACCTGGGAGTTTTTAACCGATTAACTTTTTTAAGGACTATGAGTCCCTTTGCACAAGTCTTTGAAGCAGGGGGAGATACCAAGTTGAGCGAATTTACACAAGGAGAATCCTGATTATGAAAAGTCCTCTGGCTTATATCGGTGGCAAATCAAAACTGGCAAAACAGATAATATCTATGATCCCCGAACATAAAACATACTGTGAAGTTTTCTCAGGAGCCGCCTGGGTTTTCTTCAAAAAACCATCTTCAAAAGTGGAGGTCATCAATGATCTGATAACCTTTTACCGGGTTGTCCAGAATCATTTGGAAGAATTTTTAAAACAGTTCAAATGGCTCCTGACTTCCCGGGAATGGTTCCAGGATTGGAAAGATCAATTGGAAGTACGAGGGTTAACAGATATTCAAAAAGCTGCCCGGTATTATTATGTCCAGCGTCTTGCCTTTGGCGGGAAAGTCAAAGGTCGGACATACGGTGTCCAGATTGACAGGACCGTTCCCAGGATAAACCTGCTCAGACTTGAAGAGGAAATGTCAATGGTTCACCTTCGCCTGGCACACGTCCGGATTGAAAACCTGAAATGGCAGGAACTGATCAAACGGTATGACCGGCCGGACACATTTTTCTATTGTGACCCTCCCTACCATGGCCACCCCGATTATAAGCACAATATGATCCTGGATGATTACATTAAAATGGCTGACATTCTATCCCGTATCAAGGGTAAGTTTATTCTCAGCATCAATGATAATTCAGATATGAGAAGCGTTTTTAAAAATTTTAAAATCCAGCCGATATCATTATTATATAGCGTCGGTAAAAAACCAACCAAGGCAAAAGAATTGATAATTAAAAACCTTTGACAGCATTAAAGGAAAATTTTAAATTTCTGATATTCTTTGGAAGACTTTCTGATATTATGAGCGAAATTACAACGGCTTTATTTTGCAGAGTCCTTTTTGCAATCCCTGATATTAATTGAACATAAAATTGGCCATTGCTTTTTGAATTCCAACAACATCCGTACCCTTTTTCAATGTTTTTATAATGGGATCTTTTGAGCTTGATATCCAAATTTTTAATTCTGCATCCATATCAAAATGCCCGGCTGTCTCTACTGCAAAATGTGATATCGATTTATAAGGGATAGTGTGATAATCGACCTTTTTCCCTGTAAGCCCCTGTTTATCAATAAGCAATAATCTTTTGTTTGTGAAAACGTACATATCTCTCAGTACTTTATAGGCCATTTCTATAGATTCCCCATCAGCCAATATCGGGTTTAGTTCTTTTTGTAGATCCTCCACTTTAACTTCGGTTGCATTGCCTAATAAACCGTTTAAAATACCCATTTCAAGTCCCTTCAAATATTTGATTTATCATTTGCGTTTAATTTAAGATAACAGTAAAAATAATGTTCACAAATGTTCACATACGATAAAAAAGAAATTATTTCAATCCGGAAGCATAGAGAATGCCTCTCTACAATTATTAGCTGCCGTAAATGATCATCCGGCCCGGCCCAGGATTCTATTATGCTTTTTTATTTTTTCTAATCATCTTCTAACCGTTTATTAAAAATCAACTAATAAATTTAAGTTATCTTTGCAGAGTAAGTTTTGATTTTAAACAAATTAAAAGAGGTTGTTTTGACACCGTTACATTTGCTGATAACATTATTGCTGCTTTCAATGATAGGCTATTATCTGGGTAAAAAACGCTCTTTTTTCGTTGTGAAAGAAAGCGGCGGGCCAAAATTTTTGCATTCCAGGCCGGGATATTATGGCGCTTTAACAGCGCTTTGGTGTGGTATTCCGGCTGTGCTGGTTTTTTCATTCTGGCTGGCATTTGAACCGACTTTAATCGCACAAATGGTTCTGTCTCATTTGCCTGTTGAAATAAAATCGCTTCCCAAAGACCAATTAACTTTGACCATGAACGATATCAAAAACCTGGTAAACGGGAATATTGTTTCAATAGAAGTCAATCCCGCCATTCAAAAGGCTTCGGAACATTATCAGCATCTGCAATTTGTCAGTCATGCTGCACTCACCGTTATTGCCATTGTTATTGCCATTGCAGGGCTTGTATACGTTCAAAAATTAATTACCCCTGAGTTAAGAGCCAGAAATCATGTGGAAAAGGTTCTTAAATGGGTTTTGATCGCCTGCTCAACCATTGCGATTTTTACCACCATTGGTATTGTTTTGTCTGTTCTTTATGAGGCCATCCGGTTTTTTAAAATAATTCCCATTACGCAATTTTTGTTTGGACTGGAATGGAGTCCCCAGATGGCGATCCGTTCGGATCAGGTGGGATCATCCGGTGCTTTTGGTGCCATACCGGTTTTTGCAGGCACGCTTTTAATTTCGGCTATTGCCATGTTTGTTGCCGTACCTGTAGGGCTTATGTCTGCGATTTATCTGTCGGAATATGCAAATAAAAAATTCAGGGCAGTGGCAAAGCCTTTATTGGAAATACTGGCAGGTATACCCACTGTTGTATATGGTTTTTTCGCCGCTCTGGTGGTGGCGCCCGCCATTCGAAATGCCGGTGCTGCTGCAGGGCTTGATGTATCAAGTGAAAGTGCCTTGGCAGCAGGCCTTGTCATGGGGGTTATGATCATTCCCTTTGTTTCATCACTTTCAGATGACGTGATCAATGCTGTTCCACAGTCATTGAGGGACGGTGCATACGGGCTTGGTTCCACACAGTCGGAAACCATCCGGCAGGTTATTTTGCCTGCAGCCCTTCCAGGAATTGTCGGCGGTGTTCTTCTGGCTGTTTCCAGAGCCATTGGCGAGACCATGATTGTTGTGATGGCAGCGGGTTTGTCCGCCAATTTAACGATGAATCCATTGAAAACCGTTACAACGGTTACTGTGCAAATTGTAACGCTTCTGGTTGGTGATCAGGAATTTGACAGCCCTAAAACTCTTGCTGCATTTGCTTTGGGCTTGATGCTGTTTGTAACAACTCTGATTTTAAATGTCATTGCATTGATTGTGGTTCGAAAATACAGGGAGCAGTATGAATAAAAAAAACAGACCCAAAGAGTCCAGATCCAAAGTGTCAACTGGATACAATGATTCAAATGATTCAAGTGTGTCCAATGATTCAATTGGATTGGTACGGTCAAATAAGTCAGCACAGTCAGGTGAGTCAGTACGGTCGATTGATATTGTCCAGAAGGGCCTGAGCAAACGATATAACAAAGAAAAGCGTTTTAAACTGTATGGTCTGTCGGCCATTGTTCTGAGTTTGATCTGTCTTGCATTGCTTTTTGTCAGTATCTTTGCCAATGGGTATACGGCGTTTCAACAGACTTTTATTGAGATAGAAGTCTTTATTGATCCGGAATATATTGATAACAATAATTTGGCGGCATCAGATTTCCATGGGATGGTCAAGGCATCCCTTAGAAGCGCTTTTCCTGAAGTGACATCCCGGCAAGACAAGAAAAAACTTTATGGTCTGGTCAGCTCAGGCGCATCATATGATTTGCAGGATCTTGTCAAAGAAAATCCTGATATAATCGGCAAAACCTTGCGTGTATGGGTTCCGGCGGATGATGATGTGGATATGTTTTTTAAGGGGCATATTAAAAGGGATGGGCCGGAGGTTGATCGTCGTTTGAAAGATAATCAGATATCCTGGATTGATGCATTTGAACAACAAGGCAGGATAAGAAAGCAGTTTAATACGACATTTTTCACGGCAGGAGACTCAAGAGAACCTGAACTGGCAGGTATTTGCGGGGCTGCAACAGGATCTTTTTTTACCCTTTTGATCACCTTGGTGCTGTCTTTTCCCATTGGTGTTGCATCTGCTGTTTACTTGGAAGAGTTTGCACCTACAAACCGCTGGACAGACCTGATTGAAGTGAATATCAACAATCTTGCCGCCGTACCTTCCATTGTTTTCGGATTGCTGGGACTGGCGGTTTTTCTTAATTTCTTTGGTTTGCCACGGTCTGCACCCCTGGTGGGCGGGTTTGTTCTGACCTTGATGACTTTGCCAACAATTATTATTGCCGGCAGGGCATCTTTGAAATCCGTACCTCCATCCATACGAGAAGCAGCTTTGGGTGTGGGCGCTTCAAAAACTCAGATGATAACACATCATGTTTTGCCACTGGCATTGCCGGGCATGCTGACCGGAACCATCATCGGCATGGCTCAGGCCCTTGGTGAAACCGCACCGCTTCTCATGATCGGCATGGTTGCATTTATTGTGGATATTCCGGGGGGAGTTACAGATCCTTCAACTGTTTTACCGGTACAGATCTTTTTATGGGCTGACAGTCCGGAAAGAGCATTTTTAGAAAGAACTTCTGCTGCAATCATGGTTTTGCTGTTGTTTTTGATTACCATGAATTCATTGGCAGTTGTTTTGAGAAAGAAATTTGAAAGACGATGGTAAACTTGATTTTAAGTTTAAATAACTGCCATGGGCAGACCCTGATATTTCATCTTGGTTTGCCCACAACAAAGATTGAAAGTCTCTGTATTAATTTTCAAGACTTTTATAAAAAAACAACCAGAACATTTAAGAACAGTTAGGAGATGAAAATGAAAAAAACGTTATTCACCGCTCTATCCCTCTTGTTTGTTATTAGTATCAGTAATGTGTGGGCCGGTTCTTCAAGAGATTATATTTCGATTGTCGGCTCTTCAACGGTTTATCCGTTTGCAACTGTTGTTGCTGAAAAATTTGGCAAATCCACCAAGTACAAGACACCTAAAATTGAATCCACAGGTTCAGGCGGCGGACACAAATTGTTTGGAGCAGGTGTCGGCGTTCAGCACCCGGATATTACCAATTCGTCCAGAAGAATTAAAAAATCTGAATTTGAAAAAGCCAGTAAAAATGGTGTTGCTGCTATTATTGAGGTCAAGATCGGTTATGACGGCATCGTGGTTGCCAATTCTAAAAAAGCAGGTGCATTAAAATTAACCCGTAAAGATCTTTTTCTTGCCCTTGCAGAGCAAGTTCCCAATCCTGACGGAAGTGACACATTGATTGCTAATCCATACAAAACCTGGAATGATGTTAACTCTTCTCTTCCCAATACAAAAATTGAAGTTTTAGGACCGCCTCCAACATCCGGAACAAGGGATGCATTTGTTGAGCTTGCCATGGAAGGCGGAGCAAAAAAGTTTGGTTTTATCAAGGCAATGAAAAAGACGGACAAGAAGAAATATAAATCTGTCTGTCATACTGTTCGTGAAGACGGTGCATATATTGAAGCCGGTGAAAACGATAACCTGATCGTTCAAAAACTTGACTCTAATCCCAATGCTTTGGGGATTTTTGGTTTCAGTTTTCTTGACCAGAATACAGACAAGATTCAAGGGTCTTTTATTGACGGTGTTCAACCGACATTTAATGCCATTGCAGACGGGTCTTATCCTGTGTCGCGTCCGTTATTCTTTTATGTAAAAAAAGCCCATGTGGATAAAATTCCTGGAATCAGTGAATATCTCAAGGAATTTACAAGTGAAAAAGCCTGGGGTGATGAAGGGTATTTGACAGACAAAGGACTGATTCCCATGCCTGAAGCTGAAAGAAAAAAATATTCAAATGCGGTTGCAAATTTAACACCGTTGTCAATAGACGATTTATAGTCTGTGAATATAAAAAATACCGGATGCTTGAAATATGCGTCCGGTATTTAAACCTTTGAACATGTTACAAAATAAAGAGAATAAGGCTTAATGGAAACACAGATTGCACAGATTGAGATTGAACAGATTGAGATTGCACAGACTGAACAGACTGAACAAAACAAACAGATCATGGTCACACAGATTATTTCAGATGATGAAGCGATGGATAAAATCATGCCCGGGAACCCTCAGGTGAAAAAGGTGGAAAAGGTGAAAAAGATGAAATCCGGACTTGTACCAAAGGATGATCGACGGACTGTTGGAGAAGCAACCGTGGAAAATCCGAGGATGCGGTGTGAAAATATTGATGTGTATTATAATGATGGTGAAAAAAAAGCAATTAATAATATTTCCCTTGATATTGGCTGCAATGAAGTTATTGCAATGATCGGGCCTTCAGGGTGCGGTAAGTCCACTTTTTTAAGAAGTTTGAACCGGATGAATGATACCATTGAAGGGTGTCGCGTAGATGGCAAAATCCTTCTTGACGGTAAAAATATTTATGATAAACAAGTTGATGTGGTGCCTTTAAGGGCACAGGTTGGAATGGTGTTTCAAAAACCCAATCCTTTTCCCAAGTCAATTTATGATAACGTTGCCTATGGCCCTAGAATCCATGGCCTTGTCCAGAACAAGGCTCAGTCTGATGAACTGGTTGAAACATCCTTGAAACGGGCCGGGCTCTGGGAAGAAGTAAAAGACAGACTGGATCAGCCCGGCACCGGGTTGTCAGGGGGGCAGCAGCAGCGGTTGTGCATTGCACGCACCATTGCCGTGGGTCCTGAAGTCATATTGATGGATGAACCCTGCTCCGC
Source organism: Desulfobacula phenolica (assembly GCF_900105645.1). Taxonomy (NCBI): domain Bacteria; kingdom Pseudomonadati; phylum Thermodesulfobacteriota; class Desulfobacteria; order Desulfobacterales; family Desulfobacteraceae; genus Desulfobacula; species Desulfobacula phenolica. The sequence continues at coordinate 31,420 of NZ_FNLL01000006.1, read as the reverse complement.
GCTGGACCCCATTGCCACTGCCATTATAGAAGATTTGATAGATGAACTAAGACAAGAGTATTCCATTGCCATTGTAACCCATTCCATGCAGCAGGCATCCAGGGTATCCCAGAGGACTGCTTACTTTCATCTTGGTGATTTGATTGAAATCGGTCCCACAGAACAGATTTTTTTAAATCCGCTACATCAATTGACCCAGGATTATATTACAGGACGATTTGGATAATTTGAGGAAATAGTATGCAAGAGCATATCGTAAAATCATTTGACAAGGAAATCAAAAGTCTCAGAGATAAGATCACATTGATGGCAAAAAGCTGTGAAGATCAGATTAATGGGGCTACACAGGCGTTTGTTCATATGGATGCCGAACTTGCACAAAATATTATTAAAGGCGACAGCCATATCAACCGTTTTCAAAGAGAGATTGAAGATAATGCGGTCCGGTTCCTTGCCAAACGCCATCCCCTGGCAGTGGATTTGCGACAAATTTTGTCTGCCATGAAAATTGCTTCGGAACTTGAGCGGATCGGTGATTATACTGCCAATATTGCCAAACGCATTGCTAATTTGTCTGAAAAACCTTTATCAGACGCCTCAGATCTCATCATGAAAATGGCACAAACCTGTAAAATAATGCTTCATGATGCCATTGACGCCTTTTTGAGTTTGAACATTAAACAAGCTGTTGCCGTATGGCAAAAAGACGATGAAATTGACGGTTATTTTTCCGAAATGATGACAATGCTTCAAGAGCAGATGCAGTATGAAACCACAGCCATCAACGACTGTACCCAGCTGATTTTTATGGGAAGATGTTTTGAAAGAATTGGGGATCATATTACAAATATCGCCGAAAATATATACTATGTCGTAACAGGTCAAAACTATATCGACCAGCTTGAAGAATAAATTTTTTTTGGCATCCTGTGCCCATAATGCCAACCTGTTCATAAACCAGTTTTAACCACGACCCCTTCTGATATCATCTGTTGTGATCAAGCACTCTTTTTCTTTGTCGTCATGAGCCGGTAATAGATTAAAGGCTTATAAATAAAGACGATGCAAGAGCAAATCTGTTCTGTGGCAGTTATTTTAAACAAATTTTTAGGCATTTTATAATAAAAGCCAAATATTAATGTGAGAAATAATAATAGATGATTAAATTATATAATCAAAAATCTCTATTGTGGTGCAGGAATTAAGATGAAAACTTTCACAGCAGATTCAATGAATAGGATAAGTTATATCAGTAAAAAAGCATATACAGTGTTGCAAGATGATCCGGTCAGCAGCGTAAAAGAATTTTTTGATAAAAACAAACCTGTAAATGCTGTGGTTGTCGTCCAGGGATCAAAAATCCTGGGGCTTGTGATGAATATACATATGAATTTTTGTTTAAGTCAAAGATATGGCTTTTCCTTGTTTATCAACAAGCCGGTTTGCGCCATAATGGACAAATCCCCAATGATTGTCTGCCATGATGAAAGCATTGAGGATGTGGCATCCAAAGCCATGAAAAGAGAAAGCAATAGGATTTATGACCATATTATAGTTGTTAAAAACGGACATCTTAACGGTATTGTCTCTGTAAAAACCATTTTAAATTTTCTGGTTAAATCCCAAAGAGAACGCACCAATATCCTGGAGCGGTATGCAACTATGCTGGAGCGGGAAGACACTGACAAAAAAAAGGCCATCCAGGGATTAAAAGCATCAAAAATGGAAGCCATCGGTCGGCTTGCCGGTGGTGTTGCTCATGATTTGAATAATATATTGTCCGGCATTATAAATTATCCTGAGCTGATGATGATGGAGCTGCCGGAAAACAGCAATTTGATCAAACCTCTGAAAATCATACAAGCCTCTGGAGAAAGAGCTGCTGCCGTGGTTCAGGATCTGTTGACGTTTTCCAGAAGAGGTAGAGTAAATAAGGATATGCTGAATTTGAACAGCATTGTCTGGCAATGTATTTATTCGCCTGAATTTTTCAGGCTCAAGCTTGAATTTCCCTTAATCAGAATCAAAAACGAACTCGAACCTCAACTTATGGTGATTGAAGGCTCTTGTACTCATTTGAACAAATTAATTGTAAACCTTGTAAATAATTCAGCAGAAGCTATTGAAGGACCGGGCAAGATTATTATTAAAACATTTAATCAATGTTTTGATAACCGTTATCACAAATTGAGCCATTTAAACTCTTTGCCGGGGGATGATTCGGTCCGTCAGGGTGAATATGTGGGATTGTCTGTTTCTGATAACGGCCCTGGTATTTCCAAAGACGACATGGATAAAATATTTGAGCCTTTTTATACAAACAAAAAAATAGACAGGGACGGTCAAGGTTTGGGTATGGCTGTTGTATGGGGAACAGTAAAGGAGCTTGGCGGTTACATTGATGTGTCAAGCAAGCCTGGAAATGGCACTGTTGTTACCATCTTTTTTCCTGCAAAAAAAAGAACCCTTGAGCTGGTTCCGAATGTTTGTTTGTTGGAAAACAGGAAATCCCAGTAATCCCAAGTGCGATTTTTGATCACTATTTTTGATTTTGAATGCAAAATATATTTAAATTCATAATACACGGTGTTCATAATACATGATTTTGAATATGCTTCATAGCCATGCCTGTCCTGCTGTCAAAAATTTCCCTGATGCTTGTTAACAGTTCGTCTTGTAATACCGGTTTCATAAGGATTTTATCCGGTTTAAAATCAATCGTCCTGCTGGTTGCTGTTTTTTTGCTGAATCCGGTACATAATATTATGGGAATAGCGGGCTGTATTTTTTTTATTTCCATGATCAGTTTTTCTCCTGCAAGATTGGGCATGGTCATATCCGTTATCACCATGTCATATATTTCAGGAGAATTGCGAAATGCCTCAAGGGCTTCAATGCTGTTGCTGTAAGAACTGGCCTGATAACCAAAATAGGTCAATATGTTTTTAAACATGATGGTGATATTGATTTCATCATCAACGATAAGAATATGTTCATTACCATTGGGTTTGTAGTTTGATTGAATACGGTGAGCTGTTTGTTTTTTGGGGCTTTTAATGCAGGGTAAATAAATAAAAAAAGAGGTTCCTTTATCAGGAGAGCTGTAAACCATAATTTTCCCGTGATAATCTTTTACAATGCCGTGGATCAAGGCAAGCCCCAAACCTGTTCCCTTGCCTTCTTCCTTGGTTGTAAAATAAGGTTCAAAAATTCTTTTTACTGTGATTTCATCCATCCCGATACCCGTGTCGGTTACTTCAAGGCAAATGTATGAACCAGGTGCAAGATCCGGTGAAGGAACCGCATTTTTTTTTAAATCAACTTCTCTGAGTTTAACCGTCAGCTCTCCGCCTTTTTCTTCCATTGCATGCAAAGCGTTGGTGATCAAATTCATTACAATTTGATGAACCTGGGTAGGATCTGCCATTACCATACCCACATCATTGGGGATATCCGTGAAAATTTTGATGCTGGCAGGCAGGGTGGCCCTTGAAAATTTTAAAAGTTCTTTTATAATTAATTGTACTTTGAGGGGGTGATATTCTTTGTCTGTCTGCCTGCTGAATGTTAAAATTTGTTGGACAAGCTCTTTTGCACGGCATGCTCCGTTTAAAATTCCTTTGATTTGACTTTTCATGGGGTTGTCATGGGGCAGGTCTTGATCAATCATCTGGGCAAACCCAATGACTGGAAATAAGATATTATTAAAATCATGGGCAATACCACCTGCAAGCGTACCAATGGCCTCCATCTTTTGCGATTGCCGCAGCATTGATTCCATTTCCCGACATTCGCTTTCAAGTGTTTTTTTTTCTTTAATCTCGGTTCTCATTCTTTTGAATAATTTTGCATTATCAATGGCAATGGAGGCAAGTTCGGCAAAATGTTCCAGGATCAAGGCGGTTTCCTGTCCGATTTTTTTGCCGTTTACATGATGACTTAGTCCAATGGTTCCTTCAATGTTTGATCCTGATGTTAATGGAACACCGATAATGGATTTGACAAAATTAAATTGAGGATCAGACGTTTTTCCTATCCAGTTTTGATAATCATTTAATAGTATGGATTCCCCGGTTTTCCACACTTTTCCGGAAAGACCTTCACCAGGTTTTAAATTTTTGCCGGTTAATCCTGAATACTTTCCGCAGCCTGCCTTTATCTCCAGAATATGTTCCACAGGGTGATAGATTTGTATGAACCCATCCGGTATTTGAGTTAAATCGGATGCTCTTTTAATGATAGAATTTAAGAGTTTCGATAAATCAAGACGACTGAACATTCCAAGTGAAGTATCATGAAGTACGGACAGATATTTGTTTCTTTTTTTTAATTCTTGTTCTATTTTGTTTGCATGATCAATTTCTTTTTTAAGGATTTGATTGGCCTTTTTTAATTCAACTATCTGTTCTTCAAGATGATCTTTATACAATATTAATTGATCTTCAGATTGTTTTTGCTTTAATACAATTTGTTTGAACTTTGATTTTTGACAGACTGATTCTGATAATTGATTTGTACTTAAAAACAAGTATTCTCTAATTTGTTCAAACTGCTCCAACGGAATTATGTTGCCTTCATCTATTTCATATAGTTCATCTGTTTCATCAGTGCATTGATTGATGTGCATAACCTTTCCTTATTGTTCTCCTAATTTGCATGCAGTTTTATCAAATTTGTTCTTTGCCAGCACTCCCGATGTTACTATATTGATAAAAAATGAGGATAGGATTAATGTCAGGTTTGAATTGTCTTAATGTTTGTTTTGGATTCTATGAGGAAAATTAAGATCTGAACACCGCTGCCGGTCACAGGTAATCGGTTATTTGTTTTTTTGTGTCTGTACGGCAATGATATCATGGATGGCCTGATAATCTTCATTGCAGACTTTCTCAATTCCGGTCAGTTGCATGTTATTTAACATCTGCTCCAGTTGAGGTGATGCTGACGACAGTATAATGTTTTTGATTTGAGTCCTTAATGGCTCATTGACGCTGCCGCCAAATACAAAAGGATCATAATGAATTGGGTTGGAACGCCACAGAATTACAATTTGATCGGGGGGTATAAGCTTTTTTTGAACAGCTTCATCTATTCGGACAGACGCAACAAAAGCTGCGTCAACAAATCCGTTTGCAACTGCCTTGATGGAGCGGTCATGAGAACCTGTGTAAACATGTGTACCGAAGAAGGTTTGCAGCGGCTGTCCAATATGCTTGGAAAATACCATATTCGGAATTATGGCACCAGAGGTGCTTGCCGGGTCAGTTAGGGCGATTTTTTTCCCTTTCAGTTTTTCAATAGTGTCACATCCCGTATGTCTAAGCGTAAAAAGAATAGAATGGTAATAGCTTCCCTGTGGGGTTGTAAAACCTTTTTTAGTGGTAAAGGAGGCAAAGGCATCCACACGGTTATCCCTTGCCCTTGCCTTGGCATATGATGCCGGTCCTAAAATCGCAAAATCAATGGTATGTGAAAGAATACCCTCTATAACGGCTTGGTAGGAATGGGGACGGATGATTTTAATTGGTCTGTAAAGTTTTTCTTCCAACAATTGAAACAGGGGAGCCAGATTTGATATTTGCTGATCTATGTTTTTTTTGGGAATCAATGAAAAAGATAGAGGTGTTTTGATTGTGTTATCAGCATCAGATGACTCAAAAGCAGGGGAAGTTTTATTAAAAAATAATAAACCAAAAAAGATTAAGAATATAATAAAAAAGTTTTTCATGCTGGGATACTCCTTAATGGTGAGATGAGGAATTCACGGATTTGTCTTTCAGGAACCGGACGGCTGAAAAAATAGCCTTGCACCTGATCGCAACCTGCAACTTTAAGATTGACAAGCTGCTCATGGGTTTCTATCCCTGTAGCAACAACAGTCAAATTAAGCTTTTTTGCAAGAACAATTGTTGATAAAATAATGGAGTTGTCATTGAAATTATTTCGAATTTTCTGAATAAAACGGCGGTCTATTTTAAGGGTTCTTATGGGAAGTGAGCTGATACGATTTAGATTGGAAATCCCGTTGCCATTGCCATTGCCAAAGTTATCCAGTGAAATTCTTACGCCTTTGGATAAAAAGATTTCCAGGTTTTCAATGACGTTGTTTTTTCCCTCAATAAAGGCAGTTCGTGTGACTTCGATAGTAATATTTTCCGGTAATAGCTGATTGCGGCTGAGGGTTTCGAAAAAAAGATCGGGATATTTTTTGCTTTTCAGCAGTACGGGAGAAACATTCACAGCCACCGGCACAACTTTCAACCCTGCGGAACGCCATTTGACTATCTGTTGACAGGCAGCCTCAAGTACCCAGTTGTCAAGTGTTGTAATTAAATCGGTATCTTCTGCGGTTTTGATAAAGTCGGATGGGTATACAAGATGATAATCAGGGTGCTGCCAGCGGATCAAGGCTTCCAGCCCAACAACACGGAAGTCTGTAAGCCTTATGATCGGCTGATAGTGCAGTATAAATTCATTATTGGCAATGGCCGACGGCATGCGCTGTTCCAGTCCAAGATCCTGGATGGAAACGGTGTTGAGACTTGTATCAAAGAAACTGTAGAGTCCTCGCCCGGAACGTTTTGAGTTGTACATGGCAGCATCTGCATTTTCAAGCAGGGATTCTATATCTTCACCGTCGCTGGGGAATATGGAGATACCAATGCTTGGACTGGTTGTAACCAGGTGTCCGTCAATATTTTTAAAGGGTTCTGAAACAACAGTGATAATTTTTTCGGCAATAGGAGGAATGTTTTGTTCTGTTTCCAGATTGGCCAGCATGACAACAAACTCATCTCCTCCAAAACGGGCAACAATATCCGATTTGCGTGTGCAATCAACCAGACGTTCTGCAACTGCCTTAAGCAGCAAATCCCCGATGAGATGTCCCAGGGTGTCATTTATGGATTTAAATCTATCCAGATCAATGAAAAGGATGGCATAAACAAACGAGTTACGCTTGCCCAGGGCCAGGCTTTTCTTTGCCAGGGAAATAAACAGACGCCTGTTATAAAGACCTGTTAAAGGGTCGAAAGATGCTTCGTTAACGGCAGTCTGATGTTTTTGCTCCAGTTGTACGATCAGCTCATTGTTTTTTGCATTGGAAGCCTTCAGCTCAATCAGATATTGCTGCTTTTTGTTTATCATTTTGCATAACAGCCAAAGGCCGATAAAACAGAAACATGTGAGAATCGAAAGGCTCCAAATCTGTTGTTTTGTATTTTGATAAAAACTTAAAAAAAATTCTTTCAATTCCTGGCTGACGGTAATAATGAAAGGATAGTTCCTGACATGTTTGTAGGAGAAACAGTATTCTTCCTGACCGGGAAATTGTAAAATTTTTGAGCCGGAAACGTTTTGCATGTAAGCAACCGTCGGTTTTTCAGACAATGAGCTTTCAATGATCAGGCCACCGTTTTCAAAGCGAATAAGCTTTTTGCACTGCTTGTTGAAGATGGTAATGTTTCCTTTTTTGCCTATATCAATATCCCGGAAAAGATTAAGAATATATCCGATATCCAACTCAAGAAGCATTGCTCCTTGTATGTTTTTCCCTTGTTTCAGTGGAAACAATATTGGCATTTGCCAGGAAGTTTTCATGGAATCAATCTGGCAATTAAGGATCATTGCTTTATGATTAATCGCCATCTCATTAATATGTTGCTTGATATGCTCCTTATTTTCTGGGGGGAGCTTACGGGGTGAGGATTGATAAAACGTTTCTCCTGATAGTCTATAAAGAACGACTCTGTTGAAGGTACGTTCTCCGTTAATAAAGTTGGTAATATCGTTCAAGGATTTTTGCTGGTGATCGGAAAACCATTTCTGGGCGAGCAATTCAATGGGCCTCTTTTGCTCCAAAGCCTGAAACATATTTTCTGTAAGTATACCGATTATGTTGTTTTGTTCCCGTTTCAGGTTATGTAAAAGAAAATTTTTACTTTTATGAAGCTGGTTTAAGGTCAACCCCCATATCAGCATAGCGATAAAACAGCAAAAGAAAATCAGACCTGATTGCAATTCACTATGTTTTTTGTCTTTCATTTTTTTTGTCTATAATAATACCTTTTCTATTCTCACCTGATTTCCCGGTCAGGGTATTCAAGTCAGCTTCAATGGTATAATCCTGTTTGGTTAAAAACTTACGAACAATTCAATCACAAGACATAATTTATACAAGACAATTTATAAAGTAAGAAAAAAGGAAGAACAATAGTTTATTCCAGGTTTTATCAATTTAAAATGATTTCTTAATTCAATTCTCATATGTTTTTTTTAAAAGTAGTTGAATTTAATAAATTGTGGCTTCAGGAGGAAAAATGATAGCAGATCTTCATGTCCATTCAAAAGCATCTAAAAGACCCTCGGAATGGTTTTTAAAAAAAGTAAACGCAAGAGAATCTTATACTGATATTGACACTTTGTATAAAATTGCAAAACAAAACAAAATGGATTTTGTTACAGTAACGGATCATAACACCATTGAGGGCGGACTTGAGCTGATCCAAAAATATCCGGATGATACTTTTTTAAGCGTGGAAGTTACGACATATTTTCCGGAAAATAATTGTAAAATTCATGTTCTTGTATTTGATATCACACCAGAGGAATTTTTAAATATAGAGGCGATACGCCATAATATTTATTTTTTTAGAGATTATTTAAAGGCTCAGGATATTGCTTACTCTGTTGCTCATGGATTTTATAATGTTAATCAAAAATTGAGTATTGAGATTCTTGAAAAATTGATTCTTTTGTTTGATGTTTTTGAAGGGTTAAATGGTGCCAGAAACAGACATTATAATGAAATATGGAAGGAGGTTTTAGAAAATTTAACCCCGGATATGATTAAAGATTTGTCTGAAAAGCACAAGCTAAAGCCCATTAGTGATACTCCGTGGATAAAAGGATTTACCGGTGGTTCAGATGACCATGCAGGACTGTTTATAGGCCTGACAGCAACAGTCAGCAATGGTGCTGTGTCAAAAAAACATTTTATTGCACAGATTAAAGACAAAAAAACATATTGCAAGGGCAGGTGCAATGATTATAAATCTTTTGCCTTTTCAATTTATAAAATTTTTTGTGATTATTCTTCTAATGGGCGGAAAAACTCTCCCGGCGGGATAATGTCCTTTTTTAATGACGTTGTATTTGAAGACCGGCAAAGCCGTTTGAAAAAATGGATCACGTTAAGAAAAATCAAAAAGGGCAAACAAATAAAAGATAAAATTATTTTAAAATTTTTTGAAGATTTGCACAATTGGTCCCATAACAAAAATTTGGATATGGAAACCAAAATAGAAAGTATCTATCACAGCATGGGACAATTGCTGGACGAATTTTTCAAAATGCTTCTGGAATCATTTGTAAATGATTTTTCCAAAGGTGATATTGGAAAATTATTTAAAAACTTAATGTCTGCCCTTCCTGCTTTGTTTGTAAGTTTTCCTTTTTTCTCATCTTTGCGTCACCTGTCGCAGGACAGGGATATGATTCTTTCATTAAAAAAAAAATGCAATGGAAACGATACATTATCTGATAAAAAGGTTTTATGGTTTTCAGATACTATAAATGATCTCAACGGTGTGTCAGTAACTTTGAACAGCTTTAGAGAACAGATTGTAAAAAGAGATCTCAATGTTAGTTTTGTAACCTGTGTTTCCAAAAAGCATGGGCCGGACAAATCAAATGAATCCAATATCATGTACCTGCCGTGCATATATAGCGTTACACCTGAATTTTATGCATCCTGTTCTTTGAATTTTCCATCTCTTCTGGCTTCCATGGAAATGATTTATCAGTATAGGCCGGATCAAATCATTGTTTCAACACCCGGGCCGGTTGGCATATTAGGCATGATTATGGCCGGGCTTCTGGGAATCGACTGTGTTTCAATTTACCATACCGATTTTGCCGCCCAGGCAGAGTATCTTTTTGAAGATGAAGCCCTGGTCGGATTGATCCAGGTTTGCATCAACCGGTTTTATTCTTTTTCAAACCGGATAAAAGTGCCGACAAACGAGTATATTAAAATCTTGTCACAACAAAATTATGCAATGGATAAAATGAGTATTTTTAAACGCGGGTTTACTGTGGAAGATTTTAAGCTGTCTTTATCCTGGAAAAAAGCCTTTAAAAAAGAAAAAGGCATTAAAAGCGGTACAACATTGATGTGGGCCGGCAGAGTCAGTAAAGATAAAAACCTTGAGTTTTTGATTGATGCCTATCAAAAAGCATGTGAAAAAATTCCTGATTTAAATCTTGTTTTGTGCGGCAATGGCCCTGATTTTGAATTTTTCAAATCACTTTGCCAACCTTTTGATAGAATTCATTTGAAAGGGTATGTGGAAAATAAAGAACTTCAGCAATACTATGAAATATCGGATCTCTTTGTTTTTCCAAGCACCACGGATATCTTTGGCATGGTTGTTTTAGAAGCCCAGGCCAAAGGTCTTTTTGCTCTTGTAACTGATGTGGGCGGTCCCAGGGAAATTATAGAAAGCGGTGTAACAGGAAAAGTTTTGAGTCTTTCTGATGCAGATGCATGGGTGGAGCAGATTTGTTCCGTTCACACCATGAAATCTGAGTGTCCAAACGATTTTGCTATGATGAGAGCAGCCTGTCAGGATCGAATAAAAAATCAATACAGCTGGGATGAGGCTTTAAATGATATTTTGGGCGGCACCAAAAAAATGAAATCAGCCATTTCCAGCCCAACTATTCCCAGACCAGCCATTCCCAGACCGGATATTGCCCTGGAAAATGATATGGTTTGTTTGAAATCAGAACGGATTTTAAAAAAAAATGTAGCCTGAGGCAGGTTTGATATGAGAATCTTATACGGCATACAAGGTACGGGCAATGGTCACATGACCCGGGCAACTCAGATCATTGATGAATTACAAAAAAAAAGTGTCATAGTGGATGTTATCTTCAGCGGCTGTGGCAAAGATAAATTTTATGATCCATCAATTATCAGTCCTGTGGGATTTTATAAGGGGTTTACCTTTTCCATTAAAAAGGGAGGTATCCAGATTTTTCATACGGCAAAAAACTTGTCTGTAGGTCAGTTTGCAAGAGATGTTCTGTCATTTGATGCATCTGGCTATGATCTTGTCATAACTGATTTTGAACCTGTCGCGTCAATGATTGCCAAAAAAAATAAAATTCCCAGTATCGGCATAGCCCATCAATATGCTTTCTTACATGATGTTCCCATGGATCGGTCCAATTTTATCGCCCATATGATTATTAAACATTTTGCACCGGCTGATTATACAATTGGTATGCACTGGCACCATTTTAATCAGCCCATAGTCCCTCCTGTTATTCCAACCTGTTTTAAAGCGTCCAACGTAACGGATGAAAAGCTTATTCTTGTCTACTTGCCTTTTGAGGACAAAGATCATGTCCGGGCATTTTTAAAGCCGTTTTCAAGGTTTACATTTGCCGTATATGGCGGGACCAGAAAAATGTCTGAAATTAAAGAGGATAATGTCATTTGGCACCCGTTTTCCAAAACAACATTTTATGATGATCTTGCGGCATGTTCGGGTGTGATCTGCAACGCAGGATTTGAACTGCCTGCCGAAGCTATTTTTCTGGGTAAAAAAATATTGGTAAAGCCTTTGAAAGGTCAGTTTGAACAGGTGTCCAATGCCATGGCTCTGGAAATCTTAAATTCAGGAATGGTTATGAATTCATTGGACAAAAATAAATTGAACCTATGGCTGAGCCAATCTTCAAAAATAAAAAGAGAGTATCCCAACGTGGCCGGTCGGATTTCCCAATGGGTATTGAATGGAAATTGGTCGGATACAAAACAATTGATCAGCAAAACCTGGAATTAAAACGTTAAATCATACAATGTAAGGAGAAGAAAATCATGGAAACAACAAAAACCATGGATATTCATTATTGTTTAAACAATGAATCTTATATGAATGAAAACCAGTTGGTCTATTTTAAAAACAAGTTAAGCTGGCTTAAAATGGAACTGATTGAAAAAATACACCAGACTAAAAGGCAAATCAAAACAACGGGATCTGCCCACCCTGACATTCTTGATCGCAGTAATTCATTGGTTGATATTGAACAGCAGCTTTGGGTTCAGGAACGCAATACCAGTCTGGTCAAACAAATTGATGCAGCTTTAAGAAGAATTGAAGACGGCAGTTTCGGGTATTGCCAGATCACCGGCGATAAAATCGGTTTGAGGCGGCTTGAAGCATTACCGTTTACAAATCTTTCAGTTCAGGCACTAGAACAAATTGAAATGATCCCGCAAAAGGTTTTTTAGCCTTGATTTTTACCTGGAACCATAAGGAAAATACCAATGAAATTCAGCTTGAAAAATAAATTTTTAGTTCCTACTGTGGCGGCAGTTATTGTTTGTTTGGCTGCAATATTTTTTATGTCATACTTGAAATCAAGCAAGGCCCTTGAAAATGCCATATCCGATCAACTGGGGTATGTGTCTGATTCAATCTCAAAGCAATTGAGCAGTTGGATAATGGAGCGGAAAAATGATGCGGTTAATTTCAGCAGGGAAGATATATTTCAAAATGCAGCATATGAATCTTTACGCCATGGGGGGGAGCATAAAACAGCAAGCCTTCGTTTGAAAAAGATCATAGAAAATAATGCATTTTTTGAACTCATTGCTTTGGCAGATAACCAAGGCGAAATTATTGCCTCCTCTGATTCCAGCCATATCGGAACCATGAATGTTTCGGATCGAAATTATTTTAAGCAATCCATGTCCGGAAACGTATCGGTTTCAGGAGTCATAAAAAGTAAAATATCAGGGAAACCGATTTTTTGCATTGCTTCTCCTGTAAAGCAAAACAATATAATAGCCGGTGTTTTGTTTGAAGCTGTTGATTTGAACCATTTTATCAAAACATTTGTTGATTCAGAACAGGTTGAGGGCCTCAGATATACATATATCATTGACAATGCCGGAAACGTGATAGCCCATCCTGACAAATCAAAAATTTTAACATTTAATGTTCGCCGATATGATTTTGGCTATCATATGATGGAAAAAAGAAGCGGTCTGATACATTATGCCTATGACGGTATTGATAAAATAGCGGCATTTACAGAAGAAGCAACCATGCGTTGGATTGTGGCGTCTACTGCAAACAAGTCTGAAGTCTTTGCTCCCGTCACACAGATTCGCAATATGAATATCATTATGGGAATTGCCTGTGTGATCATTATTGGCGGCATAATGTTTTTGATTACAAGGTCAGTTGTCAATCCGATTAATAGAATCATCAAGGGAATGGGAGAAGGGGCAAGGCAGGTGGCGTCTGCTTCGAGCCAGGTGTCTTCCACCAGCCGGTCCCTTGCTTTGGGGGCATCACAACAGGCGGCCTCCATAGAAGAAACTTCTTCGTCAATTGAAGAGATGTCTTCTATGACAAAAAAGACTGCTGAAAATTCAAGCCATGCCGATCACTTGATGAAAGAGGCCAATAAAGTGGTTGCAGCGGCAAATTACTCTATGGATCAGCTTACCCATTCCATGGATGATATTTCAAAGTCCAGTAACAAAACTTCTAAAATCATTAAAACTATTGATGAAATTGCTTTCCAGACAAATCTTCTTGCCCTGAATGCTGCGGTTGAAGCTGCCCGGGCAGGAGAGGCCGGAGTCGGTTTTGCAGTTGTTGCAGATGAGGTCAGGAATCTTGCCATGAGAGCTGCCGGTGCTGCAAAAGATACGGCAGATTTGATCGAGGATACAATAAAAAAGGTTGATGCCGGCTCAGCCCTTGTTTTAAAAACCTGTGATTCTTTTAATGACGTTGCTAAAAGTACAGACAAGGTTGGGCAATTGGTTGTTGAGATTTCAGAAGCCTCCCATGAGCAATCCCATGGTATTGAACAGGTAACCGCGGCAATTTTTGATATAGACAAGGTGGTTCAGCAGGCTGCCACTGATGCTGATGAATCTGCTTTTGCAGCCGAACAAATGAATGCCCAGGCTGAACATTTGAGAGAATATATGAACGATCTTGCTCTGCTGATTTCGGGAAAAAATATGCCGGGGCAGGATAAGGCGACGGCGGCAAACTCTCAAAAACACATAAAATCATCATTAGAACAAAAAAAGGCGCTTGTAAACCGGCAAAATGAAGTAAGTGCCGATCAGGTTATAACCTTTGATGCAAAGGACGAGTTTAAAGATTGTTCCCTTGGTTTCAACAATATGATAACTCAATCATAGTTTTTGATACAAAAAAACGTCTGCCTAATTAAGCTTGAACACACTGTGAAAAATATTTCAGATGTGTTCAAGCATTGCAGATAGATTTTCTGCTGATTCTTTTATATGGTTAAAATATCGGCTGCGCAGCTCCATCATCAATAAGCCCTTGTATACCGGTAAAATTATTTCCATAATACGTGCAATGGGAATTTTTCCCCAACCAACCGGCATGTGGGAGTCTCCTTTGCCAAAAGGAAGCTGATGGGTCTGCTGTTTTTCATAATGGTTTACCACACCGCCAAAGTTATCATGGATATGGGTATGTGCGATTAAATCCTTGATGTTTGAGACGGCTTTTACAGGGTCATAGTTGTAGAATGTGGAGGTCATGTAAAGATGCCCCAAATCAAGATTGATTTTTACATTTTCTTTGTTGATGCACAGAACTTGATGTTTTAAATCCGGGATAAATTCAGCATAAGTATAAGGGCTTTGATTCAGATAGGGCCGTGCATTTTCCATGGCAATGATGATATCAGGGTATTGATCTGCAATGGTCTGCAGCAGCAAAGCTTCTTGCTCAAGAAGATCATTTTTTTGTTTTTGCGAAATGCTTGGTACAGAAGAAAGGCCAAACCATTCTTCGGGTATGAATCGACCCGGATGAACAACAACAACGGTAGCACCAGCTTGTTGTGCAAATTCAAGAGATGCCAGCAGAACATCTGAATGGAGATCAGGATTTTCTTTGTCCATAAGGTTCAATGGATTGGGGGCGTGAACAGAATATTGAAAGTCAAACTC
The DNA here is from genome assembly GCF_900105645.1 of Desulfobacula phenolica. Lineage (NCBI taxonomy): Bacteria > Pseudomonadati > Thermodesulfobacteriota > Desulfobacteria > Desulfobacterales > Desulfobacteraceae > Desulfobacula > Desulfobacula phenolica. The sequence continues at coordinate 16,395 of NZ_FNLL01000006.1, read as the reverse complement.
TTTTAAAATTCCCAATATCTCTTGTACCCGCCTTTGGTGAAGCTTTCCGTTTATGATGGCATCAAGCCCGTGAACAGGCAGTTCTATCGCATGAATCCCCATTTTTTTTATCTCTTCAAGGTCTGTTTGAAATTTATCCATACAGCCGTCAATTCTCACTTCATCAATTTTTGAGCCGATCCGGTTCATAAAAAGGTTCCTTTTTTTTTATATGAAAGTCTTCATAAATCCAAATAGTGACTTTCATGTTTTTTTGTGGGCAAATCTGAGCGAAAGACCAGGTCTGCCCGTGGCAGTGCAGTTATATGAATTTCATTCTGATTTTTCCGCAAAAATGGTCAATAATCCCAACCGTCATAATAATGATGATCATCATGGTGCAAACTTCTCTGAATAAATAACCGTTCAGCTTATCAAAAATCAAAAATCCAATGCCTCCTGCACCGACAAATCCCAGAATAGCAGCACTTCGAACATTGGATTCAAATCTTAGCAGGGTATAAGAGACTAAAACCGGCATGATCTGTGGCATAACGGAAAAGGCAATGATCTGGAAAGCACCGGCTCCCGTAGATGTGAGGGCTTCCACCTGACCGGATTCAATTGCTTCAATCTGTTCGGAAAAGACTTTTCCTAAAATTCCAAATGTATGAATCCATAGTGCCAGAATACCGGCATAGGGCCCAAGTCCTATAACGGCGACAAAAATAAGGGCCATGACAAATTCGTTGAATCCCCGGCATGAATCCAGAAAACGCCGGACAAAAAAGGTGATGCTGCTGCGTATTGATCTGGATTTGAGATCTTCTGATGAAATGATTAATTTCAGTGTGTTTTTGGCTGCAAAAAAAGAGATCGGAATGGCACAGATAACTGCCAGCAATGTTCCCCATATTGCAATGGCAACTGTTTCAATCAAAGCAATGATATAACCCCTTATTTTGGGCAAAGATGTTTCAGGCGGAAAATATCCCCCACGCTTGTCAATTAATGCGTTTTTTCTGGCCTCGTTTTTAATGAGTTGTTTTTCTTGTTCCTCCATTTGTGCAAGCAGTTTTTGTTTAACAGCATCTCTTTCTTTTGCTTTTTGTTCAGCATTCGGCTGTTGTGAAAATACAACATCCCGGTATTTATTGGACATGAATTCTCTTGCCAGGCCTGCAGCCTCAATTTCCAGGGCACGTTTTTCCTGGTTGTTTATGTATTCCATATCACTTTGGGATAATTGCCTGCCAAACAGATACTCTTTGGCATTGCCCCTGTTTTCCCAGAGTTTTGTCGGACTGACATCGCACCATGCATAGGTGATGATAAGAACGGTAAACAAAGACAGTATCATGCCAAAACGTTTATATTCAATGCTGACAGCAGGTTCCTGAATAATGTGTCTGTAAAAATTCTGATTTTTTTCAATTGTCTGGTATTGGTTTTTATAAAAAAAAGGTAGCAGGCAAAGGATACAGATACCGGCAAAATTTAGAATCAATCCCGGCCCCAGGTCTTTGAGCGGATGGAAAAAAATCATGCTCGTATCCATGTTCAGTTTTATGATCTCCATGGCCGGAGATGATAAGCTTATCATTAGTACCCCTGAATCCTTGAATATCAAGACGGATATCAATATCTCCAAAATCAGGATTCCTGCCATACCAGGATAAAGAATTTGATACGGCCTTGGTCTTTTGTTTATCAGAACCGGCACAACGGCTGCAATTCCTGATATGGGGAGAATAAATAAAAAGGCATGTCCGAGCGTGGCAAAAAAAAGACCTGAGAAAAAAAAAGGTGTCTTAACCAGCCAGGGCAGAAAAAAACCTGCCACAAGCATTGATCCAGCAATGGCAACCCATATTCTGTATCCTTTTGTCATGTTAATTGCCTTTCTTTTCCTGAAGTTTGGCTTTCAGACGTTTCATATAGCGGACAACATCATAGGTTGTATCATCCACAGGGGCATAGCCGCCTGTCTGGAGTTTGTCAAGCCCGCTTTTATTAAAATTAAATGACATTAAAGCACCTGTAAATGCGGCTTTCAAGCTTTCCGGCAGATCTTTTCTTCCGCACATGGGGGAACCTGGGATCAGTTCGGACTTCCAGATAATATTAAAATCATCTTGGGAAACCGCCCCTTTTTCCGTCATTCGGTCCAGATCAATGTTGTTGGTGGCTGCAACCTGAATTTTATTGTTTTTAACAGCCAGAATACTGGCACCATGAGAACCTGAAAAGGAGACTTCCCTGAAAAGTTTTTCAGGCGGTGTTTCAAGGTCTCTATAGAAAAGAACGCTTGGAACAAGGCAGCCGGAGGTTGAGTTGGGGTCTGTAAACGCAAAGGTTTTGGTTTTGTCTGTGGCCTGGTCCATGGTTGTGATATTTGATTTTTTATTTGTTATGATCACACCATAGTAGCCTTTGGCCCCATTTTTATTCAGCTCTAATGCAAGGGCCTGGGCATTGGCGCGTGCTGATGCTTCAACATAGCTTTTAGGTCCAAAGTATGCAAAATCAATGTGCTTATGGGCCATGGCAGTTATGATGCCGGCATAATCGGACGCTGAAAATGGTTCTACTTTCAGGCCCAGGCAGTTTTCAAGATGATCAATCAGTGGCTTGAAACGCGTTTTTATGTCCGCACCTCCTTCAGTTGGTATTAACCCAAGCTTGATTTTATCAGGCCAGTTTTGGCTGGCAAGTCCGTTTCCGCCTGCAATCAGAGTAAAAAAAAATACGGTAATAATAATTTTTAAAATGCTTTTCATGGTTTTTCTCCTTAAAATAATTGATAAATTACTAAGCTGCTGCAACCTGTTTTAGTTCATTGGTACAAACCGCTGATTCAAACTGGGTGCCGTAAATGGTTCTTGCAATGTCCAGGCTGAAATCATCCACTTGTCCATTGAACATAAGATTTCCTTCCTGAATACCAATAATCCGTGTGGCAAATTGCCGGGCAAGGTCAACCTGATGAAGATTGACAATGACCGGAATATTTTTGGATTCACTGATCTGCTTTAAAATGCCTAAAACCCTTTGCGAACTGGCCGGGTCAAGGCTGGCAACGGGTTCGTCCGCAAGAATCACTTCAGGTTCCTGGGCAAGTGTTCTTGCAATGGCTACTCTTTGCTGCTGCCCTCCTGAAAGACTGTCCGACCTTTTGGGTGCAAGGTGTTCAATTCCAACCCGTTTTAATGCATCAAAGGCTTTTTGTTTGTTTGTTTCATTGAAAAACCGGAAAATTGATGCAGTACACCAGAAAGGATTGCTTGTATGACTAAGACGTCCGGCCAGAACATTTTCAAATACCGTTAATCTCGGGATAAGGTTGAATTGCTGGAATATCATACCAACATCACTTCTAAGCCGCCTTAATGCCTGGCCTCTGCATTGAGTGATATCTTTTCCATTGACCAGAACTTGCCCGGTACTTTTATTGATCAAACGGTTCATGCACCGAAGCAGGGTGGATTTGCCTGCACCGGAAGGGCCTAAAACAGCCACCATCTCTCCTTTTTTTACCTGGAAAGATACATCGTTAACTGCTTTTATATTGCCGGGATAAATTTTTGTAAGATTGTTTACTTGTAAAACAGGCTGGGATTCTTGTTCCATTGTTATTCCTTTAAAAAAATTAGTATCACTGGATTTGAAAAATGCTTTTTCCTCTGACAAACGACCGGGTAATGTGTGCCCATGAATGATCTTGGTTGACAATAATGATGTCTGCATCCGAACCTTTTTCAAGAACGCCTACATTTTTTGTGGGTTTCAAGAAACTTCCCGGCCCAGAGGTGACTGTTTGAAGAGCTTTCTCCCGGCTGGTTGTGAAATTTGATGCAATAAATGCGGCCTGAAAAAGGGATTCAGGATAATAGTCTGATACAAGCCCTGTGCAAAATCCGTGCTTGAGAACATCCGAGGCTTTCAGGTTGCCGTTTGTGGATTGATTGCGGATCAGGTTTGGAGCGCCCATGAAAATGTCCATTCCGGATTTGTATGCCAGGGTTGCAGCCTCCAATGTAACAGGGAATTCACTTGCACTGACACCTAATTTTTTTATCAGATCAATTTTTTGCCGAGTATCATCATCATGGCTTAAGATTGGAATACCGGCTGCATTGACCATATTTATAAGTTTTGTCACCATTTGCCATGATTTGTGATTTTCAGCCTGTTTTTCAGCTGCCTTTTCAAGAATTTCATGTTGGGAAAGATAATATTCGGTGGTGTGGAATTTGATATAAGATTCCATGGATCTGAACTGACCCTGGCCCGGTGTATGATCCATGACGGACATGATATCAATCATGCCTTGGTTTAACAGCTCTTTTATTATGTGAAAGCTTTTTTGTGATCCAACTTCATAGCGGATATGTGTGTTGTGCTTGACCAGTGACTGCTCGGATTTATTAAAGTTTTTGATTTTTTGTACACAATTTCGAGCTTCTTTGGGGGATCTTAACCCCAGTTCATCATCGGCAAAGCTTATGGCATGGCAAAAAGTTGTTATACCGCAGGCTGCAAGCTGTCGGTCAAGGTTTAAAAGGGCAAATTCAATGTCAAAAAAGACTCCTTTTCGCTTTTCAATGCTTCGTTCAAGACTGTCTGAATGCAGATCCACGAGTCCCGGCATGATCAGGTCTCCTTGGGCATCAATATCGGTTGCATCGTCAATACAGACAGCTCCGTTAAAAACTCCTGCTATCTTCTGGCCTTCAATTAAAACTGATCCCTGGTCATACAAATTAAATCCGTCAAATAAAGGACCATTGGTAATAAGTCGTTTATTGTTCATTTCTTTTAAATCTCCTGAAAAGACTTTGCAGACATATCAATAATCCGGTCTGCAATGGTTTTTTGATCAGACTTGTCGTGAAAAATGGCAAGAACACAAGTGCTGTTGCCAATGGCTTCTTGAATCAATTCAATTACCACTTGACGGTTTCTTGCATCTAAAGATGCAGTTGGCTCATCCAGTAGCAAGATGGGGTAGGGTGCAATAAAACCTCTGGCAATATTGATTCGCTGCTGTTCTCCACCTGAAAAAGTAGCGGCGGAAAGGTGCCAGAGACTTTGTGGAATATTTAGCCTGTCCAGCATCTGCTTTCCTGTTTTTCGGGCAATGGATTCACTGATATTTCTGGCAATGAGGGGTTCTATGACGGTATCTAAGGCAGATACCCTTGGGACTATTCTTAAAAACTGGCTTACATATCCTATGGTGTTTTGCCGTATGCTGTAAATAATGGATGGAGAAGCAGCTGCAATATCCACCTGTTGATTATTATGCTTTATTAAAATTTTGCCTTTGCCTGTTTTGTAACCGGCATAAATCATTCTAAGAAGAGTGCTTTTTCCTGACCCTGACGGGCCTGAAAGAATTGCAGTTTCCCCCGGGAAAAAGTCCATGGAAAAGTTGTCCAGCACAACCAGTCTTGTTCCATGCTGATGGTGAAAAACAAAATCTTTTCCAATATCGATTAATTTAAGTACCCATTCCAATAATAGTGTCCTTTTCATTTGTTTGTTTAAATCAGTGTTTTTTGTTCAACTCTTTGCAAATAAAATTGCGGTTTTCATGATCAGTTGTGGGGCAAACCAAGTTGAAAGAAGAGCAGATCTGTCCGCAGCAGTTCTTTTAATCAAGCCTGATGATTTTCAGGGGGTTAATACAGATGAGACCAGCAGTTGGGTGTAGGGCTTTCTCGGATCATCGAGAATCTGGTCACTTAAACCTGATTCAATAATTTTTCCGTTTTTCATGACAAACAGCCTGTGGCACATCAATCTTGCCACTGCCAGATCATGTGTGACCAGAACCATGGACAGGTTAAGCCGGGTAACAAGTTTGCGCAACACATCTATAAGTCTTGCCTGTACAGAGACATCCAGGCCTGATGTGGGTTCATCCATGAGCATTATTTTGGGTTCCGTGACAAGATTTGCAGCGATCTGCAAACGTTGCCTCATGCCGCCGGAAAATGTTTCAGGTGTGTCATCAATCCTTTCAGGGTCGATTTCAACTTTTTTAAGCCATTCAAGGGCAATATTTCTGATCTGTTTATAATTTCTCATACCGTTTGCCATGAGTCGTTCACCTATGTTTCCCCCTGCACTGATGCCCATTCGAAGACCGTCCCTGGAATTTTGTGTAACAAAGCCTGTCTGGGTTCTTGAAATTTTTCTTAACAAGGCTTCATCAGACTGGCAAAGGTCAATAATTCCATGAGAAGAATTGAAAAATACAGCTCCATTTGTCGGAGGCATCTTGCCTGCAATACAGTTGAGCAAAGTTGATTTGCCTGATCCTGATTCTCCTACAATACCTATGACTTCACCTTTTGAGAGTTCAAAATTGATGTCATAACATCCAACACGTTTGCCGAAAAATTTAGAAAGATTTTTCACTTTCAGTAATGGTAAAATATTTTTTGAAGGCATGGTTGTCATGATTCCTTTCCTTTTGATACTCTTTGGCAGTATTCGGTATCCGAGCATATAAAAAGTTTTTTGCCGTTGTCATCCATGATTATTTCATCTAAAAAACTATTTTTTGAACCACAAATGGCACATGGTTCCTGCCATGTTTCCAACTCAAAGGGATAATCTTCAAAATCAAGGGTTTTTACATCTGTATAAGGCGGTACGGCATAAATGCGTTTTTCCCTGCCCGCACCAAAAAAATGCATGGCCGGAGATTGATGCAGTTTTGGAGTGTCATATTTTGGAATGGGGGACGGACTCATTATATACCGGTGATTTACCTGTACAGGATAATCAAAAGCCGTGGCAATTTTATTATATTTTGCTATATCTTCGTATAATTTAACATACATGGTGCCGTATTCTTGATACGCATGCATTTTTACTGTTTGTGTGTGTTTGGGTTCGATAAATTGCAGCGGTTCCGGAATCGGCACCTGGAAAATCATTATTTGACCTTCCTTTAGTGGTGTTTCCGGGATTCTGTGCCGGGTTTGAATAAGTGTTGCTTCTTCGGTTTTTTCCGTAATGGTTATGTTGGCGGTGGTTTTAAAAAAATCTTTAATGCTGATGGCATTCACAGTATCATCTGATCCCTGATCAATGACTTTGAGGGTGTCATTTTTTCCCAAAAGTGAGGCGGTCAGCTGGATTCCTCCTGTTCCCCATCCATAGGGCAGCGGCATTTCCCTTCCACCGAAAGGCACTTGAAACCCTGGTATGGCAACGGCTTTTAACATTATACGCCGGATCATTTTTTTTGATTGTTCATCCAGATAAGCAAAATTATATTGATGACTCAACGATTGGACTCCTTTTTGGATATTGTTGTTTTAAGGTTTCGGATCAGGATCAGTTCTGATTGGAAATCAACATAATGGGGCAGCTTTAGATGCTGCACAAATCCGGATGACTCAACATTATCGCTGTGGGACAAAATAAATTCCTGATCTTGCCCGGGATATGTGACGTTTTTGTCTATTTCATTTGATTGTAAAGACCTGTCCAGTAAAGACATTGACATGGCTTTTCTTTCATTCTGGCCAAAAACAAGCCCGTAGCCATTTTTAAATCCGGGCGATTGATTTTCTGAACCGTCAAACCGGTTCAGCATAAAACATTCTGTAATCTTGATCCTGCCGATATTTATTTCAAATCCCAATTCAGGCGGTGTGTATTTTACACTTACATACCCGACACGAAGTTCACCTAAAAAAGGATGTCGATCAAGACCAAATCCTCTTTGCAGCGAGTATGCCGATCCCAGCAGGAAGCCTTCATCTCCCCGGGCAAGGTTTTGAAGTCGAATACTTCTGGAAGCAGGTAATTTAAGTGGTTCTCGTGTAAGGTCTTCTACCTTGTCACCGATTAGTTCTTCAGGCTCTTCTTCCATGAGTTCTTGTTTCTTTAACAGATCAACAACGCGAGCAAATTTTTGTGGTGGGTCGGAAGGCTTTGATGGTTTGGAATAATGTTGCGGTTTGGAATAATTATTCTGATCTGAAGCCGTTTCCTTTATCAGCGGCCTGGTTTCTTGTTCTTTTTTGTCATCAGTTTTAAAATCAATGAGCCTATGGGTGTAATCATAGGTGGGACCTAAAATCTGTCCGCCGGGAATATCTTTGAACACACCTGATATGCGGCGAAGAATTTGCATATTTTCCGTGTCAATGGGTTTTGATGTGCCAAATCGTTTAAGAGTAGATCGAAATGACCGGACCAGAAAGATGGCCTCCACAGTGTCTCCCTGGGCCTGTCTTAGAGCTGTAGCCGCAGCTTTTTTATCATATAAAGAGCCTTCTGCCATCACTCTGTCAACAGCAAGTCCCATCTGGTTTTCTATCTGGTCTGTGGTGATTTGTGGAATGCTGTCCGGTCCCCGCCGTTTTTTTGCAATCATCTTTCTGGATTGTTTGACAGCTTTTTCGCCTCCCTTTACTGCAACATACATCAGAAGATCTCCAGTTTTGTTGTGCGCGGAATAGCAACAAAACGGTTGTTGTAAATAAAAATCATATCAATTCCCAGTGGATAGTTATTAATCATATCTGCACGCTTATGCAGGAAAATGTCTTTTACCCCTTTGAGGTTAAGATAGGTTTTGCATTGAATGCCCGGTCCCGTAAGCTTTATCCTGCCATTATTTTCCAGCCCGCTTGTTTGAATCAAAAGGGTTGTGGATTGATCAGGAGACTCAATGGTCCCCTGGTTAAACTCAGCAGGGTCTTTGAGTTGTTCCAGGTTTGTGTAAAGTGCAAATAAAGATCGGTTTGGCATGCGGATAATGGGCGCACCAGTGTGAAAGCGGATCCACTGAATTGCTTGATCTGTATTTTTAAGATCCGAGCATAATGGGGTTTCAAAATCCAGTAATGCAAGCAAAATTGCTCCGGATGCCATATGAAGATTGCCCGGGCAGGCCATATCAAGTTCCATATCTTTGATAATTCCTGGCTTTGCCATAGCAGAAAGCAATTCTCGAAAAACATATTGAGTGTCATACGTTTCTGATTGAAAACCTTTTAGCATAATACTTGTAACCTATTCCCCTCTTTTTAATGTGAAAAATTCAACCCGTGTTTCTGCCACTTCTTGTTCAAGTTTTGTATCCTTTTTGATCTGTTTTTCAGCCAGCTTGTTGATTAAGTTTGTTTTTATGACATCATGATACTCAGGGATCTGCAGCAGACCATCAAATAGTGCTGCCAGTTCTGAATGTGCCGGATCTGATCCTGCGGTCATGGCATATCCGATATATTGTTCTTGTACTTTAAGAACACATTTTGAAACGCTCATTTCGCCTAAATGGAACCTGGAGTGTGATCCGTCTGCCCTGGCCTGTACCATGAGCATGCCTGTTTCAGGTTTTACAATATATTCGTAGTCTATTTCAGCGTTTAAATTTTTTTGTGCAGTTTTTAAATCCTTCAAAGAAGCGGTTGCCAAAAGTTCCATCCATTTTTTTCGAGTTGTTTTTTTGATTTCCATTAATTTCCAATCTTTTATGTTTATTCTGATGTCATCATTTAACCTTTATTCAATAAGTAGATGATTAAAAATCTATTAATTTATTGTTAAAATATAAAAATATTCATCTTAGTTTAATTTGCCGCTAATTCTTTTCTTACAATTCTGGTTTAGGGTTAAACACTTTTAATGGAAGGCAGGAACTGTGTTGAGATTAATCGATAATAACTGCCACGGACAAACTTGGTCTTTTATCTTGGTTTGTCCACAACAAATAATGAAAGACTTTAATTTCAGCATGTTAAAAGTTCTTTCATGTAAAAAAAATATGGTAACGATATGAGAACATTAAAGCATGAAAAATGGATTGAAAGATTATCAAAAATAGATTTTGCTTATCAGCCTATTGTAAATATCCATACTGGCAATGCCTTTGGATTTGAAGCATTATTAAGGTTTCATAAAGAAGCTGGTTTCTCATCCATCGATGATGTTTTTGACCAGGCCTACACACATGAAATGCTTCACCCGGTTGATCTTTTTTTGCGTGAAAAGGCCTTTGCCAAATTTGCAAAGTTTAAAGGGCAAAGTCATATCAAACTGTTTTATAATCTTGACAATCGTCTGTTTGACACAAATGATTATTCCCCGGGTAATACAGCTCAAATGCTTGGAGAGTATGGTTATTCACTGGATGATATATGCTTTGAAATATCGGAAAAACATCAGCTTGCCTGTAATAAGCATGTTTCAAAGATCTTGGATGTATATCGTTCCCAGGGGTATAAAATCGCCGTGGATGACTGTGGTACTGGATTTTCAGGGATGCAGCTTCTTTATTATACAGAGCCGGATTATATCAAAATCGACCGGTTTTTTATTCAGAATCTGGAAAATGATCCCAAAAAAAGACTGGTTGTGTCCACCATAGTAAATCTGGCCCATTTTATGGGCAGCCTTGTTCTCGCAGAGGGTGTTGAAACTCTTGATGAGTACCTTTTGTGCAAGGAAATAGGATGTGATATGGTGCAGGGGTATTTTGTCCAGAAACCTCAGCTGGATCTGAATCAACTAAAAAAAAGGTATATGAAAATAGGGCACATAACCCAAAATGAGCGGCGAAATGGCGTGGTTAAGGATCAGTCTCTTATTTCAAATCAGATCACCCATGCAACACCGGTATATTCGGATTGCAGTATCATCAGTATCTTTGAAAAGTTCAGGAATGAAGATAAAATCAGTTTTTTTCCCGTTATAAATCAGCATGATGAGCCTGTGGGCATTATAAGGGAGACTGCTTTTAAAGAGTATATTTTTTCAAAATTCGGACGGCAGCTTCTGGAAAATCCATCTTTTGGAAAAGATATCTCAAGGTTTGTTAAAAAAATTCCCATTTCAGACGTTCACTCATCTGTTGAAAATCTTATTGAAACCTATTCGCACTTCAATAATAATGAAGGTTTGATTATGGTTGAAAATATGAAATATATTGGAATTTTGAGTACAAATTCATTGTTAAAGATTATCAATGAAAAAAATCTTACCCTGGCAAGAAACCAGAATCCTTTGACTAAATTGCCGGGTAACACCATGATTCATGAATATTTCAGTAAAACCCTGGCCGATTTTTCAGCTACCTATCATTTGATTTATTTTGATTTTGATAATTTCAAGCCATTTAATGACAGGTATGGATTTAGAAATGGGGATCGCATGATTTTAATGTTCGCGGATATGTTAAAAAAAACAGGATTTTCTGAAAATCGCTTTGTCGGTCATGTGGGTGGCGATGATTTTTTTCTTGGGGTAAAACATTCTGAAAATAAGGATATATTGCTTGAAATGGAGAAGCTGGCCCGCCAGTTTAAGAAAAATGCAGAAAGTTTTTATGATCGTGAAACTGTTGAACAAGGATTCATGGTTGCCAGGGACAGGGAAGATAAAATAAGACAGATACCATTGATGACAGTTAGTATTGCCGTGCTTGAACTTCCGGGAGGAGTAGATAGAACCTGTTCAATTGAAGCGGCCGGTAATATGATTGCCCGTTTGAAAAAAGAGGCAAAACAATCCGAAACAGGCATTTGCAACTCAACAATGGGGATGCCTTATCCTCAAAATCAGACCGCTCCCTTTGAAGTCATATCATCCATTCTTGTCAAATAACATCAATATGCAAAGTATTAATCCAGATCCAGTTTAGATTTGCATTGATTGCATTTTACAACTCCCCGGAAAACTTTGTTGCCGCAATCAGTACAAAAATAGCGGGCCTCTTCATCGTGAACCCATTTTTTAGTGCCGAATTTTCGTCTATAAGGGACAGATCGTAAAATTACTTTTTTTCCAACAGCCATTGAAAAATTATCAATATATTGGCAGGGAAATTCATCGCATTAATAAAGACCACAAGGCGAAATGAAATCCGGGTTTGTTTTCATGGCTTTAATCTTTTCTTGTTTTTTTTAGTCCATTAATAAACCAATTAAGTTGTGCTAATATCAAGTTCCAGATTCTTGGATCATGGGTTGAAGCATATAAAGCTGAGCAACCGCTAATTGTCAAAACAATAAATTGTGCTGTTTCATTCAAATCAAGTCCTGGTTTCAGCATGTTTTTTCTTTGGATTCTTCCAGCCATCTTTTGATCACCGTTGAAAAACCAAACATTCCTTTTGAGACGCTGTTACTAATGGATTAGGAAAAATATTGCAAATTGAAGTTGATCCGATCCATCATCAATTTAAAAACTGTCAAAAAAGTTATGCTTAAAAGGCTTGATTTTGATGCGGTCTGTACAATGAAATAAGTTTATTTTATTTCAACTTCAGCGGGAATAATAATGGTTGAATCCTGAATATCTGAAAGTTTGGGGATCTCTTTTTTCCCAGCTTTCCATCCACGATGTTTTAACACCCCTTCAAAGGGAGGGTCGCCTGCCACATTCCCAACTAACTTAATTGAATCAATATCAAATCCAGGTTCAATAGATACCTTACTACCTTCTTCATTGTCTATTACCGGCTTTGGATCAATATATTTTTTGATTGTCTTTTTACAGTCCTCCTGAATACTTCTTACCGCTGCACCAATTTGTTCATCATCATATAAGCTTAAATCTTCGTCAAAAAAATCCAAAAGTCGCCCATCTTTTTGAAGAACAGACAGGCTGTGTAAAAACAGACGCTGCTTCCTCTCCACAGCTGTCTTCTGATCAACAAAATCTTTTTTGGATTTTCCTTTAGAGGGTATTTCATCCTTTGTAATATAAAATCCATTAAACGCCTTTGACACTGAATTTCTTAAAATGAGCCATAGCACACAACCCAGCAGCAAAAAAAAACCTATTACGGTCGGTATTACCCACAAATAAAAATTATGGAATATAAATTCTACATTATTAACAATCTCGGATATAGTCTTGGTAATAATTTCATTTTCTGTATTTTGAGAAAATTTAAGGGTCAGCCATCTCATGCCGAAATATAATCCGATATTTATGCCTGCACTGATCAATAAAGCCAACAGGGTAATAACACCAAATAATCTTTTTGAATATACTTTAGAAACTTCCAAATCCAAGGTCTCCCTTCCAAAAAATCCATTAATACAAAAAAAACACTCTGTACTCTACAAGATGATTCAGATAATAACACAAAAATAGACTATATCAAGCAAATGCTTTTTCCCGAATTCACTGTCTATCTTTTAATAGACCTGTCCAGAGCAAATTGGGGATTTTTTTTTAAGTTAGGCAACTGTTTCAATAGAATTTGTTTTTCCTTGTCTCAAACACTCAAGGAGTGCCATTTTGGGGGCGCAACTATTCTGTGGTGTTTGATATCTACATAAATTTGGGGTGGATATCTTGAGCATGAATTTATTCTGAAGGAGCTCAGAAAACCTTCTAACTGTCATTTCGCTGGTGTTTTTTTTCTTCAGACTTGAAAGGCATTGGGCCTTGTGCCATAGTATATTTTGACTTCGTATATGATGGTTTTCTTTTGTACAAAATACTCTATCTGCTTGATTTATCAGGCGAAAAGAGGTTTTGTTTTTTTTTGATGGTGGATTGGGGTTTTGAAAGATTAAAGATCAGGGGAACCGTATTAAGTCCTTAAAACCGTATTAAATTTTTATCCATATTAATCTTTTACTACGATCAGATCCTTATTGGCATCAAAAATTTTTAGGCCTATCCCTTTTACCTTCATAATATCCTCAGACTTTTCAAATGGGTGTGCTTTGCGATAGTCAATAATTCTATCTGCAATTTTATCACCAACATATTTGAGTACGACAAGCTCACTTTTGGTTGCTTCATTGATATTTATCTTTTCAGAAGCGGCAAAAACAGGTTGACAGAAACTGATAAACAATAGACTTATCAATAGTATAATGGAAGTTTTTTTCATTTTTGACATCCTCGTTTAAATGTTTTTTTTAAAAAACGGATCCCCTGATTCCAATAAAAATCTTGTTGCGCCATAAAATTTTGGAAAAAATACAATGATCAAATATCTATCTACATGAGTGGAAATTGCACATTCCATACAATGGACAGAACTATATTAAATCAAAGGCAAAGAATCAATTGGGGAAAACCCCTAGTTTTGCAAAAAAAAACAAACAATTTTATTGGGGCGCTGCTCTTTTGTGACATGCCTGACACATAGAGTAAGCTATCGTTATGTTGTTTATCTCAATTCACGATAACTATAATTTATTTCAATTTTGGCAAATTTTTTAGAAAAAAACTTTAAAATATGCTGGAATTATTACCCATATTCCAAAATACTTTCATAGAGTTTACACAAATTCAAGAAAAGTCTTCAATGGAATATAAAAGGTGTCTTAAGGACGTTAAAAATGTTTTAGTAATATTCTGAAACTCGACTCCTACGGAAAGCATATCCTTATCCCTTCTAACATTTCTAACACTTGCCATGACACCTACTTCTTTGGCAACTCCTGGAAATTGACAGTAAATTCTTAAAAGATCACCCTCTCTTAATGAATTAATATGGCTTTTTTGGTCAAGGTATTTAAAACTGCATCCTTTTTTGGTAATATCATACACAACCATGGAAAATTCAGCTTTTTTTGCTTCAATTCTGCCTGGAATTACAACTTTATTTCGTTTAACAAGCCTTAGTTCTCTTTGTTGAACCACTTTGGGGTATTCAATGGCCAACATTCTTATGGGGTTGGTGACCACCTCTATTACGCTGGTTTGAAATGCATATACTGACCCTTCATATAGATATTTAACAACCATTTTATTAGTAGGAAATAATTTGTTTTTAACACTTTTATATCTTTTAGGAAGGGTAACGATCATGAATTCATCTTTAAGCATACCAATAAAGATGCTTGTGACAGAAAAAGTAACACCTTCTATTTCAAGGTAAATTTCCGTGCCGATACCAATATAAAAACCTTGAGATTTGTTTAGTTCTAAGATCCCTTCCAATTCCCGCATCTAATGTTCCTCCAAGTGCGTATAAAATAATTGCAATGCATATTGCAATAAAATTAAGTATTGATTCATATTGTTTTTGTCAAGCCCTAAAGCTTTATTCCAGATGGATCGCGCATGTAAATATTCAAAAGTCCCTGCCTTATTGCTGTGAGTATGAATCACCTGAATACTAAATTTTCCAACTAAATCTTGAGTAACAATTTGACCCCTGAATTCCAAATAGCTACCACGGGCAGACCTGGTCTTTTATCCTTGTTTGCCCATAACAAAATACAAAAGTCTCTGTTTGGATTTTTGAAGATTTTTAAAAAAAGGAAAAAAGCTATGTACAAAGGTTACTGCATTACCGGAATAATTTTAAGCAACCGCATCAACTGGAAAGCTTTTCCCGTATCAGTGCGGGGCAGTATAAAAAGAATTCACTTTCCTGGATATTCAAGCATTCCAAATCGCCTGCGAGCATCTGTTTTGTCTATGTTCCACGTAATTATTCAGCAAATGAACAGGACAAACAAGAGTGGGCCAGGGATATCAGGGATCTATTGTCACAAGTCAATAAAACCGTGGATGATTCAGGAGGCCGGCTTTCTGAAGCAGATTCCATGAAATACATACAACAATATAGGGATCTGCTGGAAAAGGCCCAAGAAGAGTGTCCGCCTCCGGATGAAAGTCAACGAAAAGGAAAACGGAGCAGGCTAAAACGCTCCAAGTCAAGAAATCTTCTTGAATGGTTGATGAAAAGTCCCATTCAGCAATAACCAGGGTGAAAATGATATCAGGATGCTTTCGCTCCATGAAAGGCGCGGCTATTTTTTGCCGTATACGCATATGACTTGGCAACGTGCTTATATATAATAGATGCGCATGTTGTCATTAAGTGGTCTTGATTAACAACAAACTGCCTGTAGAGCTTGTTGGCAGCCTATGTGAAACCATTAAAAATAAACAGTCTGTTGTAATTTTTTACACAAATTATTTATAGTCATAGTTACGACCCATAATCTCATCTCAAACAGATTTTGGTATTTTTAAAAGAACAGTTTGTAAATGTTAAATGATTCTCTAAAAAGAAGATGCTTTTTTAAAAAAAATGGTTGACACCAACCAAAGAATCATGTAGTCTGCTTTAGTTGTTTGTGAGGGAAGTTGTTTTGATCTTTGAAAATTGGTCAGTGAGAAATTTTAAAGCGGGTCTTAAAACAAGACCTTAAAGAGTTTAGAAGTATCAAGGATTATAACTGGAGAGTTTGATCCTGGCTCAGAATGAACGCTGGCGGCGTGCTTAACACATGCAAGTCGAACGAGAAAGGGGTTGCTTGCAATCCTGAGTAGAGTGGCGCACGGGTGAGTAACACGTAGATAATCTACCTTCAAGCCCGGGATAACTGCCCGAAAGGACAGCTAATACCGGATGAAGTTGGTTCACACAAGTGAATTAATGAAAGATTGCCTCTTCTTGAAAGC
>NZ_FNLL01000038.1:0-3909 GCF_900105645.1 Desulfobacula phenolica | reverse complement strand
AGTTAAAAATATCTGTTTGGGAGGTTCTCTATGCTTCTACTACAATTTTTACACCTTACAAATTCCTTTTTTTTTCTAACCGCGGGGTTTGGGGGATTTTCATGTTCCAGGCGGCTGCGCCGCCTGGAACGCGGTGCTGACTTCGTCCAGCCCCTGGTCCCGGTGCCTTGCGCCGGAACCAGGAGCTGGACCGGTCAGCACCGCGTTCACCAGCTCAAAAAAGTATTTACCATCGGATTGGGATGATGCTAAAATGATTTAATTGTTCTCCTGTTTTTTTGCTTAAACATCTTAGGTGTCATTGAAAAAATCTCTCTAAAATCCTTATAAAATGATGACAAGGAGTCATAACCGCATGAAAATGCAATACTTGTTATTGTCTCGGAAGAATTGCTCTCACAAAGTTTTAATGCCGATTGGAAAATCCGGTATAGTTTCAGATATTCAAAGATTGATACTTTCAGGTCTTCTTTAAAAATTCTGGAAATGTGTCTATCCGAATAATGGAGAACATTTGTAACCTCAGAAAGCGTGAGTTTCTTTTCAAAGTTGTTTTCAATATATTCAGTAATTTTTCTATTTTCAGGATTTCGGGGAACAGGAATATGAGTTAGACTGGATTTAAAATGAATCTCTTTTTTCATTAATTCAAGCAACAGGTTTAAACATTGAAGGCTTATGCCATCAGTTTTATTTTGAGATAGGTTGATCCTGTTAAAAAGAGCAACGCCCAGTTCGCTCATATCAAAAATAACAATTTCATTTATAGCGGGGTTGAAAAGGTTCTCATCCAGATAGATTGATTTATAGTTTACGATTGTTCCCATTACGCTGGATCGATGGGGAAGACCAGCAGGAATGAATGCTGTCATATTACTGAATAATGGTTGCTTTTCTTTTTCTTCCACAAGTAGTGTAATACCTGTACTTATTCTTAAAAACTGATGGCATGAGTGGTAATGCAGATCTTCAGTTGAGTATTCTTTGAGAGTTCCCTCCAAAATAAATGCTGGGGTTAAATTTGGTTTTAAAGGTATTTCAATCAATTTGTCCATATTGCATATTAATATGTCATTTATTCGGATGCAAGAAGTAATTATTTTCTTTATTTTAGGTTTTAAAAGTAATCCAAAGTAAAAAGGATATGATTATGGAAAAAGTAATTATAGGACAAAATGGACCAGAAGTGTCTTCAGTTGGTCTTGGCTGTATGGGAATGAGTGAATTTTATGGTGGCACTGATGATGAAAATTCGAAAAAAGTAATTTTAAGTGCCCTTGAAAATGGTGTAACAATGATAGATACAGCAGATACATATGGAGATGGCCATAATGAAAGGTTGATATCAGATGTTATTAAAAAGTGGGGGAAACGTGTTTGTATCGCGACAAAATTTGGCATTGTCCGAAAACCTGGCTCGTATGAAAGGGAAATCTGTGGCAGGCCCCAATATGTCAGGCAGGCTGTTGAAAAAAGTCTCAAGCGATTAGATATAGAAACAATTGATCTTTATTATATTCACAGAATTGATACCACTGTTCCTGTTGAAGATACAGTCGGCGCAATGTCAGACCTTGTCAGAGAAGGTAAAATTAAGTACATAGGTCTTTCCGAGGCTTCTGTGAAAACAGTTTTAAAAGCACACGCAGTACACCCGATAACCTGTGTTCAATCCGAATATTCGCTTTTTACAAGAGACGTTGAAGATATTTCTAATACCTGCTTTAAGAAAAAATGGTATTGGACTTGTATCGTACAGCCCTCTTGGACGAGGTTTACTAACAGGAAATTTAACAAAAGAATCTATGGAACATGATGGTGACCTAAGAAAATATCTGCCCAGAACTTCAGCCGAAAATTACGATACCAATATGGCTCTTGTAAACGCTCTTAAAAAAATTGCTGATTCAAAAGAAATCAATCTCTCTCAACTTGCATTAGCATGGATACTATCCAAAGGTGATGATATAGTCCCTATTTCTGGGACTAGGAATGTTAAGTATCTTATGGATAATATTAATGCAGCTAAAGTTCACCTTAACGATGATGATATAAAAGAAATTGAAACCATTATTTATCCAGGTGCAGTCAAAGGTGAAAGGTATACAAGTGAAGGAATGAAAGGGGTCAATTGCTAGTTAATTTAGGGATGGATTATCAATTGTGAAAAAAATAAAGCTTTTTCATTTATGCATTGCCCTAATATGGTTTACACTATTTTATGCCACACTGGGATGTGCGACCCAGAAGGGAGGAGTTATTCATTTGGGACAAGAAAAAAACAGTGCGGATTCAAAATCCGAATCAAAAAAGCCAGGGCATCACACAGAGAGCGGATTTGAAAATTTTCCGGTTGTGCAAATGGTGGACAAATCAGGCCCTGCATTCTATCTGCGAAGGTTCTGGCATTCAATATTTCTTCATGATGTTCCAGATGTTCATTATTTATCAGAGACCCAAGCAATAAATCTAAGAGACTCTATATCGGGCGATAATATAACATGGATTGGGCATACAACATTTTTAATAAGAATCTCCGGGATGACAATTTTAACAGATCCCTTCTTTTCTAAATATGCCAGTCCTTTTTCCTGGGGGGGACCAAAAAGGATGCTACCACCTGGTATCTCCCTGGATAATTTGCCCCCAATCGATATCATTTTAGTCTCTCATAATCACTATGACCATTTGGATGATGTGACAATTCGAAAATTGCAGGATAAAGATAAGATTCAGGTCGTTGTCCCACTTGGGCTCAAATCGTTTTTTAAAGAGCGTGGATATACTCATGTCAGTGAACTCGATTGGTACGATGAAATAAAAATTAATGATATTAAATTTTCATCTTTACCTGCTGTCCACCACTCAGGTCGAAATCTCAGCGATCACAATAAAACATTATGGTCGTCATGGGCAATTAGCAGTTCTAATAAAAAATTGTATTTCTCTGGTGATTCAGCGTATTCAGATAATATTTTTAAAAAAATTGGTGAAGAATTTGGCCCATTTGATTATGCTTTTGTTCCCATTGGCGCCTATGAGCCCAGGAAAACAATGAAAATACACCATATGAACCCAGAGGAAGCTATTATAACTGGAAAAGATTTGCAAGCAATGACTTTGATTGCATCCCATTGGGGAACAATCAATTTGTCTGATGAGCCAGCATGGGAACCCCCAAAACGATTTCATAAAGCTGGTATTGATAACGGGTTGATGGAGAACAACCTTTGGGTTATGAAAATTGGAGAAACTCGTCCTCTTGCAGAATAATGCAGGGTAAAAAAGACAGCCATTGAATGATACGAATAAATAGAAGAAATTTCTTCGAGTTCGGGAGTCAAAATTGGACGCTTACAGGGGGTCAATTTTAGAATTGCCTTCGCTTACAAGAAAATGCCAACAAATATTCATGACCACATTCTTCACAACGGACCCTGGCAAATCCCATATGAAGATCATCGCAGTCCAGGTATTTGAAAATCACAGTCATGACGTATGTCCGCCAGAAACCATATCGGGAAGCATACATGTTGTCATCCCATGCACGTTCCAGATCTTCAAAATGATTTTCAAAGCACTTGTAATACGCGCTTGCTTTAGGATTGCGCGGCTGATAAACATCATAACCATATGCTGTCGACTGAGCCATAGCGAAATCGAGACTTGTGATAAAATTTTTGTGTATGTCTGGTTGGAAATCAAACCTGGGAATAGAGGATAAAATATTTGTTGAAAAATACAACAATATGATGAAAATTATAAACACACGAGTAATGACTGTTTAACAAAAACATGCTGACGGGTAAACCGCAGATGTTTGTGAACCGCGCGGTCAGAACAAAAGTTATGTGCAATTAGAAGGTGTCTGAAGTAAAAAAACAAGACAAGCTCCGTTTAATAACGAAC
>NZ_FNLL01000023.1:0-14093 GCF_900105645.1 Desulfobacula phenolica | reverse complement strand
CTGACCAGCATGATTAAGCCAATAGGAGGTGATATTTAATTCAATATCCACACATCACTGATCGCAAAACAAAACTGGTTCTCCCGGCAATGCATACCTGCGTGCAAAAAACAGCATTTTTTGCTTCAGACAGCCTTGAGAATCTGGCGAATAAATTTCAAAGATCGATTTTTCGAAAAAAGGACCGGTCCCGCCTAACATCCGTCTGATCAAACGCCTTACCCTAAAAAGCTATTTTCTATATATGGTGACCGGGCTTGTCCAACAAACGGTTCAGATTGTGGTTCGCTGCGCTCACACAATCTAACCTTATTCGTTAGAATTCAGGTGCCGGAACTTCCTGACGGATGATGCCCAAACAGAGTTGGTCAATTTGTCATATTTTATTTGGATATTTATCGGTTTGTTGAAAATCAATCAAAATTATTGAAATTTAACATTAATTAATTTTGATTGACATCAATTTATTTTTTTGGGTAATTAAATAATAAATTTATTATATCTTAACCTATTGTATTAAAAGGGTTTTTTCTTTTTAGAAATTAATAAAAAATCTGGCACGATTAATGCTATTAAAATCACATATTTGGTTGATAACGATACATTAAAACTGAGGAGAAATTTAAGAATGGGTGCAAAAAAGTATCAGCACGGGGTTGAATTGACAATTATGTTGGATTCAAAATCTGTTAAACCGTCAAAGTTATACTAATTTTATTATAAGGTGGTAATGTTATCATGATTATAAAAGGAAACATAACTCTGTTAAGCCCTCCTTCCTTCTGCGTCGATGACGATAGATTGGAGCAGAGTCTGGGGATTGCCTATATTGCGTCCGTACTCATTGAAAATGGGTACGATGCTAATATTGTGGAACTGACAGGGAATCAAGGTAAGGACTTCAATGAAATTTCCGCTCTAATTCCCTGTTCGGATATTTATGGGATTGTATGTTATTCTACGACTTATCATAACGTTAAAAAGATTATTGAGAGCATCAAGAATAAAAATCCAAAAGCCTATATTTGTCTTGGTGGACCTCATCCCACGGCCATGCCCGAACAAACCTTGCGGGATATGGAGGTTGACTGTGTTGTTACCGGTGAAGGAGAAATGGCATTTTTAAGCATAGTGGATAATTTTTATAATAAAAGGAAAAAATTAAAAGGGGTGATTTCGATACCCGGACCGGACAATCTGGATAGTCTTCCGTTCCCAAACAGAGAACTGGTCGATCAGAGCAGTTTTTCAAGAACTTTTCAAGGAAAAAAAACAATGTCCCTGATAAGTGGTCGTGGTTGTAAATTTGATTGCTTGCACTGTAACAGTAATATCATGGGAGCCGGTAATAGAAAGGTTCGATTTAGAAGTGTTGAAAATATAATAGAGGAGATTCGGTATTTAAAAAATTTGGGACTGGGACATGAGGCCTTCCGGTTCAACGACGATAACTTCGCAGACCATCCCGACCTTGTCAGGTTGCTTAAATCAATGGCTAAGGAACATATATCTTATCGAATTTTTTCAAGGCTTGAGCATCTTTCCGATGACAACCTGAAGTTGTTTAAGGCTTCAGGATGCAATTTTATTTCCATTGGTCTTGAATCCTTGAACGAGAAGAATTTGAAGTATATTGGAAAAGGGAAAATGCTGAAGCACATTGATAATCTCACCATGGCAAAGAAATACGGCATTACGATCCGATCCTCTTTTATGGTCGGGTTGCCATATGATACCGATGCATCGGTTAAGAACGATTTTGAGAAGGCCTCCGAATTGGACTTCGATGAATATGCAATATACCCTCTTATCCCATATCCAGGAACGCGACTATGGAGAACGCCTGAACGTTACGGGTATGAGATATCCAATAAAAACTTCACTGACTATGTGCAAATGGGGGGGGGGGGAAATAAAAAAACGGACTTTGTTCTCAAGCACACGGATGAATCAGGATATACTTTTTTTCCTGACGATGTGAAAAGGTGGTACGACATGGCTCATCAAATACTCGACAAAAAGAAAAACCATATGAGTAGCAGTTCTATAGCGAGGTAAAAAAATATGAAAATAGAAAAATCAGAAGATTATATAACAAAAGGTTTTGATTCAATCGAGTCATATCATTTCCCTCCGATTGTCAATCTTAACGTATTAAGCGGTGAATGCATCTGTAATTGCGTACACTGTCCTGTCGGCAGGGTTCCCGCAAAAGACAGAAAAAAAAGATTCAGGTACTCGCAGCAGGATCTGGATTTATTTAAAAGAATCGTTGATGAAATTAAAGCTACCGGCAATACTGGTCTGCTCAGGATACATGCTGTCGGAGAACCGATTTTATGGAAGCATCTAATAGAGGCATCTGAATATGCCTGCACACAGAATGTTCGAACATGGCTGTTTACCTGCGGCATAACAAAGGATAAAAATTTTTTAAAGACTCTGTGTGAAAATATAAATATAATCGAAATTTCTGTAAACAGCATTGATTCAAAAGACTATAAAAAAACCAAAGGAACGGATGGTTTTAATTTAGTCGCTGAAAACATAGCGTTTATGCACTCATTTATTAAAAGATACAAACTGCCCGCCCGCTTGATTGTAAGCAGGGTGCAGTCTTATGATAAAAAGCTTGATGGGCGCTTTGTTGAATTCTGGAAATCTTCGGGAAATGTTCACGATGCCTTTGTCAGATCCTATCATTCTTACAATGATCAGATTAAGGGCTCCGAAAGGAGTGAAGCTGAAATTAAAAAAGACCCCTGCCTGGTACACTGGGCAAGATGCAACATTAACCTTGATGGCAATGTGGTCGTTTGCTTTAATGAGTTGTTCAGGAAGAAGATTGATCCGGATAATATACTCGGTAATCTGAGAGAGAATACCATAGCAGATATTTGGCAGGGTGAAAAATTGAGAGCTATCCGCAATGCTGAACTTTATGGTGATTATTCAGGAATCAAATCCGGCTTCAAACTTCCATGCGAAAATTGTGCTTATTGTCAACCGCTTCATGGCGGCAACAGGCAGACGAGTGAATACCAAATAAAAAAAATATCAGCAGGTGAATTATGATAAAATTATACAGGGAAAATCTTGAGTTCGGTGAATTTTCTAAGTTTGATACGACGATCGGAGAACTCGAATCCATTTCGGAAAAGGAGTTTAATATTTTAGAAAAAAGAGAACCTGAAATCAAAGTGTATGATCATGGTTTGTCGCCAAACCGCACCGGTTTTCCCAGGAGAATATATTTTCAGATCACAAGAAAGTGTAACTTGTCATGCGATTATTGTTTTATTAAAGCAAGTCCGGATCAGCATCATCTGGACAAAAATGTTATTTTTAAAATTGCCGATTATTGCGGTCAAAAAGGTTTGATGGAGGTCAGGCTGACTGGCGGAGAACCCACGCTGCATCCTGACTTTATTGAGATTTATGAAAGATTCAAGAAAAACAATATTTACGTTTCGGTTGCAACCAATGGGATATGGAGTCGGGAAATAAGAAATTTTCTGATCAACCAGGAAAATTTGTGGGTGATTGTTTCTGTTGATGGGTCCAAAGCGACCCATAATCGATACCGAAACGGTTCATATGACCGGATAGTAGAAAATTTAGAAAAGCTGAAGACAAAAAATCCTTGTGCCAGGATCAGAATAAACACGGTTTTGACAAAAAGTAATAAAGAAGATCTGGAAAATTTAGCTGCCTTGGCAAAAACTATTGGTGCGGAAAGCATTACACTTATACCGCTCCGGCCTCAAGTGAGAAATCCGGCGATAAAAAATGAAATGCTCACCTCGCGGGAGTTCAAGCATATTATTGAAAGGATGGTCGTTTACAAAAAACAATATGGGGTAAATTTTACAACAACAATGGAGACAGATTATAAAGACGATATCATGGCGGACAAGATATTTACGAAAAAATCCTCCTGTGCAGCGGGCCGAGAGGGAACCAACCTGGACTTTGATTATGCGAAAAAGAAACTGGTCGTTTATGCCTGCTCCTATTGTCCGGCATCAGATCCTGATGCAGATCAGTTGATCAGGGCACCGTTTATTGCCGGAGATTTCAATTTTGATGATGTGGAAAAATTCGGAGACATATGGAACAATGATGACAATTGGGCTCTGTTCAGAGATTTGAGCCTGAAATCGGAGGAATGCAGAACTTGTGATGAACTCGGCAGTAGGTGTACTGGTTCCTGTCCCATACAGAATCTGGATCTTGACGAACTGAATTTAAAAATAGACGTAAAAAATCAGTTAAAACAACAAATGAGGCAAAACGCTGAATGGTATTGTTTTAAAAAAATATTCACCCGTAGGGATGAATCCGGTGCTGACTGGTCGGTCCATGTATAGCTTTTAAGTTTAGTGTTCTACAAGCAGGAAGGCTGATATGCAGAATTATAGAAAGGAGAGGACAGTATGGCAGAGATGACATTTAACGAAGCGATTGATTTGTTCCGAGGTGTCTATCATCGATTTGAAAAAATTGAGGGTTATCCATGGAGAGGCGAAGGGGCGATGATTGAACTGATGAAACAAGTTGGCGAATTGGCGAAGTGTGTTATGGTTACAGAACAGTATTATTTTGCCGAACGTACTGATCAGCAGAAATATGCCACGACGGTCAAGAATATTGGTGATGAATTGGCTGATATCTTTGGTCAAGTCATTCGGATAGCTGACTATTACAAGATTGATCTGGTGGAGGCACATATTAAGGCACGCCGGGATGAAGACGCATATCTCACACGGCGTGGTATTTCTTAGAGGGGGTGATGTTGGCAGAGATTGTCGCTATTATATGAAGGTAATCATCATACAAGCGCCTTCTCTGCCTTTTATACTCCCTTGAAAACCCGAACGTAATATATCTGACGTCATTGGCTGTTTTAAAAGCTGTAATTCATTTTTACAGATTTTTTAAGACCGTTAAAAATTTTTTTTTTACCTGTGGAAATTTCCTGGCTTCAGAAAGACCTGTGCTTATTTTATTTTTCCATTCATTTTCTCTTAGGCCCTTCATCTTTTCCTTTTTCCATTTATCATTAAAAACATCGTCGTAACTACTTTCGTTCAGCTGTAAACCCTTAAAATGATCATTAATGTCATCGAAATAGTCCCAGGCAATGTTAATTGATGAAAAACAGTTTTTGAATTCTTTCAATTTGTTTGTGAAAGTCTTGTGAGCCATATTCTTTCCATGATTGCCTCCGGGTTTCAAATGTGCGCGTGTTGTTCCCATGGTGCAGTGATTAATGATAAACCAGGCCGATATCAATACAAGATCAATTGTCAATTCAGACAAGTCGGTATGTTTACAATTGACACCCTCGTCAATCCTTCCGACCCCGTTTTCATTCATCGCTCTTTCGATAAAAGATTTCTCAATATATACAACAATGGGATTGTTCTTTTTATGGCGTGTTTTTTCCAAAAGTCCGTATTCCATTTTGTGCAACGATGCGGCCTTATGGAGTAATCCATTCAGACACCTGAATGCGCCAAATCTCAAATCAGCTTCAAAAAGCAGATCCCATGCCTCCTTGTTAAGGATGACATTATTTTTACTGCACCACTCGGTTATAAAATGATAGATGACCTCATACCTTTCCTTGTTTGTCATGTCGTAGAGCTTGGTGATGGTTAGGCATCTATCTTTTAATCTGTTCTTCATATCTGGTGAAAGATTTTTCAAGTCATCAATCATTTCATTAGTTGTGAAAATGATCTTTGCTCTTACCGGCAAACTTTTTGGCGCCTTAATCGGCATATAGTCCCAGTCATCAATTAGATCTAACATTGTGATTGTTTGAGAATATGGCAGTTTTTCCAGCTGATTTAGAATCAGCGTGCTGTTCTCGATTGATAAAAGTCCGCTACTATCCGTTTCTGCGCCAGTATAGCCACCTTTTGTATGACCAAACAATTCCGAGGTAAATAGTTGCGAGTCTTTGTTTACCGTGGCCAGATCGTAAGCGTTAATTGTATCCGAAAGTTCTGCACCGATTGCCCGGGCTAACTGGGTTTTACCTCCCCCGCTTTCGCCTTGAATAACCAGGTAGGGCCTGCTGTCGTTTTTCATTAAATATATGTAGTAATCAATTATATTTGCAAATTTGTGATTTCCGGTGATGAAAACATATTTACTTCCTAAATTAGAAGTCACCCCGTATCTTCTGACGCCGATTGGCGGAAAAGCCGGCACCAGTTCGTTAGATTTAATTTCTATTTTGGACGTGGCTTCAATTGTCAATTCATGTCTGCCGGGAATGACTACATTGGGATTATATCCTTTCTTACTGTCGTTATCGCCTTCCAGAAGTGCTGTCATTGCGCTGCGAATAATTCCAAGCTTGTGGGGGGCATATGTGATTGTTTTTTTCTTCTCTTTTTTTTCAGCGACGCATTCCAGGCCCAGGGCACGGATTACCAGGGTATGGGGCTTTAATTTGAGTGCCAGTTGCTTTGTGCCCTCAAAACCGAGTTGATTAGACATCGGGCTGAGTTTTTTCCAGTTTCCCGAATTTTGTTTTCTCTTTTTTTCTTGTACGGTCCAAGGTTTTATACTTTTCATATTGGCGATTAAAACTGTCACTTTCTTATCCAACTTTTTGTGAATCTTGTCACCCCATCTCTCATACGGATATTCGGTATCACCCGTATACAAAATTCCAAATTGTTTTGTTTCAAGAAAAAAACATGATAATGCATTTCCTTCCAGGCCTTCCTCATCTTTTTCATTAACATTGGCTGCTGCTTCGTTGTGGTAGGCCGGAAAAGTCCGAATAATTAAATTATCATCACCGACGGTAGCATCAACAGTTGATTCATTCACCTCGACAGATTTTTTCACTTTCTCATAATTCACGATCCATGACTTCCCGGGAGTGGCAATGAATGGTTCTTTGCTAAGAATATCTAAGTCGGCAGGTACTAATAGGGAGGGGTGATTATTTCTGCCCCTTATTACTGCTTCAGAAGAAAATAAATATAATTTTTTAGGTTGTTTGCCTTCTGTGTTTGCGCCTTTGTTGCGACTGAACCAGTTTAATATGTTATGCAGATCAAATCGTGCCTGAGGATGGTAGTGAGAGCAAATAATAATATCGATATCTTGTATTTGTACTCCAACATCCTTTAATCCATTTATCGTTCCATCATCCGGGTCAAATAGAATATTGCAATGTCGGGTTTGGATATAAAAGCCTCCAGAAAAATTGATGGGCGCGTGAATATGAAATTGCTCCGTAAAGTCTCTTTCAAGAAAGCCGCAGAAAAGCATGCGGCAAATATGATTTTGTCCTTCTCTATCGGAAGACTTTTGAAAATTTTTGCTGTGTTTTTCTAGCTCTTTTCTGATTGTTGACGTCGATTCTACCAAAGCCATGAACTCTGTTTCTTTTTTTTCCAGTTCCTGTTTCTTCCGTTCTGTTTCAATAAGTTTTTTTTTCTTTTGCAGAAGTGTCTGAATGTTATTGTCAATTTCATTGGCTTCAGTTTCTTTCATCAACATATCCTTTCTAACTCATGTTTCATTCTTTGAGACTAATTATTTGTTCTTACTTCTAATATAGTGAGATGCTTTGGTCAACATTCTCATCAAGATTGATCTTTACAGGAACGATATCCAGCTCAATAATTGAAGAGATGGTACTTTGATTTTTTTTCTTTTCATATTGCTTCTTTTTGGAAGAAGCAAGTTTAACAATTTTCAGGCTTTAATCCACACACGCTTGCCGAAAGAACACATTATAACTATAAAATGACATTAACTGCATATAAAATGATTCATGTTCAATCATGTGAATCAATATCAATATCGGTATATATCCATATTGCTTGAAATGATAAATATTGTTCTAAAGCCCTGAAATAAAAAAGCATTCAATATAAATACAATGAATTATATCACATGGCATTGAATATGCAATATTAGGACACGATGGAAACAGTAAACAAAACATGAAAAATTACAAATGAACAGGAAAGGAGGCATTATGAAAGACCTAGTACTGCAATCACCAGCGAAATTGTATTTTGCTGACAAAGCTTTGGGCAAAATGCTATTTGAAACGCAGAATCTCCATGACTCCCTTAAAAAGGTATACCTCGAAAAAAAGGAACAAAAGATAAAGGCATGGGTTGCTTTTAATGATAGCATTCAACCACTTCAAATAGCGTTGAACCGAGTCCAAATTAAAAACAATACACCCAAACCTGCACCAGCCGATCTCAAGATTAATTTTGGAGATGATTCCAACGAAGTAAGACTTCTTAGTGCTAAACGCCTTCACCGTGACATTGTAAAGCGCCTTTCTTACAAAGGCAGTTTTAAGAACAATAAACTTATGGACAAGGCTTCGACTGCGTTCAAAGAACATGATATTGCCTCGCTTTTTGAGGTATGGCAAAGAATACAGGATTTACCTGTTGAAAATGATGTTTCTCAAAAAAAAACTTTCAGTGAAGTTGTTGTTGAAAAACATCGATTGCTCTGCTATTTCCAGCTCTCGATTGATATCTTGGAAAAAAAAATTTTAAAGCTGGAAAAAGATCCAATCCTTTCTGCATATATTAAAGGAAATGATTTTTTTGAGAATACCATAAGACTGGCCAAAGAAAAGATACAGTTGAAAATTAATCGCTTAAATGAACAAGGAGATGCTGACGATGAATAAAATAAGCCAAGAATTGGTTCCAACAGGAGATTTTGATTGTTCCTTAATTGATGTCAATCCAATGGAATCAAATATATTTTGTGCTTCTCCACGGGGAATCCCGACAAATTTTCCCATAACTATTATTGTTGACGGCAGTGATATCTCCTTGCTTACCATAGAAAAAATCCGGTCTGTTGACGGTAGGGAGACGCTCGAAATTCCTGAAAACAAGAAAACGGTTATCCTTCAAAGCGGGTTGCAGGCAATTGAACTTCCCTTGACGGAAGCGTCTTCTCTTTCACCCGGTGACTATATCATTGAAATTCAGATGACCGAAAAGGATCTTTTTCAAAGAAAAACCCAAAAAAAAATAAACGTTAGTGTGTCAGATTATGAAATCATTTGTTTTGGCATCGATTTTTATATTGGAGAATCTGATCGTTTCGTGATAGCTACTTCACCGGCGGCAGCACAAATATATTGCAAACATAACAATAAACACCTTGTCACCATTGGCTTTCCTGATATCGTTATGTCGGCCTGTATATGTAACAACAATTTATTTGTGCTTGCACAAACCGGTTTTCTGTACATTTACTCGCTTCAAAATTTTGAGATGTCAACAGTTCGATTGAGCGATCAACGGCAAAAAACAGGATTCCTTTTCCCAGGATCTGGGGATAATATATTGTGCTGGAAGTCTGAGCGTGAAGAAATCCATACGTTTCATTACACTTTTCAAAATGAATTGACGCTTATTTCAACGGAAAAATCTGGGAAAAGTAATGAAGAAAAAGAAGTTGTTTTGAAAGCAGGCGATCTGCGTTTGAAATTTAAAGCGGAAGTGCCGTATTATATTGTTGAAGATTCAAATGGAGATCAAAAAAAAGTTGAAATCAATGGAATTGTACCATCTTTGGTGCTAATTCCATCTATTGCAAATGATCAGGACAAAAAATTTGTATGGATGCAGAAGGGTGTTTATCTCAATACATATGAATTGGACGGAGAAGACTCTTTGAAGAAAGTCGATAGCATTGAAGCGCTTCACACCCAGGCCATGCGATTTGCTGACGACAATCTTTTTTTAGTTAGTTCTGCATTTTTGGGCTTTGATAAAATAGATCCATTTAAGTCCTCTCCCATGATTTTCTGGCTTTCAGATAAACATGAGGCCATAGATACTGATATCCTTTGCTCTGCTGTCAATATCAAGGATCAACTCTATGCAGTTGGAGACAATATGGGTATTTTGAACATATGGAAACCCGGAAAAGGTTTTTTGCAGATACAGGCCCACAAGGCTTCCAGCTGCATTAATTTTAATCGTAATGAAATCTATGATTCCAGTTTTGTTTCATCTCTTGCTTTGACAAAAGATAAGCGCTTGATAAGCGGCGGGGTAGACCAAGTGTTGAAATGTCATCAGATATGCTTTGATAAAAAGGAGTTAACCGGATATTTGCTCTGGGAAAAAGACCTTGATGGGGGCGCACAATCAATTTTAATGACTGAAGATCAGATGCTGGTCTCAACCAGCAACGAACTGATGTGGATGGATCCTGAGGACGGCGAAATTATTTTCAAGTGGAGTTCTTCCGGTGCCATCCTTGACACTATTATTCCTATGGAAAAGGGCAGATTTGTTCTTGCCGACTGGGATGGAAATATTCATATATTTGCAAATCATACACACGAGCGTTCCAGTAAAATCTGCGAGTCGAGCATTTTTGGATTGATAAAGATATCTGAAAAAAATGTTTTTGTAATAAATGAGGCAAAAGAGCTGTTGTTAATTGATCTTGGAGATGAAATTACAGTTATTGGGCAATGTTATTATAATTTGCCCTGGTGTGATCGTAATGCTAGGGATGTCTGTCAAAATAGTGATGTTCCCTCTATTATTGTTAGCGAATGGGTCAATAATATTAGTTCCCCCGCACCAGTATTTTCTTATCCATACAAGTCGTTTGTCCTGCAGGATAAGAAAATATACTGGTCTGATTTTTTCAAAGAGATAAGTTCACTGACCCCCATCGTAAAAGAGGCTTGATAATGAAACGTATAAATAAAAAATCCAACGCGGCTAATGGGAGAGTAAAATGGGGTACTGCGAAGACCGGTGATATTCAGGATATTATATCGTATGCAAAAAAAGCAGACATACCAATACAATTATGCGGCAAAAGAGGTATTGGGAAAAGCGAAATTTTGATTGAATTCGCCAAATCCTTGGGACTGGATTACCGGGTTTTTGATCTGTCTATTATGGATCCTACAGACCTCGTGGGTATGCCGATAGTCGAAAATGGTCGGACAACTTTTGCTCCCCCAGCCGATCTTCCTGTCAGTGGAGAAGGAATTATCATTTTAGAGGAATTAAACCGATGTGATTTTCGGCTGCAGACAGCGTGCTTACAATTATTGACTGCTCGACGGCTCAACGGGTATTTTTTACCAAAGGGTTGGCTTGTGTGTTCTGCCATCAATCCTACATCAAACGACGAATATTCTATTAAGGATATGGGGCCTGCATTGGAGAGCCGATGGATAAATATCAATGTCGTTCCAGATGAAGATGATTGGTGTGCTTATGCAGAAAAAAAGGGATATCATTCAGACATAATTACATATGTCAGGAATTCTCGACCCTTTGATGATAGCGATGCCAACCCAAGGGCCTGGACAAATGCAAGTAAGATTTTGTTCTCATGGGAAATGGACGGGGAAAGAGAACGAAATCCTGAGCTGTTAAAGGCGCTTCTCTCCGGAGTTCTGACAAACAAATGGGCGGAACCTTTTCTGGGCTTCTATTACACTTCCGGAAACACTCTTTCTCCCCTGGAGATTATCAATGATTATCCCAGATACCAAGATCGAGTCAAAGAGTGGATCAAAAATTCACAAATGGATAAAATAAAATGTGTGTTGTGGGAATTGTATAGATATCTCAATGGCTTGGATACAGATCAACATATGGATGATGATGGAATTCTACTGGACCAGGAAAAAGAAGAAAACATGGCACTTTTTTTCTCCGACCTTCCCATTGATTTCCTTGAAAATAATTTTGATTGGCTGAAAAATTTGGGTATCGAAGAATTCTTATTAACAGGAGAAACAAATGAATGATCGTCGTGATCTTCATGCGGAAAAAGCTGGGGCTGAGGCAAAGCTTCATTTGGCTGAAAGACAGTTATTATGCCTCTGCCCTTTTCACGCACGTTTGATTAACAAATGGAAGAAAGTATCCTCCAGAGACATTGACACAATAGGCGTAAGCATGGTTGGGCAGGCACTACGCCTCTGCTATAATCCCGAATTTATCTGTGGATTAAAAACGACCTCATCTCTGGTGCAAGTCCTTATGCATGAAATTTACCATGTTATTTTTGGACACTTGTTTTTGGATAGGACTCAATTTGAAAATCCATATGCTTTGCTAATTGCTTGTGAGATCTCGGCAAATGAATTTCTGGATCAGGAAGCGCTTCCTGGAAAACCTATTCTTGTGCAAGACTTTGACTTGCCGGACAACGAGTCAACACTGATTCGATACCGCCGGCTGCGACTGGACAGCAGATGCAAAAATGATCTATCCCCACTGGATAGTCATGAAGGCTGGGCAAATGAGGATGGTGGTATGTCCGACAAACAGAAAAAAATTTTAACGGATCAGATTTCCCATACTCTTGATTCGCTGTCATTGGACGAGATACGAATAATCCCCGACCATGTGTATGAATGTATAAAAAAAATAGTGGATAAAATCGGTTTCTCAAGTGCAAATCAGCAACAGGAAAAGCTTTCAAATAAGGCCCATGCCAATCTGCCCTGGGAAATTATTCTTCACCGGTTCATGTCTCAGGAGCGCCGGTACAGCTTTTCATGGCCGTCCCGCCGCTGTCCGGATATGATCGGAATAATTCCGGGAACTCGTTTGTCAAGTAAAGGTCCCGGCATAATGGTCGCCATCGACACTTCGGGCAGCATGAGTATGGATGTTATGGATCAAATTCTCGCCGAAGTGAACATTCTTGCCTGTTTGGCCCACAGGGTTGTTTTTGTCGAATGCGATTGTGATGTTACTAGGGTTCATCCATGTTTCAAGGCAGGTGATCTTGAGACCATTGCAGGTAGGGGAGGGACGGATCTGCGACCGCCCTTTGAGTTGTTGGATCAATATCGGGTTGATCTGGTGGTTTATTTTACGGATGGAGAGGGACCGGCACCGGAGTCCATTCCGAGTCCCCCTGTAATATGGTGCTTGACTGACTATTCTAGTAAATCACCCGCACCATGGGGGCAGGCAATCAGACTCTTTGACGAGGATGCGTATTCTTTTGTATGAAAGAACTTTTAATCTGTTGGAATCAGGTCTCTCTTATGTTTTGTTGTACCCGTCAGGATATGAGGGTTAGTAGGAATCCTTAAAAAGGAAAGGGCGATAATATAGTAGCAAGGCGTTGTCCTTTAAAAAGAAAATTTTCTGCCTGGTTCAATAATATTTAACATAGAGTAACACTTTTAAAAGTGTAAGATATTGCAAAAACTTTATTGTTAATGTATTTGAGTTTTTGTTCCCTGATAAAGTGTTACCCTGTTTTGAACCAGGCCAAATTTTCTTTGCTGTTGATGTTTTTTTGTCGGACGGGATTTAACCCTACAATTATACTTACTGAGTGTGCCATGCTATATGGTGTTATATGGACACAGATCAAGCAATCTATTGTATACAAACTTTATAAATTACGTTGTAGACGTTAACCATATCTTATCTGTTTTTTCAAGAATGTGAAGTTTTAAAAAAGGGATTTCAGCGGATCTGGTCCCGGGCAGGGCTTTTGCTCCTGAGATTTTCAAGCTGATACCTGGGGGGGTATGAAGTTTTAAGAAAAGCGTTTGTCCTGCAAGTCTGCCCGGGATTTTTTTCATCCAGCTCACATCAATTGAGAACTCGTTACCTGTTTTTTCAATCCGTGACAGGGTGTGGTGAAGATACTGAGTAAAGCACTCTTGTGTATCCCTGGCAAGTAATATACCTTTTTTTTTACTGTTTATTTTGATGTATTGTATCCAGTTTTTTATCACCCCTGGATTTTTTCCAGGATCGGAATGGAGAATGTTTGCCCAGTGAAGCGCCATGACAGGCCGGTCAAATTTAAAATCAGGGGTGGCGTTGACGGTGTTCCATGCAATCTCAGACTCCCCTCGTTCCACAAGAAGAACATTGTTTTCCCAGGTTATTTTTTCGTGTCTGGGTTTTGAATGGATTTTTGCCCGGTTAAAGACAAGGGTCACATACTGAATGCCAAATTCATTCAAAATTTTCTGGAATCCGTTCTCCTGGTTGCCGAAACTGTGCTTCAGGGCCGGGGGGATAAATGTCCTGGGAGTGAAATCAAAGTGATACTGG
>NZ_FNLL01000037.1:0-4359 GCF_900105645.1 Desulfobacula phenolica | reverse complement strand
CCGGGACAAGGAAATGGAAAAGATTCCTTCAAGGCCTTTCTTGATAAAAGGGACGGGCAGAATTCTTCTGGTTGATGATGAGGAAAATATTGTTATTTCAGGCCGGCAGATATTGATGAAAATGGGATATGAGGTAGTCGGAGTAACGGACAGCCTTGAAGCCCTTGAAGTTTTTAAAAAAGAACCCCATGCGTTTGATTTGGTTTTAACAGATGTAACAATGCCTAAAATGACCGGTATTGAGTTGTCAAAAGAGATCATAAAGATCAGGCAGGATATCCCCATTGTTCTGTGTACCGGTTTTAGTGAAGGATTAACATCCAATATGGTTGAGAATATTGGTATTGTTGATACGGTAATGAAGCCAATGATTGCCGGTGAACTTGCCGAAGTGATTCGTAACGCTCTAAGGACTGAGGATTTAGTTGATTCCTAAACTGAAATGTTAAATGGCTTTATTACAGTATAAAGTACAGGTATCAAACTGATTGGTTTCGGGTGTTGTTAAATACTGATTCCTAAGTTTTAAGAAAAAACAGATCATGTTTATCTGGCAATTATCAATCCCAATAGGGGGGATGTTTTATAACACCGGGACGTTTTATAACATTCCCCTGAATCTTATTATTATTAAGGGATTCATCCTCTAATTTGTGATTTTCGTTAAAAAAACAAAACACCCTTTCAGTGTCTTCTAATCTTGAAGAATATTTTGAAATTGTCTTAAAATATTACTCTCTTACAAATTGAAATCTGATTTGGCATGCTATTCGCAAGATAAATATAGTAATTAGGTTTTTAATGTTTTTTAATATATAGTCCTAATTTATATGAGAATTTCTCCAACACACTGTAATGATAAGAATTTCAATTTTTATTGTGGCGGACAAATCTGCCATGTATGTTATATAATAGTTTGTTTGAACAATGTTTGGCTAAAGTGGGAGGCCGGGTCAAGATTCCTCTTGATATTGATAAAGTTCTCAGTCCACAGAAAATCGAATTACTCAATAAAACAAGCTAATTTGCTGTTTATATGTTTTGATTTTTCAAATCACCTATTGTTTTGAGAAACTAATTAACGGAGGGGAAAAATGTTTAAAAACATAAAGGTAGGAACAAAAATTGCGGGCGGTTTTTTTATCGGCATCCTTTTGTCTTTTATTATTGGTGTTACAGGTGTGTACAATATCAGTAAAATCGGTGATATTGTTACCCTCCTGGCAACACAGGAGATCCCTGAAACATCTGCAGTGATTGAGACTGAGCGGGCAACCTGGAATGCCCATGTTATGTCCTATGAATTTGATCTGAAGCAGGATGAAAAAAGCAGAAAAGAATGGTTCGCTCACAAGGAGGATATAAAAAAAGGTCTTGATAAGCTTGTGCCCTTTGCCATTGCCTTGAATCATAAGGATATATTAACCGCAGTTGATGTGATTAAAAATATGCTGGGAGAGTATTCAAAGAGCAGTGAAGAATATACATCTTTGACCCTGAAAAACAAAGAAATCGAAAAACAGCTGAAAACCTGCGCTTCAATTGTTGCCGGACATTGGCTTGATTATATTCAAGATCAGAATATGAAAATAGAAAGATCTATTGCAAACAGGGAGCTTGAAAATATTATTACAAGGGTAGGTAAAATCAAAATAGCCAACAATGGCATGAATCTTTTTAATGAGGCCATAAAAAACCAATTTTTGTATGCTATTTACAATGAGGATGAATATGCCATGGCAATAAATTCCAGCATAGTTAAACTGATTGCCATTACAAAAGGTATGATAAGCGTTTCTGCAGATTCGGCAAATATTAGAAGGGGTGAAGCAATGCTTTTTGATACTGAAAAAGCAGGAAAACTGTTGAGCGTCTGGGTACTAAACAAAAAACAGCAGGCAGATCTTTTAATCCGGTTAAATAAAAATGCCATGGCAATTATCAAGCTTACCACGAAAACAGCATTGGAGGCGGACAAAGCTGCCTATGAAATGGGAATGGCAACTACAGGGTTTGTCTCCAACGTCAGGATGCTGCTTGCAGTAATCTTAACCTGTGCCGTCATCATTGGGTTGGGGTTGGCCCTTTTTATAACCCGGGGTATCACAAAGCCATTGAATATTGTGATGGATGGTTTGCAGGAAGGGGCGGATCAAGTTTCTTCAGCTTCAACCCAGGTTTCATCTTCAAGCCAGTCCCTTGCAGAAGGTGCTTCCCAACAGGCTGCCGCCATTGAAGAGACTTCCTCATCAATGGAGGAAATGTCCTCCATGACAAAGAAAAATGCTGAAAATGCAAACCTTGCAGATAACCTTATGAAGAAATCCAATCAGGTTGTGAAGGATGCCAATCGTTCCATGGAAAAGCTTACCCTGTCTATGGAAGATATTTCAAAGGCAAGTGAAGAGACTTCTAAAATTATAAAAACCATAGATGAAATAGCGTTCCAAACCAATTTGCTTGCGTTAAATGCAGCAGTTGAAGCGGCCCGGGCAGGAGAAGCAGGAGCAGGATTCGCAGTTGTTTCAGATGAAGTCAGAAATCTTGCCATGAGAGCTGCAGATGCTGCAAAAAATACAGCCGAACTTATTGATGGTTCGGTTAAAAAGATAAATGAAGGGTCAAAGCTTGTATCAACTACAAATGAAGATTTTTCCAAGGTCGCTGAAAGTGCAGGCAAGGTAGGCGATCTGGTTGCTGAAATTTCAGGGGCATCAGATGAACAGGCCAAAGGTATTGAACAGGTGAGTGCCGCCATTACCGAAATGGATAAGATTGTTCAGCAGAATGCAGCCAATGCGGAAGAATCCGCATCCGCATCCGAAGAGATGAATGCTCAGGCAGAGCAGCTTAAGGAATATGTCGCAGATCTTGTTATGATGACAAACGGTGGCAAAGAAAAGGGAGTACCAGGTTTTTTTAAAAGGAAAATATCTTATCCTGTTTCCAAGTATAAACCACACCAGGTAATGAAAAATAAAAAAATTGGCATACAAGGCAAGTCAGTTAATTCCTTATCAGGTCATACCGTTTGACGATAATAATGATTTTGGAAAATTTTAATTAAGCTGGAATAAAGATATAGCGGCCAATTCCGTTTTAATCAAAATAATCATGAACCCCAAAAGAGATTAAAAATGAACACTGAATCACAGTTAAATTCCATTCTCATCATTGATGATGAACCAAGTGTTTTGAAATTTCTCAGGCTGTTTTTGTCAAGAAACGGTTTTCGTGTAGATGTTGCAGAGAATGGGGAAGAGGGGATAAATAAAATTGAAACCCATGCTTACAGCTTGATTGTTACGGATATAAAAATGCAATCATTGTCCGGCGATCAATTATTGTATTATCTGCGTAAAGTCCTGAATGATGTAACGCCTGTTGTGGCTATGTCTGGAACGCCCCGGTTTCTTGGCTATGATGAGTTTGATGCTGTTTTACATAAACCCTGCTCAATAAAAGAAATATTGAAGATATTATGCCGGTGTTTATCTGAAAGTTGCAGACAGGGAGTTAAAAGATAAAAATTTTAGCTTCAACTTACTGTGGGAGATAAAATGCAATGACCCAAAACACTGTTCTTGATATAATCTCTGGAAAGTCGACTACAAGATCATTTAGAATTATTATTCCGTTGTGTATTACATTTGTCCTTTTTACCGTGAGTATTTTTTTGATTTTTGTTCCTTCATTGAAGAAATATATGATGGATCAGGAAAAGAAAATGCTTCATGAAATGAATAACAGCAGCATCAGCGTGACCTATAGTTTGCTGTCAGAGTATAACCAGAGGGTTATATCAGGTGAATTGACCCTTCAAGATGCCCAAAGCAGGGCGAACAAACGTATTCGAAATTTGCGTTACGGCCCTGAAGATCAAGATTATTTCTGGATAATTGATATGCAGCACAGGGTACTCATGCATCCTTTTTTGCCTGATATTGAAGGGAAAAATTGTAAGGATTTTGTTGATTCCAACGGTAGATATTTTGTTGCTGAATTTGTAAGGACTGCCGAACAAAAAGGTTCCGGTTATGTGGAGTATACATGGCAATGGAAAGATGATTCGGCAAAGACAGTTCCGAAAATTTCTTATGTAAAGCTGTTTGAGCCTTGGGGGTGGGTTATAGGAACCGCCGTGTATGTGGATGGAATAGATTCTGAAATACGATTTATCACCCAACGGTTATTTAAGATTTTTACAGGGATATTGATCATAGTATTGATTTTATCTTTTTATGGCAGTTCCCAGGCTGTGAAGATTGACAAAAAACGCTCTATAGCGGAAAAAGCCCATCGTCTGGATACCTTGCGCTTTGAAAAACTCAGGGAATTGAATCAGATGGCAGATTCTTC
>NZ_FNLL01000005.1:0-396033 GCF_900105645.1 Desulfobacula phenolica | reverse complement strand
GCTTTCGGCAGAAGTTTTTTGCCGGTCATGGATAATGATACACTTGTGGGAACCCTTTCAAACAGGGATTTTTCCAATGCTTTGGGTCAGCTTTTGGGAACCTATGAGGGGTTGCACAGTGCTTCCATTGAGATAAGCGGTAATTCAAGGGACAGCATCAGAAAAATCCTGGAAGATATTTTTGCCATGGGGCTTGAAATAAAGGGGTTATTTACCTTGAAAGACCCGGATTCCGGCAAAAAAAGGCTTATCTTAAGGTTTCAGGCCAAATGTTTTAAAAGAATTGTCTCGTTAATTAAAGAAAAAGGATATAATTTGATAGAAGTTGTCAAACACGAACAATAAATAGTTTTTAACCGACAAACCCAAAGGAGTCATGTATGGCAAAACGATTAATTGTAGGGATAGCCGGGGCAAGTGGTGTGATTTATGGGGTCAGGATGCTGGAAGTCCTTAAAAATCAAGGCATTGAAACCCATCTGATTATTTCAGAGGCTGGAAAACTCAATATCAGGATAGAAACCGATTATGACGTGGATGACGTTCTTGCCATGGCTGATTTCACCTATACCAATAAAGATATTGCCGCATCTGTTGCAAGTGGGTCTTTTTTGACCATGGGCATGGTGGTTGCGCCCTGTACGGTTAAGACTTTGTCCGGAATCGCCAATTCCTATAATGAGAATCTCTTGATACGGGCCGCAGATGTTCAACTCAAGGAAAAACGCAAAGTTGCGCTGCTGTTCAGAGAGACCCCTTTGCATAAAGGACATTTAAGGCTTTTAACCCAGGCTGCGGACATGGGAGCCCATATTATCCCGCCGGTTCCGGCATTTTATCATCATCCCAAAACCATTGATGATATTATCAATCAATCCGTGGGAAAAGTTTTGGATTACATTGGTATCGAACATGATCTGTTTCAACGCTGGGATAATTCAGAACTGGATAAACTTATGAACAAATCTGCAGCCGGTAAAAACAAGAACACTTGTGACAAAAAGATGGTTGCCATAAAATAAAAAAGATATCAGGAGCAATAGAACCTGAACATACAGATAAAATTTATGATGAAGAAATAATCAAATGATTCAACATCCAAAATGTAGGATCACAGTTATAAAAAGATCGCTTAACCGGGATATTATTGACGCCTATGTGAAAGAAGAAATGAAAAGAATTAGTTTGTGCAGCAAGTTCAAGGAAGGGGACCAATTTTTGGTATATTCTGAATTTGACATGCCGGATAAATTTTGTCACTGGGCCTGGGCGGATATCAGACATGATATCATGGCCGTTGTCAACAGTGTCCGATTTCCCTGGTTCAAGGAAAAGGCAATGACCATATCCGGTTGTACTGACTGGCTTAAGCCGGTTCTGTTTAAAATTGAAAAATTATAGGAGCGAACCGCCATGTTTGAAGACCGGCAATTTGAACTTATACTGTTCGATCTTGAAGGCACTTTGGTGAATTTTCAATGGCACCTGAAGGATGCGGCAATAAAGCTCCTTCAGGTTCTGTCCAATGCCGGCATTGATCCTGCCCGATACGGAGAGTCTCCGGGGTATGCCGGTCTTTACAATACTACCAGGGATATTACGGATGACTGGGATATTCAAGAGACTGAGCAATTGTTTGGGCAACTTGCCATGATTTATGATTTTTATGATCTGGATGCTTTGAGCAGATGGACCCCATACCCGGACGTACGGCCTGTACTGGAAAAGCTTTCAGTCTGCAAGTATCGTATGGGCGTGGTGAGCAACTGCGGGTATTATGCCGCAGAGACCGTCCTGGAACGTTTCGATCTGGCCGGATATTTTGAACTGGTTGTGTCAAGAAACGATGTTTTGTATTTAAAACCTTTTCCTGACGGATTGAATCTGGCCATAGAGAAGCTTTGCATGCCCGCTGACAAAACTCTGTTTGTCGGTGATTCGATCAACGATATTCTGGCTGCAAATAAAGTTCCCGTAACATCATGTTTTCTATCCGGCGGAGAAAGCCGGGTTACCGGTGAGGACAGTCTCACGGCAGATTTCCGGATATCGTCTTTTTCAGGGCTTGCCGATATCCTGGTCCACTGATTTGGTTTGTTCCAGATCCAGCATGCCCATTAAAATGTTTTCACAGGTCATGGGAAGGGTTCTCAAGTAAATCCCGGCGGCATTATGGATGGCGTGGGCAATGGCCGGTGACGGAGTGTTGATGACCACTTCCCCGATTGATTTGGCACCAAATGGGCCTGTTGCTTCATAGCTGCTTTCAAATTCAACCCGAATTTTTCCCACGTCCTGGCGGGAGGGTATTTTATATTGCATAAAAGAACTGGTGATCATTTTCCCTTTTGTGTTGCAGGCAATATCCTCATACAAGGCCATGCCGATTCCCTGGACAATGCCGCCTTCCGCCTGTATCCTGGCAAGGTTCGGGTTTATGGGGGTGCCGCAGTCAATCACTCCCACATAATCCACCACCTTTGTTTCCCCGGTTTCAAGATCCATTTCAATTTCCGCAAACCCTGCCATGAACGGCGGCGGAGAGACAGGGCTTGAATGGGATGCCCCGGCTGTAAGGCTGGTGTGATTGCTGACTGCTGTTTTTTGCGCCAGATCATCAAGGGTAATTATAGCTTGATCATTGAATATCTTGTTTCCGTCAAACTCCAGAGTTTCTGCCGTGGTTTTCAGCAAAGCGGCCGCCCTGGAAACAATTTTTTTCTTGAGTTTTTCACAGGCTTTAACCACTGCCGTGCCGGTCAAATATGTGGTGCTGGAAGCATAGGACCCGGTATCATATGGGGAGTGATCCGTGTCGACTTGGCTGACAATGATTTGTTCCATGGGGCATCCAAGGCATTGGGCAGCCATCTGAGCTAAGATGGTATCACATCCGGTACCCATGTCTGCGGCACCGATCATCAAGGTGTAAAATCCATCATCCTGAAGCCGGATCTGAGCCGATGCAGTATCAATATTGGCGATCCCGGAACCCTGCATGGTGATGGCGGCTCCCACTGCCCGGACTTTTGTGCTGCTGATTTTTCGGCACGGGTATTTTGTATGCCACCCGATCATTTCCCTGCCTTTTTTGATACAGGCTTCAAGAGCGCAGGAGTTGAGGGGTTCGCCATAATAGGCGCTCAGAGTATCTCCTTTGCGTAACAGGTTCTTCAACCTGAGATCCAGGGGGTCCATGTCAAGTTCGTCCGCCAGTTCGTTTATGGCTGACTCAAGGGCAAAGGTTCCCTGGGTGGCGCCGTATCCTCTGAAGGCTCCTGCGGGCAGGGTGTTGGTATACACCACCTGGTAGCTGAACTTAAATGCCCGGGCCCGGTTGTACAGCGCCATGGTCTTGTGGCCGGACAGGTTGACGGTTGTGGGGGCATGCTCCCCGTAGGCACCTGTATTGGAAAGGGTGTCGATGTGAATGGCCAGGATGTTGCCGTGGCGGTCCGCTCCCGCCCTTACCCGGATGATCATTTCGTGGCGGCTGGTGGAGGCGGTAAAAGATTCATGCCGGTCAAACACCATTTTGGCGGGTTTGCCGGTTTTTAATGTTACAATGGCCGGGAAAAGTTCGCTTATAACGGTCTGCTTGGCGCCAAACCCTCCACCGATTCGGGGTTTGATCACCCGGATCTTTGCTTTTGGGATGTCCAGAGCTTTTGCCGTAATCCTCCTGACATGGAAAGGAATCTGGGTTGATGTGACAAGGGTCAGTCGTCCGGCATGATCCAGGTATGAATAGGTTCTGAAGGTTTCCATCATGGCCTGGCTATTAGGCTTAGTATGATAGACACGGTCCACAACGCAATCACACCGGGCAAATTCTGTTTCCACATCTGATATTTCAAATCCGCCTGCACAGCACAGGTTTCTTTTTCTATCATTGCCGATGTCAACATTCACATGATAGTTTTTTTCCGGGTGTATTATACTTTCATTGTCCAGGGCCTGTTTTAGATCAATCACCGGCTCAAACTGTTTATATGAAACCTTGATGGATTTTAAAGCCCGGTTTACGGTCTTTTCATCTGTGCCGGCCACTATGGCTACAGGATCACCCACATACCGGACTGTTTTATCCAGGATCAGGCGGTCATAGGGGCTGGGTTCGGGATAGGACTGGCCTGCCGTGGTAAATCGTTTGCCCGGCACATCCTGCCAGGTGAGGATACAGTCTATTCCTTCCGTTTCCCGGGCTTTTTGTACATCAATGTCCAGAATTTCGGCAAAGGCATGGGGGCTTCTCAATACTTTGACCACCAGGCAGTTTTCCGGTGCCAGGTCATCTGTGTAAACGGGTTTGCCCGTTACCAGGGCAGCTGCATCAATTTTCTCAACCCCTTTGTTAACATATTTCATCGGCTTCTCCTTTTCTTTGCCCTTGTGATTGAAGGTAGGCTTCAACAGCTCTTAACTGCCCTTCATATCCTGAGCAGCGGCAAAGGTTCCCGGAAAGATATTGCAGAATGTCTTGCCTTGAAGGATTTTCAAGTTCGTTTTTCATTGCCAGGACATTCATGATCAGACCGGGAACACAAAATCCGCATTGTTCAACACCCTGGGCCGCCATGAACCGTCCGAATTCCAAGGCCTGGTCTTCCAGTCCCTCCAAGGTGGTCACCTGTCTGCCGTTTACCCTGGCGGCAAGGACAGCACAGGACAATACGGATACACTGTCCACCCATACGGTACACAGACCGCAATTGGCCGTATCACATCCGCATTTTACGCTTTTGAATCCCAGGCTTCTTACAAAATCAATGAGAAGAAGATCCGGGGCAATATCCCGGGTGAATTTTCTGTTATTGACGTGACATGTTATCTGCATATGGCTTGAACTCCTCTTTTAACCAAAATTTTTGCCAGAATTTCCCGGTAGGCTTTGCTTCCCCGCAGGTCATTTCCAAACGATAATTCTTTGACAACGGCATCACAGGCAGAGTTTATCTGTGCGTCATCAGGATGCCGGGACAATAACCCGGCTGATATTTGTGCCTGTCGGGCTTTGTCTGGTCTTGCACCCAGGGAAAGCCTCCATTGTTCGTTGCACCTGCCTGCGGCAACACAAAGAATCGGAAAATCAGTGGCACTCAGCCGTTGGCTCTGGTAACATGTTTCCCATGCCTGTTTTTTAATGCAAACCTTTACCAGGATATCTTTTTTTCGGGGCATCAGCAGAAATTCAGACAGGGGAACAATCCCTCCATGATACAAGTGGATATGGGTGTCCGGGATCATCAGGGCGGTTAATACATCTGAGAATCCAAATCGTGAATATACACTGCCGCCAATGGTTGCACAGTTTCTAAACTGGATGCCGACGATATGTCCCAATGCGTTTGAAAAAAGAGAACCAAACCATTTGTGAAGCAGGGGGCTTGTCTCCGCCTGCCTGAGACTTGTCATGCATCCGATATCAATGCTTTCATCATTTTCAACGATCTTGTTCAGTCCCAGTCCGGACAGATCAATGCCGGTGTGATAGGTCTTTTTGCCCATTTTCATCCAGAGCAGTCCGCCCAAGATTACATTGTTTTTATCCTGCATCAGCAGATCATGGCCTTGTTCAAGGCTTTGAACCGATACATATTTTTTTAGTTCAAACATAATGATGCCTCTTCTTTAAAAAAATGAATTAAATTGCGGCCGGGCATGATGCGACCGTGGATCGGCTTGGAATAATGGCATGGGTGCAGGGAAAACAGCTATGAGCAGACCCTGTTGCGTCCGCTGCTTTTGGCCTTGTAGAGCATATCATCGGCCACTTTGATAAGGGTTTCAGGTGTGTGACTGCTGTACATCGGGGTTTGAATGGAGCTTATGCCTATGCTCACGGTTACATGATCGGCCACTTTTGATTCCACATGAGCAATATCCAGGGCTTCTACCTGTTGTCTCATGTTTTTGGCAACAATTTGAGCCCCTTCAATATTCGTGTCGGGTAAAACAGCTGCAAATTCTTCTCCACCGTATCGGGCCACAATATCCATGGGGCGTTTGGTTGCTGAAGACAACGCCGATGCCACTCGTTTTAAACAGGTGTCTCCTGAGGCATGCCCGTAGGTATCGTTAAATAGTTTAAAATAATCAATATCCACCATGATAATGGATAAGGCAGTTCCGTTTCTTTGAGCCTGCTTCCATTCTTTTT
Source organism: Desulfobacula phenolica (assembly GCF_900105645.1). Classification (NCBI taxonomy): domain Bacteria; kingdom Pseudomonadati; phylum Thermodesulfobacteriota; class Desulfobacteria; order Desulfobacterales; family Desulfobacteraceae; genus Desulfobacula; species Desulfobacula phenolica. The sequence goes on along the minus strand of NZ_FNLL01000005.1, from coordinate 389,873 downwards.
CATAGGCATTATCAAAACATCTGCGGTTGGGGATTCCAGTCAGCCCATCCAGTGATGAAAGTTTTTCCAGGCGGTCATTTAGTTCATTAAGATCATTTTGCATGATGTCGGACATTTTAACAAGGCGTCTGGTCTGCTTTAGTAATTTGTTGTAGTGTTTTACCATCAGCTTATATTCCGGCAGCATGCAGTTGTCGGAATAGGTTTCATCTTGAATCAGTTGCCTGGCTTGGGTAAGAATATTGATTTCCCTTTGAAACAGGTCACTAAAACTCATATCGTTTGGCCGCTGTTCAAAACAACCAGATTAAACGGCAGGGTTTCCAAGTCTTCTTGAAATTCTTCTCCGCATTCTTCCGCAGTTTCATTTTCTTCCATATAGATCCAGTTGACCTTGATTTTTTTACCATTATCATAGGCTTCTTCAAGCATATCGAAAAAATTCATCAACGCTTTGGAACTGCTGCTGTTGAAATAGCTGATGTTTAAATTAACTGTTAAAACAGGAGTGTCCAGTTTTTTTGTTTCAGTGTTCAGCCATTCAAAAACAGGTGAAAAAAATTTAACTGCGTTTTCCGGATAGCATTCGCCTGTAATTTCCAGGGTATTGGATTCAATGTTATATTTCACAAAAGGAGATGATTTGGTAGCCTCAATATATAATGTATCCATATGGTTCTCCTTATATTACAGCTTTGATTGAAATAAAATCATGTTGTTTGTCAGTGCTGCCGGTCAGTGTATATTCAATGGGACGACTTGCTTTACGGGCGGTTTCAATCATTCCAAGGCCGGCACCTTTTCCGCCTTTGCGACGTTCAAGTTTGCGCTGCTCCTTGTAAAATATTTTAAGTTCGTTTTTGTCCATTCCTTTTAATTTGTCCAGCAGATCAACAATACGCCGGGTATCATCTTTATGAATATAATTACCGCTTGAAATATAAAATTTATCCTTGCCATCTCTGCCGACAACGATGATTCCATAACTTAGACATCCTTCTGTTTCTTGCTGGTCGCTGTCATCCTTTTCAGCAGAATAGTGGACAACATTCTGCATCTGTTCCACAAAGATTGAGAAAACATGCCTGGAGGCGGTTTGTGTCATGGCCTCCAGTTCCATCTTTTGTCTCAAGGCATCTCCTATGCCTTCAACAACACTCTGGGATGTCGGGCCGCTGAAGCAAAAAATAATTCCTTCTTTTTTCATGGTCTGATAAAATGGAAACATATCATTGATCATGTGTGAACTCCTTATTTATAAGTTAAGCCGATAACAGTAATGTCATCCCTTTGTTCCTCATTTCCCTGATATTGAGTTAGAATTTTTTCAAGGGCTTTTTTCTGGTCTGAGAAGCCGGATTGATGATGCTCGGAAATGAATTTGAGAAATCGCCGTCTGCCAAAAGGAAGGCCATGTGTTCCACCGGCCTGGCCAATTAAACCGTCCGTGGTCATGTAAAGCTGTTTTCCCCTGTTCAGTTTAATTTTGTGTTCCTTAAAGTCAAATTTAATGTTTGAAGATTTATATCCAATACTTTGCTTGTCTCCCTTTATCTGTTGTATGCCGGTCTCTTCTTGAACAAAAAGGCTTATATTGGCTCCGGCAAATGTGAGTATATCCGTAGCAGTATCCACATAGCAAAGGGCAATGTCCAGGCCGTCATCTGATTTTGCATCCTTGGAATGCTGACCCAATGAAAATTGGATGATCCTGTTAAGTTCTTTGAGGATCGCTCCAGGACTTGCCGGACCCAGTTCCTGGACGACATGGTGGATTGCCATGCTTGCAATCATGGTCATGATAGCTCCTGGAACTCCATGGCCGGTACAGTCGATAATCGCAAAAACAAAACCGTTTCTATTGCGTTTCAACCAGAAGATGTCTCCACCAATGATATCCTTGGGTCGCCACAGTATAAAAATATCTGAAATTTCTTTTGGTTTGGAATCAGGTTGCGGTAAAATTGCCTTCTGAATAGTTCTGGCATACCGGATACTTTCCATGACCTGGCTGTTTGCATATTCCAGTTCTTTGTAGTTTTCAGCCAGTTCCCGGGTTTTTTCTTTGACTTTTTGATCAAGAACTTCAACGTGATTGTCCAGTTTTTCCACCATTGCATCGAATTCACGGGCCAAAATACCGATCTCATCATTGCTGACAATGCCGCTTCTGATTTTTAAATCACCGCCTTGGATTTTTAAAACCGTTTTTGATAATTTTTCAATGGGATTGATAAATTTTTTCAAACAATAACTTCCAATGAACAATGAAAACAATAGGATTATTATGGTGATAAATACGATTCTGGAAGTCAGGAAGCGCGATTGACTGTAAAGTTCATCCGTGTAAACAGAGCTTGCAATATACCATTTAAAATAGCTGTTATATCTAACCCAACTGATTTTTTCATATGCATAATTTCCGGGATCTTCAGGGTGATCCCAGGGGTATTCCAGGTAAACTCCTTCAATGTCGGCTTTTTCCATAAGTTCTTTTAAGATTGGTCTGCCTGTTCTGGGATTGCACAACTCGTTGAGTTTGGCAGTAGTAAGTTTTTCATTGGGGTGAATAATCAAGTGCATATCAGAATCAAAAATATACATATACCCTGATTTTCCTATGGTAACTTCTTGCATGACCTCCCGAAGATCATTAACCAGTTTTTTTTTCTGCCGGTCAATTTCCTGTAAAATGTCATCCATATAAACACCAGTGCCATAAACCCAGTTCCAGGGAGGGAACAGGGTGGAATAGGTCAGTTTTTCCGAAGGGGAATTCTTTTCCAGGCGGTTCCACCAATAAGATGTAAAGCCCTCGCCGTTTTTTCGGGCAATATCAACCATGGGCGGGACAATAAGATGCCCATAAACATCTGTGATTTTAGAGAAATCAGCATTATGAAGTTTTGGATCAGGATGAGAAATCAGCACGGAATTAAAATCTGATATCCACATATAGTCCTTATTACCATAGCGTATGGACTTCATCTGTTTGATTGCACGCTGTTTGGCTTCGGGTTCGGATATTTCGCCAGCTTTTGCAGCCGAATATTGATTTTTAATGATATATCCGGCAGCAGAGGTAATATCCTTCATTTGACGTTTGCGTGCCGTGAGGGCAAAGTTTTTGTAAGATTTTATTTCCTTATGCTTGATTTCAACAAGATTATACACATGATCAAGCAAGGCTGTGGCATGGTTTTCCGCCATTTTATAGGTAATTTCCCGGGTAAGGGGGATCGTGTACAGGGCAATGGACATGGAACTGATTAGAATAATAACCAAAATCAGTAATGTTGCTTTGAACCAGAGTCTGGATTGAATCATCAGTAGAATCCTTGGGTATGGTATGTCAAGTGCCGGTTCGTTAATTACTTAAAAAGTAAACAGATATCTATTGAAATAATGAAATTCTGTCAAGATTAAATTTATCAAATACAATCCAGTGGGGTCAGGTTGAGACGTTTGATGATTCAGCAGAATAAAAGTTGATCAGAATAGTGATATGGTGTATAAACAACCATTTGTGCTCAATTGAAAGATAATATCTTTGACAGCAGGACCTTGTCGGGTCTGGAAGGGAAGTTTAACGCATGAGCAGGATGATGGATACGGCAACAACTAAGATAGGGGTTGTGGGTGCCGGAAGCTGGGGGACAGCCCTTGCAAAATTGCTTGCAGATAAAGGATTTGTTCTGGACCTCTGGGTGTTTGAACAGGAAGTAAGGGAACAGATTGAAACAGACAGGGAAAACAAGGTATTTCTTCCAGATATAAAACTGCCGGATAATATCATTCCAACCAATGATCTTGACATCGCTGTAAAAGATAAAAATCTTGTACTTGTGGTGGTTCCGTCTCATTGCATGCGGGATGTTGCAGGCAGGATAAAGGAGTTTATAAGCCCTGGGACCATTGTTGTGACTGCATCCAAGGGAATTGAGAATAAAACTCACCTGACCATGACTCAGATTCTTGAGGAAAAAATTGATTTTCTTTCCAAAGAGAATCTTGCCGTGCTGTCAGGACCAAGTTTTGCAAAAGAAGTTGCCAGTAAAGTGCCTACGGTTGTGGCTGCCGCTTCAATCAGCCGTGATACTGCTGAATATGTCCAGAAAATATTTTCCTGTCCCACTTTCAGGGTCTATATTAATGACGACCCTATAGGCACCCAGATCGGCGGTGCCGTGAAAAATGTGCTGGCAATTGCCGCCGGTATCTGTGACGGTATGAACATGGGGCTTAATCCAAGGGCTGCCTTGATTACCCGGGGGCTTACCGAGATGAACCGGCTGGGAACAAAACTGGGGGCTGATCCGTTGACACTTTCCGGGCTTGCCGGTGTAGGGGATTTGTTGTTAACCTGTACTGGTGATTTGAGCCGTAACTATACCGTGGGCAAGCAGATCGGAGAAGGCAAAAAACTCGATGAGATTATTTCCGAAATGAGAATGGTGGCAGAAGGGGTTAAAACAACCCGGTCCGTATACAACCTGTCAAAGAAACTGGGGATTGATCTTCCCATCTGCAATGAAGTTTATTCCGTCCTTTTTGAAGGCCGTTCCGTCGAAGAGACGGTTGAACGTCTGATGAACCGCTCTTTAAAACATGAACTGGACGGGGTTGTGGACGGTTGATTGTTAAGCATCCATCCGTTTGAAGGTCTCCAGGCAGCTTTAGCTTATCTAAATGCTGCCTGGGAGGCGCGTTCGTTCACTTAAAAAATTAATGTTCGCGTATTGATTTGTCCACGCTTTTGGGAACTCCTTCATATGGAGTCCATTTGTTTGTGCCGTATGTATCTTTTCCCCTCATGTTTTTAAGAATCTCAATACTGGTTTTATACCCTTTGTACATTCTGCACATATCCATGGCCATGCCGCAAATTAATGCAACGGCCTGGGCAAGGTTGATATCGTTAAAGGAAAATTCCCATGGGGTTTTTGTATAAATACGAAGCGCACCAATGATTTTATCGTGGCTGATAATGGGAACTCCTAATAAAGAAGCTATCCCTTCTTTTTTTGCCTCCTCGGGATATTCGATTCTCGGATCATCCATTACATCATAAATGGCAATGGGAATGGCATCTTTTGCTTCCCTGATGGTCTGCATAAAATGGATCGGTCCCTTGGTCAGGTATTCTGTACTCAATCCGGACGATGCAACAAGACCAAGTTCGCGAGTCTCCCGGTTGACAAGAAATACTGAGCAGCCTTTGGCATTGAATGCTGTTTTTACACTTTCTGCAGTTGTCAACGCCACATCTTCCGGGTCCTTGCACTGGGAAATGGCGGTGGTTAAACGGGTGATTGTGTCATACTGCATGGTATGATTTTCCATAACGGTCTCCTCTTATTTTGGATTATAAAATAACAGGGCCCTGATGAATATAAGGGTGCCTGATAAACAAAAGCCGGTGCATTGAAAAATAAGCGCAAAAACAAAAGAGAGGGGGAAACAAATAAACATTTCAGAGGATAGCAAATTAATAAAGAAGAACGGAGTGGTCTATAAGATTTCTAAACTATATAACAATCAAAAAAAATCGTCAAAGGCTTTTAAAATTTCATCACACACCTGACTGGCACCGCCTTGGTGTGTTTTGATGAATTCTTGTGCCAGGTGTCTGCTGTCTGATTTGAGAGTTGTGGTTTCAAGGGCTTTAAGGATGGTTTCAGCCACGGCTTTCCAATGGTTTTTTTTGATGACAATTCCTTGTTTGAAGATCTCCTCTGTTACCCAGGTAAAATTATCATAATACGGGCCGGTAACAGTGACTGCACCATGCATGGCTGGTTCAAGGAAATTTTGTCCGCCCAGGGGTTTCAGGCTACCGCCGACAAAGACAACCGATGCATAGCTATAGGCGGTTTTCAGTTCTCCAAAGGTATCCCATAAAATAATGCTCGGTTTGGCTGGAAAATCGGTTATCCCTGACCTTAAGCAAAATTTTAAACAAGATGATGTCAAGTGCCGTTTCCATGCATCTATCCTGTGCATATGACGTGGAAAGATAGCTATGACCTGGTTGGGAAAGGCCTTTAAAATTGTTTTTATAATAAGGATACCCTCTTTTTCTTCCTGTTTTCTGATTGATGCAAGGATGGTCAGGGGCATGGTTTGGGGAAAAATGTTTTTTATACGTTTTTGAGTGGCGGAATCAAGGATATCCGTATCAATGGATTCGAACTTGATGTTGGACATGGTTTTAATTTTTGTTGTTTCAAAGATTTGGGCGTATCTTTCGGCATCTTGTTTGGAGGTTGACAGGATCACATCCGGGGATAGGTGTTTCCATAAAATTTTTGTTTTCCGGTAATGGGTATAGCTTTTTTGGGAAAGCCGTGCATTGATGATAAAAATTTTTGTTTTGTTTTGTTTCATGTAATAGAGCAGTGCGGGCCAGATTTCGGTTTCAAGCAATACCATGATACAGGGATTTATTTTTTTTACAGCTTTTCTGATGGTGTCGGGCATATCAAATGGAAACCATTCGATTTTCAGATCAATACATGAACTGATTGTCTCCCGGGTTAACCTGGTTTTTAAAATATCAATACCCTGGGATGTTGTTGAGGTTGCCAAAACCGTCAAGGGTGCCCAGGGGGTAAGTTTTTTGATGATTTGGACGGCAAGGTAGGCTTCGCCTGCGGAAGCGGCTTGAATCCAGATGTCTGCCCTTGAGTGGTGGAACGAGGTGACCCGTTTTTGGAATCCCTGCTTCATGCGATTGTTTTTTGCAAGAAAAGGAAGGCACATGTTCCAGAGCATATTGTAAAGTTTAAAAAAATTGAGTATAAAGGCATTCTTTGTCATGGGGCGTATGCTCTCATGTTTTTTTAATATTAACAATACCCCTTTTAATTTAATTTGGTGTATTAAATAAGGTTTATGAAAAAGAAAAACTCTAAATTCACCAAATCAAGGCGGAAAGAAATTATTTCACTGGTTTTTGTCTACTGGAAAAGGCTTCTGCTGGCAGCTTTCTGTATGGTCATTGTGGCTGTTGCCAACGGTGCCATGGCTTTTCTGGTTAAACCGGTGATGGACGATATCTTTATCAGTCAAAATCGGGATATGCTTTTGTTCATCCCGGGGCTTGCCATCCTGGTTTTTTTTTTAAAAGGCGCGGGTTCCTATGGGTCGGAATATTTTATGAATTATATCGGGGAAAATATCATTCGATTTTTCAGGGATTCATTGTATGAAAAGATCACCGACCTTCCCATTTCTTTTATTCACAAGGAAAAAACAGGGGCATTGATGTCCCGCATTACAAATGATGTGAACATCGTTAAAGGCATGGTTTCTACGGCTGTGATCAACTTATTCAGGGATTCTTTCTCGGTGATTGCCTTTTTGTTTGTTATTTTTTACCGGGACTGGCAACTGGCATTGGGAGCATTTATCGTTTTGCCCCTGGCCTTTTATCCTATTGTTTTGTTTGGCCGCAGGGTTAGAAAATTTTCCACCGGTACCCAGGAAACCATGGCGGATTTGAACTCATTTTTGCATGAAACTTTTACCGGCAGCAAGATTATCAAGATTTTTAATCTTCAAGTTTTTGAAAAGAGCAGGTTTAAAGAAAAAACTCAGGAACTTTTCAGGCTTGAGATGAAAAAAATTGTTGCCAAAGCCTTGTCTTCTCCAGTTATGGAGTTTTTAGGAGGGCTTGGTATTGCGTTTATTATCTGGTTTGGCGGTATTCGGGTGATTAACGGCACTTCAACCCCTGGAACTTTTTTTTCTTTTCTTACAGCTGTGATGATGCTGTATGATCCGGTGAAAAAATTGTCCAAGCTGAACAATACTATTCAGGAAGGGGTGGCCTCGGCCACAAGGATATTTGATGTGTTGGAAGAATCATCTGCTATCACGGAAAAAGAAAATCCTGAAATTCTTGAAGGCAGCACTTTTGACGTTGAGTTTGATCATGTTGGTTTTTCCTATAACGAAAACGAAGCACCTGCGTTAAATGATATAAATTTAAAGGTGGCACCTGGTGAGGTTCTGGCCCTTGTGGGAATGAGCGGAGGCGGAAAAACCAGCCTTGTCAATTTGGTTCCGCGGCTGTATGATGTCACAACGGGTTCGGTATTTATTGCGGGAAAAAATGTAAAAGATCTTTCAATCAAGTCATTGCGGGATCATATTTCCATTGTGACCCAGGAACCAATCCTGTTTAATGAATCTGTAAAAGATAATATCAGGTACGGCAAAATGGATGCTACGGACCTTGAAATCGAAAACGCTGCAAAAGCAGCCTTTGCCTATGATTTTATTCAAGGGTTTCCAAGGGGGTTTGATACTGTCATAGGTGAGCTTGGCTCCCGGCTTTCCGGCGGAGAAAAACAGCGGATTTGTATTGCACGGGCCCTTATCAAGGATGCCCCGATCCTTATTTTGGATGAAGCCACTTCCGCACTGGATTCAGAGGCTGAACGAGTGGTGCAAAAGGCCTTGGAAAATTTGATGAGGGGCCGAACATCATTTGTGATTGCTCACAGGCTGTCCACCATTAACTATGCCTCAAGGGTTATTTTGTTGAAAAACGGGGCTATAAAAGAACAAGGCACTCATGATAATTTGATGGCCCTTAAAGGGGACTATTTTAAACTTCAAACCATGCAGGCTGCTAAAGGGTTGGAAAATTAAAGGAGAATATAATGGCTGTTTCCAGAGAATTGTTGGAAATATTGGTTTGCCCCAAATGCAAGGGTGAGATCCAGTTGAATGATAAAGAAGACGGGCTTATCTGTTATGCATGCAAGCTTTTATACGAAATAAAAGATGATATACCCATCATGCTCATTGATGAAGCAAAGCCGCTGTAAAGGATGAGTATTCCCAAAACTCCAGACCCGGCAAAACTGGTTGTCGGCTGTATCATGAACGATAAAGCATCTGTTGAGACGCTTTATCCAATGTTTGAGAAGGCATTCGGACCTGTGGACATGATCAGCCGCTGGCTTGATTTTGATTATACCGACTATTATTATAAAGAAATGGGATCTCCTTTGTTTCGAAAGGTTTTTGTGTTTAAACAATTGATTGCCCAGGATGACCTGGCCCTGATCAAAGAAAAAACCAATAAAATTGAAACCCGGTTTACAAGTTCCGGGCGGCGGGCAGTGAATATTGATCCGGGATATCTTGTTTCTTCGCGGTTTATCCTGGCCACGGGAAAGGAATATTCCCACAGGATATATATCGGTCGGAAAATTTATGCAGACTTGACCTTGATGTATTCGAAAAAAGAGGGTTTTAAAACCCTGGACTGGACCTATCCGGATTATGCATCAAAAAGCATGATTTTATTTTTATCAAAGGTCAGGGATAAATATCTGCTGGATTTAAAAGCAGACAAAGGAAAAAAAAATGATTAAAAGCATGACCGCTTTTTCCCAGGGTTCACATACATTTGGAACCATCACGGCCGATGTTACAATCCGGTCATATAATTCACGACATCTTGATATCGCATTTTATTGCCCGGAATCCTGCCAGGTGTTTGAAGATAATATCAAAAAAATTATTGCCAAAACCCATGACCGGGGAAGAATTGAGATTCGGCTGTCTGTTCAAGATGATGCCCAGGACCTGGATCAGTTTGAGGTGGACGGGGCCAAAGCCATATCCTATTACCAGGCGTTAAAAAAAATACAACACGATTTGAATCTTTCGGGTGATATCTCTGTGGACAATATTTTGACTGCCCGTAATGTGATTGTCCCTTCTAAAAAGGAGCAGGATTCAGAAAATCTGTGGAATGCGATAGAACCGTCCGTGGAAACGGCCAGTAGTCATCTTGAAATTATGCGTAAAACAGAAGGAGAAAATCTTCTTTTGGATTTAACCGCACGAATGGATTATATTGAAAAAAATTTAGCATTGATTGAAGCAGATGCCGCTACAATTCCACCGATTTATAAGCAACGTCTTATGGATAGAGTCTCTTATCTTACCTCTGATACGGAAGGGCTGGACCCGGTCCGTATCGCCCAAGAGGCAGCCATTTTAGCCGATAAGAGTGACGTATCAGAAGAGATTGTTCGGCTTTACAGTCATATCAAGCAGTTCAGGGACATTCTGGATTCAGAGGAAGCAGGTGGCAGAAAACTCAATTTTTTAATCCAGGAATTTAACAGGGAATTTAACACCATCGGCTCAAAGGCTGGAAATGCGTCCTTGTCCCATAAAGTGGTTGATCTGAAATCAGAGCTTGAAAAGATCAGGGAACAAGTACAGAATATTGAATAACTGCAATGGATAGACCTGACCATTTTTTACAACTTTTACAACAATCTGCTCACACGGGTTTTTCCACAGCAAAAACTTAAAGTATTTGTTTTAAGTTTTGAAGGTTTTTTTATACAAATATTTAAATATAAAGGTTAAACAATGGAGCCGCTTCTTTTAAATATCGGGTTTGGAAATACGATTGTGGCGGATAAAATCGTTGCAATTTTATCTCCCAACTCCTCTCCCATGAAACGGGTCAAGGATGAAGCCAAAGAGGAAAAACGCCTGATTGACGTGACTCATGGCAGAAAAACCAGGGCAATTATTATTATGGAAAGCAATCATGTTATTTTGTCCTCAATTCAGCCAGAGACCGTTTCCCAGCGGTTCGAATCCCTGGTAAAAAAGGAAGAAGAATAGAATCATGACGTGTATTGGAAAACTTTTTGTCATCTCCGCTCCATCAGGAGCCGGGAAAACCACATTGATCAGGCAGGTATTAAACCGGTTTAACTGTCTTTCTTATTCCGTGTCTCATACTACCCGGAATCCAAGAAAAAATGAACAGGACGGACGTGATTATTTTTTTATCAGTACAGAGGCATTTGAACAAAAAATTGATCAGGGCGACTTGCTTGAATGGGCAAAGGTTCATGATAATTATTACGGCACAGCCAGGGAAGTTGTCAAAAAGACTCTGGACAAGGGCTTAAGTCTTCTTCTGGATATTGATGTTCAGGGTGCAGGACAGATTATGGCATCAGACCTGGACCCGGTGACCATATTTATTATGCCGCCTTCCTTTGAAATTTTATCTCAGCGTCTTGAGTGCAGGGGAACGGATTCCAAAAACGTGATTGCCAGACGCCTTGAAAATGCAAAGTTTGAGATGGCTCAAAAGGACCGGTATCAACATGTGGTAATTAATGATGATCTTGATAAAGCCATAGAAGCCCTTTGCTTGATTTTTGAAAAAGAGATGGCTTGAAATATGAAAGATAAAACTGATATTTTGTTTGGATTTCATTCCGTTTATGAGGCTTTAAAGGCTGGAAAAAGAAAAATTTATTCCATACTGATTTCAAAAAAAAGATCTCAGGGCAGAACACAAAAGATTGAGGCTCTTGCCCGAGAAAAAAATATTCCTGTTGAAGCGGTTGAACCTGAACTTCTTGACAAGATGACCCTTTTTTCAAAGCATCAGGGTATGGTTGCCAAAACTTCTTTTTTCCCTGTCAAAAAAGCCACAGAAGTGGTTACCAAAATTAGCAAAAACAATGAATCCTGTTTTATCCTGATCCTGGAAAATATTGAGGATCCCCATAACCTAGGGGCGTTGATAAGAACCGCACTGTGTGCAGGCGTCGATCATATCCTGATTCCCAAAGACCGGTCTTCCGGGCCGTCCTCAACTGTTTCCCGAAGTTCTGCCGGTGCAATGGAGCATGCCGATATTTATATGATCACCAATACCGCAGCCATTTTAAGAACCTTGAAAGAAAACAACGTATGGGTATTCGGTCTTGATGCCGGCGGGGATAAGTCTTTGTTTGGTGCTGATATGACCGGAAATATCGCCTTGGTTATCGGTGGTGAACACAAAGGGATCAGGCCGCTTGTAAAAAAAGAGTGCGATTTTTTATTGTCCATTCCCAATAAAGGAAATATAAATTCCCTGAACGCTTCTGTTGCAGGCGGTATTGCCATGTTTGAAGCACTTCGCCAGCGAACCTGAAACTCAATAAAACAAGGAACAGGTAATATGTTTAAAATTTTCAAGGCCTGTTGCAAGACCTGTTTCAAGGTCAGTGACAAGATCTGTTCCAGAGCATATTACATATCAGTTGTAAAAAAAAGCATTCGGCTTTTTGGGCAGCTGCTGTATCCGTTAAAGTGTTTAAAATGTGGCGCTTATATTGATTCGGATGAGCTTGACCCGTATTCAATGGAGACCTGTTTTTGTGATCAGTGTATGGCAGCGGGATTTTACCCCATGGAAACACCTTTTTGTATTAAATGCGGGGTTAAATTTCCTTGGATTTTTGATGAAAATTGTCTGTGTCAAGACTGTTTAAAAAATCCTTTAATGCTTGAACAGGTAAGGGCGGTGGCAGAATATAAAGGCATTATAAAAGATGCGGTTCCGCTTTTTAAATATCATTCAAAACTGGCGGTTTCAAAAGTGTTTGAACATCTGATGTTTCAGGCTTTTTTGCGGTATTATGAATCTGCTGGTGTTGATTTGATCATGCCGGTGCCGCTGCATAAAAAAAAGCTGAAACAAAGAGGATTTAACCAGGCATTTTTTTTGATTCGAAATTTTGTAAAACAGTATCGGCAAAATTTTGATTGCCTTCCGTCATGGAAGATTGATACAAATTCGCTTGTCAGGTTCAAGCAGACACCGTCACAGACAGAACTTGATATGGAACAACGCAAAATAAATTTGAAAAATGCATTTAAGGTTGTTGCTCCAGCGACTATTGATAAAAAACATATCCTGTTAATAGATGATGTGTTTACAACTGGTGCAACCTGCAATGAAGCCGCAAAGGAATTGTTGAACCACGGGGCCGGAAAAGTGACGGCACTGGTGCTTGCCCGAACCTGATTCCAAGAAACACCGACAAAATAACAGCAATGACATACCTATCCCCTGCCTTGAAAGAAAAGTCCAAAAGGATTGAAAAAAGTAAGTGGTAACGATATCTTTGGAATTTTCCACAATCTTTTTGAACTTGTCAGTCTTAAAGAGGGACTAATGACGGTAAACCATGGGGCGGTCTTCAGCATCAATGTCAATGGCAATGGTATCGCCGGTTTTAAATCCAAGACGCAAGAAATCCTTGACCACCTGATCGTGGCGGTCAATGTTCCAGTATGCCGACCATAGGGGATTACGAACAGAGTCAATGCCATATGCGTCATGACTGCACAGGTTGAGTCTGAATTTATCTTTTGCAATCAATGTGTCTGCTTCAGACAGAAAAATATCAATCTTGTAAATGTTGTTGTGCAGGGCTTTTGACAGGGTGTTTTGAAGATCCGGCAAATCATCCAGATAGTGGTTGGCGATCTGGTAAAGTTCTCCTGTGTCCTGTATGGAAAATCCAATAACCGCAAATCGCTGGTGCCTCAGGGCAAAGGATTCAAGTTCCTTTTCATATGCCTTTATGCCGGCGAGGATGTCGTTGATATCAGGCTTTGGACCTTTGTTTACCTGAACAAGATTTTCGCATTGACTGATTATATTGATATAAAAGGCCTTGTTATCCATTATATAAACCGGCCGCTCTCTGTAATTTTTTCGTTTTCGCATGCGTCTGACACCATCAAGCATGATCGAGCGTTCGCTCTCTTTTTCTTCCAAGGTTTCAATATTTGAAATGTCTTTGGCCTGAACAACATGGATTTCTCCATCAGTTGAGACAATATATTCGATCTCGCAACTGAACCCCAGGTTTTTTTGTATGTCTATTGAAAGCTGCAAAAGCTTTCGGTCGTGGGGCACCTTGGTGATGTAAGGTTCCCGTTGGACTTTGCGATCACGATCCCTGCAGTAACCAAATTCCCAGTGATTAACGATCATTTTTGCCATCACGCTGGATCCGTTGATAAAGGGCATTACAATGACACCCATTTCATTGATATTGATATCCGGTGCATGGTTAAATATCTGTTGTCTCCGTATGGAAAGTCGTTTCGACGTTTCTGCTATTTTAATCATCCTCTTTCTTGCATATTTTATTCCGGCAATATCCGCATATGTTTCAAGAGAATCAAAGGTGCCGCCCTTATAATTTGATTCCAGGGGGTGAGCGCTTCTTGCAATAACTTTATAGCTTTCACGGTGGTTGTCTAAAAAAGAATTCAGTTGTGTAAAATCTTCGCTGTTGAATTTGTCTGCGGGCACATAAATAAAATCCGGGACATTAAATCCATTTTTGCGGAGCTTGTCTAGTAATTTTGCTTTTTCAGGTATAGTGTTTTTCATATTTAGTCTGGGCTTTTACAACAGAGGTTATTTTTTTGATAAATAAAACCGACCTTTTTTATAAAATCAGCCGATCATTCAGTTGACTCTTTTTAGTTAGCATATGTCAAAAACAAAAGCAATACTTGCGTTTGCCATTTTGCAATAGTCTTCACCCCGTCGCATATCTCATTGCATTAAATTGAAATGATGGGCAAAATACTGTGGAAGTAAAAAAGGTTTTCAAGCGAACGCTGAAAATCTTTGTTTTTTAAGTGGCTGGGTGATAAGGATTCGAACCTTAATTGACGGAGTCAGAGTCCGTAGTCCTGCCGTTGGACGATCACCCAGCAAATTTAATGTTGGGTTTATATATACCAAGCTTGTTGCTTAGTCAAGAATTATCTTGGGGATTGGTTTGTTAAAATTAGGTGGAAATGGTATATATGACAACAGGTGTTCCGTGTGTTTCCATAATAACATAATATTGGGGAGGTAAAGATGGCCGTTACAGTATTGATCAAAAGAAAAGTCGTGCCTGAAAACGAAAGCCTGCTGATAGAGTTATACCGGGAAATGAGAGGTAGTGCGTTAAATCAGGAAGGCTATATCGGGGCTGAGACCTTAAAACGGGTAGACCAGACAGGGGAGTTTCTCATCGTCAGCAAGTGGCGGCATATTGATGACTGGTCAAAATGGCTTGTCAGCAAAGAAAGAAGAGCTTATCAGAAACGGATTGATACCCTTACCAATGCTGAAACCAAATTTGAGATTTATGTTCATTAATTCGAGTAAAACCGGTTGCAAAATAAAATCAAGAAAATTGAAAAAAGATTAAAAAGACTGTCTGCTTTTGTTGTGGCGTTTTCAGGCGGTGTTGACAGTACCTTTCTTTTGGCATTGGCAAAAAAAATTGTTCCACAAAAATTGCTTGCCATCACTGTGTCATCACAATTCGTGCCGGAAAGGGAAATTGATTTTGCAAAGCAAATCGCCCGTTCAATAGGTGTTGAACATATCTGTCTTGACGTGGATATTCTTGAAAATAAAGATGTGGTTTGCAATCCGGTTGACCGTTGTTACTATTGCAAAAAGCAAATGTTTTCGCTGATCAAAAAGATGGCTGAAAAGCAGAGCATTGAGTTTTTGCTTCATGGGGTAAACCAGGATGATCTAAAAGAGTTTCGGCCGGGGTTAAAGGCTGCAGGAGAGCTTGGCTTTCTTTCTCCCCTGGCCGATGCAAAGCTTACCAAATCTGATATCAGGCTTTTTTCAAAACACATGGGGCTTGAAACCTGGGACAAGCCTTCTCAATCATGTCTTGCAACGCGGATTCCCTATCATGAACCAATAAAGGCTGGACATCTTATTATGGTGGATAAGGCAGAAGCATTTTTGCAGAATTTGGGATTTGCTCAGGTGCGGGTGAGATATAATGGGAAATCGGCCAGTATTGAAGTTGAACCCGACCTCATAGACAGAATATCAAATGTGCTTATTCGACAGAAGATATCAAAGAAATTTCGAGCCATAGGATTCAAGCAGGCTAATATTGATATTAATGCTTATATGCCGGGAAAGAAGGATTATGAAATGTTCAATGGGCAAATCGGGTCGGATATTTATCTTTAGATTCTACCAGGTCTTTATTTAAAGATTTTAGTGTCGTTTTGGCAAAAAATAAAAAAAAATCTTTGATTTTTGCTTGTTAAGGCTAACGTTGAAGATGATGATATCGTACATGACGAATTTGAAGGATTTGTAAGAAAAAAAAGGGGTTAAAGCTGTATCACTGATTGTTTTGTGAGGGGGGTGGGGGTGCTGATACTGAAAGTGTTCTGGTCGCCTGATAAAAAACCGCAGCCTTAAAATTAAAATACGGACTGCGGCTATGCTTTTACGCAGATAGACATTATATCAATGTCGGGTTATCTTTTCTGGATCTCAAGGTCATTGAAAAAATATCCGATTTCAAAGGCGGCAGTTTCAGGCGCATCAGAACCATGGACAACATTTTTTTCTATGTCTGTTGCATAATCTTTTCTGATGGTGCCTTCTTCTGCTTCTTCAAAATTGGTAGCACCCATGAGTTTTCTGTTTTTTGCAATCACATCTTCTCCTTCAAGAACCATAACAACAATCGGCCCTGAAGTCATGAAATCCGTCAGGCTGCCAAAAAAAGGGCGTTCTTTATGAACAGCATAAAATCCTTGGGCCTGTACTTTTGTGAGCTGAATCATTTTCATAGCAGCAATTTTTATGCCAGCAGTTTCAAACCTTTTAATTACTTCACCAATTACGTTTTTGGCAACCCCATCGGGTTTGATTATTGATAATGTTCTTTCCAAAATCTAAAATCCTTTCAATTATTATTATAAAAATAGGCTTGAAAACTACCACAAAACCGTATTATAGTCAACAAAGGCGAGTGGTGAATTATGGGTAGCGGGTTATGAGAAAAGCAGAACTGATAATTTAATTTTCACTGCTCAAATACTGTTCAAGCACTGCTCAAAACTCATTTTTCCCTATATTTGGTTTTAAATTTATATGAAAATTTTAAGGATTGCGGTTACAGGGTCGGCAGGCTCCGGAAAAAGTCTTGTGTGTCGGCGGTTTAAAGAAATCGGCTTGGTCACTTTGGATTGTGATGTGATTGCAAGGCAGGTTGTTGAGCCTGGGATGCAAGGGTTTACAAAAATAACACAATTGTTTGGTCAAGAAATAGTTTTAAAAGACGGCTCTTTAGACAGACCACGGCTGCGAAATATAATTGTGAATGATCCAAAGATGCGAAAAAAAATGGAGGATATTTTGCATCCCCAAATCATTAAAGAAATGGCTGCCCAGATGAAAAATGCTGCATATACTGATAAAAAAGCGGTTGCAGTTGAAGTGCCGTTGTTGTTTGAATTGGGTATGGAGAAACAATTTGATGTTACAATTGTTGTCACGGCAAATGATCCGGACCTTGTGAAAAGAATTTCAGATAGGGATAAGGTGACATTGAAAGATGCTCAAAAAATGCTTGATCTTCAGATGCCTCAGGAAGAAAAAACGGTCAAGGCGGATTATGTTATCATAAACAAAGGAACAAGCTCCGAACTCTTTGAATCTGTTGATAATCTCTTTGAAGAAATTCAAAAAGAATTCTTGACAACATGAGTTTTTTGCCTTAATAGTTAAATTTTAGGAAACTTAATTTCAACCATCTGTCTGTTTTTTCCATGTCATTTTTGGCTTTCAGACTTCAAAAAGGCGCACTTCAATTACAACTTTTATACAATCTTAGCCTGTAAAAGATAATAAACAAAAATTTGGGAGAGGGAATGAACCTTGTAAAATTAAATAAGATGAAGATTAGTGAGCTTTCAAAGCTTGCTAAGGACTACAAAATCCAGGGGATTGGCGGGCTTAAAAAGCAGGAATTGATATTTGCTTTGCTTCAGGCAAACATTGAAGAAAGCGGTCAGATTTATGGTGAAGGAACACTGGAAATTCTCCCTGATGGTTTTGGTTTTTTAAGGGCTCCCGGATATAACTATCTTCCCGGTCCGGATGATATTTATGTTTCTCCTTCCCAAATAAGGCGGTTTAATTTGAGGACCGGTGATACTATTTCCGGTCAGGTTCGGCAACCTAAAGATTCCGAACGGTATTTTGCATTGTTGAAAGTGGAAGCCGTTAATTTTCAAAATCCAGAACTGGCTGCGGAAACCATTCTTTTTGATAATTTATTGCCTCTTTATCCTGATCGGAAAATGAATCTTGAGGCTGAATCAGATAATTATTCCATGCGTGTGATTGATATGATGTGCCCAATCGGCTTTGGTCAGCGCGGATTGATTGTATCACCGCCAAAAGCTGGAAAGACAATGTTGCTGCAGAATATTGCCAACAGCATGATCAAGGCCCATAAAGATATCATTCCGATGATTGTGCTGATTGATGAACGCCCGGAAGAAGTTACGGATATGGCACGTTCCGTTGATGCGGAAGTC
This sequence comes from Desulfobacula phenolica, assembly GCF_900105645.1. NCBI lineage: Bacteria > Pseudomonadati > Thermodesulfobacteriota > Desulfobacteria > Desulfobacterales > Desulfobacteraceae > Desulfobacula > Desulfobacula phenolica. Next base: position 371,654 of record NZ_FNLL01000005.1, on the reverse strand, counting down.
GTCAGTTCAACCTTTGATGAACCTTCGGAACGACATGTTCAGGTGGCGGAGATGGTTATTGAAAAAGCCAAAAGAATTGTAGAGCAGGGCCATGACGTTGTGATTTTGCTTGACAGCATTACAAGGCTTGCCCGGGCATATAACTCAGTAATGCCGCCATCAGGTAAAATTTTGTCCGGCGGTGTTGATTCAAACGCCCTTGACAGGCCCAAAAGATTTTTCGGGGCTGCAAGAAATATCGAAGAAGGCGGCAGTTTGACTATTATCGCAACAGCTTTGGTGGATACCGGCAGTCGTATGGATGAAGTCATATTTGAAGAGTTTAAGGGTACGGGAAACATGGAGCTTGTGTTGGATCGAAAGCTTGCTGATAAAAGAGTTTTTCCTGCCATTGACATGAATAAATCCGGGACGAGAAAAGAAGAATTACTGCTTGATCCAATGGTTTTAAATAGGGTTTGGATTTTAAGAAAATTGTTGTCCAGTTTAAATTCTGTTGACAGTATGCAGTTTTTACTTGAAAAAATGGAAGGAACAAAGGATAATAAAGAGTTTCTTGAATTGATGAATTCATAGAGTGAGAATTAAATGAATGCCTGAAATAAGGCGTGGTAAGGAGTTTAAAGAGAAATGAAAAAAGACATACATCCAAAATACACACAATCAACAGCCTCCTGTGCTTGTGGTGCAAAATTTGAAGTCGGGTCAACAAAAGAAAATATTAAAGTGGAAATTTGTTCCAAGTGTCATCCTTTTTTTACAGGAAAACAAAAGCTGGTTGACTCTGCAGGAAGGATTGACCGCTTTAAAAAGAAATATGCAGGGTTTGACGTTACAAAACTTATTTAGCATATCCTGATAATCTGCAATCAAAAAGGGGACTTGATAAAAAGTACCCCTTTTGATTTTTTAAAACCCTTTGAGTTTTTAAAATTATGATAGAGAAATTAAGAGGCATAGAAGAAAGGTTTGTTAAACTTGAGCATCTTTTGAGTGATCCGGCCGTTATCAGTGACCAGAAAAAATATCAGGAGTATTTGATAGAACATGGGGAGCTTAATAAGATTGTTCCGTTGTTCAGAGAATATGAAGGGCTTTTGGAAGAACTGAAAGAGGCAAAGGAGCTTTTAAAGGATGATGATTCTGAGATAAGGGCCATGGCAAAAGAAGAAGTTCCGGATCTTGAGGCAAGAATAGGTGCGGCACACTCTCAGATCAATCTTCTTTTGATGCCCAAGGATCCCAGGGACAGTAAAAATGTCATTCTTGAAATTCGGGCTGGAACCGGAGGAGAAGAGGCGGGTATTTTTGCGGGTGACTTGTTCAGAATGTATTCAAGGTATGTTGAATCCAAAAACTGGGCCATGGAAATTATCGAGAAAAATGTCTCCGGTTCGGGCGGGTTCAAAGAAGTTGTCGCTCTGGTGAAGGGTAAAGGTGCTTTCAGCAGTTTTAAATATGAAAGCGGTACTCATCGTGTCCAGCGAGTACCTGAGACGGAAACCCAGGGCCGGGTACATACGTCTGCTGTGACTGTGGCCGTTCTTCCTGAGGCTGAAGATATTGATATTGATATTAATCCTGCCGATCTGAAAGTTGATGTGTTTCGGTCTTCAGGTCCTGGCGGACAGTCGGTCAACACCACGGATTCTGCGGTGAGGATTACCCATCTGCCTACTGGTGTGGTGGCCACCTGTCAGGATGAGAAATCCCAACACAAAAATAAGGTCAAGGCCATGAATGTTCTCAAGTCCCGCATTCTTGATGCCAAGGTAAGAGAAGAAGAGGGTAAGCGGGCGGCTGATAGAAAAGGACAAGTCGGTTCAGGTGATCGCAGCGGCAGGATAAGAACCTATAATTTTCCTCAGGGCAGGATGACAGACCATAGAATAGGTCTGACGCTTTATAAATTGGACAGCATTATGGAAGGCAGTATTCAGGAAATTATTGATGAACTTAAAACACACAATCAGGCACAGGCATTAAAGGAAATTGTCTAAAACAATGCAAAAAAACAATGCCTGACTGGACAATCATTAAAATTCTTTCCTGGACAGAATCCTATTTCAAGGAATACTCCATCGACAGTCCGCGGCTGACGGCCGAGATTCTGTTGTCCCATTGTCTTGGCATAAAGCGACTTGATCTTTATCTTCAGCATGATCGGCCGCTTCAGAAAAATGAGTTGTCCATTTTTAAAATTTTAATCAAAAGAAGAATACAAAACGAGCCGGTTGCTTATATCACAGGGAAAAAAGGTTTTTTTGAATCTGATTTTGAGGTTGAAAAAGGTGTTTTGATTCCCAGACCTGATACGGAAACCATTGTTGAAGAAGCATTAAAAATATTACTTTCAGATCCAAAAAATATTAATCCCAAAACCGTTCTTGAACTTGGAACAGGCTCTGGTGCGATTATTGTTTCTTTGGCAAAGGCAGCTCCCGGACATTCCTATTTTGCAAGCGATATTTCTGATACAGCACTTGAAATAGCTAAAAAAAATGCTGAAAAAATTGTCAAGGGCAAAGTCAGGTTTTTGGGAAGTGCCTGGTTTTCATCTCTGAAAAAAATACCCAGGTTTGATTTGATTGTTTCAAATCCGCCTTATATTCCGTCTGGAGATATTCAATATCTCCAGCCTGAAATAAGGAAGTTTGAACCCTTGCTTGCTCTTGACGGGGGTAGTGATGGACTTGACTGTTTTAGATCTATCCTATACGAAGCGCATCATTATCTTGTTCCCGGAGGGATAGTTTTGTTTGAAATGGGATTTGACCAGAAAAATGGGATTCAGGGTGTTTTTGAACGGTATCCTCAGTATGGATCTATTGATTTTATAAGGGATCTGGCAGGTCGTGACAGGGTTGTTTTGATAAAAAAAACAATTGATAAAAATAATAATTATTGATATATAAATTAGGATTTTTGTTGGATTTTAAGAAAACTCACACTCAGGGACTTGAAAATCAGGTGCTTTTAAAAAAGTCGAATTTCAGGGATGATCTGAGTGGTGGAAAAAACCATTAATTAATTTGGAGAACAAATGGCTTATATTACAATTAGAGAACTTTTGGAGGCTGGTGTTCATTTCGGCCATCAGACAAAGCGCTGGAACCCAAAGATGAAAAAGTATATCTTTGGCGCGAGAAATGGAATTTATATTATTGATCTGCAACAGACTGTAAAATTGTTCAAGCAAGCCCATGATTTCATTAAGGATGTAGCGGCCAACGGTCAGGACGTCCTGTTCGTCGGTACAAAAAAACAGGCATCCGAAGCAATCTATGAAGAAGCAAACCGTGCTGAACAGTTTTATGTTCAAAACAGATGGCTCGGCGGCATGTTGACCAATTTTCAGACAATAAAGAATAATATCACCCGATTTCATTTTTTAAATTCAATTGAAAATGACGGAACCCTTGAAAATTATCCCAAAAAAGAGCAGGGAAAAATGCTCAAAGAGAAAGGTAAACTTGAGTTTGCCATTGGTGGTATCAGCCATATGAAAAGATTGCCCGGCGCAATTTTTGTTATTGATCCCAAAAATGAAGCAATTGCAGTAAAAGAGGGTAAGCGGCTTGGGATTCCTGTTGTTGCTGTTGTTGATACAAATTGTGATCCTGATGATATTGATTATGTGATTCCTGGAAATGATGATGCCATCAGATCCATTCGTCTTTTTGCTTCCAGTATTGCAGATGCCTGTATAGAAGGAAGAGAGCTTTATGAAGAAAAACAAAGAGCTGAATCCGATAAGGATGATATAGAGGAAAAGATTGAATTTTCCGATGAAAAAGTGGCGATTGAAGTCGTTTCCGATGGGACAGATGGCCCTGTGGTTGAAAAGATTAAAAGACGAACCACACCGGTTGAAGAGATAAAAGAAGCTACTGAGTAAAGATAAGGAGTGAAATAAAATGGTGCAAATTTCCGCAGCAATGGTAAAAGAGCTTCGTGAGGCGACAGGTTCAGGTATAATGGATTGCAAAAAAGTCCTTGGCGAAGCAGAAGGTGATATGGAAAAGGCGATTGATCTTCTGAGAACAAAAGGCTTGGCTAAAGCCGCTAAAAGAGCAGGCCGCTCTACCTCTGAAGGTGTTATTTATTCTTATATTCATACCGGTGCCAAATTAGGTGTTCTTCTTGAGGTGAATTGTGAGTCTGATTTTGTCGCTAAAACAGAAGATTTTCAGGCGTTTGCAAAAAATATTGCCATGCATATTGCCGCATCAAATCCTGCCGGTTTGAATCCTGAGGATGTTGACGCTGCAATTATTGAAAAAGAAAGAGAAATTTACCGGGCACAAATGCTTGAAGAAGGTAAACCGGAAAATATTATTGACAAAATCGTTGATGGTAAAGTGGAAAAATTTTACAAGGATGTCTGTCTGATGAGTCAGCAGTATGTAAAAGATCCCCAGAAAACCATTACGGACGTGGTAAAAGAAACCATCGGTAAAATAGGTGAAAATATTCAGATTAAAAGATTTGCACGTTTCCAGATAGGAGAATAAAATCTTGAACAAAGAGCCGGAATTTGAACGGGTTTTAATCAAGTTAAGCGGTGAGGCCCTGATGGGAAATCAGGGCTTTGGCATTACCCCTGAAATGATTCATTATGTTGCAGAAGAAATTGCAAAAGTTTACCGTCTGAATGTGCAGATTTCCATTGTTGTAGGTGGGGGCAATATATTCAGGGGGGTTGCAGGAAGTTCGGCCGGTATGGATAGAACATCTGCCGATAATATGGGAATGCTGGCAACTGTTATAAACAGTCTGGCTCTTTGTGATGCTTTGGAAAAGTGTGATGTCCCAACACGGGTGCAGTCTGCCATCCCCATGGACAGGATTGCGGAACCGTTTATTCGTCTAAAAGCCATTCGACACCTTGAAAAGGGTCGAGTGGTTATCTTTGCCGCCGGCACTGGAAATCCTTATTTTACAACGGATACAGCTGCTGTGTTGAGGGCTCATGAAACTCATGCCCAGATTCTTTTTAAAGCCACCCAGGTAGATGGCGTTTATGATAAAGATCCGGTGGTACACGATGATGCTGTCATGTTCAGAGAATTATCTTATATGAGGGTTATTGAAAAACAGCTTCATGTCATGGATATGACTGCGATTTCTTTGGCCATGGAACATGATTTGCCATTGCAGGTTTTTGATCTCCATCAGGAAGGTAATATCTATAAGGCTGTAACGGGGCAGGAGGATATAGGTACTCGAATTTATAATAAATAGCTAACCACTATTGAGGACAGGTTGTTATGATAAATGAAGTGATCCAGGAAACCAGAGAAAGAATGGGCAAATCTGAAAAAGCCTTTGAAAAAGAGTTGTCAAAGGTGCGTACAGGAAGAGCCTCCCAGGCAATACTTGATGGTGTTAAAGTCGATTACTACGGCACCCAGACGCCTTTGCCGCAAATGGCAACCGTATCCATTCCTGAAAGCAGGCTGATTACCGTGAAGCCATGGGATGTCAGTGTCATAAATCAGGTTGAAAAAGCAATATTGAAAGCCAACCTAGGTCTTACACCCTCCAATGATGGCAAGTTAATCAGAATATCCATACCCCCTTTGACTGAAGAGCGAAGAAAAGAGATTGCCAAAAGCGCTTCCAAAATTTGTGAAGATTATAAAGTGGCGATTAGAAATATCCGCAGAGATTCAAATGAAATCCTGAAAGACCTTCAAAAAGAAGGGGATATTTCAGAGGATGACAGTTTTAAGGCTCAAAAGCTGGTTCAGGAAAGTACGGATCAATTTATTAAAAAGTTAGACGAAATTTTTGCCGGAAAAGAAAAGGAAATTCTTGAAGTCTGACTCAAAACAAAATGTAACTCCTGATCTTAAAGTTTTGCCGGCCCATGTGGGAATTATAATGGATGGCAACGGCAGGTGGGCCAAAAAAAGGTTTATGAATCGTGTCAAAGGGCATGAGAGAGGGTCTCAAGCTGTTCGTTCCATCGTGACTTCCTGTATGGAATTGGGGATCGGAATACTTACCCTGTACGCATTTTCTACGGAAAACTGGGCAAGGCCGAAGTCTGAAGTAAAAGCATTAATGATGCTGCTGAAAAAATTCATTGTATCTGAAAGAGAAGAATTTTTAAAAAATAATATTCGTGTTCATGTGATTGGTCAAAAACACAAACTCCCTTTGGATGTTCAACAAGAAATTGACACAACAATGGAGTTGACAAAACATAATGACAAACTTCTTTTGAATCTTGCACTGAGCTATGGTTCAAGAGAAGAAATTACAACTGCTGTAAGGGAAATTGCAAAAAAAATTAACTCAAATAACTTGGAACTTTCTGATATTACACAGGATCTTATTTCAAATCATCTTTATACGAAAACAATGCCTGACCCTGATTTGATTATTCGCACCAGCGGGGAATATCGCTTGAGCAATTTTTTATTATGGCAGGCGGCATATTCTGAAATTTATATTTCCGATACATTATGGCCGGATTTTTCCAGGGCTGAGTTTGTCGAAATCTTAAAAAATTTTCAAAACAGGGATCGACGGTTCGGAAAGGTATCATGCAGCACTTCAAACGCTGGATAACTTCACTCATACTTGTCCCTGTCTTATTATGGATTCTCATCAAGGGCAGTACTCTATTGTTCGCTGTTGTGGTTTCAGCTATTGCTGTGTTTGCCATCAGGGAATATTTAATAATTATTTTTGGCAATGAAAAAAATCCTGTTTCAAATACCATCAAGATCATTTCCTATACCGTTTCAATGACACTGGTTATCAGTGCCTGTTTAGGATCATGGGAAGTATTGTTCTTGATCCTTGCCATGAACCTGATGGCCTTATCCATTTTTGTTCTGTCACGGTTTGCCGTTACTCCCGGCATATTCGATGCCATTTCCAGGCAGGTTCTGGGGGTTGTTTATGTCCCTGTATCCTTGTCCCTGTTGATTTTTATCAAGGAATTGGAGGGGGGAACATTATGGATCATATGGCTTTTGATAGTTATTTTTGCCAATGATACAGGTGCATTTTACACGGGTACGTTTTTTGGAAAAAGAGCGCTTTGTCCTAACATCAGTCCCAATAAAACCATTGAAGGATCATTGGGTGGTGTTGCAGCCGCTATGGTTGCAGGGTTTATTTTTTGTCAAATATTTTTCAATGATTTTTCCCTTGCATTTTTCAGTCTGCCGGGAGCTTTTCTGCTTGCCGTTGCCGGACAAATTGGCGATTTGTTTGAATCCGCCATGAAACGTGCAGCTCATATTAAAGATTCAGGCAGGATTCTTCCCGGACACGGCGGGATGCTTGATCGAATAGACGGGTTGCTGCTGGGCATACCTGTTGTATATGTTTGCTTGGTGTTTGTTTTATGAAACGTCTGTCAATTTTAGGATCAACCGGTTCCATTGGTACAAGCGCACTGGATATTGTCAGGATGCATCCTGATCGCTTCCGGGTAAAAGCATTGACAGCTGCGAATAATATAGATTGTTTTGCAAAGCAAATTGATGAATTTGAACCGGAACTGGTTTCGGTTTTTGATGAAGCCAAAGCTCTGGAACTGTCAAGAGCGCTGACAGGAAAATGCAGACCTGAAATCTTGTTTGGTGAGGCCGGATATAGTGAAGCTGCATCATATCATGGTTCAGACATGGTTCTTCTGGCCATGGTTGGTGCAGCAGGTTTAAAACCAGCTCTTTGCGCAATTGAGGCAAAAAAACAGATTGCCCTTGCCAACAAGGAGACTCTTGTCATGGCAGGTGAAATTGTCATGGCCAAAGCCATGGAAAATGGTGTTTCAATTCTGCCTGTGGACAGCGAACACAGTGCCATTTATCAATGCCTCAAGGGCAACCAGAAAAAAGATTTAAAAACCATATTTTTGACGGCTTCAGGCGGGCCTTTCAGGGAAAAACCATTTCAAGCATTCAAAGAAATTACCTTAAAAGACGCTCTGAATCACCCCACCTGGAATATGGGACATAAAATTACCATAGACTCTGCCACACTCATGAACAAAGGTCTTGAGATTATTGAGGCGGTTCATCTGTTTGATGTTACCCCTGATCAAATCCAGGTGCTTGTTCATCCCCAGAGCATTATCCATTCCATGGTCGGGTATAAAGACGGCAGTATTCTTGCACAAATGGGATGCCCGGATATGAAGGGGGCGATTGCTTATGCCTTGTCTGAACCTGATCGAATTGAACTGCAAATGGATTTTCCTGATTTTACAGCACTTCATTGCCTGGCATTTGAAAAACCTGATACCCAAAGGTTTCCCTCCCTTTTATTCGCAATTGAGGCCTGTCGGCAAAAAGGAACTTTGCCGGCTGTCATGAATGCCGCCAATGAAGTGGCGGTCAATGCCTTTCTTCAAAAACGCATCGGTTTTTTAGATATTTTTAAATTGATTTCCAAAACAATGGAACTTCATACCCGGATTGACAATCCCGATCTTTCAGGTATTATTGAAGCCGATGGTTGGGCACGGGACAAAGTGCAATCTCTGATATAAACAGTGAGGTCTTTATGGGGCATTCGGCTATAGCATTTATTATTGTTATTGGTATTCTTGTTTTTATCCACGAATTTGGACACTTTATTGCGGCCAGGCTTTGTGGTGTAGGTGTTGAGGTGTTTTCCCTGGGTTTTGGACCTAAAATTCTTAAAAAGAGATATGGCCGGACCCAGTATTGCCTGTCTGCAATACCTCTTGGCGGATATGTTAAAATGGTGGGAGAAGAGCCTGGAAGCGAAATTGATCCGGAAGATATCAACTCTTCTTTTACTCATAAATCTTTGTTGCAAAAAAGCATCATTGTTGCAGCAGGTCCGTTCTTTAATTTTTTTCTGGCTATTTTTATTTTTTTTATCCTTTACCAGTTTTCAGGTATTTATTTGGCCGAACCGGTTGTGGGTCAAGTTTTGGAAGATACGCCGGCTTTTACGGCAGGAATAAAACCGGGAGATGTGATCAAAGAGATCAACCAGGTTAAAATCGAATCTTTTGAAGATATCCCCAGGATTATAGCTACAGGTTATGGAAAACAATTGGATTTTATTGTTGAGCGTGAAGCAAGACTTATTGAGCTTGTTATATCTCCTGTTCTTTCGCCAGGTAAAAACGTATTTGGTGAAGAAATTGAAAAATATATTATTGGTATTGTCGGCAGCGGGGAATCTTATCACAAGAAACTTAATCTTTTTCAGGCTTTGCAGCATTCCATCAAGGATACTTATGGGCTTGTGAAGTTAACCCTGCTGTCTGTTGTGAAAATGATCAATGGCAGTATTTCAGCAGATAACCTGGGCGGTCCTTTAATGATTGCTCAAATGGCCGGTGAGCAGGCAAAAGCAGGTATGATGAATTTTGCCTGGTTTATTGCCTTGCTGTCAGTAAATCTTGGTATCATCAATCTTTTTCCAATTCCCGTTTTGGACGGCGGCCATCTATTGTTTTTCGGCATTGAAGCTGTGACCGGCAAAGCCGTCAGTGATAGCTTGCGGGAAAAATTGATTAAATTCGGCGCAGCAGTGCTTGTGGCACTCATGGTTTTTGTTTTTTATAATGACATTGTAAGAATGTTCAATGGTGGATAATATGATTTGCTGTATTGAAATCGCTCTTAAAAAAGAGCTCAGGGATGCTGAAGCATCTTCTCTGATAAAAAAGGCCGCTTCCTATTTTGGAATTAATATTCAAGAGGCGCGATGCATTAATATCGTGACCATTGAATCAGATCTTGATCACGGGCAGCTTGGGCGTGTCAAAGACGAGATCTTTACCAACCCGGTAACCCAGGTGTCAAGTCTTACTCCTCTTGATATTGATTTTCACTGGTGTATCTGGGTCGGATTCAGGCCAGGGGTAAAAGATAACCCGGGTGCCACGGCAATGGAAGCCATAAAAGACCACCTGGGAAAAACCTTTGGACCTGATGAAGGTATTTATACATCAAAACGGTACTGCCTGAAAGGCGATACACTGGTTCGTGAGGATGTGGAAAAACTGGCTTCCGAGCTTTTGTCCAATGGTATCATTCAGCAATTTAAAGTTTTTTCCATGGATGAATGGGATAAGAAAATCGGTGCAGATGTCAAGCCTGCCAAGGTTATCCTTGACCACACACCCTGTTTTGAAGTTATCAGCATTGACTCTGATGAACAGCTTGCAAAGATTTCCGATGAGAGAAATCTTGCATTAAATCCAAGGGATATCCCGGTGATTCGCGAGTATTTTCTGGATCCGGATGTAATGGCATCCAGAAAAAAAGCAGGGCTTTCCAAGCCAACAGATGTGGAGCTGGAATATATTTCCCAGGCCAGAAGCGATCATTGCAATCATAATACCTTTCAGGGAATTTTCAGGTATACGGATGCATCCAATAACGAACAAGTCGTTGAAAACAGCCTGTTTAAAACCTATATCCAGGAACCGACCTTAAAGCTTAAAGATCAAAAAGAGTGGGTGGTTTCCGTATTATGGGATAATGCAGGGGTTGGCAGTTTTGATGATGAAAATAATTATGTGGTGACCGGCGAAACCCATAACTCCCCCTCCAATATGGAAGCCTATGGCGGTGCCATAACCGGTATTGTAGGGGTTTATCGAGATCCCATGGGAACCGGGCTTGGCTCCAAGCTGTTTATGGGCAGTTTCGGGTATTGTGTGGGAGATGTAAATTATGACGGACATTTAAAGCCGCCGCTTCATCCCAGGCGTCTTCTTGACGGTGTTATAGAAGGGGTCAAGGACGGGGGAAATAAAAGCGGAGTTCCCACCACCTTTGGCCAGACACTATTTAATCCCGGTTACATGGGCAAAAGCCTGGTTTTTGTGACGGCATTGGGAATCATGCCCAACCAGGTCAAGGGAAAGCCCAGCCATGAAAAGAAAACATCCCCTGGGGAACTCATTATAATGAGTGGCGGTCGGGTTGGAAAAGACGGCATTCACGGCGTAACAGCCTCTTCGGAAAGTTATTCGGAAAACACGCCTGCCGGTCATGTCCAGATCGGTGATCCTTATACCCAGAAAAAAATGCATGATTTTCTGCTGATATGCCGGGATGAAGGCTTGATTCCGTTTATCACGGATAATGGCGGCGGTGGTTTGTCTTCTTCTGTTGGCGAATCAGCAATGATCTCCAATGGTTGTGTGGTATGGCTGGATAAAGTTCCCCTGAAATACGAAGGGCTGGACATGTGGGAAATCTGGATTTCAGAATCCCAGGAAAGAATGACCATTGCCGTTAAACCCGAAAATCTGGACCGGTTTATGGAACTTTCAGCCGAACATGAAGTGGAAAGCAGTGTGATCGGTGAATATACTGATACCGGCAAACTGCATATCAAATATAAGGACGAAACCTGTGCTTATGTGGATATGGATCTTCTGGACAAAGGGTTTCCCTCATGGGAATTTGATGCAGTCTGGCTTTCGCCTGAAACCAGAGGCTTGACAGAACCTGTGATCAGCTCTCCTTCTGATTTTAATTCATTGCTGCTCAGCATGCTTGAGCGGCCCAATATCAGCTCCAAAGAGTGGATTATCCGTCAATATGACCATGAAGTCCAGGGTGGTTCCGTGATCAAACCCCTTGTGGGGGTTAACCATAATATTCCATCCGATGCCAGCGTGACACGTCCGGTTCTGACCTCCCAAAAAGGCTTGGCGTTTTCCCAAAGTATTCTGCCGTGGTATTCAAAAATTGATGCCTACCATATGATGACCTGTACCATTGATGAAACGGTGCGGCGTTTGATTGCCGTGGGTGGCAATTTTGACCATATTGGCGGGCTGGATAATTTTTGTTGGCCCAACATACAATTTGATCCAAAGAAAAATCCCGATGGAAAATTCAAGGCCGCCCAGCTGGTCCGGGCATGCAGGGCATTAAAAGAAGCTTGCGAAAAATATGAAATCCCGCTTCTTTCCGGCAAGGACAGCATGTATGTGGACGGCCACCTTGAAGGAGAATTTGGAGAGCGCATAAAAGTGTCAGCCCTGGAAACCGTTCAGTTTTCAGGCACATCGGTTATTGAAGATATCTCAAAATGCGTGTCCATGGAACCAAAGGTTGCCGGCGACCTTGTTTATGTGCTGGGCACAACGGCCAATGAACTCGGGGCATCTGAATATTATGAGGCTTTTGATGAAATTGGTCTGAATATCCCACATGTTGATTTTAATAAATTTAAAGTGGTCTACAGGGCAATGCAAAGTGCCATTGAAAATGAACTTGTGGCGTCTTGCCACGCCGTTGCAAGGGGCGGTCTTGGAGTTCATCTGTCATACCTGACACTGGCAGGAGGAATGGGCCTTGAAGTCAATTTATCGGATCTTCCAATGGATGTGAACCGTGGTGGACTTTTAAATGAAACCCTTTTGTTTTCAGAATCAGCAGGCAGATTTATTGTTACTATTGCTCCGGAAAATAAATCAATTTTTGAAAAATTATTCAAAGGCATGGCGGCAAATTGTATCGGCAGGGTAACAAAAGATCATGATCATTTGAAAATTTTCGGCCTTGACAGCGAAACGCTGGTAGATCTAACAACAACACAACTTGATAAAGCATTTAACAAGACCTTTGGAGAGATGATATGAAAAAGGTTAACGCACTGATATTAACAGGGTTTGGATTAAACTGTGATAATGAAACCGCCCATGTATTTGAACTTGCCGGGGCCAAGTCTCATAGAGTTCATATCAATGCCCTGGTTTCCGGAAAAATTGCATTAAAAGATTTTCATATCCTTGCCTTTGGCGGTGGATTTTCCTGGGGGGATGACCATGGTGCAGGTGTGATTCAGGCCTTAAAACTTAAAAATCACATTGGCAAAGATCTTTTGGATTTTGTGGATCAGGGAAAACTTATGATCGGCATCTGCAACGGATTCCAGGCCTTGGTCAACCTGGGGCTGCTGCCAGGTCTTAACAAGGATTATACAAAAAGAAGCGTTTCCATTACCTTCAATGATTGCGGGAATTTCAGGGACCAATGGGTCCATCTGGCTGCAAACAATCAAAGCCCCTGTGTTTTTACAAAGGGCATGGATACAGCCGATTATCCGGTTCGACATGGAGAGGGTAAATTTATTGCAGACCAGAAAGTGATTGACACTCTTTTGGCAAATCATCAGGTGGTGTTTCAATATGCCGACGCTCAAGGAGTTCCTGCAAAAGGCGAATTTCCTTTGAATCCAAATGGTTCTTTAGAAGATATTGCCGGCATCTGTGATCCGTCAGGGAAAATTTTCGGGTTGATGCCTCATCCTGAAGCATATAATCATTTTACCAATCATCCGGACTGGACGCGTCAGACCCAACTGCTTAAACGGGAAGGCAAAGCTCTTGGCAAAGAGATGACAATTGGTGTCAAATTGTTTAAAAACGGGGTTGATTATATCAAAGAGTCATTTTTTTAATATCTGAATTTGAGAAATTTCTCCGGCCATTTCAGGATTGTTTCTGAAGGCCGGGGGAATTTTTCAGCCTTGAGCAAACGGCAGGCATTTTCAGCCTGATTCCTTAATTTATTACCAATACGGGTTGCATATCCCAATAGATATATGCTAATTAGGTTCGGTATGAAACAGTATTTAATAGATGGGTTGAGGCTTGCGGATTATCAAAAATTAAAAGCCTATTTTGATGAATACTTGATATCTTCGCCTCTGGGCGGGATTTATTGGCTTGAATTGGATAAAAAATTGTTAACCCCCATTCAAAAAGATCATGAAGGTTGTCATCCTCATGTATTCGCTTTAGAACTGGAGGAAACTTCCCTGTCCTGTGAATTTTTGGTAAGAATTAAAAAAAACATAAAATGCGATTGCATGGATTATGCAACAAGAAAACAGCGCAATTGGCTCATTGATCAGGCTGATGCCATTCTTGAACAACTTGATATTTGTATTTAATCAACTTCTTAGGGTATTCAGATGCTTAAAATAATTCCACTCGGCGGTCTTGGCGAAATCGGTCTTAACATGATGGTGATTGAATACGATGATGTCATATTTATCATTGATGCCGGTTTGATGTTTCCGGAAGAATACATGCTTGGCATTGATATCGTTATCCCGGCCATGGATTATATAAGAGAAAATCGTGATAAAGTACAGGCCATCATAATTACCCATGCCCATGAAGATCACATTGGGGCGTTGCCTTATCTTTTAAGGGAGATCAGGTTGCCTGTATATGGCACAGCCTTTACCCTGGGGATCGTCAGGAACAAACTGATTGAGTTTGATCTCAATAAATACATTGATTTGAATCTTGTCAATCCCGGAGAAACCCTTTCAATTGATCCTTTTGAAATAGAATTTATCCGTGTCAGCCACAGTACGGTTGAGGGTGTTGGTCTTGCTATTAAAACCCCTGAAGGCGTTGTGGTTCATACAGGTGATTTCAGGATCAATCATGATTCCGACAAAATGAAAAACACGGATATTTCAAGTTTTGCAAGATTTGGTGAAGAAGGTGTCCTTGCCCTTATGTCGGATTCCACCAATGTTGAGGTTGAAGGTTATACCATGTCTGAGCAGGAAGTGGCAAAAAATCTTGAAGACTTGATCACTGTTGCCAAAGGCAGGGTTATTGTTGCCCTTTTTGCCTCCAATGTGTTCAGGATACAGCAGTTGGTGGATATAGCCATTCGTAATAATCGAAAGGTTGTTTTTCATGGACGGAGCATGGAACAGATAGTTGCCGTTGCCACACAACTTGGGCATATCCATTATCCCCCAAATACCATCCTTAACATAAAGCAGATTAGCAGACACAAGGATGACGAAGTACTCATCATCACCACCGGCAGCCAGGGAGAACCAATGTCTGCTTTGGTAAGGATGGCTTCGGGCATGCACAAGCACATTAATATTAAAAAGGGCGACAATGTGATTTTGTCATCCAAATATATCCCTGGAAATGAAAAAGCCATTGCCAATATTATCAATAAGCTCTACCGTAGAGGCGCGGATGTGGTGTATTCAAAAATTGCAAAGATCCATACCTCGGGTCACGCCCACCAGGAAGAACTCAAATTGATGCTGAATCTGACCAAACCCAAATATTTTATACCGATTCATGGGGAATACCGTCATTTGGTCGTTCATGCCAGGCTTGCCGAAGGGCTCGGACTGCCCAGAGAAAATGTTATTGTTGCAGAAGACGGCAAGATCATTGCCTTTGATAAGGATGGCGGCAGGATAACCGGCAGTGTTCATACAGGTAGAATCCTTGTTGACGGTAAAGGTATCGGTGATGTGGGAAGAAGTGTTTTAAAGGAGAGGCGGGAACTTTCCGAAGGTGGCCTTGTTGTTGTCACCATGATCATTGATGAAGAAACAGGGGTTGTCCTTTACGGGCCGGAGTTGATTTCAAAAGGGTTTGTCTTTGATTCCGCCACCGGATACCTGGTTGATGATGCCCAGTGTGTTATCCTTGAGATCGTTGAAGAGATAGAAGCTGGTTTTGAATCTCGTGTTGAGTTGATCAGAAAAAAATTAAAAAAAGCCTTGAAACAATATTTTGCGTTTACCATAAACCGCAGGCCTCTAATTGTCCCCATAATTATTGAAGTATGAAAAAAGAACTTTATGGTATATTTCTTTTCTTTCTCATTGTATTAACAGCGGTCAGTCTTTTTTCCTATCATGTTTCCGATCCCTGTGTGGGGAACAATTTTTTTGACATTCCGAACCATATCCACAATGCCTTTGGATTGTTAGGGGCACATCTTGCCGGTTTTTTTATTTTTCTGTTCGGGTTAGGTGCATTCTGGATTCCGATTATCCTGGGACTTATCAGTGTCTGGTTATTAAAAGGAAAACCGGCAAATATCATCTGGTTAACCCTTCTGGGCGGTTTTTTTTTAATTATCAGTACCGGCGGCCTGCTTTTTCTTTTTAAAGACAGGTATGCACTTTTAGGCACAAGCATTTCATCCGGCGGCGTTATCGGGATTACAATTACCTCGTTTTTATTAAAATATGCCAATATTATCGGCAGTATTATTATCCTGCTTTTTTTTATGATGCTCGGCATTATCTTTGCCACGGGGATATCTATTATTTCTCTTGGGCTGTTTTTAAATCAGAAAATTATTGACCTTTTGACCGTTATGAAGACGGATTTCTATGAGGGGATAAATTTTTTTAATGGAAGGTACGTCAAATGGAAGGAATACAGAGCGCAGGCTGAAAAACAGATTGACATCACCCCTAGGGTAAAAAAGGATGTTCTTATTAAAATTTCTGAAAAGATCCAGCAAAAAGAATTTTTTCATGAACCTGAAAATGTTTTTGAGTCTGACATATGCGAGCCTGACATATTTGAACCAATCATATGTGAGCCGAACATAGTGGAACTGGAAGAACAGGATTCATACTTTAAGCATGATGCTGATTTTGTTGATATCCGGGATAAAGCTGAATTTGATCTGCCCCGTCTTTCATTTCTGGATGAAAAAAAGGCGGTTGAAAAAAATATTGATACAGACCTGCTCAAAGAGAAAAGTCATATCCTGGAATGCAAGTTAAAGGATTTTAACGTGTCCGGAGAGGTTGTTGAAATTCTTCCTGGCCCGGTGATCACAACTTTTGAATACAGGCCTGCCCCGGGAATAAAAATAAGTAAGATTGCAGGATTGTCAGATGACCTTGCTCTTGCCCTGAGTGCCATAAGTATAAGGATTGTCGCCCCTATCCCGGGCCGGGATGTGGTGGGCATAGAGATTCCCAACGATGAAAGAGAAGTCGTTAATTTAAGGGAATTGATTGCGTCAAAAGATTTTGTCAGTTCCCCCTCCATTCTGACCCTGGGGCTGGGAAAAGATATTCTGGGAAGGCCCATGGTAACAAAAATGGATTCCATGCCCCATCTGTTGATCGCCGGTGCCACAGGAACAGGTAAAAGTGTGGGATTGAATGCCATGATCATCAGTCTTTTGTACAAAGGCACACCCGATGATATTAAAATGATCATGATTGATCCCAAAAGGATTGAACTTTCCGTGTATAATGATATTCCCCATTTGATTTCTCCTGTGGTTACGGATATGAAAAAAGCAACAAATGCCCTTATGTGGGCGGTACGGGAGATGGAGCGGCGGTATGAACTGCTGGAACAAACCGGGCTAAGAAATATTATTCAGTATAACAGCATGGTGGCATCGAAAAAAAAGGAAGAGTCGGAGAATTCTGAAACCGGAACCCAGGAGTTGTTTGAAAAACTTCCCTATATTGTCGTGATTGTGGATGAACTGGCGGACCTCATGATGGTGGCTTCAAAAGACGTGGAATTTGCATTGACACGACTGGCCCAGATGGCAAGGGCTGCCGGGATTCATTTGATTGTTGCAACCCAGAGGCCCTCTGTTGATGTTCTCACGGGAAGTATTAAAGCCAACTTTCCCACCCGGATTTCATTTCAGGTCTCTTCCAGGGTTGATGCCAGGACTATTTTTGACGGCGGCGGATCTGAAAGTCTTCTGGGAAACGGGGATATGCTTTTCTGCCCGCCCGGTGCGGGAAGGCTTGTCAGAATTCAGGGTGCTTATCTTTCCGAACAAGAGATCTCTCGGGTGACTCAATTTTTAAAAGACCAGAAAGCGCCGGATTATATTGAAGATATTACACTGGGCGGAAATGATGAGGAAAAAGAGTTTGATGAATCAGACTATGATGAAAAATATGATGAGGCCGTATCCCTTGTTACCAAAACCCGTCAGGCATCCATTTCCTTTGTTCAGCGCCGTCTTCGGATCGGGTATAACCGTGCGGCCCGGTTGGTTGAAATGATGGAGCATGAGGGTATCGTCGGTCCCCAGATGGGTTCAAAACCCAGGGAGATACTGGTAAAAAGTTATGATGACGATTGATTTTGACGTGTGGGACAGTATCAAGGGGTTTATGGATCGTGAAGAAGCAGCAAGACTTTATTGCATTGCGTTAAAAGCCTCTGAAAGCGGTCCTGTTCTTGAAATAGGGAGTTATTGCGGCAAATCCGCCTATATTATCGGATCTGCATGTAAAGAAAATGATTCCATTCTTTATTCCATTGATCACCATGATGGATCGGAAGAGCAGCAGCCAAATGAAGAATATTTTGATCCTGATCTGTTTGACCCGCAAATATCAAGAATTAATACCTTTCCTTTTTTCCGGGAGACTATCCGCAGAACCGCTCTTGAACATACAGTGGTGCCCATTGTTGCAAGGTCAAGTACGGCGGGAAAAATGTGGGATACACCCATTTCAATGCTTTTTATAGATGGCGGTCATTCCTTTGAGGCCGTACGTACGGATTATTTGACCTGGGCCAGACATATCAAATCCCATGGATTTTTAGTGATTCATGATATTTTCAAGGATCCTGAAAAAGGAGGGCAGGCCCCCCGGGAAATATATGAAACTGCCCTTGCATCAGAAGATTATGAAGCCCTTGAAATGATAAAAACCCTGGGTGTTTTAAGAAAAAAATAATTTATGATATTTGCTCAATTGGCATACGGATGATAAAAGAAACACCTTGCTCTGTATTGGAGTTGACCCGAATGCTGCCGTTATGTGCATGCACGATCCTTTTGCATATATGTAGCCCAAGGCCGGTGCCTTTTTGGCTGTCGGTTCTGGACGGATCTACTTGATAAAATCGGTCAAAGATTTTTTTTAATTTATCCTGTGGTATACCCTTGCCGTTATCGCAGATGCATAATTCGATTTCATTGTCATTAATTTGAACAAGAGAAATATCAATCATGCCATTTTCCGGGGTGAATTTTACAGCATTGTCCAACAGATTATTGATCAGCTGGGAAATTTGAATTCTATCAGCGGTTAATATGATTTCATCACATTGGCTGATGTTAAGGTTTGTCTTTTTTTCCAGGGTTATAGGTAGAAAAAAATCATATAGATCTTTGATTAAATCGCATATATTGATATCTTCAAAATCAAGCTGTATCTTTTTTGAATCAAACCGGGTAATGAGAAAAAGATCATTTACCATTTTAATCAAGGTATTGATTTTTTCAAGACAAAACTGCATAGAGTCTTGGTATTCAGACACACTTCGTTTCTGAGATAATGTTACTTCAATTTCACCTTTGAGCGCAAAAAGAGGATTGCGAAGTTCATGAGAAACATCTGAAGTGAAATGTTTTATCTCTTCAAATGATTTTTCAAGACGGTCAATCATAGAATTAATGGTCACTGTCAAATCTTTAATTTCATCATTTTCATGAGGAACAATCAATCTTTCTTTGAGATTTTTAGATGTAATCCGTTTTGTTACACTAATGATATTTCTGAGAACATCCCGAACTTTTCTGGAAGCAGTCATTCCACCGATAATACAGAAAAGAAGCATAACAGGTATAACAATGATAATATTATATAAAAAATTATCACTTGTTTTTTTTGTTCTCTTGAGGCTGGTTCCTATCTGTAAGATAAATGTATTTTTCAAGGCTGAGATAAATAAATGTTCTTCAATAACCAAAAGACTGCCATGGTGTTTTATTTTATTCATACCTTGAGTGATGTGTTGTTCTATGTTTGGAAATGATGATATTAAAGAGTTGTCGGATTGGAAGATCTGCTGTCCAGAGGAAGTGTATAATCTAAAATACATGGGATAATATTTCCTTTTGCTGATATCGTCGGCAAATATTTCACACCCGCTTTGTATGGTGTTTTTTTTTAACAATTCTTCGTTTATTTCGTTTTTGAACTCAGTGACCTCATCGGCAAGGACAATACCAACCTGCTTAACTAAATTATGATTAAGCCTGTAATATAAAAATGAACATAATATCAAAGCAAGGGAAAAGAAAATAGTTGTGTATAGAACAGTCAACCTGACATCAAATCGATGGATAAACTTATTCTTCCGCTTTGAGAACATAGCCTACACCTTTTATTGTATGGATCAGTTTGTTGTTAAAGTGTTTATCGATTTTTCCACGCAACCGGTTGATATGAACATCTATAATATTACTGGATGTATCAAAACTATAACCCCATACCTGTTCAAGTATCATAGTTCGGGTGAGTACCTGGCCTGAATTTCGCAATAGATATTCAAGCAGAAGAAATTCTTTGGCGGAAATTTCAATTTTTGTATGACCTCGATATACGGTGTGCTTTATTAAATCCAAGGAAAGATCACCTATACAGAGCTTATCGATAGGTTTTTCATGGCCGCGTCTCAGGATTGCTTTTATCCTGGCAAGAAGTTCAGCAAATGAAAATGGTTTAACAAGATAATCATCTGCACCAAGATTAAATCCTTGAAGGATATCATCTTGATCGTCTCTGGCAGTTAAAAAAATAACCGGGGTCTTGATGTGATTTTTTCTTATCCTTTTGATGATGTCAAATCCGCTTAATTCAGGCAGCATTACATCAAGTATCATAAGATCAAAGTATTGCGTTGTTGCTAAAAAAAGGCCTTCATCCCCTGTGGAGGCTGCATCAATGGTATAACCTGATTCAGACAATCCTTTTTTGATAAATCTTAATACATCTGCATCATCTTCAATTATCAAAATCTTCATTTTTTTTTATTCTGCCCAATATTGTTTTGAAATATATAATTGGCAATGTTTTGTCCTATTTATATAATTGTTTATTATAAATATAGTTTAAGGATACGATAAATGCCAATGCGTTTTTTTCTAATTCCATATCATGATCTACAGGTTTTAAGTGCTGCTTCTCATAAAGAAAGGTTAAAGGTTCTTTTTTGGGCCTTACAACAGCTACTCTGTCATTTATTCTTAAAGCATAGGTTTGGTTGAATTGCATGAATGACAGGGCTTGTTTTTTATTGCTGAAAATTGAATGCCCCATGATGGGATATGTTAAATCTAATCCCAGTAAATCCAGGGCCGTTGCCAGGACATCCGGTTGTGTTGACAGGCCGCTATATACTTCAGGTTTAATACCTTCTCCTAAGATTAATGCTGGAATATGAAACATATTTACGGGCACCATGTCATCACCGTATACTCGCACATTATGATCGGCTATGATGACAAAAACAGTATTCTTATAGTAAGATTCCTGCCTTGCTTTTTTGATAAATTCTCCAATCGCAAAATCAGCATATTTTATAGCGTTTTTAACACTTTTTTCAGGTATCCCGTTTATCAAATCAATTTTTTCTTTTGGGAAATCAAAAGGTGTATGATTTGAAGTGGAAAACAGTATTGCTGCAAACTTCTGCTTCTTTTTGTCCAGTTTGATAAATTCCTCATTTGCCCTGTTTATCAAATCTCCATCAGAGACTCCCCAGGTGCCTATAAATTCTGGATTTTTAAATTTCGGTTCATCAATGATCTGATCAAATCCATTCCCAAGAAACCAGCCTCTCATATTATCAAACCTGCTCTCACCTCCATACAAAAAAAGGGTATGATATCCAAATGGTTCCAGGAGTGATGAAATGGTAAAAAAACCAGTTTGAGATTTGTTTTTCTTTACAACTCCTTTTCCAGGGGTTGAAAAAATACCTGAAACACATCCGGCAATCCCTCTGATGCTTCTTGTGCCGTTGGAGAAAACATTTGTAAACAGAAGTCCTTTTTTGCTAAGTAAATTCAAATTCGGCGTAATCCCTTTTTCACCGCCAGTTGATTCAACAAACTGATATCCCATACTTTCCTGTATGAAAATAACAAGATTTTTTGATGAGTCAGTTTTAAAATTTGTTTTTACTTTTCGATGAAGGGGTGTTTTTTTGTCTAAAGATTGAATGTTTAAATTGTTTTTAAAGCGATTTAATGCCTCCTCAATGTTCATTTTACCATATAGCTTTGACACATCTGCTTCATACTTTTTGTCAGAATAAATAGAATAACAAATAGAATAAATAGAATTTTTTGTAATTTCATTTATTATTCTATTTGAAGAATACATGGCGTCAGACAAATTTGCCGGGCGGTGTCCCAAAGATGAACGAATGCCTATAAAAAGGACAAGAGCCAGGGGGAGAAATAATAAAGCCCTTTTAGCATAAGTGATTTTATAAATTTGATTAAAATTAAATTTTATATAATTAGCAAACAAATAAATGAAACCCGTTATTAACAAAATCCCCACCATGACGATAAGCTTATAGTCACCCATAATCATACCGAAAACTTCTTTAGGATAAATAAGATACTCAACAAATAAATAATTAGGCCGCACATCATATTGTGCAAAAAAAGGAAAGGTTGCATACTCTATAAAAATACATAGGGATATCATTATCAGAATGTATCCCTTTAAAAAAAAATCAACCTTTTTCCCAAGAGATTTTGGCATCAAGGTGAAAAGTAACATGGGGATAACTATAATCATGCATGCTACAATTGTATCCATTTTTAAGCCATATAAGAAAGTTAACCAATAATTGGTCTCAATCTCTGAAAATCGTTTGAAGTATTGAATAAAAAGAAACATCCTTCCTATAAAAAAGACGGTAATGATAAAGAGATAAAATTTTAATATATTTGTTAATATTTTCATTTCCTTGTTCTCCTTATGGTATGAAAATATATTTATACATCTCTAAGATGACAGGAAAATGACAACCTCATTAAATATTTGTAATCTGAATTTTACCTCATTTTAAACAACTCAAATAAAGAATTTCAAATATTTGTTTGGAGGTTCAATCTAAGTGGGAATAAAGATGGGACAGTCGCTGAAATGCACAAAAAAAAAGCTTCCAGTGAAAAGCACCGAAAGCTTATTTAAATTTTGATTTGTTGTGGTGCCCAGGGACAGAATTGAACTGCCGACACGGGGATTTTCAGTCCCCTGCTCTACCGACTGAGCTACCTGGGCTCAAACAAGAAGGGGTATATTCCTTTTGGCTGATTATGTCAAGGGGAAATATTAAAAAGGTGTTTATTGTTTTGGGGTATCAGATATCCCCAAGGATATGTTGGATGAGTGTACAGCTTGAAATAGCAGCTGTTTCAGCTCTTAAAATTCTGGGTCCAAGAGAATAAGATAAAAAGCCTTTTTTTTGAGCTATTTCTATTTCCGTTTCCGATAACCCTCCTTCCGGGCCGATCAAAATAATGACTTTAAGAGGTGAAGAATTTCTTGTCAAAGTATCAAGTTTTTGCGTTGCTTTTTCCCAGAAGGCAATTTTTAAATCATAGGCCTCAGCATGATCTAACAGATTCTCAAAACTCAATGGCGTTAATATTTGTGGGAGCCTGCTTCTACGGCACTGTTTCAAAGATTCTACTGCAATGGTTTCCCATCGCTGATGCCGGTTTTTTATCCTTTTTGCATCCGGGGTTGGAATGGACCGTTCACAAAAAAAAGGAATCCATTGATGGATACCCAACTGTGTCACATGCTTGATCACAAGATCCATTTTTTTGTCTTTCAGCATGCCGGAACAAAGTGTGATATGAAGGGCAGATTCTGTTAAAGAATCATGTCCGTCAATAATATCAACTTCTATATTACCCGGTGAGACGGCAGCAATCCGTGCCTTATAATCCGTGCCGTCTCCATTGGTAACTTCAATGGGGTCTCCCGGGCTCAGCCTGAGAACTTTAAAGATGTGTTTTGCATCCTGGCCTTGGATACTTGCTCTGGACGGTATATTGTCAATGTTTGGAATAATGAATTTTTGCATCATGGGATTTTTTAAAACAAAGCTGTGGTATTGTAAATGGATTTTTTGTTCTGCTGCGGTCAAAGTGTTGGCTTTTTTAAATAGTTGACACTTTGATCCGGCTTTGATACTTTTTGATGTTTAAAAATACTGGACAGGGTATTGTTCCTAATATCTAATAAAGTGAGGCCTTTATGACGGATTATGATGATGATATGTTGAGTGAAGATGAGACAGGTGACAGTATTATCGAACTGACGGATATTGTTAAGGACGGCTCAGGCCAGACTATACAGGAAGATATCATTGAATTGACCGATATTATTGAAAATGACAATATTGATCTTGATCCAGACGATGCTAAGGAAGACAAGTTTAAACTTGAAGAAAATTTTGAGATAGAAGAAGAAATTTCTTTCAATAAAGGCCTTGAACTTGAAATCGGTGATCCAACAGATGCTGATCAAAATGGCGATGATTCGTTTGAGACTGAAGAATTTAAAGAGTCCGCAGCTGATTTAAATGTGAGTCAAGAACAGGTGGAGGTGGCGTTGGAGAGGGTAATTGAAAAAAAAATTGCCGGCAAAATTGAAACCATTTTGTTTGAGGCCATGGAAAAAGTAATTGAAAAAGAAATTGCCGGGATCAAGGAGAGTTTGCAAAAAGGTCTTGATCAGATTGAAAACAATTAAGTTCAGGCAATTGATATATATAAAAAGGTTCTGGGGATTCATCAAGTGATCCCCTTTTTCATTAATATGGGTTTTAGGAGTTGATTTATGGGTTCCGGTTCTCTGGATAAAGGCTATGAGCCATCAGGTATTGAAGAAAAATGGTATAAATATTGGATTGATAATGGATTTTTTAAAGCTGAAGATAAAAGCGATAAACCAGCCTTTTCAATTGTTATTCCTCCGCCGAATGTCACGGGCGTACTTCACATGGGCCACGCTTTAAATAATGTTGTTCAAGATATTATGTGCAGGTATAAACGGCTTTCAGGATATAATGTTCTCTGGATGCCGGGAACAGACCATGCCGGGATCGCAACCCAGAATGTTGTTGAAAGAGACCTGGCAGCAAAAGGGCAGACACGCGATCAGGTTGGCCGGGAGGAATTTATCAAACAGGTCTGGAAATGGCGTGAAAAATCCGGTGGTGCCATTATCAACCAACTCAAAAGACTGGGTGCTTCCTGTGACTGGGACCGGGAGCGCTTTACCATGGATGAGGGGCTTTCCGATGCGGTTCGCAAAGTGTTTGTAAGGCTGTATAAAGAAGGTTTGATTTATGAGGGGCATTATATTATCAACTGGTGTCCCCGGTGCAAAACAGCCCTTGCAGATCTTGAGGTTGAGCATGAAGAAGAAGATTCTTACCTGTATTATATCAGATATCCCTTTGTGAATAAAAAACAAGGGCTTACAGTTGCAACCACACGGCCTGAAACCATGTTCGGTGATACGGCAGTGGCGGTAAACCCCAATGACGAGCGCTTTTGTGACCTTGAAGACACAGAGGTCATGCTTCCCTTGACGGACAGGACCATTCCAATTATCAAAGATGAGTATGTGGATACCGGGTTTGGAACAGGTGCCTTAAAGGTCACACCTGCCCATGACCCCAATGATTTTAATCTGGGAGAAAAACACGGCCTTCAAAAGTTGAAAGTCATTGATGATGACGGATGCATGCTTGACGGGGCAGGTCGGTTTAAGGGCCTGGACAGGTTCGAGTGCCGCCGGCAGGCAGTTGAAGCACTTAAAGAACAGGGCCTGCTGGCCAAGCAAGAGCCGTTAAAGCACAGTGTCGGACATTGTTATCGGTGCAAAACCGTTGTTGAACCGTCTATTTCCAAGCAATGGTTTGTAAAAGTGGCTCCTTTAGCCCAAAAAGCTTCGGATGCAGTCCGCAACGGACAAACCCGGATTATTCCGGAAACCTGGTCAAAAACCTATTTTGAATGGATGGATAATATCAGGGACTGGTGTATCTCACGGCAGATCTGGTGGGGCCATAGAATTCCCGTATGGAAATGTCCGGCATGTAAAGAGGTGATTGTTGAAGAACATGATCCGACCCAATGCCCGGCATGCGGATCAAAAGAAATTATTCAGGAAACTGATGTGCTGGATACCTGGTTTTCAAGTGCGCTATGGCCGTTTTCAACCATGGGATGGCCAAATGATACAGAACTTTTAAAAACATTTTATCCTACCAATGTTCTTGTGACCGGTTTTGATATTCTCTTTTTCTGGGTTGCCAGGATGATGATGATGGGTCTTCATTTTATGGATGAGGTACCGTTTGATGATGTCTATATCCATGCCCTTGTAAGGGATGAACATGGAAAAAAGATGAGCAAATCAGTCGGGAACGTTATTGATCCGTTAAAAGTGATTGACGAATATGGTGCAGATGCTTTTAGGTTTACTTTGGCGGTATTTGCGGCCCAGGGTCGTGATGTCAAGATGTCGGAATCAAGGGTTGAAGGATATCGGCATTTTGTCAACAAGCTTTGGAATGCATCACGATTTGCCCTCATGCATATTACGCCAAAAGATAGTCAGATAGACCCTAAAAAGCTTACTTTGTCTGAAAAATGGATACTTTCCCGATGTGCCTGCACCACTCTTGCGGTGAAGCAAGGCATTGAAAACTATCGGTTTAACGAGGCTGCATCAGCCGCATACAAGTTTGTATGGCATGAATTCTGCGACTGGTTTCTGGAAATAGCCAAACCCGCACTTTATGAAAAAGAAGGCGTCCAGAGAAGGGATTGTGCAAGAAGTGTTCTGGCAAAAGTTCTGGAAGATATTCTGGTCATACTTCATCCGTTTATGCCCTTTGTGACCGAAGAAATTTACAGCATCCTGCCGTCAACCACTGGCTCTGTCATGGCCGCAGATTATCCCTATGATGAAAAAACATATGACACCTTCAGGGATGAAACCGTTGAAAAAGATATGGATTTTGTGTTCGGCCTGATTTCAGGTGTCAGGAATATCAGGAGCGAAATGAATATTCAACCGTCCATGAAAATAAAAGTGCTGGGATATACAAACGATGAAAAAGAAAAAATAATTATCGCTGAAAATAAATCAATGATTGTGAATCTTGCCACACTTGAGAGTTTTTATTTTTGTGATGCGGATAATATACCGTCATCTTGTGCAACATCTGTTACCGGGGATACCACCTGTTTTGTTTCCTTGGAAGGGGTGATTGATTTTGACAAGGAAATCAAACGGCTTGAAAAAGAACTTGAAAAAAACACAAAAGATCTTCTGGGTGTCCAGAAAAGACTTCACAATGAAAGCTTTCTTGAAAAGGCACCGGAAACTGTGGTTCAGAAAGTAAAGGCCCAATACGCTGATTTTGAAGAAAAAAACAACAAGCTCAAGGAAAATCTTGAACGAATACAACAAATGAAATGAGGGGGTATGAATACAACAGAAAACATAATCAAACTAGCCCTTTTTGAAGATTCAGGGCTTGGTGATATTACAACGGAATCAATTTTGTCGGAATCTTTTTTGGGCAAAGGCGTTATCGTTGCCAAAGAATCATTTGTTCTTGCCGGAATTGAGGTGGCCAAAAAGACATTCAAGCTGCTGGATTCTGATTGCGAAGTTTTTTCTTCGTTTTCAGATGGTTCTCACATAAAGGAAGGTGACATTATTTTTAAGGCACAGGGCGATCTTGTGGCGCTTCTAAAAGGGGAGCGGGTGGCGTTGAATTTTTTACAGCGCCTCTCAGGGATTGCAACCTTAACCCGTGTCTATGTGGATGAACTTAAATTTCCAAATGTCCGGCTGACCGACACAAGAAAAACAACCCCCGGGCTGCGGGGGCTTGAAAAAGAAGCCGTCCGTGCGGGTGGGGCTTATAATCACCGCATGTCCTTATACGATGGTGTTTTGATCAAGGATAATCATATCGCGGTTGCAGGCTCCATCAAGAGTGCAGTCTATGCCGTTAGAAACAGGATATCACATCTGATGAAAATTGAAGTTGAAGTGACCAGTCTTGATGAAGTCAAAGAGGCTGTTGATGAGGGTGTTGATGTGATCATGCTGGATAATATGGATTATGACCAGATGTCAGCGGCAGTAAATTATATAAACGGCAGGGCAGTGGTAGAGGCCTCGGGAAATGTTTCTCTGGGAACCTTGAATAAAATTGCAGCCACCGGGGTGGATGTGATTTCCTGTGGCGCACTTACACATCAGGCAAGGTCGGTGGATTTGAGTATGCGAATCAATACAGCTTAATTGTTTATTGGGTTGGTGCTGGGTGCTGCCGGGTATTGTGTGTGCTGGTGCCGGGGTGTCAGTCCGGCAGGTTAAGTGTTGTTCGGGTTTGAGACAATATAGGTTAATTTGTTCCGGCCGGTTTCTTTTGATTTGTAGAGGGCTTTATCGGTTCGGCTGATAAAAGATTTGAAATCTTCTCCTTTCACAAGTTCTGTGGCACCTATGCTGACGGTTATTGAGCGTTTAGTCATAGGTTCAGGTTCAAAGATTTGGGAGCAGATATTGTCTTTTATTCTTGCTCCAACCATACATGCCTTTTGAAGCCCGGTTTCCGGTAACAGGATTGCAAACTCTTCTCCTCCATAACGATAAGCCGTATCCATGGATCGCATACAGGAATTGATGACTTTTCCAATTCTCATCAGCACTTTGTCGCCTTCAAGATGACCCCAGGTATCGTTATAGATTTTAAAAAAATCAATATCCAGGATAAGCAAAGACAAAGGGCGCAAGTATCTGTTATGCCTGTTGATTTCAGTTTTGATTTGTGAAAAAAAGTGTCGTGAGTTATAAAGTTCGGTTAATGCATCGGTAATGGCAAGTTTTTCAAGTTCCTTTAAAAGCTTGGAGCGTTCTTTTTTGAACTCGGCTTCTCTTAAAACCCGTTTAATTCGCAAATCAAGTTCTGCCAGTCGAAATGGTTTGAAAATAAAGTCACTTGCACCTGCCTGAATCGCTTTTTCATATGAGTAATCAGCGCTGTAACCGGTCATTACCATAACATCCGTATCAAATGTTTTTTTTATTTTTCGTGTAAGTTCCAGTCCGTCCATGCCTTGCATTGTAATATCCGTCAGGATAATATCAGCTTTAAATGATTTGAGTATTTTCAACGCTTCATAAGCATTTTCAGCGCTTTTAACTTTATAGCTGAAACACTTCAGGTGCGCTTCTACATAATCTTTAATGGCTTTATCATCATCAACTATAAGGATGGAATATGCCATGCGTTTTTCTCCATGGTTATCTCCTTCAATGAGAGCTTTTCTTGACACTTTTCAACTCAATTGATAAATGTAATATAATAAAATTTAACGGTATACATGGTATTTGTCAATTATTAGTTTGGAGCAAAATTGAAGTTAAACAAAAAGAATATTCGAAATTTCAGCATTATCGCTCATATCGACCATGGGAAATCTACCCTGTCGGATAGATTGATTCAGCTTTCCGGTATTATATCGGAAAGGGATATGAAAGAACAGATATTGGATTCCATGGACATTGAAAGGGAAAGGGGCATTACCATTAAAAGCCAGACTGTTTCTCTTCCTTATACAGCGCAGGATGGTAAAACATATTTGTTAAACCTGATAGATACCCCGGGACATGTGGATTTTTCATATGAGGTGTCAAGGGCTTTAGCATCCTGTGAGGGGGCATTGATACTGGTCGATGCAAGCCAGGGAGTGGAAGCCCAGACA
This sequence comes from Desulfobacula phenolica, assembly GCF_900105645.1. NCBI lineage: Bacteria > Pseudomonadati > Thermodesulfobacteriota > Desulfobacteria > Desulfobacterales > Desulfobacteraceae > Desulfobacula > Desulfobacula phenolica. Next base: position 342,276 of record NZ_FNLL01000005.1, on the reverse strand, counting down.
TTGGCAAATCTATACCTTGCCATGGAGCATGATCTGGCAATCATACCGGTTATCAATAAAATAGATCTGCCTTCTGCTGAAATTGAGTGGGCAAAAGAACAGATAGAAGAGGATCTGGGACTGGATTCCGATGATGCCATTCTTGTTTCTGCAAAGACAGGTATTGGTGTTGATAAAATATTTGAGATCATTGTCAAAAAAATTCCACCGCCTGTTTCAGGAGATGCCGGTTTTTTCAAGGCCCTTGTATTTGATTCCCATTATGATGCCTTTCGGGGGACCATTGTTCATTTCAGGGTTTTTGAAGGCAGCATTAAAAAAGGTGAGAAGATCCAGTTTATGTCCAACAATGCCCAGTATAAAGTTGAAGAGGTGGGATTGTTCCAGATTGTCCGGCAACCTCAAGATGAACTCATAGCAGGGCAGGTGGGGTATTTTATTGCCGGCATTAAAAATATAAGTGATGTGAAAATCGGTGATACCGTTACCATGGCTGACAAAAGGTGTGACAAAGCAATGGATGGATTCAGAGAACCCACACCGGTTGTGTTTTCTTCCATGTATCCTGTGGCATCTGACGATTATGAGGAACTCACCGAGGCGCTGGAGAAACTCAAACTCAATGATGCATCCCTGATTTATGAGAAAGACAGCTCCGTTGCCCTTGGGTTTGGATACCGTTGTGGATTTTTAGGTCTTTTACACTTGGAGGTGGTCCAGGAAAGACTTGAAAGAGAATATAATGTCTCCCTTATTTTGACATCGCCTTCTGTTATGTATGAGATCACCTATACTGATGGTACAATAAAAATCATTGATAATCCTGTACAGTATCCTGATCCGGCTGAAATTTCACGGGTTCGGGAACCGTTTATTAAGGCGTCCATCATTGTGCCGGACAAATATATGGGCAATGTCATGCAGGTGTGTCACGAATTTCGAGGTGTCAGTAAAAATTATCAATACCTGACCTCCAACCGTATGGAAATGAAATTTGAGCTGCCCCTGGCCGAAGTGGTTTATGAGTTTTATGACCGGCTTAAAAGCGTCACCCAGGGATATGGGTCTTTTGATTATGAAATTGCAGGATATCAGGAGACAGATCTTGTAAAACTTGATTTTATTATCAATGGTGAGCGGGTGGATGCCCTTTCCCAGTTGATACACCGGGATAAGGCAGAAGCCAGGGCCAGGACCGCCTGTAAAAAATTAAGAGAAGAAATTCCCCGGCAGCAGTTTAAAATACCCATTCAGGGTGCTATCGGAGGGAAAATTATTTCCCGGGAAACCATATCCGCATTCAGAAAAGATGTTACTGCCAAATGTTATGGCGGCGATATCTCAAGAAAGCGAAAACTTCTTGAAAAACAGAAAAAAGGCAAGAAACGAATGAAAATGGTAGGGTCTGTTGAGATCCCTCAATCAGCATTTTTGTCTGTCTTGAAAACCGATTAGCCTTCTTGAAAAAAAATAATCTTTCCTTGCGATCATCCCGCAAAAACGTTAAAGATGGAACCTGATTCTGGTAAAACAGTCAGGATCAGGTTTAAACTTTTAACTGGAGACATATTATGAACACAAACAGCGGACAGCCAGCCGGCCTGGATTTTACAGTGGACAAAGACAACCTTTATCGTGAAGAATCCATCACGGATCTTAAAATCGCCAGTATATTGCGGATGATACCTGTCAATCGCGACGGATCAGACGACAACAGCCGGGAACCTATTTTTCTGGGAAGATCACAGCTTTCCACTCCCCAGGGACCCATTCCCATACAGGCCCGCCTGGAGGTCAAAACCCTTGAAGAGGCCATGGACGTTTTTCCCAAAGCCATGGAAGGTGAAACCCAAAAGGTTATGGAGAGCTTCAGGCAGATGCAGGCACAGCAGAAAAATGAGGAACAATCAAGAATTATTGTTCCGGGAAGGAATAATTGATTTTTTAAAATAACCTGTTAAAGGTATTTCATCCCTTCCTAAACTTGTATTTAAAAAAAATCTAAAAGGCGAATCCCCATGGACTATGAATGCATTATTTATGAAAAAAAAGATCAGGTCGGCTTGATTAAATTGAACAGGCCAAAAGTCCTCAATGCAATGAACCGGCAGCTTTGGATCGAGATGCAGGACGCCCTTGAAATCGCAAAACAGGATAATCAAATCAAAGCGTTGATTTTTACGGGTGAGGGCAGGGCGTTTTCCACTGGTGCAGACCTTAAGGATTCAAAAGACAGAAGCATTGAAGATTATCGAAGATATCTTGAGTCTCTTCAGGAGGCATCACGAAAAATAATACGTTTTGAAAAACCGATCATTGCAGCAATTAACGGGTATGCACTGGGCTCAGGGTATGAGCTTGCCCTGGCCTGTGATATCCGGATTGCCGCCAAAGAAGCTTTTATCGGTTCTCCCGAGGCAAAGGTGACCTCGTCTGTCACCGGCGGTGCTTTCAGGCTTGTGCAGGATCTTGTTGGACCCGGCAAGGCAAGGGAACTTTTATTTACCGCAGAAAATATTACAGGTGAAGAGGCACAGAGAATCGGACTGGTTAATAAAGTCGTTCCCCTTGAGACATTAATGGATGAAGCGTTTGCCATGGCAAAAAAAATTGTGGCAAATTCCGCTTTTTCTTTAAAACTCATTAAAAAGGGGTTCCTTATGGCCAGGGGAGAGTGCAGTCTTGAAGCACTGATGGATTATGAGATTGAAGCCTGCCTGGCCTGTGTTTCCACCAAAGACAGAGAACAGTCCTTAGATGATTTTGAGCAGAGAAAAAAATAATTAAAGGAAAACAATTTTATGTTGGATAAAGTACTCAATGCCAGATCAGTTGCCATCATAGGTGCCTCAAAAAATAAAACAAAACGCGGATACCAGGCCATTAAAACCCTGCTGGCCGATGGGTATGAAGGAGAAATTTATCCGGTGAACCCCAATGAGGACATGGTTCTTGGGATTCGCTGCCATAAAGATATCACACTGATTAAAGATCCTGTTGATCTTGCCCTGATTACAACTCCTGCCCGGACAATTCCGGATATTTTAAGAAAGTGCGGTGAAAAGAAGGTCGCTGGGGCAGTCATCATTGCCGGTGGTTTCAGGGAACTGGGCCTCAAGGGCAAAGAACTTGAGCGCGAGGTTGTCGCCGTTGCAAAACAGACCGGGGTAAGATTGATCGGCCCCAATACTTCGGGTATGATAAATCTTAAATCCAATATGAATCTTGTGGGCATTCAGAATGCACCCAAGGGAAATATTGCCCTGCTCTGCCAGAGCGGAAACATGGCCCTGACACTTATCACAGAAGCTACCATTCGTAAGCAAGAGGGATTTACCTACTATGTGGGCGTTGGAAATGAATCAGATATCAAGTTTCATGAGTATCTTGAATTTTTAAGAAATGATCCTGATACAAAATCCATCCTCATGTATGTGGAAGGTATGAGCGAGGGCCGAAAATTTCTTCAGGAAGCTTATAAAACAAGCATTAAAAAACCGATTGTTCTTTTAAAAAGCGGCAGGTCTGCAACGGGTAAAAAATCAGCAGGATCACATACGGGGTCTCTTGCAGGTATGAGCGAAGTTGCAAAATCAGCCTATGAAAGGACCGGGATTGTTGTGATTGAAAATTCAGATGAGTTGTTTCCCGTAGCCACGACTCTTTCAAATCAGCCGCCCATTAAGAATAAATCCATTGCAATTCTAGCCGATGGCGGTGGGCATGCCACAATCGCGGCTGATCTTTTAACGGATTACGGAATCCTTTTGCCTGAATTGTCTGATAAAACAAAAAATAATTTGAGAAAACTTCTTCCTGATGCCGCATCAGTTGTGAACCCCGTTGATGTGGCGGGTGGTACGGATGCCAATCCCGGACTTTTTGCAGATTGTGCCAAGATTATTTTAAAAGATTCCAGTGTGGGAGGTCTTCTGGTAGTCGGGTTGTTTGGCGGATACGGCATCCGGTTTGACGACAGTCTTGCCATAGGAGAAGAAGCTGCAGCTCATCGAATGGGGGCAATGGTAAGACGCAAAAATAAACCCATTATTGTGCATTCACTTTACAGTTCATACGAGTCACATGCCCTGGATTTGTTGCGTCATTATGATATACCGGTTCATGATTCCCTGGATATTTCATGTAAGTGTGTTGCCTCTCTTTGTAAATACGGAAGTTATCTGAAATCCTATCATGCAAAAACCAACTTTGTGTTTAACTGGCGGTCAAAGGCAAAGCCTGAAGGCAATCAGATCATTGACAATGCCTTAAAAGAAGGCCGTCATGTGCTTTTAGAAAATGAGGCAAAAGAATTGATCAAGCTTCATGGTGCCCCCACATCAGTGGGGCAGGTGGCAAGGAGCGAAGATGAAGCATGGCAAATTGCAGAGAAAATCAAAGAGAATGTTGTATTAAAAATTGTTTCACCCGATATCCTGCATAAAAGTGATGCCTGTGGGGTGAAACTGAATTTGAAATCTGAACTTGAAGTGAGAAAAGCATATTGTCAGATTATGGAAAACGCTATTGCCTATAACTCGGAAGCGGACATTCGAGGGGTTCTTGTCTCTCCTATGGCTCAAAAAGGCCTTGAAATTATTATCGGCACTAAAATAGATGAACAGTTCGGGCCGGTTATCATGTACGGGTTGGGTGGAATTATGGTTGAAATCATGAAGGATGTGACATTCTGGGTATTGCCTGTCTCACCGAACTCTTGTAAGAAAATGCTGGAAGACACGCGATCATCAATTCTTTTAGAAGGCGTAAGGGGTCAGAAAGGATATGATAAAAAATCATTAAGAAGGTTGATAGCCATGTGTTCTGAACTGATAGAGGCCTATCCTGAAATTGAGGAAATGGACTTGAATCCCATAATTTTATACGAAAAGGGCCTGGATGTTGTGGATGCCAGGATAATCCTTAAAAAATAATTTTTCAAATAAAAACAACAAATATAAGTTAAAAATAACCGGACAGCCAAGCAAGTTTTTGGTGACTGATAATATGTTTTTCATCAGCCTGCTGTCCGGCTTCTTTTTTTGATTATTTGCCTTTTATATCATGGATTCCCAGTCCGCCGGCGGAAAATTGGTCAACAATTATAGTGTAGAAATTTCTTTTCTGGGATGGAGAGAGAAGTTCTTTTTCTTCTAAAATATGCTCCACAACTTCATGCTCAAGTTCCGTCTGGAGTCGGATAATTTTTTTTGAGATTGATTGTATTTCCAGTTCGTTGCAAGGTTCCATAAACAGGGCTTCCGCCAGTTTGCTCCGCTGAATGTGGAGACACTTTCTGATGCCTGCGACTTTTGGTAAAAACACTTTGCGAATGGATTGGGCCTGTTTTCTTTGTTGCTGTGTAAGATCTGGAATTAAATCTAAATATCCGATAACTTTGTTTTTTTTCAAATGTTTGCGTTTTAAATGATTATACACGATGATTAGAATGGCTGATACAAGAATCAAGGCCGTTAAAAAGCCGGAAACATAATGTAAAAAAATGTGCATATTAAGACCTCATATGACTTGGATTCATTATTTTGAAATATATATAGCCAAATGACTCGGGCGGAAAATCATTAAATTCTTCTATTGGGCGTGATTCCTTTTCGATTAGCGGGTTGAGCAATTCAAACAAGGTTTCAAAAAAAACAAGTAGAGGTGTAAAAATCCGGGATTGAAAAAATGATTTTTCAAGAGGAGAAGATACCCTGCAGACCGCTGAATCAATTTGTCTGATGAGCGTTGATGGCATTTTTTCCTGTGGCAGGTTTTGAATCATTTGATCTGTATACTGAAAAGCCTCTAATTCTTTTTTGCACTCTTTGCATTGGATTAGATGCTGTATTATGTTTTTGTTCTGGATCAAATCCAGCTCTTTGTCCAAATGGGCTGATAATTTTTCCAAAATTTCCTGACATTTCATGATCCTGTTTCCTTGTTAAAATTTTAGATGTTTTTTCAAGCCTTTTCTGGCTCTGAAAATTAAAGACTCCACACTGGAAATTGAAAGGTTTAAAATGTCACTGATTTCCCTGTAAGAATACCCTTCATTCACCCTTAAAATCAATGCTGCCCGTTGGTCTTCAGGAAGCCTTTTTAAACCTGCCATGATATCTTTTCTTGTTTCCCACTCCTTGATTTGATCTGGTTGCCTTGTGTTTTGTGCGTTTTGATTTAATGCATCATAAAAGTGTTTGTAGCGTTTACGTCGTTTGATCTCATTGATCGAAAGGTTATATGCTATTTTAAATATCCAGGAGGATGCTTTTACGCCGGTCATTTTTTTGAATTTATGTACAGATGTGTAAATTCTTATAAACACTTCTTGTACGATATCTTCTGCTGTTGTACGGTCACCCAGGTATCTGAGTAAAAAATTAAAGAGTGCGGCTCCGTGTTTTTGAACCAGACGTTCGAACGCCTTTTGATCTCCTTTTCCTGCTGCCGTTATAAGCTCTGCGTCCTGATCTTTTTTGATCATATTATTCATTGACTATTGCAATAGTCTGTTTTGATTTTATCATATCGGGCCTTCCTTGTTTGAATGACTGGACTTGCCGATATTATTATTTTTTATGTTAAACCGTCAATTTATTTGATTTTAAGGCATAAGCTATGGCAATACCGACAATAAAAGCCGCTGCAAGATTTGAGGCCAGTGTTATGCCCAGCATCATTAAAGAAACAAACAGATCTTTGTGATTTTTTATGTCAATTATTGTCATTGACAGTTGACTGCCTGCAAACAAGAGCAACACTCCCAGTACCGACATGGGAATAAGGTATAAAATCGAAAGCAGATGAGAGCCGAATACAACAGCTAAAATCAAAAAGATGGAGCCGATAATCATATTTGATCCGGCAGTACGTGCGCCGAACCGATAATGAGCTGCCAGCCCGCCGGCACCATGGCACAGCGGCATGCCGCCAAGGAAAAAACTCATAAAGTTTGCCAATGCCATGCTGATGCAAGCTGATTTATAAGTTACTTTTTTTGATTTATCGTCAAAATAGTCCTTGGACAGATCTGCATAGGCAATAACTGCATTCCCTAATGTCATTGGTATTTGAGGAAGAACCAGGGCAAGTAGAGCAAAGGTGAAGTCTGCCCGTGTGGGAAATTCAAAAGGAAAAAATTCAGAAAGATTGAGTCCGCCCATAAGATTATTAAATGCTTTGTAAATACCTTCGTGGGTTCCCCAGACGAGTCCTATAAAAATGCCGCCTGATACGATAAAAAGTCCGGCCGGTAATCGTTTGTTTTCCAGTAGCAACAGAGTAAGGAGTCCGCCGATAATCCCTATAACAATACCAACGGGCAGAGGCCCGAGATTCTGTACTGTAAGATAAGGTTCAACGGCCTGTCTCAGTATCTGGAATTTCGAGGTGCCAATGATAAACCTGACTCCCTGAGCCATCAAAAGAACACCCGTTGATAACTGTACCCCCCGGATGACCGGTTTGGGAACATATTTTCCTATAACCTTGATCGCATTGGTTCCCCCTATGATTAAAAGAAAGCATCCCACCCAAAATCCCGAGGCCGATATCTGGGAAGCACTCATCCCGGTTGCAATTGCGTAGGCTCCGATAACCTTCATTGGCTGAACAGGTACGGTGACTTTAAAATACAGTCCGGAAAGAATATAAAAAAGACCGACACTTAAAAATATGCCCATCGGATTCAGGCCGTTGATCATTGTCATGCCTATGGCCATTGGAAGTAGAGTGCCCAGATCTCCCAGAGAACCTGCAACTTCCATTCGGTTGAATTTGTACTGTGTCATCATCTGTTCACTCCTTTACCTTGTTTGTTTATAGTAATTCAGTGCTTAAATTCGGCTTTAAACTGTTAAACAACTCAAATATGAAAAACTTGCAGATTTTTTTCTGGCTATTGTTAAAATACTATGGCAGCTTATAATATTTGTTTGATTTGGAATTAATGGTATAAAATTTTACATTATAAAAATGTCGGATAGTTAATTGTTTGCGTAATAATTCAGAGGAGTGGATGGAACAAAGAAAAAATAAATTGATGTTAATGATAAGCCTGCTGTTGATAATTGGATTTGGCGCAACAAGCCTGGCAAGTTATTTTGTTTCAAGGTCATCACTAAGAGATCAGATTGTCGGACGTGAACTTCCCTTAACCAGTGACAATATTTATTCGGAAATTCAAAGAGATCTTCTGCGGACTATTTTTATATCTTCTTTGATGGCAAATGACACCTTTCTTCGGGACTGGGTGATAAAAGGAGAAGAAGATGAACAACAAATTGTGCGCTATCTTCAAGAAATCCGGAACAAATACAATGCCGTTACAAGTTTTTTTGTTTCCGAACAGACACGGATATATTATCAGGCAAAGGGAATATTAAAAAAAGTACAAGAGAACCAGCAGCGGGACATCTGGTATTTCAGGGTAAGGGCTTTGACATCTGATTATGAAATTAATATTGATCCGGATATGGCCAACAATGATTCCATGACCATTTTTATTAATTTTAAGGTTTTTGATTATGATAAAAAATTTATCGGTGCAACCGGTGTGGGGCTTAAGGTAAGCGCAGTTAAAGAATTGATCAAAAAATATCAAAAAGATTATGACAGGCAGATATATTTTACAGATAAACAAGGCAATATAACGCTACATGGATCAAATTTGATAAATCCCGATAAACCGATTACCAGGATGAAAGAGATATCACCCATAGCAGATGAAATTTTATCAAAATCAAGTGGCTGCTTTAAATACAAAAGAGATGGAAAAACAGTTCATTTGAACACAAGATACATCCCTGAATTTGACTGGTACTTACTGGTTGAACAGACAGAAGAAAAAGCAATAAAACAGATTCTTCACACTCTTCTGATCAATCTTGCAATATGTGCGCTGATTACAAGTGTTGTGCTTGTTTTAACCAATTTGACCATTTCATCTTACCAGGGCCGTCTGGAAAAAATGGCAACAATTGACAAGTTGACAGGCATATACAACCGTCAGGCGTTTGATATGATTTTTCATCAATTACTCCAGGACATCCAAAGGAAAGATTTCACACTGTCAATTATTTTGTTTGACATCGACCGGTTTAAAAATGTGAATGATCAATTCGGGCATCTGGCAGGAGATGCTGTAATTAAAAATATTGTAAAAATTTCCAATGCTGCCATAAGAAGATCAGATGTTTTATGCAGGTGGGGAGGTGAAGAATTTTTAATCCTTTTAAAAAAATGCAGCCTGGATGATGCTTATACAATTTCAGAAAAAATAAGGAATACTGTGGCAAAAACCTCTACAGTGTATGAGGATAAAAAGATTATCGCCACAATCAGTCTGGGAGTGGGTCAGTATCGTCCTTTTGAAAAGGAAGACATTTTTCTTTCCAGGGTTGACAAGCTTCTTTACAAAGCAAAACAAAACGGAAGAAACAGGTCTGAAAAAGAATTTTCATAAGGTGCAGCAAAGGTATTTTGCCTTTGGTTGAAAAAAAAAATTATTTTGAATACTGCAAAAAAATAACACCGCTTTTATTCTGATGGTTTCAGCGTAAAAGCGGTGGTGAATCGTTTTATATGAAAGAACTTTTAACCTGCTGAAATTAAATATCTTTCATTATTTGTTGTGGCAGAGTGATATGCCATGGCCGTTATTAAAAAGAAAATCGTGATTTCAGTTCCTGGTGTATGGAATAATTTAAAGGTTGTCGGGTTTTACAATTGGATGAGCTTTCAGGTATTCCAATCGGTTTAAGCCGTTGATGTAAGCCAGGGCACTGGCCGTAATAATATCCGGGTCCGTGCCTTTTCCCAATGCCACGATTCCGTCTTCCTGCAGCCGCACAGTTACCTCACCCTGGGCATCCGTGCCTTCGGTCAACGCTGAAATGGTAAATCTTAAAAGCTCTGATGTGGTCCCGGTTAATTTTGATATGATATTGTATACCGCATCAATGGGACCGCTTCCCGCTGTCGCTCCCTGGACGGGACGGCCGTTGATGTTGAGCTTTACACTGGCTGTGGGAAAAACTGTGTTTCCAGATACAACATTGATATATTCCAGGGTAAAGACTTCAGAGCTTCTTAATACTCCTTCGTTGATCAAGGCTTCAATGTCCTCATCCTGGATGCTTTTTTTCTTGTCGGCCAGGTGTTTGAACTTTTCAAAAACTTTGTTCAGCTCTTCTTTTGAAAGATTGTATCCCATCTCCTGAATATGGGAATTAAGAGCATGACGTCCGGAATGTTTGCCCAACACCAGGCTGTTTTTGCTCAGGCCAATGGTTTCCGGTTTCATGATTTCATAGGTCATGGGGTTTTTCAATACACCGTCCTGGTGAATCCCGGCTTCATGGGCAAAGGCATTGGCCCCAACGATGGCGCGATTGGGCTGCACTAAAATTCCGGTTATCATGCTGACCAGGCGACTTGTGGGGTAAATTTTTGTGGTGTCAATGGATGTGGTCTGAGGGAAAAAATTGGGCCGTGTATGCAGAGACATGACCACTTCTTCAAGCGAGGTGTTGCCGGCCCGTTCTCCAATACCGTTGATGGTTACTTCAACCTGCCTTGCACCGGCTTTTATGGCGGCAAGGGTATTGGCTGTGGCAAGTCCCAGATCATTATGGCAATGAACGCTCAACACAGCCTTGTCCATATTGGGAGTGTTTTGCATGACATGTTTGATAAGCTCACTGTACTCTTCCGGGATGGCGTAGCCCACCGTGTCAGGAAGGTTAATCGTTGTGGCGCCTGCATCAATTACCGCTTCAAACACTTTGCACAAAAATGCTGGATCAGACCGTGATCCGTCTTCTGCTGAAAACTCCACATTGTCCGTATAGGAGGCGGCAAGCTTTACAGATTCAACCGCCTGTTCCAGCACCTGTTCCGGCGTCATCTGGAGTTTGTATTTCATGTGCAGTTCAGAGGTTGCAATAAAGGTGTGGATTCTGGGGTGTGCTGCATTTTTAACGGCTTGCCATCCCCGGTTGATATCGTCTTTATTGGCCCTGCAAAGAGCTGCAATCTGGGCGGTTTTAAGGGTTTCAGCAATCGCTTTGACCGCTTCAAAGTCACCTTCTGATGCTGCCGGAAATCCTGCTTCAATAACGTTGACACCCAGTTTTTCAAGCTGGGTGGCAATACGCAGCTTTTCAGGCTGGTTCATGCTGGCTCCGGGTGATTGTTCGCCGTCCCTTAAAGTTGTGTCAAAAATTATTATCTGGTTGTCTGTTGTCATCTTATTTTGCCTTGTTTTGATCGTCTAATGAAAGTTTGTATTGAAAACTGTCAGCCAATGCCTGCCAGCTTGCTTCTATAATATCTTCTGAAACGCCGATGGTTGAAAAAATGTTATTTTCATCCCGGGATTCAATAAGAACCCGGACCTTGGCATCAGTGCCGTCTTTTCCGTCAATGACCCGGACCTTGAAGTCCACCAGGCGCATGTCATTGATCTGGGGGAATATTTTGGTCAGTGCCTTTCTTAATGCATTGTCCAATGCGCTGACAGGCCCGTCTCCTTCTGCCGCAGTGATTTCGGTTTCCTTGTCCACCTTGATTTTGATCATGGCATGAGAACAGCAGGGTCGTTCCTTGTCTTTTTCAACAGTTACCCGGAAGGATTCAAGCTCAAAATATGGGACAAACTGTTCGGTGAGTTTTTCCATGATCAGTTTTAAAGAGGCTTCTGCCGCATCAAATTCAAACCCGTCATCTTCAAGCTCCTTGATGCTTGAAACAATCTGATGGCCGTTGACGCCGCTTTTGCCCATATTCATGCCCATCTCTTTTGCTTTGTATTCGATGTTGCTTTTGCCGGATTGCTCTGAAACAATTACCCTGCGCTTGTTTCCAACCAGTTCCGGGGCCATGTGTTCATAGGCCAGGGGATTTTTCATGATGGCGCTGACATGGACCCCGCCTTTGTGGGCAAAGGCACTTTTTCCCACAAATGGCCTTGAGTTGACCGGCGGGACATTGGCGGTTTCAGAGATAAACCTGGACAGGTTCAAAATCTTTGCAAGGTTTTCGCTGGAGATGCATTCCCGGTTCATTTTAAGGGCCAGTATGGGAATGACTGCGGTAAGGTCGGCATTGCCGCATCGTTCGCCATATCCGTTAATGGTGCCCTGAACCATGGTCGCACCTGCATGAACAGCATTAATGGAATTGGCAACCGCCATGGCGCAATCATTGTGGCAATGAATGCCGAAGATCAGGCCGGGTACGTCAATTTTCTTGAAATGATCGATTGTTGCCCGGGTTATGGTGTCAATTTCACAGGGCATGGACCCGCCGTTTGTGTCGCACAGCACAAGGCACCTTGTTCCGCCTTCAACCGCTGCTTCAAGAGTTTTCAAGGCATAGAGCGGGTTGGCCTTATATCCGTCAAAGAAATGTTCCGCATCGTAGATGACCTCTTTGTCATGACTTAACAGATAGGCAACACTCTGCTTTATCATGGCAAGGTTTTCCTCTTTTGTGTTCTGCATTATGGATTCAACATGCAGGTCCCATGATTTTCCAAAAATTGTGATCGCAGGCGCTCCGCTATTTATTAATGCCTGAAGATTGCCATCCTGTTCACAGGTTTTGCCCTGGCGCCGGGTGGAACCAAAGGCTGTCACCTTGGCATTTTTAAACTCCATCTTTTTTGCCAGTTCAAAAAAATGCTGGGCACCGGGATTTGATCCCGGCCATCCCCCTTCAATATAGTGGATGCCTGCATCATCAAGTCTTCGTGCTATTTTTACCTTGTCTTCAGGAGAAAAAAAGATGTTTTCTCCCTGCATGCCATCTCTTAGCGTGGTATCGTATAAAAGTGCTTTTTCCATTGTTTGTCCTGTCTGGTGATGTTTACCTGTTAATCACATTCTTAACTTGCTTACTTGCCATTCTCCCTTGCCAGGGCAATGGAGCCTGTGGAGGCGATTTCAATGATCCCCATAGGGTTTAATAAAGAGATGATTGCATCATGTTTTTCATTGTCCCCGGACACTTCTATGGTGTAATGGGACAGCCCCACATCAACAATCTTGCACCTGAAAATATCCACAATTCTCAAAATATCCGCTTTTTTTTCGGGCTGTGCATTGACCTTGATTAATGCCAGTTGGCGCTGGACATATTTTTTGTCTGTCAGGTCTGTTACCGTGATGACATTGATCAGCTTATTGAGCTGTTTTTTTATCTGTTCAATAATATGGGGTTCACAATTGGTAACCATTGTAATTCTTGATACTTCGGGTTCGGCAGTGTTGGCAACACTCAAACTGTCAATGTTAAATCCGCGCCCTGAAAAAAGCCCTGCAATTCTTGAAAGAACGCCTGGTTCATCATCTACGAGGATAGAAAGTAAGTAGCTGTTTGTTTTCATGATAAATATCCTTTTTCAGATTTTAAATTAAACCAGGAGCATTTCCGTTATGCTGGCACCTGCGGGAACCATGGGGTAAACAGACTCTTCTCTGTCCACGGCAAATTCCATGATTACCGTTCCTTCGGTGTTCAGGCCTTTTTTGAGTGTGGATTCAACCTCATCAGGCCGGGTGCATCTTAATCCTTTTGCACCGTAGGCTTCGGCAAGTTTTACAAAATCAGGGGCATTTTCCATGTTCGTGGAAGAGTAAACCTTATCATAAAACAGTTCCTGCCATTGCCTTACCATACCCAGATATTGATTGTTCAGGATGACGATTTTAACATCTATTTTTGATTCAATGGCCGTCATCAGCTCCTGGATATTCATCTGGATGGAGCCGTCGCCTGCTACATCAACCACAAGCTTGTCCGGACAGGCGGATTTAGCCCCGATAGCAGCCGGTAGCCCGAATCCCATGACACCCAGTCCGCCGGATGTAATAAAATGGTTGGGCTTGTTAAAATGATAATATTGTGCTGTCCACATCTGGTTTTGCCCGACCTCAGTTGTAATAATGGCATCTCCCTTTGTCAGTTCATAGAGCTTTTCAATGACAAACTGGGGCTTTATCACCTCATTGCCCTGGTCGTATTTCAAGGGCATTGTGCTTTTCCATTCTTCGATCTGTGCAAGCCATTTGAGGCGGTCATTTTTAAATTCTTCCGGGTCCCGGCCTTCCATTAATTGAACAATTTCTTTTAAGGCAGCCTTGCAGTCTCCCACTATGGGGCATTGAACCTCAATGTTTTTATGGATGGAGGTGGGATCAATATCAATCTGGACAATTCTGGCATCAGGTGCAAATTTTTCAACATTTCCGGTCACACGGTCATCAAACCGGACCCCTGCCGCAATCATGAGATCACAATTGCCAATGCTCATATTGGCCCTGTAAGTTCCGTGCATTCCCAGCATTCCCAACCACAGGGGATCAGATCCTGGAAACGCACCCAGTCCCATCAAGGATGCCGTGACAGGGATATCCGTAATCTTTGCAAGGCGGGTAAGTTCCTCGGAAGACTCGGAAAGAATCACACCGCCACCGGCAAAAATAACCGGCCGTTTGGCCTGTTTGATCAGATCAACCACCTTGGAGAGCTGTTTTTTATTGGGTGTGTAATTGGGTTTGTAGGATTTTAAAGAAATCTCACAAGGTTCTTCAAACTCAATTTGGGTTCCCACAATATCTTTTGGCAGATCAATGAGGACCGGGCCGGGTCTGCCTGATCTTGCCAGGTGGAAGGCTTGTTTAACGGTTTCAGCCAGTTTTTCCACGTTTTTTACAAGGTAGTTGTGTTTTGTACATGGCCTTGTAATGCCCACTATATCCACTTCCTGGAATGCATCATTGCCGATCAATGCCGTTGGAACCTGGCCTGTAAACACAACAAGGGGGATGGAATCCAAGTATGCAGATGCAATTCCCGTAACCGTGTTCGTGGCTCCGGGACCCGAGGTAACCAGGGCCACGCCAACTGATTTGTTGGCTCTTGCATAGCCGTCTGCGGCATGGACAGCGCCTTGTTCGTGCCTGACCAGGATATGTTTAAGGCCGTTTTGCTTTGCCAGTGCATCATAGATATCAATGACAGCACCGCCGGGATATCCAAAGATTGTGTCAACCCCTTCTGCCTTAATCATTTTGATAAGAATCTGGGCACCTGTAAGTTTCATGTTTTTCTCCTATAATATGTCTTTGAATATGGCACCGTTGCCGGCAGAACTAACCATTGCCGCATACCTGGCCATATAACCTGTTTTGATTTTAGGTTCAGGTTTTTTCCATCTGCTGAACCGGTCTGCAATCTCATTTTCCGAAACCAGAAGTTCAATGGTTTTTGCCGGGATATCTATTTTTATCTGGTCATTTTCTTGAATGATTGCAATGGTTCCTCCCTCTGCTGCTTCCGGTGAGATATGGCCGATGGATGCCCCTTTGGTTCCTCCTGAAAATCTGCCGTCGGTAATCAGGGCAACAGTGTCATCCAGTCCCATGCCTGCTATGGAAGAGGTGGGGGTCAGCATCTCACGCATGCCCGGACCACCTGCCGGCCCTTCGTACCGGATGACAATGACATCCCCTTTGTTGATCCGGTTGTCGACAATAGCCTGGGTTGCGTCTTCTTCACAATCAAATACCCTTGCCGGTCCCTGGTGTTGGAGCATCTCGTCTAAAACCGCAGACTGTTTGACTACACAGCCTTCTTTGGCAAGATTGCCAAAGAGTACTGCTAACCCTCCTTCGCTGTGATAGGGGTTTTCAATCGGCCTTATCACCTGCTGGTCTTTTTTTACAACTGCTTCAAGGTTCTGGGCGACAGTTTTTCCTGTGGCTGTAAGACAGTCTGTATTGAGCATGTCATGGTCAAAAAGTTCTTTCATGACAGCAGGTATGCCACCGGCAAAATTCAAGTCTTCAATACGGTCCTGGCCTCCTGGGCTTAAAGAACACAAATGAGGAGTTTTTCTGCTGACCTCATTAATTAAGTTCAGATCTATATCAACATGGGCTTCATGGGCAAGCGCTTTTAAGTGAAGTACTGTGTTGGTGGAACATCCCAGGGCCATATCCACCACCAGGGCATTCATAAATGCCTCTTTGGTCAAGATTTTATCCGGTGCAATTGCTTTGTCAAGCAATTCCATGATCTGTATGCCGGTTTGTTTGGCCAGTCTGATTCTTTCAGACATGGGTTCTGGAATGGTGCCATTTCCCGGAAGGGCCATCCCAATGGCTTCGGTCAGGCAATTCATTGAGTTTGCCGTAAACATCCCGGCACATGATCCGCATGTGGGGCAGGCGGCATTTTCAATGGCGAAAAGTTGTTGTTCCGTCATTTTGCCGGATTGAACCGCCCCCACGGCTTCAAATACCGTGACAAGATCAATTTGCTGATTTTTATTATCCGGGTGTTTCCCTGCCAGCATGGGGCCGCCACTTATAAATATGGCTGGAATATTCAACCGTGCAGCCGCCATGAGCATGCCGGGAATAATTTTGTCACAATTGGGAACCATGACAATGGCATCAAAAGGATGGGCTGTTGCCGTGACCTCTATGGAGTCTGCAATGAGTTCACGGGAGGCCAGTGAATAGTGCATGCCTTTATGGTTCATGGCAATACCGTCACACACCCCAATGGTTGAAAACTCCATGGGAGTGCCGCCTGCCATACTGATGCCTGATTTTACAGCCTTTACAATATGGTCCAGGTGCATGTGTCCCGGAATTAATTCATTGGCTGAGTTGGCAATACCGATAAGGGGCTGGCTAATTTCCCTGTCCGTATACCCCATGGCCTTGAAAAGGCTCCTGTGGGGTGCCCTGGCTATACCTTTTGTTGCAATGTGACTTCTCATGTTTTTTTGTCTCCAAACCAAAAAAGCCGTTATCAGCCCTCTTGGGGCTGATAACGGCTTTTAAAGTTTATTTAAAGTTATGCCACTAAGAGCCCCTTCGCCTGGAGGTGTTAATAATCACCCCCACGATAATAAGGACTAATAGTATGCTAAGAATATTTGTAATCATAATTTTTACTTTATTTAAAGTATATTTATTATATATAAATTTCGTAAAAGTCAAGAAAGTTTTTTTCTCATGAAATGCCAAGCCTGCTCATGGCAGTTATTCTGAAAATAAATTTGACAATATAGAGCAGGTTTCTATATAAGTCTGATATGACAGTTTATGGTTCCATAAATCTAAAGGCTTTTTCTCTTATTTTTTCAGGATTGCTTATCCTCCAGTCCGGTTTGTTTTTTAAGATGGGTGCTGTTTCTCTGGTTGCATTGGGCTGTTTTGTTTTACTTATAAATATAGTCAATTTATATGTCTTGAAAAAATCAGGCAAAACTTTTCGCAGTCATATATTGAATACTTCCTTTGTATTTTATCTTAGCTGTCTTTGCTATAAAACCGGGGGATTTTACAGCATTTCCATGGTTTTTTTGTTGTTTGTACCTTTGCTGACAACCGTTTTTCCGGATAGAAAATCCGGAGTGCCATATCTGATCGTTGCCGGTTTGCTTTTCTTTTTATTCTATTTCGATCAACGCCTGAATTTAAGCATCCTGGTCAGTGAACGATTTGTTAATATAAGTCTTTACCGGTTTTATAATCTTTTGGCCATTTTAGGCGGTTTTTTTGCTATTGTCATGGTTCGGGAAAAGAATTATGAGCAATTGGGCATACTGCTTACTCAATCCAGGCAGGAGTGTCGCCGGATTTCTGAGAATGCCGATAAGGCAACGAAAATAAAAGATGAATTTTTAGCAAACATGAGTCATGAAATAAGGAATCCAATGAACGGCATCATCGGTATGATGCATGTCTTGCTTGATTCTGATCTGGATGAAGAACAACGTTCCTATTCCAAGATTGTTTATAACAGTACCAGAGCTTTATTAACCATTGTCAACGATATACTTGATTTGTCAAAAATAGAAGCAGGCAAACTTGAACTGGATGTCAGGGATTTTGATCTTGATATTGCCATAAAAGATATGGTGTCCCTGCCTGAACTACAGGCCAGGCAGAAGGGAATTGATTTCTTATGTTTTATAGATTCCGATGTTCCTTGTCTTTTGCAAGGAGATATCGGCCGGATTCGTCAGGTCATTAATAATCTGACTGGAAATGCCATAAAGTTTACAGGTTCAGGAGAAGTCAGATTAAGTGTCACTTTAAAAAGGGAAGATGAAACATCCGCAACTCTTCATTTTTCTGTGGAAGATACCGGTATCGGTATCAAGGATGATCAGTTGACAACCCTTTTTGAATCCTTTACCCAGGCAGACCTTTCCATCACCAAAAAATACGGGGGTACTGGATTGGGATTGGCCATATCAAAATTGCTGGTTGAAAAAATGGGTGGCAAGATCGGAGCAGAAAGCATTGATATGATAGGGACTACCTTCTGGTTTACACTGCCGCTAAAAAAACAAGTTGAAAAAGAAAAGACGGTTGATCTTTTTACCCGGAATGCTGAAGATTGCAGAATACTTGTCTTAAGTGACGGATCAATCCTTGGAAAGAGTTTTGAGAACAATTTGAATGAATTGAAAATCGATTATGACCAGGCCTTTGATGATACACAAGCCATGGAAATGCTCAGATGGGCAAAAGATGATAACAATCCCTTTCATATGGTGATCATGGAAGCCAAGGAATTTGATGAAAACGTGGAAGCCTTGGGGAAAAAAATAAAGCAGGATGATCAATTAAAGAATACACGATTGATACTGCTGTCATCAATCGGAAAAAAAGGGGATGCCAGGCGGTTTGAAGACATTGGTTTTTCGGCATTTTTGAGTAAACCGGTTGAAAAATCACTTCTTCAAGATTGTATCAAAGCTGTCTTATCAAGGTCATACAACGGAAATGCCGGGAATTTGCCGATTATAACCCGTTACAGTATCCTTGAAAGTAAAAAATATGTCAGGAAGATCTTGATTGTTGAAGATATGGAAACCAATCTTTTAACGGCAAAAGCATTGATTGGTAAATTGGGATATCAAACAGATGTCGCAAAAAACGGGCTTGAAGCCGTCAATAAACATAAACACAACCTATATGATATGATTTTAATGGATTGTCAGATGCCTGTGATGGACGGGTTTGAAGCAACCCGGCAGATCAGGGAGAATGAGAAAATATTGAAAATGGATCATATCCCGATTGTCGCCATGACCGGGAATGCATTTGAAAAAGACCGTCAAAAATGTTTTGAAGCAGGAATGGACGATTTTATTTCAAAACCGGTTGAACCTGATATCCTGTCACAAAAAGTAAGCTCAAATTTAACGGACAGGTTACAGTTTCTAAAAAAAGAGTGTCCTGAAAAATCCGATGATGAATTTGGGCAAGATAATGAATTTGATCAAATTGATGAACCTATACAAAATGACGAGCCCGGTCAAATTGATATCATGCCTGAAACAGTGCAATCGGATTTGTTGTCCAAGACAGATATGAAAATGGATATGTGTTTTAACAAGGATAAATTATTTGAACGGTTTGGGGGCGATGAGGAGATCATCGAAGTTGTATTGGATTCTTTTCTCCAGGAAGCCCCGGAGTTGATAGATGCTATAGACTATGCAATTGATAAAAATGATGCAGAGGGTGTAAGATTAAATTCACATGCATTAAAAGGATCTGCCGCAAATGTTAACGCAGATTTGTTGAGAAATGCCGCTTTGGATATGGAAGCCCATGCAAAAATAGAAAAATTCAATTCATTTGCCTTAACGTTTGAGGCAATTCAAAATGAATACAAAAAATTTGTCAGGAAAGCAAAATTATGATCGATATTGATAATATGTCAATCCTTGTTGTTGATGATATGAAAAGCATGCGATTAACCATTCGAAAAATGGTTAAAAATTTGGGTATTGGAACGAAATTAAAATTTGCTGAAAATGGAAAACAAGGTCTTGAAATACTGAATACTGAGAAATTTGATCTGGCCATTATTGACTGGAATATGCCTGTCATGAACGGAATTTCAATGCTTGATAAAATTCGAAATGATAATAAACTCAGGGATCTGCCGGTTATCATGGTAACGGCTGAAGCTGAGCGGGATATTGTTTCTGAAGTGGCTGAGACTGAAATTGACGGATATCTTCTTAAGCCGTTAACCCTTGCATCTTTAGATGCAAAGATAAAGGCGGTTGTGGAAAAAATCAATAACCCGGACCCTGCTACCCTGCACCGGCTAAAGGCAAGGGATCTTGAAGAAAAAGAACAGTATGAAGCCGCCATTGAAGAACTCAAACTTGCCCTGTCCCATAAGCCTTCTGCCTCAAGGCTTCTTCGTCAGTTAGGGTTGCTGCATTTTAAGATTGAAAAAAATGCCATAGCCGAAAAATGTTTGCTAAAGGCCATATCGGTGAATAAGCAAGACTCGATGTCAAGGGTATATCTTGCTGATTATTATCTTCGTAAAAATGAGCTTGAAAAAGCGGGTAAATATTGTCTTGAAGTTTTATCATTAACGAACCAGTATAATGACAAGGCATTTGATCTTGGTGAAAAATTGCTTAAAAATGATTTCAGGCAGTTGTCGCTGAATATTTTTTCAAAATTCATTACCCGTTCAAAAAAACAAAATGCGGCAAGACAAAAAGTCATTGAAACCTGCCTGTTACATGATGAACTTGAGTATCCTCAAGAATTGCTTGAGCATGTTATCAAAGATAATCCCTCCAATTATGAGATGGTCTATAAGGCAGGGCTGATACACCAGCAGGCGGGTGAACGGGAAAAAGCTTTGAAGTGTTTTATGGAAGTTGACCGTCAGGCCAAGGGCCATGTCGAGGCAAAATTCCAGATTGCAAAAATACATTACATGAATCAAAAGGTTCTTATGGCAGATGACTATCTGAATCAAATCCTCAGGATAGATCCCAAAAATGAAGCGGCAATAAACTTTAGAAAAAAAATTTAATGTTAATCTTTTTTCAGGAAGTCAATTTTATTATCAGGCTACGGAGACATGGTTAATGGATGAGGCCATAAATCCCGCCCCAAATCCATTGTCAATATTTACCACGGCAATATTTGAACTGCAGGAATTGAGCATCCCCAAAAGAGCTGTCATTCCCCCAAAACTTGTACCATATCCAATACTGGTGGGGACTGCAATGACAGGGGCCTTGACCATTCCTGCCACCACACTGGGAAGCGCTCCTTCCATTCCTGCAACAACAATGATGACAGCAGCCGTCATGATTTGTTCCTGGTGGGCAAAAAGACGGTGAATGCCTGCGACACCAACATCAAAAATCGATTTAACCTCATTTCCCATGGCATGGGCGGTTAGCAAAGCCTCTTTTGCAACAGGAATATCAGATGTGCCGGCAGTTATGACCAGGATTTGACCAAACCCTGTGATTTTTGGCTCGTTTTTTTTAAACCACATGAGTTTTGCGTCTTCAAAATATTGGGTTCCTTGAATTTTTGAGCTTATTTTTTGAGCTTTTTCTTTTTCAAGACGGGTCACAAGAACGATATCCTCATGGATGATGATTTTTTCCATGATCTCAATAATTTGTCCACTTGTTTTGCCTTGTCCGAAAATAACTTCTGGAAAACCTTTTCTCAGAGACCTGTGATGATCAATCTGAGCAAAATCAATATTTTCAAAAGAGATGTTTTTCAGCTGGCTTTTGGCATCTTCAACAGATAGCGATCCTTTGGCTACAAGAGATAAAATTTTTGTTAAATCGTTTTGGTTCATGGCAACCTGTGAATTTAGCCCTGGCGTTTCAGCCAGGAAAGTCCTTTGGACTGATTATTGATTTTTGATTCATCCTGATCAGGGGTGTTGTCTGCTTTGTCTTGATCCTCAGCAGGCTCTTGCGTGTTTTCCGGTTCTTTGGTGGTTTTTTGTTCTTTTGTGTTTTCTGCAATATATTTGGCATATCCCCACTTGTACCTGCCGAATTTGCAATATCCACGGACATTATTGAATCGGGCATCCTCATTGTTTTCAATGGGGATAACATTGCCGTCAATATTCGGGCTGAGATATTTTGCCAATTCTACACTTCCTCCGCCTGAAAGGAGAATGGAATCCATATCCCAGTCATTTTCCCACAGCCGGTTTAGATCGGATGCAATGGCTGATGCGGCATGGGTGTATACCCTTTTTTTCAGATTTGAGATATTATATTCTTTCCCCTTGATTTTGATCATTCCCGAATCAATGAATTTAAACATTCGATACAATTCAATATTCATATTGCTTTCCTGCCTTAATTTGTTGACTATTACGGAAAAGCATTTTGAAATACCGGTATCCATTGTAAGGGAGCCTCTTTCAATATAGTGAAGGTGGTCAAAAATACTAAAATCCGTTGTCTTAAAACCAATATCCACAACGCCTACCTTCTGGGTGGCAAGCTCCCGGTTTTTTATTTTTCCCTGTTCATCAAAAAGAAGGTTGAAAATCGAGCCAATGGGTTGGGGAATGATATGAATTTTATCAATATTAATTCTTTTTTTTACATCCTGTCCGTTTGTATGGTGAATGGTTATGTCGTGAACCCCCAAGATCATCTCTTTTAATTTTTTTCGGTCCCTTTTTAAATATCCAACAGGTAAGCCTGATACAACATGAAGGGGTGCTGAGGTGTCTGTGCATATGCTTGCGGCTGTGATTGCGAGGATTTTAACAAACTCTTCAATAAGTTTTTCCTGGTCAAGAGTGAATTCACGGATGTTTGACTGAAGTTCGGCATAATTGCCAAGAAAATAGGATTTGTTTTCCAGGGTAATATGCAGATTTGAAGTTGAAGAATCTTCACCCAATGAAGAACGGTAATGGATATCCGTGGCATCTCCGAGGATTGATTTGAATATGACGGAATTTTTGCCATTATATGCTTTTGTAAACCCAAACCCGACATCAATTCCAATAATTTCCATATTATTTTCCTCCTGAAGCTTTTAACTCCATTGTGGGATCACCATTGTGGGATCAATTGAAGACTTAACTTTCGAAAGTCGGCAAATTTAGGTGGGGTATGCTAAAAGCCCGTCTGCTAAGCTTAAAGTCCGAAAGTTGAGTTAAAGATTTAATTTCAGCTGCTAAATAGCATTATGAAATGAGTTGCGTCAAGGGATAATGAAATGGATTTCAGGTATTCTTGCACTTATTTGCAGAATATTATAAAACCTGTAAAAAAAATATTTTACAGGCAGCAAAAATGGCTAAAGACAAAGTATTTGCAGAAAAAAAAAATAAGGTTAAACCCTTTGAATTTAATAAAGAAGTGGCTGATGTGTTCGATGATATGCTGAACCGGTCAGTACCTTTGTATATGGAAAGCATTGAGCGGCAGTCCAAACTGACTGCTCAATATTATCAGGCGGGCAGCCGGATTTATGATCTTGGCTGTTCTCATGGAAATCTTGGGATATTGATCTTGAATCAACTAAAGGAACGCCCCTTTTCAATGGTTGCTGTGGACAGTTCAAAACCCATGATTGAAAAGTATAAAAAACGGCTTGTATATCAGGGGAAAACCCGGCCGGTTGACCTTGTTTGCGGTTTTTTAGAAAATATTCATATTAAAAATGCCTCGGTGGTATTGATAAATTTGACCTTGCAGTTTCTTGATATGAAAAAACGAGATGCTCTTATCAAAAAAATTTATCAGGGGATGAATCCAAACGGCATTCTTCTTTTAACGGAAAAAACCGTTCATGAATCCAAACAATTAGATGATCTTCAAACAAGCTTTTATAAAATTTTCAAACTTGAAAACGGTTATTCAGAGCTTGAAATCAGTCAAAAAAGGGATGCACTTGAAAAAGTTCTCATCCCGGATACTATTGAAACCCATAAAAACAGAATTTTAAATGCAGGTTTTGCTCTATTTGATGTCTGGCTTAAATGGTTTAACTTTGCCTCAATGATTGCGATAAAAAAATAATCTGTCATATATTGCAGATATTGGGGTCAGGCTTGGTTTATTGGCTTATTCTTCAGATCACACATAACCATAAAGGTCACATGTAAAATGGAAAATTTTCTTCAATATTATCATCACTTGAGATTAGATCAGCATTATAATGAGTTCAAAAGACTCATAAACGAAAAAAGAGCTTTTCTGGATCATGCCAAAGGTAATTTTTTAAAATTCAAACAGATTGTGGATGCCCTGCCGGACTTTCGTCCTTCAATCATAGATCTTGAAAATCAGGCCGTCACCATTGGTGATTCATCAGATCTTACACCGGATCAATACCATTTGCTGAATAACAGTGTTGAACAACTGTGTCCATGGCGAAAGGGGCCGTTCAGCCTTTTTGGTATCAAGATTGATTCTGAGTGGCAATCATGGATGAAGTGGGAAAGGCTTAAACCTCATATCGGCAGCCTTAAAGGGCGGCGAATTATGGATATCGGGTCAAGCAACGGGTATTACATGTTTAAAATGGCGGCTCAAAATCCATTGATGGTTTTGGGCGTGGAACCTCAAAGTACGTTTTATTTTCAATATCTTATTATTCAAAAGTTTTTAAGGCAAAAGAACGTGTTCTGTCTGCCCGTTACTCATGATCAACTCCCGAAAACAGACAATTATTTTGATACGGTGTTTTGCATGGGGGTGTTGTATCATCGAAAATCTCCTGTTCAAATGCTCAAGGATATTTGTGATTCAATGAGACCAGGCGGGGAACTGGTGCTTGAAAATCTTGTTATTGAGTCAAAACAAAATCTTTGTCTTTTTCCAAAAGACCGGTATGCAAAAATGCGAAACATTTTTTTTATTCCCGATCTTCTGGCAATGGAATCCTGGCTGCTGCGGGCGGGTTTTACAAACATCAGGTGTGTGGATATTACCAAAACCTGCGGGCAGGAGCAGAGAAAAACCAGGTGGATACAAACGGAAAGTTTAAAGGATTTTCTGGACCCGGATGATCCTGATAAAACCATAGAAGGATATCCGGCACCGGTGCGGGCAATTTTTCTGGCAACGGCAACTTAAAACGACTTTAGATATGGGAACCGGAGACTTTTTTAAAAATCCAAAATATTGACAAAAAAATAAATTTTTGTAGAATACTGGGTTGCTTTTAATTCATAAAACATAAACCTGAAAAGGGAATAAAATAAAAAAAGGCAATATATGACGGAAAACACAAGTTTCTTTTTTTTACAGTAGGACGGCAAAACTGGCTTACCTTTATTGAGGATGATCTGGAAAATTATATCGGGCAGGGCGGCTCCAAAGTGAGGTTTGTCAACGGCGATTATGGTGATGGTAAAACCCATTTTATGTCGGTAATCCGGCATCTTGCCATGGAAAAGAGATTTGCCGTCTCTTTTGTGGTTCTTACACGGGAAGTTCCCATTCATAAATTTGAAACCGTTTACCAGAAAATTGTCAGGCAGCTTCAGGGTGATTTTCAAGGAATCGGTATCAGGAACATGCTGGCGTCATGGCTGGAAAAACTGGATACAACAACGGTTCAGGTCAAAACGGATGACGCCCGGAAAAAGAGGATGGCTTTGTCTGAAGAGTTCAGAAATATCCAGGGCATGGACATTAATTTTGCCAATGCCCTGGCCGCCCTTGTGAACAACAGGTTTGACCCCGAGGTTTTTGAAGATCAAGAAAAACAGGATGCCGACCATGAGGTGTTGCTTCACTGGTTTGAAGGGGGCAAGGTGACCAAACGCGAACTCAAGCCGTTTCAAATCTATGAGTTTCTTAACAAAACCAACAGCAAGCAGTTTATGAACTCTTTGATTTTGTTTTTGCGACATATCGGCCATCAGGAATTGATCCTGCTCATGGATGAGATGGAAACTGTTGTGGCACAAAGTGCTTCCATTCGTAATGCAGCTTATGAAAATGTTCGTTTGCTGATTGATAACAGTGAGTCTTCACAATATCTTCACATCTTTTTTTCCATTATTCCCGATGTGTTGATGTCGGAAAAAGGGTTTAAGTCTTATGATGCATTGTGGAGCCGTATCCGATCCATTGGTGAATCAGCAAAATTAAATTACAGGGGTGTGCTGGTGGATATCCATCAAACCCCGCTTAAGACCGAAGAGTTAGTTGAGCTTGGGGTGTGCCTGCGAACTTTGCATGGAATTTCCTACCGCTGGGAACCAAAGGAGATGGTAACTGATGAGCTGATGGAGCAGATCTGTTCCAACCAGAAGCGAATGGGGGTTATCAGCGAGGTTCGTTTGTTTATTAAATATTTGATTCACATCCTTGATATGGCTGAACAGGGACAGTCTTCTCAGGATTTGGATATGGATCGGGAGATGGTGGAAACCAGACGGAAAATGGAGGCTGAAAAAATTGAACAAAAGCAGCCTTCCTGGGATAATTGACCAAAACCATAACCCAAAATCCAACACAAGAACCCAAAACCTAAAACCCAAACAGGACACACAAGAATGGATGATCTGGATTTTCAGGATCAGTTGAACACTTTGGATAATTTTGAACTTCGCAGGGCAGTGGAGCGGTTACGTTAAGGTTTGTTTGATCTTCTGGGTGTGCGCTTGCTCACAACTGGTGAGACACAACTTGCCACTGCCTTTGATAAAGGCGTTAAAGCCATTGACAGTGATAAATCTTCCCATCTGTGTGTTTGCGGTGCATATGGACAAGGCAAATCCCACAGCCTCAATTATATTAAACAGAGGGCTTTGGATCAGAATTTTGTGGTCAGTTATGTGAATCTTGACCCAAGACAGGTTCCGTTTCATGATTTTAAGAGTGTTTACCGGGCATTGATGGGTGCCAGCGAGGCTGTACTGGCACCCTTGACATCATGCTCACCACCCCCGAATCCCTGGACGTGATGCTGGGCAGTTCCAATTCAGATCTTAAAGCGTTTTTATTCCGTGTGAAAATTGTGATCATTGATGAAGTTCATTCTTTGATTCACCAGTACCGGGGGCGGCATCTGGTTTATCTTTTCATCCGCCTTGAACGTAAAACAGGTCTGCCCCTACAGAAAATCGCCATGTCCGCAACCATTTCCCAGGTGGATGCTGTTATTGAATTTTTCGAATTTCAAAATTCTGCACAATCGGTCATGGCAAGTGTTAAACGAAACATAAGCGCTCGACTGCTGCATATAAAAAAAGAAAAAACCGAGATTCCGGCATTGCTAAATGATCTGTATGATACCTGGCAGTACCGCAAAATCCTGATTTTTGTCAACAGCCGGGTTGCCTGCGACAGGCTGTTTGGCATTGGATCACGGCATCCGTTATGAAGAACAGGTGATGAACCATTTAAAGCAACAGGGTGCCATCATCATCTCCATGAAATCAACAGGATCGCAGGAATCGCGGTTTAAGGCATTTCTGGAGCAGTTGAACCTGTCTGTTTTGAAGATCACATCCCATGAAGGGGATGAGATTACCCCGGTTTTTATTTCCCAATGCCTGCTTAAGGTTGATTCATTGGAAATAAATGGCTTGGAGCAGGGCGGCGTAAAAATAAGAGGTATCGGTGTCCCGGATCTTCTTGTCATATCAGGCAAAGAGGTGAATGGTGAAAAAACAGCCGTAATTGAAGTGGGAGACATTAAAAGCAGCACATCACCGCGCTATCATCATAAGTGGCAGGTTGCATTTTATGCCCGGCTTTTGAAAAAAATAATAGACTCTCATGGCATTTTGGTCAGGGTGGCAAAAACAGGTTTTATAATCACCCGCTCATCAGGCAAAAACATACAAAATAAAGCCTGTTTTTACGAACGGCATGAGTTTGAACTGAAAGCTTATAAGGCAGCGTTTCCAACGGTTTTTAAAACTTTTTGCACTGTTTTATCCCGCCCGGCAGCTGTTGCGGATCACAGGCTTCAATCCAGTTGTGTGTCCTGTGACTGTTTTTTGTCCTGCTATCACATTGCACTTGAAAGCGAAGACATACAATTTTTGCCTGGGTTAACTTCTGGAGAATTATTGAAATTACGGCAGACGGGATATGCAACTATATCCCAGACCCATGCTGCCTTTGTAAAAACAGCACCTGTAAAAACAGCACTTAGAAAAACAAAATCTGTAAAAACAGCTTTTGAAGACAATGATGATCTTTTGGATGAACAAAATAATTTTAGTTTAGAGCAGAGAAAGCAGATTTTTGGGAATTGCTATGCGTTTTTAGAAAATCAAATTTTTCTGGTAAAAGAAAACACCCGGCCTTTTTTTCTGTTATACCTGACTCGGAAGCTGTGCTGGAGAAAAATTATTGCTTTAAAAAACTAATGATTCACTGCCAAAAACAAAATGCTGTTTTTTATGATTTTGACCAAGGTTGTGCTTTGGGCTGAAAGGAAGATTTTGAAAATACGGTTGAAAAATGGCTTGAAACAAAATGTTTTTGTGAGATATAAAACATTGTTGTGGTGTAATGTGCCGCAAGGAAGTGTCAATAATCTGTTTTAATGGTGAAAATAAAAAAATGATTCGTCAAATCAATATCAGGAAGCAGGGTTCAGATTCCACCAAGCCAAATCATTTTGAAAAAATAGACATAACTCATAGCGATTCCAATGGAGAATCTTTTTTTGAAAATATCAGCCTCAGACCGGGCCTAAGATTGATTATCTCTAAACGTGAAATTTCCCGGAATTTTCGAATGATTTATGAAATTGGCAATGCCCCTGTCAGTTTCTGCTACAATCTGTCTTTTCGGAACCGCTGCACCATCACTGAAGGTGATAAAAAAGGAATGGTCATGGAAAGAGTTCCTGGAGACAGTGTGCTGGCCTATCTTCCTGAAACCAAAGGCATTATTGAAACGCTGCCGGGGAAACAAAAACTGGGGATATCAATTCATTTTTCAGTTCAATCGTTCAGAGACTTGTTCATGCAACTGCCTCAATGCCTCACTCCAATTCTTACAGACCTTAACACAACCCAATCTTTTTATCAGCAGTCCGCCTTTAACAAGGAAACCGCTCTTGTTCTTCAACAAATCATTGCCTGTCCATACCAGGGTGAAATCCAAAGGTTGTTTTTCGAGAGCAAAGCTTTAGAGCTGGTGGCACTTAAGCTAATGGAAATGGGAGAATATCAGGATAACTATCCGTCAAATTTGAGCCGCCCGGATTCGGAACAGATAAGGGAGGCATATCATATCTTAACAAGCAGGATAGAGTCTCCTCCAAGCCTCAACGATCTGAGCCGGCAGGTCGGAATCAATCGTAACAAGCTAAACCAGGGATTCAAGCTGATTTACGGAGATACTGTGTTTAACACCCTGCGCAATATACGACTTAACAGAGCAAGGACTCTCCTGCTGAACACGGAATTGAGCCTGTCAGAGATCGCCTTTTCAGTTGGATACAATAATCAGGCCAATTTCACAACAGCTTTTCGCAGACAATGCGGAAAAACCCCGAAATCAGTTCGTCTGGAATCTATAGCCCATTTATAATCTTTTTTGTGCGGCTCTCATAAAATAAAATGCATTCTGCAAAAGACTTCTCTTTGGTAAGCGGTATATTAAACATTTCATAATATGAAATTTGTTTTTCATATGCAAATATTAATGCAGTAAAAGCCTAAGAGCTTTAAGGGAAAACGGTGAAAAACCGTTGCGGACCCGCCGCTGTAACCGGGGATGAAAGCTGGAAATATGTCACTGCCTTTAAAGGCGGGAAGGCCCGGCAAATCATAAGAACCGGAAGCCAGAAGACCTGACTGCATGATTTGAATATCATTGTTCCTCCGTGGATTGGGGAGCATTAGATAATATACGTGGATTAACAACGGTATCCCGTCTTTGATTATCAAAGACGGGTTTTTTTTTTGGATAAAATTTATGACAGATGTCAATACAGGTATAATTAAAACTGCTGCCTCATTCCATTATAAAATGGGGCTGTTGTTTCTCATGTATATTGTACAAAAAATTTTTCTTTGTTTTTCATGGACCCTGATACCCATTATTTTACGCAGCCATGGAGCATCTCTTGGCAGCATTGGCTTTACTGCTCTGGTATACAGCCCCTGGGCACTTAAATTCCTTTATGCTTTTGCTGTTGATCGTTTTTACAACCTTGGCCTTGGAAGGCGCAAAAGCTGGATTGTTCCTTTGCTTATTATCTCAGAGATTATCCTGCTGTTTCTGGCAGTATTGCCACCTGAAGAAAACTTAAAATTGTTCATGATCTGCGTATTTGTACTTAATCTGATATTTGCCACCACAGATGTTGCAGTGGACGGTTATGCAACAGATATGCTTGAACCCCATGAGAGGCCCTGGGGCAATACGGTTCAGATGACGGCTTATGTCATAGCCTATATGCTGGGGGCAGGCGTTTTCCTAATTGTTTATGAGAACCAGGGATGGCTGACCACACTGCTTATGATTGCAGCGCTGCAATTGATATTGATGATCCCGGTCTTATTTCATGATGAGATATCCCTCAGATTTTTGCCCGGATCTTCTGGAATAATGGATAGATTAACTCTCAATTTACCCAGATTTTTAAGACAACCCAATATCCTGATTTTTTTAATATTCTCAGCATTGCTGA
Source organism: Desulfobacula phenolica (assembly GCF_900105645.1). Lineage (NCBI taxonomy): Bacteria > Pseudomonadati > Thermodesulfobacteriota > Desulfobacteria > Desulfobacterales > Desulfobacteraceae > Desulfobacula > Desulfobacula phenolica. Next base: position 311,803 of record NZ_FNLL01000005.1, on the reverse strand, counting down.
CAATCTCCTGTCAGGGCGGCAGCCAATTGCGCCTGCCCCTGTTGATTGACCTGGGATTTGATCGCATTGATCTGGGGAAATTAAACATATGGGTCGGGGCTCCCATGACCATATTGGGTTCTATCTTTGGCGGTTTTTTTCTAAAAAGCCTGGGGCTGGGAAAGGTCTTTGCAATGTGCTGCACGGGAATTGCAGGGCTTAATTTTTTTTCCGCCTTCATATCTCATAATTTATCCCCCGTAATATGGCAGATCATGGTTATGACAGGATGGGACAAACTGATGACCGGTATTGTTATGGTCCTGATTTACAACACGATCATGACCTTAAGTTCGGGGCACAATTCTGCAACCCGCTATGCCATATTGTGCAGTATCACCCATCTGGCAGGCCTGGGAATTATGCCCATAACCGGAAATCTTTGTGATATTACAGGCTATTTTAAATTATATACCGGCCTTGGCACATGCGCTCTTATGACACTTTTTATGGGAATCTGTCTGCTGCGCTACCCGCTGAATTTTTTTTACCAATCCAATCAAACAAAGGAGCAACACCCATGAGTTTACCCCAAGTTAATGTTAGCCCTGAAAAACTTTATAGGATGTGTTATGCATCTGTTCAATCAAGTCTGCTACTCACAGGGATAAAGCTGAAGGTCTTCAACCACTTGTCAAAACCACAAACAGCAGATCAGCTTGCCCGGGTGATCAACGGCCATCCTAAAAACACCATGCTCTTTTTAAACGGCCTGGTAGCATGCGACTTGCTTTTAAAAAAAAGGGGGATCTATTCCAACACCCCGATTGCCCAAACATTTTTAGTGGAAGGATACTCCACCAGCCTGGGAAAAGGATTTATTCACCAGGGTAGCATGTATGGCCTTATGCCTGAAGACTTGTCCACGTTGGTTTTAAACGGCCCGCCTTCCCTGGAAAACAGGATGGATACCGGGGAAAAATGGGGGCATAATGCAACCTGGATGGCCAATAATGAAAGGTCCGGTATTGCCCAGCAGATGTCGGATATAGTGTCTGCTCTCCCTGAGTTTTCATCTTTTGAAAAGATGCTTGATCTGGGTGGAGGACCTGGAATATTCGGCATTGCCATTGTGGATAAACACCCTACCATGAAAGGGACAGTTTTTGATCAAAAACCTGTGGTGGAAGTGGCCAAAGGTTTTATTCGGGAGTATGGCCTGGAAAGCAGGATAGATGTGCTTGCCGGGGATTTCAACAAAGATTCTCTGGGCAAGGGTTATGATCTCATATGGGCCAGTTCAACTTTGAATTTTGCCCAGAACAACATGGAAAAGGTCATGAAAAAAATCCATGAAGCCCTTAACCCCAAAGGGGTATTCATCAACCTGTCCGAGGGCCTCACCCATGAGGGAACAAAACCGGATTTTTTTGTTTTCTGCACCCTTGTGTGGGCCATGCAAAATCCAATGAGGCCCTTTGACCAAGGCGTTATTGCCGATGCCATGCTCAATGCAGGTTTTAAAACCGTAAAATCCAGAATTTTGCAGACCTGCTGGGGGCAGATGGACATGGACATAGCTCGGAAATAGGAGAGCAGATTCCCATTGCTGCGGGCCTGGTCATGAATATTTTGTCCAGGCCGCAAAGACATTTTTTTTCTATTCAATCAAAAAAAGGAGCTAAAAGAGTAAGATGAGGTCAATTTATAATATGGTCGTAATGGTGGCTGTTATTTTGGGAGCATCCTGTATCAATGCCCATGGAGAGTTTTATAAGACACAAGATCATAACCGTAAACTGGAAAGTATAACCGTAACCGCCCGGAAAACAGAGGCCAGTGTCCGGGAAGTGCCGGTAAGCGTTGATGTTTTCTCAGATATCATGATTCAGGATGCAGGGATTAAGAATGTCCATGATTTGACAAAATTTTCTCCTAATGTACATATAAAACAAAATTATACTGATCATGTTATTGTGATCCGGGGCATCCCATCTTTCAGGGCATCCACTCATTCTCCCGCAGGTCTTTATGTGGATGACATATGTTATCCTTTGCACTATATGCAAAATACCACATTGTTTGACGTGGAACGGGCAGAAATCCTCAAGGGTCCCCAAGGCACATTATATGGAAGAAATACCGAATCGGGAGTGATCAATATAGTTACAAGGCAGCCCGGCAATCAATTTCAGGGCAAAGTTTACGGGGACTACGGCAGTGATAATACACTTGGATCCGGTGCAAATATCAGCGGTCCTCTGATAACGAATAAATTGTTTATGGGCGCTGCGGTCAAATATACAAACTCAGACGGATATTTTGTAAATCTTTCCGACAACAATGACCAAGTCGCTGATTCCGAACAGACAAATGCGCGTACCACTCTGCGCTGGAAGCCCATGGGCCAATGGGATATATCCGTTACCACCGATTACATAGATGCAGATAACCATATAGGTGCCTACAGGCTTGTAAACGGCCCTCATGCAACCAAACCCTTTGAAGTTCGAAAAGATGAAGATGAATACTATGAAGAGGGAGGAAATAGCCAGGTTTTACGCATAAAACACAAGGGTGATGCAATTGATTTCCTCTCGGTTTCCGGTGCCCTTTACCAGACAATTGACAGGCTTGCCGATAACGACCTATGGGATGATCCTGCAAACAGGATGAAGAATAGATTACAAATCAAGGAGCGCCAATACAGCCAGGAATTTCGTCTGTTTTCTTCTCAAAACGACAAATTTGAATGGCTGGCAGGATTTTACGGTTTCCTTGAAAAATCGGATTTCAATTACAAATATGATATTGTTTCAAAAGCAATTACCGTCAAAAATCCCATTACAGATATCGACACCAGCGGGTATGCCTTTTTCGGTCAGGGCACCTACTCCTTGTTTGATAAATTACATTTGACCGCAGGTTTTAGGTATGATCACCAGGACCAGGAGGGAACTCTTATTGATCCGGCCAGGGACAGCCATTGCAGCCAGGATTTAAGCTATGACGAGTATCTGCCCAAATTTGCCCTTGCCTATGATTTGTCCGGGGCCGTTATGATTTATACATCAGCATCCAAAGGTTATCTTGCAGGCGGATATAATTGGCTTATGAATCCCGTCACAGAAACATTTTCCTACGGACCTGAATATACCTGGAACTATGAGTTGGGACTCAAGGCAGAATGGCTGGAAGGAAAGCTAATGGCAAACTTTTCTTTTTTCCATACTGATATAGAAGATAAACAGGTTACCCAATTTGACACAAGCACTCTGCTGAACAGTATTACAAATGCGGCAAAGGCACGCTCCCGGGGACTGGAACTTGAGCTGAAAACAACGCCGATCCAAGGATTGGATATATTTGCAGGCCTTGGTTATACTGATTCAAGATTTATTGAGGGTGATCATAAGGATAATCATCTTCCCTATGCACCTGAATATAGCTATAACGCAGGTATTCAATACCGGAGTCAAGAAGGATTTTTCTGCCGTGCAGATCTGATGGGAGCCGATGCTTATTATGGTGATATTGCAAACAGATCCAGCCAGAAAGCTTATAAAACAGTAAACCTTCGTCTGGGATATGAAAGAGAGTCTTTTGATATCTATATATGGACCGATAACCTTTTTGATGAAGAATACCTTACCTATGTCAGCCCGTTTGATGAACAGAGCGATGTAGGGCTTGACGCTTCTCCAAGAACCGTGGGAATCAATTGTGTCTACCGGTTTTAAAAAACTTTGACACGCAAGCAGAATTTATTAATCATAGTGTTTTTTATATGAAATGCTTTTTAAGTTACTGAAATTAAACATCTTTCATTGCTTGTTGTGGCGGGGCGATCTACCATGGCCGTTTATATGAAAGTCTTCAAAAATCCAAACAGCGACTTTCAATATTTGTTATGGGCAAACCAAGGTGAAATATCAGCTCTGCCCATGGCAATTATTGAGATTCCTGTTATATATCGTTTAAAAAAAACTGGAAAACACCAATGAAAAGCAAAGAGGAAGTATTAAAGGAAGGTATGGCAAGAAAAAATTGTAAGCAAAAACATGGCCATAAGGGACAAGGGCCAAGCAGTTTTTGGATGCACGACCCGGAATTTGTTTTTGATGCACTTGAAATCAGGTCTGGGGACAGGGTTCTTGACCTGGGCTGCGGTGCAGGGGATTATTCGGTTAAGGCATCCGGCATTGTTGGAGATTCAGGTCTTGTGTACGCAATTGACCACTGGCCCCCCACCATTGATGCTTTAAAAAAATCAGTTGAATCCCTGGGGCTGACAAATATTAAACCATTGGTTTCTGACCTTTTGGGTATCCTGCCTGTCAAGGATAATGATATTGATATTTGCCTGATATTTACCGTATTGCATATATTTGACATTTCGAGACAGGGCAGGGGGATATACAATGAGGTAAGCCGTATTTTAAAACCAGGCGGACGTCTGGCAATTATTGAGTGCAAAAAAGAAGAAATGCCCTTTGGCCCACCGATTCATATGCGCCTGTCCCCGGAAGAAGTGGAGTTGTCAATAAAAGATTCAGGATTTGAAAAAACAGGTGTTACTGATCTTGGTTATAATTATCTGATTCAGTTTGTTAAAAATTATTGAGGAGATCTGTTAAATCAATTTGTGCGGCATTCATAAAAAAATGTGCTTTGATCAAAAGACAGGATATGTCCAGTTGGTTTATTGATAAATCCATAGATGCTGATTCGCAATGCAACATCTATAAGTTTTATCGGGCGCGGCAACAGGAAAAACAAGGACTGCAGGGGCTTTTTCTCCTTATTGCCCTGGCGGGAACAACAAGCAAAGCAAAAAAACAAGCGGCTGAAGCCGCCTGTACCATGCCTTTGGAAAGGCGAGGTATCTGTACAGCCTTATAGGAAAAACTGCACAGCAGATTCAGATATTTATGAGTCTGTAGCAGAGCAGCAGACAATCAAAGCCATGAAGGTTTTTTTCCAAGCAAAGGGAAGGAACCTTTATGGCTTTTTTTTTGTTTAAATTCAGGAAACCTGCCAGAGAAGTTTCATCCCAGGATAAAGAGAGCCGGCATTGCCAATCAGCAACAGCCTTGAAATCTGCATGCCGGAATATTTTTATATTTAAGCAAAAGCAATTGATGGTTGCAGGAGAAATAATAATGAAACTGATTTGGGAAAAAAGAAAAAAAATAAAAGTTTTTATGGTGATTTTATTGTATCTGGTTTTAACGGCTGGTGCGTGGGCTGAAGAAAAAAAGGCTCATACTCTGGACGAGGTGGTGGTCACCAACAAAATTAAGGACAAACAGATTTCCTATACCCCGGAAAAGACTTTTATTGATGTTGAGACATATCAGTCAGTTGGGAATGTCCAAAACATAGGCGACATTATCAAGGATCAACCGATCATTGATTTTAGGGGAGCCTCTGACCTTGTGCCGGGAGACTTGGTGAATGGTGATGACACCCTTTGGATGCGGGGATTCGGGAGCAATCGTTTTAGCACTGCTATCGACGGATCAGACCTTCGCAAGAGCGGCGGGCGCAACACGCTTCATATTGTAGACTATTCATTGCTCCCGACATTTTTGATTGAAAAAATTGAAATTCTGCCAGGTCCCCACTCAGCCCTGTTTCCTGCCAAGAGCATCGGGGGTGTGGTTAATTTAATCACCAAATCCCCTGAAAGGCATGATACCTTAAAACCTGATTTAACTATTTCAACGGGCTATAAATCTTACAACACTCAGAATCACAGCATTGACGTACAAGGCAGTGCAAGCGCCTTTACCTATGATCTGGGTAGCCAAAAGTATTCAACCGACGGGTATCTGAGAAATGCGGCAGCGGATATCAACACGGTCTTTGGGCGTATCGGTTATATATTGCCTTCAGACGGCCACATCGCGCTTACGGTTTTCCATACCGAAGCAAATCGTGAAATACCCGTCAAAAATGATCCGGGCCTTGCAGATTTTGACAGCAGCCGTCCTGTGGTAGAAGCCTCTTCATATATGGAATGGCAAAATCCGGAATGGGATGAAACAGCGACATCATTTCGTCTTAATTTCAATCAGGCGACACCCATAGGCCTTTTGGACCTTAATGCCTATTACAGCGAAGAAAAGTGGAAAAAATTATACCTGAGCAAAAACTCCAGTGGAATTTATGACGCCTCGTGGGAGACCAAGTGGCATCAGCAAGGGGCAAAGCTGCAGGATACAATACGATTTTCAGACAATCATGTGACCACTATCGGAACCGATCTTACGCAGTGCTTTGACGGCTCCGATATTTTCCAGGTCTCACCTGCTTCCTTTAAAGATGAAAAAAGGATAGAAATCATATCAGGCTTTGCCCAGCATCGCTGGCAGATCGTACCCGTCCTGACACTCACGGCCGGCATGCGCTATGAAGATGTCAGCATCAAGGTAGACAACTATTGCGTTGGCACCGGCAACATGTTTATTACTGGAAAACCCAGGTGGATCGAGCGTAACTGGAACCAGTGGCTTCCCAAATCCTTTCTTACCTATGAACTGGACAACATAGCACCGGGACTAAGGGACACATCCGTGTCTTTGGGTGTCAGCAAAATCTGGAAAGCCCCTGATTGGCATGGTGATTATAATCCTCGGGGAATGCCGGCAGGTGCATGGATGGAACCCGAACACGGCATGGGTTATGACTTGGTATTATCAAGGAGGGTGGTGAATGATATTCAAATGAAAGTCAACTACGCCTATTATGAGATAAACGACTATATCGCCTGGAACTGGGATTACGCAAAATATACACCTGTAAGCGGTAACCTTGTTTCACCCGGTATGGAGTACAAGGATTATCTTATCAACCTGGACAAAGTCATCCATCATTGTGTTGAGTTGCAGTTGAGCGGTCATCTTATGGAGGATCTTTCTTTTTACCTGGGTTATGCTTACCAGTCGTTTGACAATAAGGGGGGTGAACCGGCAGGAGAAACAGGGCTGGATAATCAAGCCAAACACCGGGTAAACGCAGGACTGCGCTATGATTTATTCAAGAACACCTTGTTGCTTTTGGATTATAAATACCAGGATAAACAGATTGCCCAGAAGGCTGAAGAGATTGAACCGGGGGAATGGGTTTTTACTAAAATTCCCATGGAAGCTTATCATGTTTTCGATTTTGCAGTTCAACAAACCTTTTTCCAAAATTGGGGCATGTTTAAAAACGGAACTATAAAGCTCTATATCAACAATTTGTTTGATGCAGATTATGAAAATCTCAGCGGGTATCCGGCCACGGATCGTACATACGGCATTGCTTTAAATTTTGATCTTTAGCGTGCCTGCGGTTACATTCCCGCTATCTGTCGCCGTTTATATTTCAGACCTTCTCCCTGGATCGGGCAATATGTAAAAGATGAGGAGCCACCCGGAGAAAGCTCCCCACCTTAGATTAACCTTAATATTCTTTAAGGAGGATCAAGTGTCTCCGGGTGAGTTTGTATGATTAAGCGGTTTTTATTTCAATCTGTCTGGGTTTTGCTGCTTCAGATTTCGGTAGATGCAGCCTTAAAACACCATTTTTCAGCTCAGCTTCAACTTTTTCAACATTTATTGTCTGGGGAACGGAAAAATTTCTGACATACTCAACATCTGAGAACTCTTCATAGGTAGCTGTTCCTTTTGTGGTAAGATGCCTGACACCGGATATAGACAATGTCCCGTTATCAATATCAACTGAGATATCTTCTTTTACAACTCCCGGCATGTCTGCGTGGAGAAGAATTTCATTTTCGTTTTCATAAATATCAACTGCAGGGGTTGCTTCATAGCGTGTTTTTTTAACGTTTTTTTTATCTTGTTTTGTGATTTCATGGGCCTTATCCATGGCAAACCTCCTTTTTATGAATTAATTTTGGAGTTTAACTAATACTAATTTTCTTGGGTTTTGACGCCTCATGTTTGGGAAGAATAAGGTAAAGCACTCCGTTTTTTAATGTTGCTTCTACTTTTGTGGAGTCAACATCCGACGGCAGGGTAAAACTTCGGGAAAATGATCCGACCCCCCGTTCTGTTTTATGGGTTTTATACCCTTCTGGTGCATCAGATCCCCTGGTGCCGCTTATTTCAAGATAGTTTCCCTGGATCTTTACATTCAGATCTTCCTTTTCAAGTCCTGGAACTTCGGCCCTGATTTCAAAATTATCGCCGTTTTCATAAAGATTTGTCCGGGGAGAGGTTTCTTCTAAATCCCATCTGTAACCGTAAAGATTGTCCAGTTTCTTCTGGAGAAGATTCATGGACCCGAACAATCTGTCTATATCACTTAATCTTGTAAGCATAATTCTTCCTCCTTCTTTGATAGGCGTTTAAGTTGTTGCGGGAACCATTTGCAAAGTAGACTCGACTATTTATGAAAGATTTAAGGTGTCGTCCAATCTATCTGCAAGACCTTTGCTCCCACAAAATTATCTGTATTTGAGCCTAAATTAATTCTTGTTTTTTTCATGTCAACAGGGTTTTATTGTTTTTCATAAAATTTTTATTATTAGTAATAATAAATGGTCTCATGTTTACTTTGTTGCTTTTGTGTTGACTTGTGATTTTGTTTGATATCAGTCTGTTAACCGTCTTTGATTTCAATTTGTTTTGCGCGGCTTCCGACAATCTCCATTCTGGGTATAGTAATATTCAACACTCCGTTTTTAAAATCAGCTTTTACATTATCTTTGTTGGCATCTTCAGGCAGTGACAACGTGCGTTGAAAAGACCCATAGGATCTTTCGAGTCTGTAAAAGTTCTTGCTTTTTTCTTCTTTTTCCTGTTTCTTCTCGCCTCGGATTATTAATGTGTCATCAACAAGTTCAAGGCTAACATCCTTTTCGCTGACGCCTGGGATTTCTACAGAAACCGTGTATTCTTTCTGAGTTGAACCCAGATCGAGCCGGGGTTTTAGTAAGCTGCCGGTGATTCCCTCAAGCATCCGTGAGCCGGGCCTAAAGGGTGACAATCCAAATTGGCTGACAAAATTATCAAATAACCGATCCATTTCATCGTGAAAGATACTCAATGAGTTTGGTGAATAGCTGTTACTTGCTTTGTTGTTGTACTTTACAGGAATAGTATGGCCAATGTCGCCGTTTTCTTTTTTAAACCAATTCCATGGTGCTAATTTCTTAATATCCATTTTTCATCTCCTTTTATTGCTGCTTGTTTTCGCACAAGATGGCTGCAATGCTCCTGACTGGAAAGTTTCCGCAGCCATCTTGCGACAAGAGATGGTGTGGTGATTTTATGCGGCTTTTATCTCGATCATTTTGGGTTTGGCCGCCTCAGATTTGGGCATATGCAGTTTGAGAACACCGTCTTTGAGTTCTGCTTTCACCCTTTCAACATCAATGCTCGGGGGTACGGAAAAATTTCTGACATATTCAACATCAGAAAACTCCTCCCGGGTTGAAATCCCTTTGTTGTCACACCGTCGTAAACCTGAAAGATAAAGTGTTCCGTTATCAATATTTACGGAAACATCATTCTTGTTTACACCAGGCATATCTGCATGAAGAAGTATTTCATCATCATTTTCATAGATATCAACATATGGGATTTCAGTCCTTAATTCCCTGGTTTTTTCAATGTCTTTTGCTTGTTTTTTAGCAATATCTTTTCTGTCACTCATGATAACCTCCTAATCAATTTGATACTATTATTTATTGATTAATTGATGGTGATTTGTTTGGGATTGGCAACTTCTGATTTCGGCAGTGTAAGATAAAGGATGCCGTCTTTCAGAGTAGCTTCAACTTTATCTGCATTTACATCGTCAGGAAGGGTGAAACTTCGTGAGAAGGTGCTGCCGCATCTTTCTCTGCAATGGGTTTTATAGCCTTCCGGGGTATCCACAGAGCGTTTGCCACTGATTTCGAGGTAGTTTCCTTGGATTTTAATGTTCAGGTCATCTTTTGAAATTCCGGGGATTTCAGTCTGTACTTCAAAGTTGTCACCATTTTCCAGAAGGTTGGTTCTGGGTGAATTAGATGGCAATGTGAAGGCAGGCCCATAAAGACATGATCGGTCAAAATCATTGAAAAGTCTGTCCATTCTGCTCCGGAGCAGATCCATGGCTCCGAACATTCTGTCGATGTAATTCATTCTTGTAAACATAGCTGAGACTCCTTTTCTTTAATTCTTTTGTTTGTGAGGCTGAGTTTATCTCGACCTCCGCCTTGAATTTGAAACTAAAATAGACATAAAAAACAACATGTCAATATAATTTTTATTACGAATATAATTTTTATTGATAAAGTAATGAAAAATATTTGTTTCCCTTTTTAAAGGAACTCAGAGATGATGAAAGAGAAATTCTATGGCATGAGAAATCTTTGTCTGACAGTGCATTTTTTTATCATAAGCTGATTTAGGCTTGGCTATTAAAAACAGGGCTGAAAATGGTACTCTTGACACGATAAAATATGAAATTATTTTTTGAAAGATTTAAGGAATTGACATAAATAAGGCTGTGTCAATCCAAACCAAAAATTTAAATTATTGTTAAGGAGGAAACAATGTCTAATGACTTTTGCATGGACTGTGGAATGTTGTTATCTCCCTACACACGCATATGTTCTGTTTGTGGGTATGACAACAATTATAATGACTTTTCTGATATCGAACTGGATATGGATAAATTGATCAATGTGAATGATGATTTTGTACCTGAACATTATCCCGAATTTTAGCTGTCCTGAAAACAGAGAGATTCAGTAGGTGTCCTCAAAAAAAGATGTCTTTAAATGAGGACACCTTAATTTTATTTTTCTTTTAATAATAAAAAATCCATCTTAAAATACAGATGCATTCTGTTTTTATTTTCAACTTTTATGTCAGGAGTTCTGCATTTAGATTTTTATCTCTGATTTTCGTGTTGTTTTGGCAAGAAAATCAGAAAACATCTTTGGTTCTGGCTTGTCCAGGTTAAGTTACACTCAATTGATTGTCAACGGAATTGACACCATGACATAATTGAGCCAGTTTGAATATTTTATTTCGTTCTATTTCATCTGCAACAAAACCGTTAATTTTTATATCACCCAGTTTTTCGCATCCAATATTTAGATCAACATGCTCGGAGGATATTTCTTTTTTTATCGTTGCTTCGACCCTTTTTTCAAGAGACAGACGTTTAAGGTTATCTTTGTTATTTTCTGTTAAAGGCTGTGTTTTTTCAATTTTTTTTGCATAATCAAGAATCGTTGAGATAATGAGATCCGCGCCAAGTTTATAGTGATCAAAACAGCTGATTTGCCCTGTAAAAATAAGGTCATATGAATTCGTTTTTGAAATATCTTTTTTGAAAAGATACCGTATGAAATACTCACGCTCATGATCTTTTTTTGCAAGAAGTTTTTCAGCAAGGCTATGATTTACACGTTCTTTTTTTTCAAGATAAGAACATCTCACATTAAAAGGGGCCATAATTCGAATTTTTAACACATAGGGCTGATTCAGGATATACTGACCACCACGTCCCTTGATAACAATGTTGTCATGACTTGCTTCTTCAAAAAGGATAGCCTGTACGAGACAGTTGTAAACCTCTGGGTTTTTAAAAAAATGTTTAAAAAAACCAGGTTCTTTTTCATTCGCCAAATCGTGCAGTTCATCGGAAAAATTGCAATGAAAGTCTTTAACTTTATTGTTAATTATGAACTTATCAATAAGTTTGTAATTTAGTTTTTTTGCAATTTCTTGAGCAATCTCATCACCGAAACTATAGGGTTGCCGTGAAATAGTAATTATTGCCATTTTATAACTCCTTTTCAAGTAATTATCATATTTTTTTTACATTACCAGAAATCATTTATCGCGATAATTAAACCGGAATTGAAGAGGATAAGTCAGATAAGTCAATGAGTTAAGACTGCTTCCTACGCTACATCAAATGAGCCAATCGTCCATTAAGTTTAATACATTAGCATAACCGGGTCAACCTCCTTTGATCTCAAACAGCAATTTTCATTGGGGGGGAGGATCAAAATCTGTGAAATTGAAATCCCTGTCGGCAGAGTTTGAAAAGACAGTCACCTTGTTAAAACCTGATAGAAAAATAAGCGCTAATTCTGTGTGAAAAGTCACTACACGTCTGTAACTTTTGGCAACATCGGCCAAGACCGCCTATCTATAGCCCATTTGAACTTATATCTTCAAAAACAGCGGACAGACATGTAGCAAAAAAATACATTGATATATCAATCATGCATGGCCGTTTGAAATCTTTTTATGTCTGAATGCAATATAATCCTTTGATTCCAATAGGATAACTTTTAGGTGTTCCATCTTTTTTTCTTGTGGTACCGGGTTTGCAATATCAATGAATAAAAGCATTTAACCATTAAATATAAAGGAGGAGTAAAAATGATACCCAAAAAACAAAAAAACATCGTCAAAGGGTTTCAAGTTGTTGAAAACGATTGTATCTGGATGAAATCGGGTATTGTCAGTTTCAAATTGTGCGATAATGCGTATGACTGCCGCACCTGTCCGTTTGATAAAGCCATGCAGAAAAAAATGAATGCAAAACGCCATATGAATTCCCAAAGAGACTTTTCAAGGTGGGCTCAAAATTTAGAAAATATTTACAAATCAACCACCCGTCCCTGCCGTCACTCGCTGACCGGTCGCGTCCATGCACTGAAAACCTGTCTTATGAACTATGAATGTTATCACTGCGCCTATGACCAGATGCTGGATGAGGAAGAGTTGACCGGGCTCCCCGCAAAACCGTCTTTGACACTGGCATCCGGGTATCGCCTGGCCGACGGCTATTACTATCACATGGGACATACCTGGGCGCGGTTCGAGCACGGCGGCCGGGTGACGGTCGGGTTTGATGATTTCATGGTCAAGCTTTTTGGCCCCCCTTCAAAAATTTTGATTCCCCCCATCGGCACTAATTTAAAAAAAGATCATGCCGGGTTGACATTTTCCCGCTCAGATAAGACGGCTACAGCCCTTTCACCTGTCACAGGGAATGTGCTGGCAGTTAACATCAAAGCAAAGGAACACCCGGAAATCGTCCATGAAGACCCTTACCATGAAGGCTGGCTTTGTATCCTTGAGCCAAACATGCCCAAACGAAATCATAAGGGACTTTTTTACGGAAAAGAAAGCCTTGAATGGACAGACCGCGAAAGCCAGAGGCTTTTACACCTGATCGAGCCTGAATACATGGACCTGGCTGCCACGGGCGGTGAACCGGTAGATGATATATACGGCAGTTTTCCTGAGATCGAATGGGAAATCCTTGTGAGGGAGTTTTTGAGAACCAAAAAATAACAAGGGCGATACGGTCAGGGTGTCATGCGTCTTTCGCAGTCCTGGCAAAGATAAAAGGGAATATTGTCCAAATCGTCAATGGCCCCGGTAAAGTGCATGACACATTTGTTTTCATTACAGTGGAAAAGATTGAACAGGTGTCCAAGTTCATGGAGTGCTACTTTAGCTGCCCTCTCATAACAAAGGGAAGGCGGCGGTAATGATCCGTCGGCGTTCTTATTCAGCCTGAACAGCGAAACTATGGCGAGATTGCCTCCCTGGACGGCCTGACCGTAAACATAATTGAAAATGGGAATAAAAATATCATGGGAAATCACTCCGACAATTTTAGAATAATCGCTAAAATCCAATGCATCGAGCTTGTTGATTATGATACCGGCATCATACTTGAGCCGCCTGTCATCAAAAGCGGACCTGGGAACGGGCTGCCGGGGCAGGACAATGGCCGGCCACTTGTAATAGGCCGTAACATTGGCTGCGATAACCTTTAACACGAACGCCGGGACCTCTCCCAGCGGCACCACCCCGATCTGTTTTTTCATGTACGTTTTTTTAAATTGTCCCGTTTAATGATTTTATGGAGCGTCACGCGGTTTATGCCAAGGATCTCTGCCGACCGGGTAATCTGCCAGTCCTGTTCATCCAGTATCCGAAGTATATGTTCTTTTTGTACAGCCTTTAATGTCTGTTCAATAGGTACGGCTGCCCGTGCCGGCTGCAGAAATGAAAAATCCCCGGCACCGAGAGTCCGGGATTTACTCAACACAACGGCGCGTTCAATGGCATTTTCCAGTTCCCTGACATTTCCCGGCCAGTCGTAAGATTTCAACAGCGTGATGGCATCCGGTTTGATCCTATCCACATGTTTCGTTGTTTCATGGCTGTATTTTTCCATGAAATGCACCGTTAGAAGTTCAATATCATCTTTCCGCTCCCGCAAGGTTGGCAAATGGATTTTTATCACGTTAATGCGGTAATAGAAATCTTCCCTGAACACACCGTCCATGATGCGGTTCTCAAGGTTTTGCCGGGTAGCTGAAATAAGGCGGAAATCAACCGCAACAGGTGTCTTGCTGCCAACGCTGAATATTTTTTTGTCCTCCAGTACCCGGAGTAGATCTATCTGCATTTTTGCACTGATATCACCGATTTCATCCAAAAACAGGGTGCCGCCGGAAACTATTTCCAGAAAGCCTTTTCTGGCATGTGTCGCCCCGGTAAACGCCCCTTTTTTATGCCCGAACAATTCACTTTCCATGAGCGTGTCCGGCAGTGCGCCGCAGTTGATGGCAATAAAGGGAAGCTCTGCCCTTGGGCTTTTGGCATGGATGGCTTTTGCCACCAGTTCTTTTCCCGTACCGGTTTCTCCGGTGATCAAAACGGACGAATCACTCTGCGCCACTTCCGGGATTAATGAATACAGTTTTTTCATGGGTGCTGACTGGCCGATGATGTTGTCAAACCGGGTGATCTGTTCCAGATGTCCTTTTAAATAATAATAATCCGATGTGATTTTCTGCTGTCGGAAGATCCGTTCCATCACCAGTGACAGCTGGCGTGGCTTGAAAGGTTTAAGCAAATAGTCGCTGGCACCGGTGCGCATCGCTTTTACCGCGCTTTCAATGGAACCGTAGGCGGTAATGATCACCACCATGATCTCCGGGTATTCCTCTTTTACTTTCTCAAGCAGTTCAAGGCCGTCCATACCCGGCATTTTAATATCCACAAACATTACCTGAAAAGGCTTTTGTTCAAGTTTCTCCAGAGCTTCTAAACCGGAAGCGGCAGTATCCATTTCATGGCCGTATTTTTCAAACCAGGTCAAAAGAGATTCCCGAACAATCAGCTCGTCATCCACAATCATGATTCTAATTTTATTATCCATGCTTATCCTCCGTCAGGATCATGGTCAACCGAAGATATTACAGGGAAAGTCAGTGTAAATGCAGAGCCTTCTCCCTCCCTGCTTTTGATTTTTATAGTCCCCTTATGGTTCTTGACCACGCCGTGTACAATGGACAGTCCCAGCCCCGTACCCTGGCCGACATCCTTTGTGGTAAAAAAAGGATCGAACAGGTTATCCCTTAACTTTTCCGGAATGCCGTACCCGGTGTCCCGGATTTCAACACAGGCGTTTTCCGATTCCTTATCCATCCAGGATGTAACGACCAGATCCCCACCGTCCAGCATTGATTCATTGGCATTAAAAATCAGGTTCAGGAAACACTGCTGAAGCTGGTTGATATCCCCTTCAAGAATTAGCGGAGCAGGGTACAGATCTGTTGCCAGTTTGATATTCCCGAGTTCCAGCTTATGCCGGGTAAGGGAGAGAACTGCATTTAAAACTTCGTTTAAATCGATATGCTTATGTTCCAGGCCGGATTCCCTGGCAAAGAAGAGCATCCCGGAAACGATACTCCCGCAACGCTCCAGTTCCGTTGACATGAGCGACAGATGGTCTTTGAATTTTTTTAAGTCATCATCCTCTGGGCGTCCGGCATTTAAAATATCCAGCATATAATCACAGAATGTTAAAATTCCCTGGATGGGGTTGTTGATTTCATGGGCACAGCTTGCCGCTAATTTGCCTAAAGAAATCATCCGGTCTTCCTGGATCATTTTCTGGATATCGGATTTGAATTCTTTAACCCGCTTGTTCCACCGGTCTGAGAACTCAGCCGTAATATCCCGCCAGAACTCGATAACCTGTATGACATCACCGTCGTCATTCTTAATTGGATAGGTGGTAAGGTTGCAGTACATCTTATGACCGTCCGGTCCTGGATGATCATGGATCACATGGGCATTTTTGCCGGTTCTTAACGTTTCAAGCATGGGGCATTTCACCCCGGGAAAAGCACTTGAACAAGGGGCCTTTATTCCGTGGGAAATTTCATGGCAATGGGCGCCGATAACTTGGTCCTTTGTTTTTTTTACCGTATTAAGATAGGCATCGTTGACATCGACAATGGTAAAATCCGTGTTTATGATGACAATTGCAGCCGTACTCTGCTGGATCAGTAAGTTGGAAAAGGTTTTTTCGGCAATAAGCTTCTTTTCAGTTGATTTCAGCCGCTGGTTCGTATCCAATAAGTTGCGCAGTATTCTGCTGATATTGTACTCAAGGACACCGACGCCCTTGGGTTTCAAACGGATGATCTCAAGCAGTACGTTCCGGCTACCCGTAAGCTCCAGGACACTGTCAAGGTGTTCGATATTCAGCAAATCATGGAGATCATCGGTCGTATAAATTCCCATTTTTTCGGCAAGCAGGATACCCTCTGCACGAGCATTCTTATCGCACACCCCCAGTATTTTGATATCGAAAAAGGGAAAAGGATCATTATGGATGAGTCCAAGGAAAAATCGGCAGGTCCGGCCGCCGCCCACAATGGCGATATTAAGTGAGAACGTGGCATTTTCATGATTCCCTGGGATATTGTTTTTAGTCTCCATTCGGCCACCCTCCAGTTTGATTATACTGCCCCGCAATTGAGACGACCTCTGCCTGGATTTCGTTTTTAAGCGATGCGGGTTCGATTACTCTGACATCGACCACACCATACTTCACTTTACCCTTGACGACCTCCTGAATATGGTCAACTGATAGATCGCGTTCCCGCAAGGTGACATCAAGCCCTTCTTTAGCATAAACGTCTCTTTCAACAGCGGTATACTATCCGGAAAATTGAAATTGATGATACCATTTTAACTGTATCGTAACAGGTTTCAGCTTTTCAGATGAGTTTGCCGGATATCTGCAAAAACTCAACATAGTTGCAGTGAAAAAAAATAGAAAATTTAGGATATTCATGAACTCTCCTGAGTTGTTGATTAATCCTTTTGAATTATGTCATAGTATATGATTTTAGATTCATTCAAACAACTTATTCTTCAAAAA
The DNA here is from genome assembly GCF_900105645.1 of Desulfobacula phenolica. Lineage (NCBI taxonomy): Bacteria > Pseudomonadati > Thermodesulfobacteriota > Desulfobacteria > Desulfobacterales > Desulfobacteraceae > Desulfobacula > Desulfobacula phenolica. The sequence continues at coordinate 294,598 of NZ_FNLL01000005.1, read as the reverse complement.
ATCATAACTTGCATCAATCTGGATGCTCAAGATACTCATGAATTCAAATAATATCCAGGATAAAAAAGGGTGCTGATCAAGGTATAGTTGGACTGGTTTTCAACAATTGTCAGGGCGTACACATTACCGGCATCATCGGTGATCGGCTTTGATTTCAAAATAGGCAGGACTGGCAGATGAAATGCGGGGGCTTCAGCGTCGAGGCCCGAGCGTGCCTTTTAATTTGTTATGTTGCCAGGTTTTTAAAAAAAAATCAAACCACAACAGAGACCGGACGGGAGCGCCGGTGTTTTTATAAAGGAGAATGAAAACAAAATTTTGTTCAGCCTTGATAAACATCAGGTGGAACAAATAATAAACCTGCTTTTAAAATTCGGCCCTGAGTCAGTCGAGAGAATCAAAAAATACCGGCAAGTTAAGGATGGAGGGTTAAATGAATAAAATCGGTATTGAATACCTGGATTACACATGGAACTCCACCCCACGACCGCAAACCTGAACTTTCGGCTATTAGTTTATTGTCTTGTGATAGGACTTTGGTTATGCCATATTCTTTGCGTGAAAGGAAATAATTGGAGATTTTAAATCATGTTGAAAAAGTTATTGAGTGTTGCAAAGAATATGGCAGATGATGTGGCCATCAAAAAAACAAAAGAAACTTTAATTAGGGCTGCAGAAAAAAATGGAATTGAAACAAACAAACTGCTCACCCCGGCTATTGAAGAAAAATTTGATGAGTTATTGCATACTATTCTCAATGAGCATGGTTATGCTAAATTAGCAGCAATGGGTTTAATGACAAGTTTTAAAAAAATAAGGGTGATTGAAAGAGATCAGCAAACATAAAAAAAAAATGCACAGGAAAATTACATGGTATTTGGAAAAAGACAAACCATTTCAAAACTGGACGATGTCCTCAATACAAGCTGGAGACTTTTGCATAAAGGCGTTGAAAACTTCAAGCATCCGTTTTATCGACCAGTCCTTTCCACCATGAATGGTAACAAACCCGATGTGCGAACTGTCATTTTGAGGGGTTTTTCAGAAGAGGACAGGACTTTGATATGTCACTGTGATGCTCGAACTCCCAAGGTTTCACAGATCCAAGATAATCCCAATGTGAGCTGGTTATTTTATCATCCTGAAGAATGGCTGCAACTTCGCCTTTCAGGAAAAGCTGTGATCCATACCGATGATAAAATTGCTGAATCTCAATGGGAAAAGGTGCGCCTGACAAGTCGAATTAATTATTGTGCTGAAATCCCGCCAGGTTCGGTCACGGAGAAACCTACTTCAGGCCTGCCGAATTTTCTTCGTGATAAGACGTCTAAGCTGTTTGACTGTCCTGAAGCCCGTAAAAACTTTGCCGTTATTGTCTGCCGATTCGATCAAATGGACTGGCTGATGCTAAAATTGACGGGTCACCTCCGGGCGAGATTTCACTGGGAGAAAGATCACATTGACGCATCATGGATAATCCCTTGATCTTTTATGGCACAATTCACTTAAGCTTAATTTGCTTAAGTGAATATCGGGTTCTTCAGTAGGGTTTCGAACCTCCCGGCTTTGATATGGAAATTGCCCACTTTTTCTTTGAGATGGGTGCTGAGTTTTCTGGTGTCACCTTTAACATGATCAAAACAGGTTTCACATCATAGCTCTTATTCATTTTCTACAGCTTCGAACAAATCCATAACCCGCTCCAATAAATCCTCCGGCGAGGTGGCTGAATTGTGAGATCCTGTCTATTTTTAAAGTCGAAACCACTTCAGACCCAACAAAAAGCACTGCAATCACTATAAATGTCAAGGGTATCTCTTTGGATTTGATGTTTGAAAAAGAACTGAGCAAAATCAGCATGAATGCTATGCCGCTGCCACCTATAAGAGAATTTGAGAATAAAAAAGCGTTTAATAATGCTGTGGATATTGCTGTGATCAAGATCATCTCTAACAGCTTACCGGAACCGTATTTTTCTTCAAGCAAAGGGCCGACAAGAAGAATTATCATCAGATTTCCAATGAGATGATTCCAACCGACATGACCGGCAATATAAGACACTGATCTGAGATAAAAATACAGGTTTGAGAATGATAAATTGGCAGGGGAAGAAAAATATTTTGCTAAAATTTCATTGCTCAAAAACGTCAAAACACATATAGAGAATATCGCATAGGTCAAAATTACCGGTGCATTGTATTTGATCTTCATCTGCAGTCCTTATCTAAAAAGATATTCAAGTCCATTAAGCTTGATTTCATAAACAGCCCGCAGCATCTCTCCAAGTTTTCCTTCCGGGAAACCTTTTTGTGAAAACCAGACCAAATACCGTTCCGGAAGATCTACTAAGCGCAACCCCTTATATTTGCCAAATGGCATTTTTGCAGTTGCAAGTGCAATGAATGCTTCTTTATCAGTTTGAATAAGTTTAGTCATTATAAAGTGGTTTCCCTAAAAAAAAAGAGCTGTTATGGTTTGAGATAGAATGTCAACAATACAAAAACCGATAATAAAATAATTAACCGTGCAGGGCAAGCTCAAGTTGTTTGATGCTTTTTGCGCACCCCATAACCACAACTATATCTCCTTGTTCAAGTTTTGTGTCTGCTTTGGGGTTAAAAATCATGCGGTTTTCTTTGTTTTGTATGGCGATTATAATCAGATCCATGTCCTTTCGTATTCCGGAATCAATAAGTTTTACGCCTATCAGTTTTGATCCTGGTTTTACTAAGAGTTCTTCAATCTGAATATCGGTTGTGTCATCGGCAAAAGCCATTTCAAGAAACTTAATTACCGTGGGGCGAAGAATGGCATGGGCCATGCGCCTTGCGCCAATATCATAAGGCGATATGACCTTGTCCGCACCTGCTGCCAGCAATGTTTTTTTGGATAAATCCTGAGTTGCCCGTGCCACCACAAAAAGTTTGGGATTTAACTGCTTGGCAAGCAATACCAGAAAAACATTTTCCGCATCTGTTGCAACCACGCCTATTATTCCCACAGCTCTTTCAATCCCGGCTCTTATCAAAAGGTTCTCATTGGCAGCCTCGCCCATAAGATACAGGATGCCGTCTTCATTCATGGTTTCCACAAGATCATGATCGCGTTCTATCACCACCACATCAATATATTTTTGAATAAGATATCGAGTCAGCAGCTTGCCGATTCTTCCATAGCCGCAGACAATGTAGTGCCCTTTAAGTTTTTTGATCTGATTGTCCAATTTATACCTCCCAAGTACAAGTCTGATTCGCCCTTCCACCAGGAATTTAATAATATCACTGATCAAATACAGGAAAAACCCGCCGCCGAGAAGAATAAGCAGAATTGTAAAAATGCGTCCCTTTTCACTGACTTGTCTCACCTCGCCGTATCCCACAGTAGCAAGGGTGATGATTGTCATATATAAAGAATCCATGAACCGCCAGTGTTCGATAACCATATATCCAACTATCCCCAGGATGATAAGTGTAAGAAAAAGTAGGATGGATGTGATGATTTGTTTTGGTCGATTCATTGTTTTACCACTGGAATCATTGCAATGCCTTAAACAAACTTTTTATTAAATTTGTTTGGATGTTTTTAGACGGCAGGTATAAAATTTTACAATTGTTGATCCTGGAGTGGGAGTGGGAAACCCTGTTCGGCAGCCATCTTATATTTGCTGAAAACATATGGTTCGTAAATTGTCGGGTTGTCCTGAAGTTTACTGAGCCTGCCATCCAATTCCATTCTTTTTTTGCTGTTTCTCCAATTGTTCCAGTCTTCGAGTTTTTCCCATTTGCTGATCACCATCACTTTGTTTGTCTTTTCCGCACAAATAAGTGTTTCTCCTGAAATATATCCTTTTTGATCCATTGCATTGAAACGCAGATTTTTAAGATGTGCAAAAAAATCTTTTTCCTTTCCATCGGTTACGTCCCTTTTGATTATAACTTTTACAATCATGATTCCCCCTTTAACAGTGTTTTTTTTAAAAAAGAGTTGATTTTCATAGTATTCAACTCGAAACTTTATGTTTTGTGGCTTGGAAAAGGTATTTCCTTTTTAATATTTGCTACGGGCAGACTTGGTGTTTCACCAGGTTTTGCCCTCAATAAATAATGAAAGTCACTATTGGGGTTACCCAGAACTTTCATTAAAAAGGCGATATAAATTTTAGAATCAGTGGTTTTAAGTGAACATACAACTGGTAGCCCAGCATAGCAATGCACTCTGCGTCAAGGTAGGATTCTACGGTTCGTTCAAAAAGAATAGAACAGTCTGCCGGAAATCCTTCATCTGCATCATTGAACAGTAAGAGCATCGGAACTTTTGGCAGGGCATCAATCTGTATGGCCAGGTCATAATTGACGTTCAGATCCGGGGGGTATCCGTTCAATGCGGCCATGTATTGTTTTAGTTTCTCGGTATTCCCGGCAAATCGTTCAGCAATGGCCTTTTCTCCATTGTCCCGGAAATAGACGGTCAGGGGGCCGGCATCCTTGAGATCTTTGAAACTGACCCATTGCGGGTCATGGGGCAGTGTTACCGGGCACATCAGTAAATAACGAAACAAAATAATACAGATATCATAGATGGGTCTTTTCCCTGAGGTGTCTTTGATTCCCTTTGATGAGATGTCATAGACTTTGTCAAAAAAAGTCAATTTTACGGATTTGCCCCATTGGTTTTCATGAATCTTCCCGCCCAGTTTTCTTGAAATGGAATTAAAGTCAAGGCATGCAATACGTTGAAGATAGTCGTTATAATGTTTTTCAAACATTTTGGATTTGGGTTCCATAGGATTGTTTTTTTAACCTTTTTAATAGCGATTTTGGGCTTTTTTCAGTTTTGAGTTTCGGTACATAACGGCAAATTGGGATGGATCAATCGTCATGACAATAAAATAAGTAAAAGGAATTTTAAAAAAAGAGACCGAATCCGGGACAGAATCGGTCTCTTGAAACCTATCAAAATAAATATTTTTCTGCGCCCGTTTCTTGTTTCCCTGTGTTAACGGATTTCAACCCATTGAAATTAAGTAAAATTAATCTCAAGATGAGATTTTCCATCTTGGCATTTGATTTTACTGTATTGATTATTCAAGCTTAAATGAAACTTTTAATTTGGTACGGTAACCAACAATTCTGTTATCCTCCAAACGCATATCCATCTTAACCACCTCTGCTACGCGTATGTCACGAACAGATTTGTCAACCGCTGCAACAGCAACCTTTGCGGCATCTTCCCAGGAAGTTTCAGAAAATCCTACGACTTCAATTAATTTGTAAACACTTTTTTCCATGACAATCTCCTTTCAAAATTTAAAATGATCTTAAAAATGAGTTTGGTACAATCTTGGAATTGTGAGATAAATCATTGCACCTGTTCATTAATGATACAGATAACCAACCGGTTTGCAAGTTATTTTTTTTAAAGATGAGATAATCTTGTTTTCGGAATGATCAGACCATGTTTGTATTGGAAGAAAATAAATTTTTAAATTTGGGGATATAAAATTAAAGGTTAAGGAAAAAGGGTTAAATATTTACAGAATTATTTCCTGAAATTTGTTGGCTTTTTTATTATTTGTCGGTGTGTTATAGGGTTGAGTTCGTCATTTTACTGGTATTATTAAAAAAATAGTGTCGGGTAGAGCGGTTTTTGAATAAAAGGGAAAAAATATGAAAGCGCAAAATGAACTGCAGGGAGAAGAAACCATTGCAAATGCAATAACATTGGATATTTTAAATTCAAATTTTAAACTTCCGCCCATGCCGGCAAATGGTTCGAAGCTTATGGCTTTAATCCAGCAACCAATTGATAAAATAGATATTGATTCTTTTGCCAAACTAATCGACTCGGATCCGGGACTCTTTTCCATGATTCTTCAATTGGCAAATTCCATTTATTTTAAGGGGATTGATGAAATCTTCAGTTTGCGGGCAGCCATTACCCGTGTCGGGCTTCAAGAAACGATTAATTTCGTTAATCTTTACTTTTTCCAGCGCATACTTCCAAAAATTCCTGAAATAGAGGGATTTTCAACCAAAGACTATTGGGCATTTTCCTGGGCCTGTGCCACTGCCGCCAGGCGCCTTGGCCATCCTAATTTGAATATGAAGGCCTTGCCGGGCGAACTTTATATTGCCGGATTGCTTCATGGTATTGGAAAATTAATTTTTGCTATCCATTATCCGGTTGAATTTTCAAAATGCATACAAAAAGCGGCTGAATTAAAGCAGCCGCTTCACACTATTGAACTGGATGAATTCGGCACCACAGATACCCTTATTGCATCGAAACTGATGACCATCTGGAATATCCCTTCCCGTATTCGTGCAGGTGTTGAATTTTATCAGGATCCGGGTTCTGCACCGGAAAAGTGCAGGGATATTGCGGCATTGCTCCAATCTGCATATTCTATAGCCGCAATGTCCGGCATTGGAATCAATGGTGACGGGGGGGTGCTGACACTCGAATCCACTTGGATTGCCGGGCAGTCAGGCGTGCTGCTTTCAAAAAAAAGAATCCGGGACAATATTGTCCAGGAAATATTGGAATCCCTGGAAAAAAAATCAGAGAGTATTACAGGCGTTATCCCCCCAAAAAGAGATGTTTTGCCGGATTCAAAAATACCAGTTGATAACCATAAGAATTCTTCTGTAAGAACACAGCCGAAAACAGATAACAAAGGATTGCTTGCCTGGATAAAGTCATTGTTCGGTTGATACGGCATTTTTTTGTTTTGCATCCCCGTTTTTTTAATTTTTTCCATGCTTTTTTAAAAGAGTGTTATAGGGTTTGAAGAGTGCCTCATAATCTGCGCTGCCCTTTTTTAATATAGTGGAAAGATATTCTGTCTCACTTGTATTTACCACAAGATTGGCACTGTTGGTCAGTGCCTCCAGATCAAAGAGCGTCTGAAACTCCGGTCCGATAAGGATGTAATAAACGGATCTGCGTTTTGACATGCTCAGCTGCATCATGAATTGATGAAAATCCTGGGTTTTTAATGGTTTGGCCTCATATTCACTGTGGTAGGCAACCACTGCAAAATCCCGGAATCTCATGCTGTTAATGGCTTCATCCACTGTTTTGGGAAAATAGAGCTGATATTTTTGTTCTTCAAGGCTTTTGATTACGTTCTGCTTTATTTCATCTTCCAGCATAAGAATCATGGCAGTGGGGATATTATTAACAATCTGATCCTCATTTAATTCTCCGCTGGAAAGCCATCCGATATCCTGTGGTTCGGGTGGTTCAACAGGAGTCCGGTGTGGTTGCTGTGCGCTTGTCTTTGCTGTGGCAGGTGTCTTTTTCCTTTCAACAGGAGATCCGTTCGGGCCAAGCTCAATGGTTTTTTTGCATTTTGGGCATCCAAATTTCAGGGTCCGGCCGGGTGCCAGTTTTTCAATGGCTGTAGCCAGTTTCTGTTTGTGGGCATCTGAAAAACGAAGGGCTTGTTTGCAATTGGGGCATTCTGAAATCATTTGTTTTTCCTTTCATTTATTCCACTCGTTCAAGCATGCGGTTTTAAGCCGGATCAACGGGATTGTCGGTTTCATTTTCGTCTGTGTTTTCATCATTCCGCCAGTCAATGGAAAGGCCTTCAATGGCAGAGGTTTTTTCCCCTTTTTCCCGTTTTAAGATGTCCATTTCCTGGGACAGCACATTTCTTTGGGAACAATAGGCAAAGGCAGTCTCTTCTGAGATCAGGCCCTCCTGGAACAGCTCCAGAATATGCTGGTCAAATGCCTGCATGCCAAATGCCCGGGAATTGGTGATGACGTCGTTAATGGTCTTGCCTTCAGATTCCCCGTTCAGGATTATATCATTGATTCTCAGGTTCATTCCGAGAATTTCCAGGGCTGCGATCCGCCCTCCGCCGATTTTGGGTAGCAGGCGCTGGCAGACGATATATCGAATGGTATCCGCAAGCCTGTGGCGAATCTGGGGTTGTTCTTCCTGGTCAAACATTCCAAGGATACGATTGATGGTTTGTCCTGCATCAACCGTATGCAGGGTGGAAACCACCAGGTGCCCTGTCTCGGCAGCTGAAAGTCCTATTTCCATGGTCTCCCGGTCTCGCATCTCCCCGACCAGGATGACCTTGGGAGCCTGCCGAAGCGCCGCTCTCAGTCCCGTTGGAAAAGAATCATAATCATTTCCCAGTTCCCGCTGGTTAAAGGTTGCCTTTTTATGGGGGTGGACAAATTCCACCGGGTCTTCAAGGGTGACCACATGAATGGATTTTTCTTCGTTGATCTGATTGAGCAGTGCCGCCAGTGTGGTGGATTTTCCTGAACCCGTGGCACCGGTAACCAGTATAAGACCGTTCTTTTCTTCGCCCATTTTATGAAAAATAGGGGGAAGTCCTAATTTTTCAATGCTGGGGATGGTGGTTTCAAGTTTTCTTAAGATCGTGGTCAGATGATTTTTTTGTTTGAAAATATTGACCCTGAACCTGGCTTTATTACCCAGCCAGTAGGACAGGTCACAGGAGCCCGTGGTAACCAGATCTTCAAGAAGCCGAGGATCGCCTCCAATTAGGTTTAAGGCAAACACTTCCGCCTGGAACGGGGTGAGTTCTGTTACTTCAGGGACAACGGGAACCGTGGTCAGCTCTCCTGAAGATTCCACCTGAAGACCTTTTCCCACTGTAATATTCAGATCGGATACATTGCTGAAGGTCTCCAGCATGCAGGTAATCCAATAATCAATTTCAGGTTGTTTCATTTTTTTTCCCCTTGGAAAGAATTAAAATCGGAAAGAATTAATAATTGTATGTTATTTTCATGGGTTGTGTTGTTTTTTAGAAAAAAAATTAATCTTTAAGTTTTTTTAAAACAGGGTCATCGCTTCTCAAAATCGTGCAGGTTTCAGAATCATGGTCAAAAACAATAACGGCTTTTTGGGTTTTGAGTTGGGCAAGCACCTGGGAAATTCTGGTTTCCAGGGGAACCTCAATTTCTCCATAATCCGTGCCGTCACGGGTGACAAACTCTTCAATAACGCCATGAAGCGTGTCAGGGTTCAACTGATCATATGGGATTTTAACAGCTTTCATTTTTTAGGGTTTCCACGTTCAGGGTTTCCACGTTTCAAAGCAGAAATTTTTTTTTCTGCCGGCAGTTTTTTGATTTGATATTCAAGTTTAAAAGCTTCCTTTTTTGTAAGATCATTTTTTACTGCAACAATGTTTACCGGAAGCCTGGACCTTGTATATTTTGATGCAGTGCCATTATTATGGTTTGATAATCTGTTATCAAGATCTTTTGTCACGCCGCAGTACAAAGAGTTGTCAGAACATTTTAATAAATAGACCTGCCAATTTTTCAATTTCCATCCTTATTTTTTTATATGAAAGTTTTCAAAAATTCAAACAGCGACTTTCCTGTTTTGTTGTGGGTAGACCAAGTTGACCAGATTATTGTATAAAAAGGTCGGGTCTGCCCATAGCAGTTATTAATATATTGAAAAAACCTTTTAGTTTAGTGTATCTAATGTCATTGTATGGATCTTGTCAAGGATTAGGATAAAATGAGACAGCAGGCAGTCAACCAAGCGGTCAACCAGACAGGTGTTATCACTGAGATCATCAAAGGGATTGTGGATAGGGTTACCTTTCACAATCCTGATAATGGATGGTCCATTCTCCGGGTATTGCCGTTTAATAATCCCCATGGACAGGAAACCGTTATTGTGCATCAAACAAAAGTATTTGCCGGTGCTACAATGGAATTTGAAGGGTTCTGGACGATTCACCCCAAATATGGCCGCCAGTTTCAGGCAACAGCTGCCAGGGAAAAAAAACCTGCCACAGCTGCTGCATTGGAAAAATATCTGGGTTCAGGGTTGATAAAAGGTGTCGGACCCAAAACCGCTAAAAAAATCGTCATGCATTTTGACAGACAAACTCTTGATATATTTGAAGAAAATATAGAAAGACTCACTGAGGTTCCCGGCATTGCCCAAAAAAAACTGGATATGATCAGTCAGGCCTGGACAGAACACAAATCCATTAGGGAAGTGATGATGTTTCTACAGTCCCATGGCATCAGCACTTTGTTCGCGGTCAGGATCTATAAAAAGTACGGGGATGACGCAATAAAGATTGTTACTCAAGATCCTTACCGGCTGGCAAATGATTTTTACGGAATAGGTTTTTTTTCTGCAGACAAGGTGGCGTTGAGTATAGGGCTTGAACCTGACAGCCGGCAACGCATCATGGCCGGCATCAAGCATGCCCTGGCTGCAAGCAGGAATTTCGGGCATTGTTATTTGACGGCTTCCCAGATTGATGAGCAGGTTACAGCGTTACTGCAATTGGATCTGTCCCATAAACTGATGGAGCTGTTGCAAGATATGGAAAAAGAAACGCTTCTCATGGTCAGGGATCTTGTTTTGGAAAACGGCACCAGTGAACGATGCTATTATTCGAAATCTTTGTATTTTGATGAACTCTATGTTGCAAAAAGAATTAGTGATATTGGAAATCCACCAAAGGTTGAAAAGGCAAGGGTTGAGCGTTGGATATCTGTGTACTGTGAAGCAAAAGATATCTGTTTGAGCCATGAGCAGGCAGAGTCGGTTTGCGGTGTTGTGCGTGAAAAATTTTCAATTCTTACAGGCGGGCCAGGGTGTGGTAAGACCACTGCCACCCTTGTCATTGTTAAATTAATCGAAGCCATGGGGTTAAATGTTATTCTGGCAGCACCGACCGGCAGAGCGGCCCAAAGAATGATGGATGTTATTGGAAAAGAGTCCAAAACAATCCACAGGCTGCTGGGATGGCAGGGCGGAAAATTTAAAAAAGATGAAAAAACACCGCTTAAAACAGATTTTCTTATTGTTGACGAATGTTCAATGCTGGATATCAATTTGACGGCATCATTGCTCAAGGCGGTTCCTGAAACCGCCCAGGTCTTGTTCATCGGAGATTCCGACCAGTTGCCCTCAGTGGGTGCGGGAAATGTTTTAAAGGACATCATTTCATCAGGCAAGGTGCCGTGTTTTAAACTGACAAAAATATTTCGGCAGGCTCAATCGTCTTTGATCATCAAATATGCCCACCAGATCAATAAAGGCAAGATGCCCTGGATTAAATCACCCTTTAAAAGTCCTGGAATCTGGCAGGATACAAGCGATTGCCTGTTTCTTGATTCGGAGGAGGCAACCAAAGAGCAGGTCAATTTTATTGCACGGGTGAAACATTTTTATGGGTTAACACCTCCTGAATTGGAAAACAACCTGTCCGATCTGTCCAATCAATCCAATTTGTCCGGGGAATCCGCTGATGCCGACTTGTTTGAGTTTCGTGTCCAAGAACCTGTGATTCCCTATGAAACGGAAATAACCATCCCCAAAAAATTTGAGCATGTGGATCTGCAAAAAGTGTATGCAGCCCAAACCAGGAGTGAAGAACTGCTTATGGTTGTAAAAAAAGTTCATCCCTGGTCATCTCTGCATTACGGCATTTGTGCGGTTGATGTTGTTAAAAAGCTTTATCAGGAATGGATTCCCAAATATTATGGCAATTGTGAAATTCAGATCCTTTCTCCCATGACAAGAGGAAGCCTTGGGACAGTCAGTTTAAACAAACTGATTCAGGAAACTTCAAATCCATATGCTGAAGGCAAACGGCAGTTAAAGGTTGGAGAAAGAATTTTCAGAGCAGGAGACCGGGTTATTCACCGGCGCAACAATTATGATCTGGGAGTTTTTAATGGTGATATTGGCGTTATCACAGAGATTGACAATGTTGATTTAACATGCACGGTTTCTTTTTATCCTGATAACCGGCAGGTTCATTACAGGCAAAATGATATTATGGAGCTTGACCTGGCCTATGCCATAACCATACATAAATCCCAGGGCAGTGAATTTGAAATTGTTATTATCCCGATTGTGACCCAGCATTTTAAAATGCTTTTTCGAAATTTGATTTATACAGGGATAACCAGGGCAAAAAAACTTGCCGTTTTTGTGGGTACGCGAAAAGCCCTGTCAATGGCTGTCAGAAATCATGATATCAGTCAAAGGCAAACAGCCTTGAAGCAATTGTTGATATTATTGAATCAATGAGCATACATCAACATTACCGGCAAGGTCATTTTCCCTGCCACAGAGGATTGCGCTTTTAAAAAAAACGCAGCCACCCCTTCTTGTGCTTTGATTAGGATCTAAATATTCTACTTGTTTTTCCAGATCGGGTAAAGGGTTGTTTTGTCGATGCAAACATACATGTCTTTAAAGTTTTGAGGTATGATCAGATCAGCTTTTTTTTCATCTTTTTTATCTGAATAGATCTTGTTACACCGGTTCCTGAGATCAGAAAAGTCAGTGTTTTCAAGGAAATATATTAAAGCACTGATTTTATTTTCAAGGGGCATTCTTTCATTGTCATCATCGGATATTTTAAAGCATTGCCTGACCATACGCTCATATTCTCTTTTGGATGCTGTTTCGATGCAGTGATGAGTTAAATTTAAAGGTATTTCCATTGTGATCTTTAAGTATTTAAGGGTATTTAAAGTTTTTCAAATTTTTCAGGGTATTCTTTGGCAAGGTCAACGTAGAGCTGTTTTCCATATGTCCAAAAATCCTTATGTTTTTGTTTGACATCTCCAATGATTTTAAAAGGGACGCCACCGGTGATTTTTTCGTCGGGAATGATGTTTCCTTTGGGTATGAGAGACCCTTCAGCAACAATGGCCCATGATCCGATGACCACATCAAATCCGATAATGGAGCCGATTCCTATTACGGCATGGGATTTTATGAGTTTACCGTGAATAATGGCCCCGTGCCCAACTGTAACACTTTCTTCCAGCTCAAGAACACCGTTGGGCCTGATGTGGAGAGTGCAGTTTTCTTCTATGGCACTTCCTGATCCAATGATAATTTTACCATAATCTCCCCGGACAACAGCCCCATGACCTATATAACAATTGTCACCAATGGTGACATCACCAATGACCCTTGCGGAATCGCTTACATATGAGTTCTTTCCAATTTGGGGGATTCTGTCACCATATCTATATAACGCCATGTGGTCTCCCTGGTTTTATGTTAAATGTTTTTTTTGAAGGCTTGACATATAATTGCTTAATGCTTCCTGGACGGTTCTTGCCGCAAGTCCTGCACAATGCAAATCTTTTTCAGGCAGCCTGCCTATTGTCTCTAAAACCGTGTCTGCGGTTATATCCGTTATCTCATCCGGGTCTTTGCCCAAAGTCAGTTCTGCTGCAAAGGAACCGCTGACTCCGCTTGAAGCACACCCGTCCGTAAAATAGGACGCATCGCAAACCCTGTTGTTTTCAAACTTTAAATAGATTTCCATGGTGTCGCCGCATTCGCCTATTACCCTTGCCTGACCATCTGGATTCTCCATTCTTCCGTGAAATTTAGGGTTGCGCCACCGCTGGAATCCTTTTTCACCAAGGGATTGTTTTGCTTCCTCAAATATTTCATTTTGAAGATTGTCTAAAAAATCATCTAAGTTGCTCATGATTAAAAACTCTTTCCACAACAGCTTCCAGGTCCAGCGCATCCTTGCGCCTGACCGGGTGCAGATCCGCAGCATGCCGTATCGCCAGGGCCGGGCATGCTGTTTTTAACAGGGCCTGAGCTTGACGAATGGGCGGATAAAAGCTTTGTCATGTTTGTGCTGCCGCATGATTTGCATGCAGGCATATCTTGTGTTCCGATGATAAGGATTTCATTGTTTCTTCCGCAATCCTCACATTTAAAATCATAAAGGGGCATTCACCTCTCCTTTTTTTAATTAATCAACACAGGAAATAGAGAAAAGAAAAGCACCCTGGCCTTTGAATGGGCGGTTCTATGCTTTTGGGGGGTGCTTTTCTTTTCTAACCGAATAAGTGCCATGGGCAGACTTGGCCATTTTCTATAACAATCTGGTCACATTGGTTTGCCCACAACAAAATATGAAAGTCTCTGTTTGGGTTTTTGAAGACTTTCATATAAATGGCTTACCAGTGACCGTCTTTGTTGGCATCCTCGGCAAAAACAACATTGCCCTGCTTAAAGTTCTGTACCACATCAATGATCCGGCCGCTCTGATCATTTACTACTTTTACACCGGCTGTTTCAAGGGTTTTAAAGGCATTGGGGCCACAGAATCCTGTCAGCAATACCTCTGCTTCCTTTTCACTTACCATTGCTGCCGCTTGAATACCTGCTCCTTTGAATGAATTTTTGTTTTCATTGTTATCAAATGCTTCAAATTCAAGTGTTTCCGTATCTACTACGATAATGTACGCCGCTCTTCCGAATCTTGGATCAAGTTGGGCATCCAGCGTGTCTCCCTGTGACGTGACAGCTATTTTCATTATACTATTCTCCTTTATAAATTGATTGCGCTGTCTTCTACACCTGTCCGCCACCACCGCCACAAACCTGATCATTGTTGATTTCAGACAGCTTGCCTGCAATCAGGTCCATTACAACGGGTTTGATATCAGGACGTTGGTCGTCATGGAATACATCAATTCCTACCTGTCTGAAACCCATCAGGGGGCGCATTCCAATGCCGCCGACAATCAGTGCATTTACCCTGTTTTCAGACAAGAGGTTGACCGGCACCATGCAACCGCCCTGGGCATGTTCCTGATTCGGGAGGACTGATACTTTTTTGATTTCACCATCTTCCACGTCTACAAAGGTAAATACATCACAATGTCCGAAATGGCCTGCTCTTGTTCCGTCAAGTCCGCCCTGGCCATTTGAAGGGATTGCTATTCTTCCGTTTTTCATAATTTAATTGCTCCTTTTAAGTATTTATTTTTATAAATGTTGCAGTATATTGTTCACAGGTGTGTTGAATTGCGGCAAAGACACAATGGTGTCCCATATCTGCCGTACTTCAAGACTGGCTTGTGAGTTTTTGTCGTATTCAAAAATGGTTTTTGCCTGGATCATGGCTTGGGTAAATGTTTTGTCAAATGATATTTTGCCCACAACAGCAATGTTAGTCTCTTTGGCAAGATCTTCAATTCTTTTAGTTTGATCCGGATTCAGATCATATTTATTGATGCAGACCATGGCAGGTATGTTAAAATGTTTGGACAGTTGCCCGACCCTTTCCATGTCATGGAAACCTGAAACCGTTGGCTCGGCAATGATCAGTATGGCGGTTGCCTGGCTGATGGAGGCAATGACAGGACACCCGATGCCCGGAGGTCCGTCCGTTAAAATCAGATCAAGCTTGTTTTTTTCTGCGATTTTTTTTGCTTCCTGCCGGACAAGGGCAACCAGCTTTCCTGAATTTTCCTGGGCAATGCCAAGTCTTGCATGAACCATGGGACCAAAACGTGTGTCTGAAATATGCCAT
Organism: Desulfobacula phenolica; assembly: GCF_900105645.1. Taxonomy (NCBI): domain Bacteria; kingdom Pseudomonadati; phylum Thermodesulfobacteriota; class Desulfobacteria; order Desulfobacterales; family Desulfobacteraceae; genus Desulfobacula; species Desulfobacula phenolica. The sequence continues at coordinate 279,258 of NZ_FNLL01000005.1, read as the reverse complement.
TGTCCGCAAATGACTTCTGGAAAATCAATGGCCTGTTCAGGGCAAAGGTCAACGCAAACTCCGCAGCCTTCGCATTCAATTGAATCAATTTCAAAGGTATCCTTGACCGCATCAAACCTGCACACCTCAAGACACCTGCCGCACTGTGTGCATTTGTCCTGATCGATCACTGCTTCATGGCCGCCTTTGAAATCTTCAGTTTTTTTAAAATCAGGACTTAATATCAGGTGAAGGTCTGCTGCATCAACATCAGCATCGCACAGAACCATGTTTTGTGCCAAAGAGGCAAAAGCTGATGTGATGCTTGTTTTTCCCGTACCGCCTTTTCCGCTTAAAATAACCAGCTCTTTCATTTGCTTTGTCCTCCTTTTTCAACCAATTGCACTATCTTCTCGAACAAGGCCTGAAATTTTTCTTTATACTCCGGCAGTTCGTCAACAACCATTTGACCTTTGGAATAGATCTGTGCAATTTTTTTATCAAAAGGAATTTCCATGAGTATGGGCAGGTTCTCCTTTCCTGCATATATTTTTACATCATCATTTCCCAAACCTGCCCGGTTGATGACAAGTCCGTGGGGGATACCAAGAATTTTAACCGTTTCAACGGCAAGCTTTAAGTCATGAAGACCAAAGGGTGTCGGTTCGGTTACCAGAAGGACAAAATCAGCTTTGTTCATTGCTGCAATTACCGGGCATGAGGTTCCGGGAGGCGCATCAATAAGGGTAACAAAGTCTGGGTCAGTATAGGATCTTACTTTTTTGATAATGGGCGGAGCCATGACCTGTCCGACATCCATGCGGCCGTGGATAAAAGAAATGCCTCTTGCTGATCCATGCTCAATTTCACCCAGAATCCGGTCTTTTTCAACAATTGCATTTTCAGGGCAGATCTCAAAACATCCGCCGCATGAATGGCACAGGTTGTCAAAGGTGAGGACATCTTTTTTTAAAACAGCAATGGCACCATATCTGCACATGTCCATGCATTTTTTACAAAAGGTGCATTTTTCAAGATCAATTTCAGGTATGGGAGCAATTACCGGTTCTTTTTTTTTCATGACAGGATTGAGAAAAAGATGTGCATTGGGTTCTTCAACATCGCAGTCAAGAAGTTGTACTTTATGTTCAATAGAAAGCGCAAGGTTGGTTGATACGGTTGTTTTACCGGTTCCTCCCTTGCCGCTTGCAATACTGATAATCATCAGATTTATTCTCCTTTTGATTTGCTTGTACGGCTTGCAATTTGAGCAATGAGGTTCAGGTGATCCAAAAGCTTTTGGACATGTTCCTTATCCGGAACCAAAGGGAACTGCATCAGAACGCCTAATCCTTCATAGGCTTCATGAAACTCATCATGGGCCAGTTCGCTTAATACCACACAGTTCATCATGGCATTTTTAAAGAGGACTTTTTCGATCAGCTCTCTGCCTGTCATATCAGGCAGTTGTTCCTCCGTGATGAACAGGTCGATCTTTTTTTCTGTGAGTCTGGAAAGGGCTTCTTGTCCCTTGTCAGTCCATTCGGTTGTTATCTTATTGTCCGAAAAGGCTGTTTCAAGTTTTTCAAAGGCGTTTTTTTCCCGGCTTACCAACAGTATATGAATCATATATATTTTATCTCCCTTGATTTTTTTTGGTTCGGCTTTTATGAATTTGCAAGCCATGTGCCATGAAGGATGATAAAATGACTGATGGTTGATAAATGAATTATTTTAGTGGGTTGGAATGTTTTTGAGTTACTGGTTTGTTTTGGAAATAAAAAAAAATAGTCGCAGTTACGCGACTATTCGAATCGTTTTTTATATCAGGTTTTATCCTTTTTTAAGTCGGCCAGTGCAAGGTATAGCGCTCCCACTGCAAGCTCTGCGCAATGGAAGTGATCTTCAGGAAGGGTTTCTAAAAAATTGTCCACTTGTTCAGGTGAAATCTGCCATGCAGATTCAATTGTTTTGCCCTGGACAAATTTGGCAACCGTATTACAGCAGGCCGCTGTATTTATACAACCCTGAATATAAAAAGAGACGGATTCAATAATATCGTTTTTACAGATTAAGAAGAATTCTACGGTATCACCACAGTCTCCTGTTCTTTTTCCATATCCGTCAGGATTGGCAACTCTTTCAATCCTGTCTGTCCTTAATGCCATTTCTATATATTTTAAAGAGTGGTGGTTTAAAAAATTTGTATCATATTGACTCATCATTGCTAATTCCATTTTAAAAAAAAATAAAAACAGGTGTTATTCGCCCGGATTACAATTATTGAAGCTTAGTATGTCTTGTGGAATCCGAATAACACCTGCTTCTAAATTAAGTCTTTAATTTAGTCAAATGTTTTTTTTGTTTTTTTTTAAGATACAGCAAAGAGTATGCCAAACTTAGTGCCGGTTTTTTGAATGATGATAACTGAATGGTTTTAGTTTGTTATGAAATAAGATCGTAATAATAATCAAGGGTGTTATTTTAAAATGTTGCGCAAATGCGACTATTGATCGGGGAAAAGGATCGTTTTAAACCATCTTGACTTAAGTTGTAAGTTTAAATAAATAAAGATATAAATTTTGATATGAAAGAATGGCCGATGTTGTCATCAATCCTGAATTGTCGTTGACACGGTGAATGTGGTGAGTTACTTACTCAACCTTATGTAGTTGGTAAAATTTAGTGTTAGTCGGCAAAATTTAGATGGGGCCAGGCTTAAGCTTGGATTGTGTTATTTTTTTTATATGAAATCAAGCTCAATATACTGTAATAACAAGGTTTTTGGCTTTTGTTGTGGCTGACAAATCTGATATATATATATGTTTGTATTAAAAAAATATAACTTATTGGAATTAAATCTCTTTTATATTTTATTGTGGGTAAATTAACTTGAAAGACCAGGTCTTCTTGTGGCAGTTATTGAAAATCATAAACATATAAGTGATAAATCAATCTATGATCAAAGTAGAAAATCTTGTAAAAAAATATGGCGGTATCACCGCTTTAAACCATATGAATTGTCATTTTGAGAAAGGGAAAGTCACTGTCATTCTCGGGAGCAGCGGATCAGGGAAAAGCACCCTGTTAAGGCAGCTCACAGGGTTGGAAAAACCCGATTCAGGGTCTGTCTTTTTTGATGGTATGGACCTGACAACCCTGGGCAAAAAAAAAATATATGAAATCAGGAAAAAAATGGGCATGCTGTTCCAGGGATCAGCCCTTTTTAACTACCTGAATGTTTTTGAAAATATAGCATTCCCCTTGCGCGAGCATACAAAAATTGCCGATAATATCATCAAAATAATCGTGACCATGAAGCTGGAAATGGTGGGTTTAAGGGGAGCGCAGAACCTTATGCCTTCCCAGTTGTCCGGAGGAATGATGAAACGGGCAGGGCTTGCCCGTGCCATTGTAATGGATCCCAAAATAATTTTTTATGATGAGCCCACATCCGGCCTTGATCCCATTTCAACAGGTGTGATTGATAAGCTGATAAAGGATCTTAACCAAACTTTGGATATTACAACCATTGTGGTTTCTCATGATATTGAGTCCTGTTTCAGGATTGCCGATAATATTATTATTCTTTTTTACGGGGACATTATTGCACAAGGAACCGTGGAAGAGATAAGAAACAGTAAGGATTTAAGGGTGAAGCAATTTATCAATGGGGAGCCTGAGGGACCCATCCCCTTTACCCGTGCGGATAAGGATTATCTGGATGAAATTTTGTTTGATTAAAGGAAAAATGTGAACTTGGAGATTGCAGCATTACTGGGACGTTTTACTTTAAATCGTCTTCAGATCTTTGGCAGGAGCGGGATTTTTTTGTTTGTGTCTATTTTTCAGGCATTTGTTCCGCCGTTCCGGATATCCCGCCTGATCAAAGAAATTGAATTTATCGGATCAAAATCATTTTTGATCGTTTTTATTACAGCTCTTTTTACCGGTATGGTCCTGGGCATTCAGGGATATTATTCATTAAACCAGTTCGGATCAGAAGCCGCCCTTGGTATACTGGTTGCCCTTTCAATCATCAGGGAACTGGGGCCTGTGTTTTGTGCATTGATGGTGACAGGCAGGGCAGGATCTGCCATTGCCGCAGAAATCGGTATCATGAAAATTACGGATCAGTTTCCAGCTCTTGAGATGATGGCTGTTGATCCTTTGAAATATGTAATCAGTCCTAAGGTTCTTGCCGGGATTATCTGCCTGCCGCTTTTAACCGCTTTTTTTGACCTGGTCGGTATTGCCGGAGGATACCTTGTCGGCGTTAAGCTGTTAGGGGTCAGCGAAGGCGCTTATCTGGGCAAGATGGTGACCGCCATAACATTTACGGATATTTGCGGGGGAATCCTCAAGTCCCTGTGTTTCGGCCTTTTGATCACCTGGATATCTACTTTTATGGGGTTTACGGCTGAACCAACCACGGAAGGCGTGAGCCGTGCAACCACCAACACGGTTGTTTTGACATCCCTTTCAATTCTAGTTATGGATTATATCTTGACATCTTTATTACTATAGGATTTAACGTATTCATTATGTATGGACGGAAAACAGAAATTTCAGTGGGTATCTTTATGATGGTGGGCATTGCCTGTCTGGTATATTTATCCGTTAATTTGGGCGATGTTGATCTTTTCGGGTCTGACTCTTTTATGATTGATGCAAGATTTGGTTCCATAGAAGGCCTTGAGGTCAGTGCATCAGTTGAGATTGCCGGGGTGTCGGTGGGAAAAGTAAAAAGAATTACTCTTGAAGAAAATGAAGCCCTTGTACAAATGGAAATTAAAAACGGGACGAAAATCACGGATGATACAATTGCTTCCATTCGTACAAAAGGCGTGATCGGAGACAAATTCGTCAAGTTATCCCCTGGGGGGTCTGATGATATATTGGGAGATAAAGATTCTTTGATGGATACGGAGTCTGCCATCAGTCTGGAAGAATTGGTCAGCAAATATATTTTTGAAAAGTAACCATACCGTGGATCTTAAAATTAAAAGTGAAGAAAAAAACAACATAGGTGTAATTATTGTTGAGGGTGAAATTGATATGCTCACCTCTCCTGGTTTGCGGAATAAACTGGTGCCTTACTTTAAAAAAAAAGTTAAAGGGATTATTGTCGATCTTTCAGGGGTATTGTTCATGGACAGTTCAGGTATTGCGACACTTGTTGAGGGACTTCAATGGAGCAAGAAAAATAATAAGGATTTTATTTTGACAGGATTGGGGACAAATGTGCTGAATTCACTTTCCCTGACAAAACTGGATAATGCATTTGATATAAAAACAGATATCGATGGTGCATATAAAATATTGTGTGAGCGTTAAACATATTCTTTTTGGGAGGAATAGATGAAACGGTTGGGGCTGGTTATTTTTTTTTTGTTCGCGGTCTGTGTCTTTTCTCCGGCAAATAATGCCGGTGCATCTTCTGTTCAGGATCAGTTGAAAACCACTATTGATAAAGTTATGCAAATATTGAGTGATCCGTCTCTTACTGGAGAAGAATCTACTGCAAAAAGAAGAGCATCCCTTCGAAAAGTTATCCATGAACGATTTTCTTTTGCTAAAATGTCACAATTGAGTCTTGCCAGACACTGGAATCAGAGAAGCGATGAGGAAAAAAAAGCATTTATTGAACTGTTTGGGCAACTCCTTGAGGATACCTATGTTGCCAAAATAGAAGCCTATACCAGTGAAAAAGTGATCTATGTAAAAGAGTTTGTAAAAAAGAATAAAGCACAGGTGTCTACCAAAGTTGTTTCGGATACAGTTGAAATTCCCATTGATTATCGAATGTATCAAGCAAAGGATGGTTCCTGGATGGTCTATGATATGGTGATCGAAGGCGTAAGTCTGGTGGGAAATTACCGCTCCCAGTTTGATCAGATCCTGCGGAAAAATTCTTATGAGAAGCTGGTGGAAGAACTCAAAGAGAAAATGGGCAGTTGATGTTTTTTTCGATTTTTAGAATCAGTAGTTCATTTTGTCAGGAATAACACCACGGACTCCTCCTCTGGGATTTGGTGTGTCATTTGTTCTTCTGGGAATAAGATGGATATGGGCGTGAAATATTGTCTGACCGGCGGTTTTACCGCAATTGACGCCAATATTAAAGCCGTTAACCGTTGTATCTGTTTTAAGGATCTTTTCTTTCAGTATTTCAATTAATTTATGGGAATCGCAACGTTCCTGCCGGGTCATTTCAAAATAATCAATACAATGTCGTTTGGGAATGACAAGCAGATGGCCCTGGCTTACGGGTGAACGGTCCCTGATGGCAAAAACCGTTTTATTTTCAACAAGTATGTTTAATTGTTCTGTCATGCAAAACACACAATGTTTTGTTGTTGTGTTGTTTTCTGATAAAACAGGTGAGCAGTTCATTTGATTCCCGATGATTTATCGATATCAAAAATATTTCCTTTTGTGTATTTTTTTGTTTCATAACGTGTGATATGGGTCAGTTTTTTTGTGATAGCCCCGAGTCGTTCTGCCTGGGATAACATGGCATTTATAAAGAGCCTGTTTGGATCATCATTTTTGATATTTAATTTGAGAAGTTCCAGGTTCCCGATAATAATCTGCAAGGGCTGAGTCATTTCATTGCAGATTCCGCCAGCTGTTTCTATGGCGGCAAATACTTTTTCAGTTGTTTTTAAATCGGTAATATCATTGGCAAAGACACAAATTCTGTCTACTTGATTTGATTTGTTAAAAACCGGGTACAGGGTAACCTCATAATGTCTTTTGCGATGCTCTTTTTGATAAATGATGGGGTTGTGGGTCTCAGTGACTTCATTCATCAGTGATTTGAGTTTTGAAAAATCAGGTTCATTGAAAAAAACATTAAGATTCTTGCCAATCATCTCCTGGGGACTGTTGTTAAACAGTAATGCTCCAGGTGTATTCAGGTTGATAATATTGCCTTCTATATCGGAGAGGTAAACCAGGCTTTTTGTGGCATTAATCATTGCCCTTATGGTGCTTTCGCTTTTTTTCAGGATGTCCTGAGCCTGATTTTTTTCTGTAATATCATGGACAATAGAATACAATACCTTATGATTATCAAATTTAACAGGTCCACTGTACACCTCAACATCTCGGATCTCACCATTTTTTAACCGATGGTGAAACTTGAAATAACTGCGCTTTTCAAGTTTGCTGTTTTCCATTTCCTGTTTTAGTTCTTTTTCAGACAGGGTGTTGATCTTTGATATATTCATGCCTATCAGCTCTTTTTTTGAATACTGATAAAATTTAAGCGCTGCAGGGTTGGCATCAATAATTGACCCGGATTCAGGATCGATGATCAACATTATTGCATGGGAATTTTTAAACAGGCTTTCACAAATGACATTTTTTTTTTGTCGCTCTGATGACATCTTTACCCGCCTTGAGAGTTTTATGTTCAATTTTTTGTTATCTGGATATAGCACAAAGAAAAAATCAATAAAAGGCCCATGCATATTTTATTTTACAGTTGTTAAGTTAAAAAGTGTGGTTATTCTTTAACTTAACCTTTCAAAGATAAATGGCTTGATCACAAAACCGGACATTGGCTCACTAAATGTGACGGGTGACCGATGTTTTTATCAAGCACAACATAATAATGGATTAATTGTTATGAAAAAAATATTGATTACAGGTGCTTCCGGGTTTATCGGCAAAAGAGTTGCCCGGCTTTTTCTGTCAAAGGGATATTTTGTAACCGGTATGGGTACATCTAAAACCCATCTGTTTTCAAGAAAATCTCAAAGGTTTGAATGGGTCAGTGCTGATACGGCCATTGAAGGAAAATGGCAGGATCATGTTGCAGGATCGGATATTATCATTAATCTGGCCGGTCGAAATATTTTTCGGTATTGGACAAAAAAATACAAACAAGCTATTTATGATTCCCGTATTTTAACAACCCGGAATATTGTTAATGCCATTGAACCCGGAAAAACACACACGCTTTTGACAACTTCTGCCGTGGGAATTTATGGGGATCGCAAAGAAAATGTGTTAACGGAAAAAACAGAGCCTGGAAGGGGATTTCTTTCAGATGTGTGTAAGGATTGGGAAAAAGAAGGCTTAAAAGCCCGACAAAAAGGAGTCCGCGTTTCAGTCATGCGACTGGGTGTTGTGCTTGGGAATGAAGGGGCTTTGTCTTTGATGACCCCTGCATTCAAGCTGTTTGCAGGAGGTCCGTTAGGAGATGGCAGGCAATGGTTTTCATGGATACATATCAAGGATCTTGAAAAAGCCGTTGAATTTATCGTTGAAAATTCAGATATTGAGGGAATATTTAATTTTACAGGGCCGACACCAGTTCGCCAGAAGCAGTTTGCCAAATCCCTGGGGCGTGTTTTGCACAGGCCTGCGGTTATACCTGCGCCGGCTTTTATGGTGAAGGTGGTGATGGGTCAGCTTGGCAAGGCTTTTTTGCAAAGTCAAAGAGCGGTTCCCAAGCATTTGGCAGATGTTGGATATCCTTTTTTATTTGCGAATGTTGATACTGCGCTTAACGATATTTTTGGAAAATGAATTTTTAATTGAAAATTAGTCGGGTTATCATATATATTAGAGTATGTGGTATATATAGTTTAATTGATATGGTATGCAATTTGCATTTTAATCACTTTGTTATTATTTATTATTGAAAGTAAATATAATTAAAACCGCTAACACATGAGGAGAGTAACATGGAATTTGGATCGGTTGATGAAATATTAAGTTTTGCCATTGACAAGGAAAAAGAAGCAGTTGAATTTTATTTATCCCTGGCCAAAGAAGCAACCAGGGCATCTCTTAAAGAGACCTTTGAGAGATTTGCAAAAGAAGAAGAAAAACATGCTGCACTTCTTTCCGATATTTCAGGTAATAAAAAGAAAATGGATTCCTATGAGTTTAAGAAAATCACAGATCTTAAAATAAGTGATTACCTGGTTGAAACCGAGTATGAAGAAGGGATGCCAATGCCTGAGATTCTCAAAATTGCCATGAAACGAGAAGAAAAAGCGGTTAAGCTTTATTCAATGCTTTCCGATCAGTCAGACAATGAAGATGCAAAAAAGGTTTTTATGATTCTTGTTCAGGAAGAATCAAAACACAAGCTTGCTTTAGAATCAATGTATGATGATTACCTGGCTGATCAGGATAATTAAATTACATCAGTAAAAAAGGTTTGACCGCAAAATTGTATCAACCCTTCTGCTGAATCTATTACAGGGTTTTAAAATGAATTTTGAGCAAATTGTATCCAATATATGTGCTGTTATTTTTTTAACCCTGACACACTACCTGACATAACTAATTGAGCCGTTGTAAAAAATATTTTTTTGCAACGGCTTTGGTTTTTAAAATCAACCACCTGTGCATTGTATTTGTTTCAACGATTTTTTAAAAATGACGGCAGTTTTATTGCTGTAACTTAAGATTGCCTGAAAAAAAGGAAAAAAGTGGATTTAAAATATCTTTTCAGACCATCGACTATGGCGGTTATAGGAGTGTCGACATCCCAGGATAATCACCCGGCCAATGTGATATATAATAAAAATCATCTGCGTTATCCGGTAAAAACATTTCCTGTCAATCCAAAGGGGGGAATTTTAAATCGGAAAACACTTTATCAACAGGTTGACCATATCGAAGAAAACATTGATATGGCTGTCATTGCTGTCCGGGCACAGTTTATTCCCAAGGTGATGGAACAATGTATTAAAAAGGGTGTCGGAGGTGCGGTAATCGTATCCGGCGGATTTGCAGAAGCTGGAAATTTGAGCTTGCAGCAACAGGTGATTGATATTGCCAAAGAAGCATCTTTTCCTTTTATCGGTCCCAATTGCCTTGGAATTTATGCTCCTGATCATGTGGATACGTTTTTTTTGCCTGGTGAACGGATTATTCGTCCGGACAAAGGCAATATCGGTTTTGTCAGTCAGAGCGGAGGGGTTTTAGTGGATCAAATGGTTAAATTTGCAGGCCAGGGGATTGGTGTGTCACTGGCAGTAAGTATCGGGAACAAGGCATGTGTCAGGGAAACAGACATGCTGGAGTGGTTTGAGCAGGACTTTGATACAAAGGTGATCGCTTTTTATGTCGAGGGTTTTGAAAAAAGGGAAGGGCGACAGTTTATTAAAAAAGCTGAGCAATGTTCCAAACCTATTGTAATTTTAAAGGCTGGAAAGAGCCAAAAAGGTATTGAGGCGGTTTCCAGTCATACGGCTTCTCTGGCAGGAGACTACAGGGTATTTTCTGAAATCATGAAACAGCATTGTGTGGCTGAGGCAGATAATGAATATGAGCTGACCTCCTTTTGTGAGGCATTAAGCTGTTATCCCAAAGGTATTAACGGCAATGTCGGCATTATCTCCCTGAGCGGCGGGCATGGCGTTCTGGCAGCGGATGCCTGTGATCTGTACGGACTGTCCATTCCCGGGATAGAACAGCAGACCATGGATGCTATTAAAGAGAAATTATCACCGGAAATCAGGAATATTGTTTCTCTTGCCAACCCCCTGGATCTTACCGGGAGTTCTGTGGACAGTGATATTTTGACTTCGGCAAGATATCTGTCAAGAGATAAAAATATTGAATGTATTCTGGCCTTGTTGATTCCTTATTCGCCGGGCGTTTCAGCAGATATTGGTGCAAAGCTCAGCCAGTTGGCAAGAAATGAAGGAAAACCTTTGATTGCCTATGTACCCCATGAAGATAAATATAAAATCATCATCGAAGGATTTGAACTTAATAATATTCCGGTGGCATCCTCTGTGGACGGGGCAGTCATGATGGCTAAGGCATTGAAAAGGTGCAGACCATGTTAACAAAAAACAGCAAAAAAATTATAGATAAAAGCAAATCCCTGGGATGGGTTCTGGAACCGGATGCAAAAGCTTTGATGAAGCTGCGGGGGCTTGATATCCCGGATTTTGTTTTAACCAATTCCTTTGAGACTGCAGACAAGTTCATGAGAGAATCCGAATCTTTGGTTGTTGCAAAAGCGGTTTCAAAGAAAATCCTTCATAAGACAGAGGTTCAGGCCGTTGTTACGGGCATTTCTTCAAGCGATCATTTGAAAAAAGAAATGAAAAGGCTGCAAAAACTTGACGGGTGTGAAATGATTCTTGTCGAACAGATGCTACAGGGGCTTGAGATTATTATTGGTGCAAAAAATGATTATCAGTTTGGTCCTGTTATTGTTTTTGGCATTGGCGGCACATCCGTTGAAATTTATAATGATACGGCCATCCGGATGGCACCGCTTAAACCCGGCGATGTCTATTCAATGGTAGAATCATTAAAAGCAAAAGATCTCATATCCGGATATCGTGGAGGGCATGGTGTGAATATGCAGGTTCTGACCTATTTGATGGTTAATTTTTCTTATTTGATCATGGAGCTTGAAGAAGATATTGAATCCGTGGATTTGAATCCTGTGATTTGTACCAGGGACAGGTGTGTGATCGCTGATGCAAGAATTATATTGCCGTCATTTTGATGTGAGCGGGTTGTATTGGTACAAACTTGTACCATGAGACATGAAAGATAAACAATACGGGAAACAACTATGTCTGATAAACAGCAGTTAAAAATAATTTCATGGAATGTAAACGGCCTTAGGGCAGTGATGAAAAAAGAGTTTGCAAGCAGTATTTGTGAGCTTGATCCCGATATTCTCCTGCTCCAGGAGACAAAGCTCCAGGAAAACCAGCGCACAGATGAGATGATCCGGTTAAATTCCTATGAATCTTTCTGGTCTTATTCAACCGTAAAAAAAGGGTACAGTGGTGTTGCAGCCTATTCAAAAATAGAACCAGAACAAGTTATCACATCATTTTCCAGGCCTGAATTTGATAATGAAGGCCGTGTCATTCAATTGGATTATAAGAAATTTATATTATTTAATATCTATTTTCCCAATGGTCAGATGAGTGATGAACGGCTTGAGTATAAACTTGCTTTTTATGACTGGTTTTTAGACTATGCAAATCAATTGAAAGACCAGGGAAAAAGCCTGATTATTACTGGGGACTTTAATACGGCCCACAATGAAATTGATTTGAAAAATCCTGGGCCCAATTCCAAACGATCCGGTTTTTTAAGGATTGAAAGGGATGTGCTGGATCATATGGTTGACATGGGGTATGTGGACACCTACAGATATTTTTATCCTGAAAAAGTCAAGTATTCATGGTGGTCTTACCGGTTTAATGCAAGAAAAAACAATGCGGGATGGCGTATTGATTATTTTTTTGTGACAAAAGACCTTATCGATAAAGGCTTGGTCAAGCAAGCCTTTATCGATAATACGGTTTTTGGATCAGATCATTGCCCAATTGGTATTGTAATAAATATCTGATGGGGATGTCCGGTTAATCTTTAAATACCAGTTTCCCACCAATATGTCCTGCAATGCCTACGGCAGCAAGCATAATGATGTTGATGAAAATAAATACCCAGGCTTTGGGTGAAGATAAAATATCGGGGTCTAAAAGATACCACACAAGACTTATAGTGCATGAAATTGTTGTCACTGTAGCGGCTAGAATTTTTAATTTAAAAATTGAGGTCATAGCTCCCTTATATTTTTTTTTCCACTCCAGTATGCCTGTGAAAATTACCAAAGGAAGGGCAAGGACAACAAAAACCATATTGATAAAAGCGGTTTTGGCAAAAAGCTCGAAACTGAAAAACCATGCCAACAGCCAGAGAATGACGGCAGCCGGCAGTATCCCGTTGGGTGAATGTACGCTAATCGGGTGGGCATGATGTTTGACCAGCAAAGAAATGATTTTTTCAAACCATTTTTCAGGAGGAGGTGGTGTTTGGCCTTTTTTGGTCACAGGTGTTTTTGGTCCCGTTTCTTTAACGGGCTCTTTAACGGTTTTTTTTGGGGGAATTTTTTGAGGTATGGACGCCTCATCGATTTGCACAAACTTGCTTGCATCAACTCCGCAAATAGGGCATTTTTCAGGGGGAGTGTCTCCCCTGTGAATATACTTGCAAATACTGCACTGCCAAACTTTCATCTATATCATCCTTTACAATTATATTTTTTTATATGAAAGTCTTCAAAAAAAAATCACACTGAGACTTTCAAAATTTGTTTGGGCAAATCTCAAATAAAATCAAGGATTTGCCCTTGGTCGTTATTAACGCTCATCCATATCCGTAAACAGACATTCATCCGGTCCGCAATAGTCCCCGATATATTCGGCTCCCGGCCTGTAAAGGGTTGGTTTAGGGGCTGCCATGGCAAATTGTTCTTCAATGACATGGGCTGACCATCCACTGACCCTTGAAACCGCAAAAACAGGTGTGAAAAGATCCATGGCAATGCCTATGGCATGGAAAAACGAGGCACTGTAGAAATCTACATTACAAAAGATTTGTTTTTGTTTTTTTGCTTTAAAGGCATTCTTGCCTTTTTTTTCAAGCTCCCTTGAAAGTTCATACCACAGGGGTTGATTGGCAATCTGTCCCATCCTTTGGCTCATGGGAGCAAGTATGATCGCCCTGGGGTCGTCTGTCTGGTAAACTGCATGACCCAGCCCCATGATGAGCCCGCCCTCATTTAAAATATTTTGAATATATCCGTCGATTTTATCAACAGATCCTATCTGCTTTAACATTTCCATCACCCTGACATTGGCACCTCCGTGAAGAGAACCTGAAAGGGAACCTATGGCAGCGGATATGGCAGCATAAATATGTGCTTTGGTGGATGCAACCTGTCGTGCCGTAAATGTTGAGGCATTAAAAGAGTGTTCTGCATGCAGCACAAGGCTTGTATCAAAAAAACGGGCTGTTTCATCATCAGGTATCTTTCCTTTGAGCATATACAGGAAATTTGCAGCATGGGATAAGTTATTGTCCGGTGGAATAATTTCTTGTTTATTTCTTATCCGGTCCCATGCAGCCGTAATAATCGCCAGTCCTGAAATAAGATTTTCCGCACTGTAAAGAGTGTTTTCAATTCCGGGCTTTCCGACAGTCAGATCATTTTGAACCAACAATGGGGTGGCCATTTGAAGGACATCCATGGGGTTTGTGTCTGCTGGAAGTGTTTTGAGAAAAGAAAAAATATTTTCAGGAATGTTTCTTTTTTGTTTCAGGCTTTGCTGAAAGTCTTCCAGTTCCGCTTTTTTGGGAAGCCTTTCGTACAATAAAAGAAAACAGACCTCTTCAAATGTTGCATTTTGGGCAAGATCTTCAATTAAAAATCCTCTATAGATCAGTTTTCCTTGTTTTCCCCGGACATCACAAATTTTTGAACTGGCCACGGCAACACCCCGAAGGCCGGTATTCATAACAGGCAAACATTCATCCATGATTATCTCCTTAAAGATTAAAATATTTTTTCAGGGGGTCTTCTTTCAGGAACATATGTTGACAAGATTTCATTATTATGAAGTGCCTGTGAAGTATAAAGACCGCAAAAACAAGCTCCGAATTCTTCCAGATCAGGCTCTCTGTAATCGCAAGGACAGATAATATCTTTGTCTTTTTCTTTGTCATTACAGGCGAGCCTGCAGGGGCAGGCCATATATCCATACCGGTTTTTATTTAAAAGAAGTGATTCAAGAAGCTCAAACACCAGATCTTTGTCTTTGTTAAAATAAATTCCTTTGGCTTCCTGGGATTTTTTCAATGCTTCATACAATTGTTCAACTTTCATTTTTAATTCCTAATGCCTCCTTGATTTGTTTTTCCTTATATCCGACAATGACGATTTCGTTGATTTTGATGGTGGGAAAAGAGCAGCGAGGATTGAGCTCTCGTATGTCAGCCAGAATTGCTTTGCGTTCTTCTCCTTCCAGGTCGTCCACCTCAATATACTCATATTCCACATTGCATTCGGAAAGAAGCCTTTTGGTTGATTTGCAATGGCTGCAGGTGCTTAATGCATATAAAGTTGTTTTATCCTTGGCCATTTGTTTCTCCTTTGATAATATCTGTTTTAAAAAAAAACAATCTGTCCTGATTGATTTTAAGACAATAAACTTAAGATAATGGATTGTGCATAAATTATGCCGGTTTTGCAAGTTTAAAGTAACATCTGACCGCTTACTTTGGTTTGTTTGATTTTTGACCGTTGACTTTGCTGCGAACAAAGATTAGTCAAAAAAATATGTTGTAAAAATTTTAAAATAAGATTGGCCCGGATTTTGCTTTGTCTTTTGATGGTTAGTTATTAGTCATTAGTTGTTATAGCGCTTTATAGTGATTCTAATGGGTTTGTAAAAATAAACCGGTTTTTTGAATACGGGTTTGCTAAAATTAGAATGAATGATACCCTTGGCAGACTCTAAATCAAAAAAGGAGGAAATTAATGAATCAGTGGTATTGTTCTGTTTGTCATGAAATGTTTGATTATGAAGATAAACCCGTCATCTGTGAAATCTGTGATGCAGACCATCGAATGATTTTTAATATAAAAGAGGTTCCCCAATCCCTTGAGCAGGTAAGGGATCTGGCCAGGAAAAAACTCAAAGGAATCTGTGCAGGCTATCCTTCTTGTGACGGCAGTTTTGATAAAATATGCCAGAGGGAGGCTTATGGCAAGCCTATCGGTCTTGGCGGCATAGGGTTGGGACGATCTTTCAGGGGAAATTCAGAAGCCCTTGAGAAAATCCAATTGAATATGTCAGTACTTGGAGAGCATTTTGAGCCGGATACAACCTGTTCTTTTCTGGATGTGGATCTTGAATTTCCAGTGTTGGCATCCTCCACGGCCGGAGCCCAGAAATATAATGATGCTATGGATGAAACCCAGTTTTGTACATCTGTGTTAAGGGGATCAAAAGAAGCGGGCACTATTGGATTGCGGGGGGATACATGGTTTTATACACTTGATGACAATCCATCTCTGAATGCCATGAAAGCCTGTGAAGGATACGGCATTCCCATATTTAAACCAAGATCACAAGATGTCCTGAAAAATCTGATTGAAAAGGCTGAAGACTTTGGATGCAAAGCGTTTGGCATTGATCTGGACGGCTGCGGGTCAAGCATTATGGCGTTGCATGGGCAGCCGGTGTTCAAAAAGAGTGTCAAAGATATTGAAGAGCTGGTGAGTTTTACAAATTTGCCTTTTATCGCCAAAGGTATCATGATTCCTGATGAGGCTTTAATGTGTGCAGATGCAGGAGCCTCTGTTGTTGCTGTATCCAACCACGGGGGCAGGGTCCTGGATTCCACCCCTGGGGTTGCAACCATGTTGCCGTTGATAAGGGAAAAAGTGGGGGATTTGGTTACAATTACGGCCGACGGAGGGGTGAGAACAGGGTATGATGTGTTAAAAATGCTTGCCCTGGGTGCAGATGCAGTGCTTTTGGGAAGAGATATCATAAGGGCGGCTGTGGGTGCCGGAACCTTGGGTGTGAAAATGCATCTTGAACATATTAAAAAAACATTGAAAAAAGCTATGTTTATGACTGGGATGAAAAATATAAAAATGATTGATTCAAAAATTTTATTTGATTATAACCAAAATAAGGAGGAGCAATGGGAAAAGTATTAATCGTTTATGCATCAAGGTCGGATGAGACAAAATCAATTGCTGAACTGATTGCTGAAGGGATTCGTATTTCAGGACACGAGGCTGAACTTAAAAGAACAAGCGATATTAAGAGTGAAGATGACCTCAAAGGGTATGACGGATATGCATTTGGATCTGCTACCTATCATGGTGAAATGATCACATCCATGAAACAGATTCTGTTTGTTGGTGAACGCGCAGAGCTTAAAGATAAGCCTGGCGGTGCCTTTGGTGCATATGGCTGGAGTGGGGAAGCGCCTGGAAGAATATTTGATACCATGGATCATATTTTTGGTATGAAAATGGTATCAGGTCCCTTGATGCTCAAGGCAAGCGGGGTTGAAGGGGGCATTCAGGCGGCTCAGGAATATGGAAAAAGCATTGCAAAAATGATTTAGGAAAAAATAATGACTGCTGATAAATTGATATTGGCGTGTTCAAATTGCGGCGCAAAAAACAGGGTGCCGATATCGCGAATTGATGAAGCACCCAAATGCGGGAAATGTAAAAAATTTTTGCCTGTGGAAAGTTTAAGCCGACCGGTCATTGTTATGGACAATACGTTTGACCGCGAAGTGATGTCCTCTTCACTGCCTGTTTTAGTGGATTGCTGGGCACCTTGGTGTGGGCCATGCAAGGCAATTGGCCCGATTATGGATGAACTTGCGATAAAATACAGGGGCAGATTAAAAATCGCCAAGCTGAATGTAGATGAAAATCCCATGATTGGCTCAAGATATTCCATCTCAAGTATTCCTACCATGTTCCTGGTAAAAAATGGCCGGATTATTGACAAGTTGATTGGTGCCCTGCCAAAAGAACAATTGGAATCGCAGATTGCAAGAGTTCTTGGATAAAAGGAATGAATAATTTGTTGGTTTGTTAGGCTGCCGGTTGAATTTTGAATGTTTTTTTTGTCCGTCTGGATATGGCTGTTCAAGGCCATTCCGGGCGGACTTTTTTTGTGTTTCAACAAATGGTGAGCCGGGATTGAAAATTAAAAAAATAAGGTCTTGAAAAAATATTTAAATTTCTGTTAGTATAAAAAATCAATTTTTTAAATCCAATTTTTTTTTATCATCACAGTCTTTGTTTAATATGGGACATAGTTGTATTTTCTGTTGTTGATAATTGATACGGTTGTTTGAGACATGACTGTTTCTTTTGTTTTTATTGACTGCCTTTTGTTTTTATCAGGCATAACGATTTGCTGAATAATTGCCACGGCAGACCTGGTTTTTTGTCTGGATTTTGCCACAACAAAACATAAATATCGCTGTTTGAATTTTTAAAGGCTTTTATATGAAGGCTTTTATAATATATTGGAGTCAGATTTTTTTTGCTTTTTATTGTGGCAGCTTGTCTGTAATGGCAGTTTATAAAAAGATAAGGAGGCGAACATAAATCTCCTTGTTTTGATTGACTGGTACGGTGTTTGCAAGGTTAATCGTAATATGAGGGTATAATAAAATATTTTAGGGGGGATCAAAGATGTCCAAATTAAAAGTTGGAAAAAAAAGGAAAAGTGTTGACTCGTCTATTTCCTATTTCGCTTTAAAATCCCAAGACGAAATTTATTATCAAATGGCCTCTATTTTTAAAGCAGTTACCAAAAATGAAGAACAACTGGCGGAAAATATTTGCAGTGGGATTTTAACCGGGAATAAATCTGAAATATTGCTGGAAAAATTTTTATAACTAGCATATAAGATGTTCTATATCTTGAGTTGTTATTTTTTTTCGTCGGTTTTTTTAGATCCAAAACTTCTTTTTTGGTTGATTATAATAATTATAAAACATGAGCAAGGAGAGATTCAATGGCTGAAAAACTTGGTATTTACAAATGCGGCAAATGTGGAAATATTGTACAGGTACTTCATGGAGAAAAACCGCCCGTAATGTGTTGTGGTCAGGCAATGGACCGTCTGGTTGAGAATACAGTGGATGCGGCATTGGAAAAACATGTACCCGTGATTGAAAAACTTGATGGCGGATACCTGGTAAAGGTGGGAAGTGTTGCCCATCCCATGGGCAATGATCACTGGATTGAGTGGATTGAGCTTGCGTCAGAGGATAATACGTTTGTGCAAAGACAGATGCTGACACCTTCAAGTGCGCCTGAAGCTGAATTTAAAACTGATGCTGCAAAAGTTGTGGCAAGAGCCTATTGCAATCTTCATGGCCTTTGGAAATCCTAAGCGTGCTTTTAAAAATCAAGTGTGCTTTTGAAAATTTTAGAGCCGGGTTAAGCGGATAAATAAAACCCCACTGTATGGATAGGGTATGGTACAGTGGGGTTTTTAAATTAACAAAACAAAATAATATTATTTGGTTAATTTTCCTGCAAGAAGTCTTATATGGCTCATTTCCTCTTTGATAATCGCATCAATTTTTGATTGGCCCAGTTTTGCGGGGACCAGTTCTTTCATGCCAAGGTAAAATGCGATGGAATCTTTTTCTGCCTGAATAGCACTGTTTAATATGCCTTTAAAGCTGTTGTCAGGCTGACCTTTTTCAAAAAAGACCCGGATATCTGCGAGTGCTTTTAAATAAAGAACTGTCTCATCATCAGGATCAAAGGTTGTAGAGGTTTTTTCCTCGTCTTGCAAATCTTTTTGCATATTGACAAAGGTGGCTTCATGCTCATCTTCCATTTTTGCCAGCTCAAGGAGAAATTCTTTATGGTTTTCTTCTTTTATTTGTTTTGCAGCATCTCGATAAAATATTGCACCATTTTGTTCGATTTTTATAGCAATTTCAAAAATTTCATTTGCATTAAATTCGTTAGGCATTCTTTCCTCCAGATTCTCTTTTTTTAAGATAGTTTTTTCTTTAATGTTTTCGCTATTTTTACCCCCAGATCAAAACATCTGTTCAGATCATCTTCATCTGGAACATATTTAACTTTAACGCCGTCGTCAATAATATCCCACTTCATTTCAGAAAAATCCTTATTCAGTATTTTAACAGCTTCACCGCTCCATCCGTAAGAACCAAATGCTGCTGCAATTTTATTCTGGGGCCGTAATCCTTTGACATATGTCATGACATCTGCAATTACCGGGAAAATACCGTTGTTCAGGGTAGGAGAGCCCACGGCAATAGCTCCGGCATCAATAATTTCCGTCATGATATCACTTCTGTGCCATTTGCGTGTGTTCATAAGCCTTACACTCACATCTTTTGACTCAATCCCATTGGTAATGGACCTTGCCATTTTGGCGGTACTTTCCCACATGGAATCAAAAATGACAACCACTTTTTTGGAAGGTTCCTGTCTGGACCATTTGTCATAAGCTTCAATGATTTTTGATGGATTGTTTCGCCAGATAATGCCGTGATCCGGACAGATCATATTGATTTTCAGGTTCATTTTTGCAACATCTTTTAAAAGTGCCTGAACCCTTGGTGAAAAGTGAAGCAGAATATTGGCATAATACTTTTTTGCGTGGGACATGATCGCATCTCCAATTTGATCATCAAAGAACATGTCTCCGCTATAGTGTTGTCCAAAGGCATCACTTGAAAAAAGGATGGCATCCTCCACAAGATATGTAAACATGCTGTCCGGCCAGTGAAGCATTCTTGTCTCAAGAAACGAAAATGTCCGGTTCCCGATTTTAAGTTCATCGCCACTTCCCACAACCTGGAAATTAAAGTCACGGTTAAAATGGCTTTTCAGGTTTTTCGCGCCCATTTTTGAACAATAGAGCGGTTTGTTTTCTCCTATTTTATGCATCACTCTGGGGATGGCTCCGGAATGATCCATTTCCGTATGATTGCTGATCAGTATATCAATTTTCTTTGGATCAATAATCTGGCTGATATTGGAAAGCAGTTCGTCGCAAAATTTTTCTTTTACAGTATCAATGAGAATATTTTTTTCACCCAGTACTAAAAATGCATTATAGGTTGTACCTTCATAGGTGGAGTAACCATGGAAATCCCGAATATCCCAGTCCCGGCATCCGACAGAATAGATCCCATCCGCTATTTCAATGGGTTTATACATTTGATGTTTTGCCTCCTTTTTTTATATGAAAGTCTTTAAAAATCTAAACAGTGACTTTCAAGCTTTGTTGTGGGCAAACATGGTTGAAAGACCAGGTCTGCCCGTGGCAGTTATTGAACCTTAATCTTTTTTTTCAAAATTTTCTTTTGAAGCGCCGCAAAGGGGGCATACCCATTCTTCGGGCAGATTTTCAAAAGAAGTTCCAGGTTCAATTCCATTGTCAGGATCGCCGTTTGCCGGGTCATACACATATCCACAAACACATTGATATTTATCCATTGTTTTTTGCTCCTCCAAATAATAATCAATTAAAATCAGCTGATGAATTATTTCATCACTCTTAAGTGTCATCGTCTTATTGCAAAATAATGCAAAGAGTGTGCCTTGAGTTTTTAAATTTTCCTTACTGATAAAAGGGTTTTAACAAGATTATTATTATAGTATAAGGTGCGTAAAATCAATGAATCATTTATTTTTTAGAGTAAAATATGAGCCATGCTATTTATATAAAAACAACAAAAATTAATGCACCCGTCCAAAGGCTTTTTGCCTGGCATGAAAGAAACGGAGCCATTCTGCGGTTGACCCCTCCCTGGGCACCATTAAAAATGATCGCCCGCAGTGGTGATGGTGTTAAAAAAGGAGTAAAAGTAATTTTCAGGCTAAGTGTTTTTAAGATACCCATGGTCTGGGAAGCCGAACATTTCGATTATCAGGAAAACAAGGTGTTCAAAGACAGGCAGATAAAAGGGCCGTTTTCCAAATGGGAACATACCCACAGGTTTTATCCTGATGGTCTGCAAAGTTCCATCATGGAGGATAGGGTTGAATTTAAACTGCCGTTTGGCTGGTTAAGCAGGCCGTTTTACAGGGTGGCCAAAAAAGAGTTTGAAAGAATGTTTGCCTACCGGCACAGGGTTTTAAAATATGACCTGGAGCATCATGCCAATAGAAATGAAAATAAAATAGGAGACAAAAAGAAAAGAATTCTTGTTTCAGGTGCAAGCGGAACCATAGGAAGTATGCTGGTTCCTTTTTTGCAAACCTGTGGTCATGAGGTTGTCCGTCTGGTGCGAACAGATAAGGACTTGTCACCAGGCGAATATTTCTGGGATCCGTACAAGGGTATTCTTGACCTTGAAACTATCGGACACATTGATGCTGTTATCAATTTGAACGGGGTTGATATTTCCAGAGGAAGGTGGACGGACCGGCAAAAAAAACAGATTATTGACTCCAGGATAATTCCCACTCGCCTGCTTGTGGATAAAATGAAAAGTCTTGATCATAAACCCGAGGTTTTTATCTCTTCTTCGGCCATTGGATATTATGGTGAAGGAGGCGCTGCAATGTTAACAGAAGCCTCAAGTATGGGTAATTGTTTTATCTCAAAGGTTTGCAGGCAATGGGAAGATGCGTCCGCTGATGCACAAAAGGCCGGGATTCGAACTGTTCAACTCAGAATCGGTGTGGTACTTACGCCTTCCGGCGGCGCTTTGGCAAGAATGGAACTGCCGTTTAAGATTGGTTGCGGGGTCAGGCTTTCACGCGGTGGGCAATATATGAGCTGGATCAGTATGGATGATGCAGTGTCAGGAATTTTGCATATTTTAAACAATGATAAGATCCAAGGAAAGGTTAACCTTACTGCACCAAATCCTGTCACCAACAAAGAATTTTCAAAAACATTGGCAAAAGTTTTTTCAAAACAAGTATTTTTTGTCATTCCAAGGTTTGTGGCCCTTGTTTTATGGGGGCAAATGGGAAAAGAAACCCTTTTGGCCAGCGCACGCGTGAAACCTGAAAAATTGTTGAAAAACGGGTTTTTATTTCAGCATAAAACACTTTTGAGGGCCTTAAAAGACACTCTTGGCAGATAAAATTTTTTCGATTTTATATAGCCTCATCACCAACACAATTATTAAGGTAGATCAACATGAGTATAAAATTAAAACTTCTTTTCTCTTTTTTAATGATCATTGCCCTTGTTTTCGGGTTTGTTCATATTTATTTTCCGGCAGATAATTATAGTTTTGAACGGCTTCATATTTTTCTTTTTAATCTTTGCACCGGGGGCACCATTCTCCTTTATTATACACAGGGCAAAGAGACGGTATCCAAAACAGTGTGGTTTTTTTTTTCAGGCTCGCTTATTTATGCGTTTTCAGCTTTTTTAAAACTCTATCCAATTACCATCCTTGTCTCCATTATACTGTTTGTTCTGGTGGAAAAAATCCGTACGGATAAATTTTCATTTTTGCCTTTTCTTTTTTTTAAGCCCGGAGAACCGGTCTCTGAAAAATTTCATCAGGCATCGCTGTTGTGTCTTTCCTGCGGGCTTGTTATTGCAACACTGGTTATTTTAAATAATGAATACTTTAATTTCGTGAATATGGAAAAATTGACCCTGAATACATTTTTTCTGGGATTTTCTTTTCCATTGTCTCTGATCTCTTTGTCAGTGGTTTTTTCAATGTTGAAAAAGATAGAAGCATCTTGGGTCAAGTTGCTTATGGAATTGTGTTTCTGGATCATTACTCTTGGTGTGATCATTTTTTTTGTTTTTATTTTATTTGAACGATTTATTCCCCAGGTTTTTGTGACGTCAGCACTTTTTGTGGCTGTTGTAACCGTATTTTACCTTTACTCGAAGTTTGCAGATAAAATTCAGCAAAAGCTTTTTTTAACATCCGGGATCGGATTTTTAATCTTTACCGCAATAACCGGCATTGCCTATATATTTTTGCAAATGTCTGAAGGGTATGACCCTTTAAAAACAAAATGGCTGATACATATGCATGTGTTTGCTTCCCTTTATGGCTGGAACCTGTGCGGATTATCCGTTATTTGCAGGTTTGATGATTTTCCCATAAAATTGCATTCTGCAACGGTGATCTGTATTCACTGGTTGACTGCGGTAGTTCTTGCGCCTCTGGGTGTTTTTTACGGTTGGTTTGCAATTTTTGCCATTATTGGATATTCTTTTATAACGTTGACCCTGTTCTTTAGCAGCAATAAGAGGAAAACAGCAGATGAGTAACCGGGAAAAACTCAAACGGTTTTTTAACCTTTTCACAGGAAGTTCAAAAGTCCTTGTAGTTATCAATGCCGATCCAGATGCCATTGCCAGTGCCATGGTGATTAAACGATTGCTGTGGCGAAAGGTCAGTGAAGTTTGTATTGCCCATTTCAACAAGATAAGCCGGCCCGATAACCTTGCCATGATTGAATATACAGAACCGGGTCTTATGGTATTGGATGATATTCAAAAAGAAAATTTTAATGTTTTTGTGGTGGTGGACTCCCAGCCGGATCATAATGAACAATTTTCAGGGTTTTGTTTTGATGCTATTATTGATCACCATCCAATAAGTTTTGATGAGGCAGCCTATGTTGATATACGTCCTGAATACGGTGCCTGTTCCACTATTATGACCGAATATTTAAAATCAAAAAAAATAAAACCTTCTGCACGGCTTGCAGCAGCCCTGATGCTGGGAATTAAAACCGACACATCTGATTTTACTCGGCAGGCAAGCCTGAAAGATATTCGGGCTTTCCAATACCTGTATCAGTATGCAGATAATAATATTGTCACCAAAGTGGAAAGAGCAGCTTTTACCCAGGAGGATCTTGATTTTTTAGGCAGGGCCATAAGGGGCCGAAAAGTGATCAACAACCGGATTTTTTTTCATGCCGGCAATGTTTCCAAACCTGATGAACTGGTTGTTGTGGCAGACTTTTTTTTAACCATTTCAAAGGTTAACTGGAGCATTATTTCAGGTGTGTATGAAAAAAAACTGATAATTATCATTCGAAATGACGGTTTGAGAAAAGGGGCTGGAAATACTGTAAAAGAAGCGTTTTCCATGTTTGGGTCTGCTGGCGGGCACAAGACAATGGCAAGGGCTGAGCTTGATTTGAAACTGATCAGAAAAAAAATAGGATCAGTTGGTAGAAAAACGCTGGGAGACTGGATAATATCGGTTATTGAAAAGACAGCCGGGAAAAAAATCGAATAACTTTAAAAATGGAACGATGATTTTACCAAAGCCTGACAGAGAAAAAGCCTTATCAAACAGCGAAAAGCGGTATCGAAAACTTGTTGAAACCATGGGGCACGGCTTGACGGAAGTTGATGAAAACCAGGTGGCTACCTATGCCAACGAGATGCTCTGCCGGATGTGGGGACGCACGCAAAATGAGATCATAGGTTGGAAAGTTGATCAATTTCTAGATGACGAGAATAAAAAAATTCTTTTTGCGCAGCATGAAAAACGCCAAAAAGGGGAAAGCCACCCCTATGAAATTGTGTGGACCAGAAAAGACGGGTCTAAACTTCATGCCATTATGACCCCGACCCCTTATTTTGATGACAATGGTAAGTTTAAGGGCAGTTTTGCCATTGTTACCGATATTTCAAAGCATAAAAAAGAAAAGAATCTGCTGGAACTCAGGATTAAACAAAGAACCAGGGAGCTTGAAAATAAAACTAGAAACCTTGAAGAAGTGAATACTGCTTTACGGGTTCTGTTAAAGAAAAGAGAAGAAGATAAAACCGTGCTTGAAGAAAGAATGGTTTTAAATGTCAGGGAACTTATTATTCCTTATATTGAGAGAATAAGGGAAGACAATCTCAGCGACAGTCAGCAAGGGTGCCTGGATATCATGGAATCAACCCTGTATGATATTGTTTCCCCTTTTTTGCATAAACTTTCCCTGGAATTCTTAAATCTTACTCCATCTGAGATTCAGGTGGCAAATATGGTTAAATACGGAAAGACAACCAAGGAAATAGCTCAGATTTTAAATTTATCCGGAAAAACCGTTGAATTTTATCGCAAACGTATCAGGAAAAAGGTCGGCATTACCAATAAATCCATCAACCTTCAGACTTTTTTATCTTCCACTGAATAACTGCCACAGACAGACCTGGTGTTTCCCACGGGTCTGTTCGCAATAAATAATTAAGGTCACTATTGAGTGTTATCAAAATTTTATATGACCTGGTATATTTTATACCTGTTTTACCCCTGTTATATCCCTCTTGTGTGATGATTTTTTTCAGTATAGTTATGTATCATTAGCTGTTGGCACTGATTTGTGGCAACTGGATCTGACCGGTTTTAAAAAAAATGTCAAAAAAATATGAAAGGAGGTGATGTAATCGTTCAACTGAAGATCGTATGACTACTTTAACCAAGGAGATCGATAAAATGAAAAATTTTATGTGTTTTCGGATTGCCCTCATTGTGTTCTGTGCATTTTTCTTTAGTTCAATTATTTATGCCAAACCCATTAAATTAACCTATTCCAATTTTTTCCCCCCCACCCATGTTCAAAGCAAACTGGCTCAAGGCTGGTGCGATGAAGTGAAAAAACGAACAGATGGCAAGGTGGTGGTTGAATATTATCCAGGAGGGACACTGAGCAAGTCTAAACAGGTTTATGACGGTGTGGTAGTTGGGCTTTCTGATGTGGGCCTGGCATTGTTTGCCTATACCCGGGGAAGATTTCCAGTTTTGGAAGCTGCTGATCTGCCCCTTGGGTATACCAGCGGTGTTCAGGCCACCAAAGTGGTAAATGAGCTGTACGATGAATTCAAGCCCAAAGAATTGTCCGATACCCGGGTGATGTATCTTCATGCTCATGGTGCAGGCCTTCTTCATACAAAGGGAAAGGCTGTTCGAACCATGGCGGATTTTCAAGGCATGAAACTTCGGGGCCATGGTACAAGTGCAATGGTAATCAATGCCCTTGGGGGTACTCCGGTCTCTCTTCCCATGCCCGAACTTTATTCAAGCCTTCAAAAAAATATTGTTCAAGGAGCCATGTATCCCATTGAAACAAACAAAGGCTGGCGAATGGGGGAAGTCACTGATTTCCTGACCATGAGTACTTCAATTGCATATACTTCATCATTTTATGTTGTTATGAACAAGAGAAAATGGAACTCAATCCCGGCAGATCTTCAGGAAATTATCAGTCAAATCAACAAAGAATGGATTGTAAAGCACGGTCAGGCATGGGATGAAAGCGATAAGACAGGGCTGGCCTATTTTAAAAGCCTTGGGCATGAAGTGATTGAACTCAGTGATGAGGAATCTGAAAAATGGAAAAATGCCATTGAGCCGGTTATTGATCAATATGTTGAAAAGATGAATAAAAAAGGATTTGACGGCAGAAAAATTGTTGATTTTGTAAAACAAAGCATGGAAAAAAATCGTTAAGCCATAGAACATGTGTCGCGCATATCACCAGTTAATAAAAAATTATTTGGTCGGAATGAAATATTTGAAATGGCGGGGTATAAGGTTTAAATGGCCGCATGAAAAACCATGTCCCCGCTATTTAAAACCATTATGTAAGGAAAAGCAGATGAATCGTCAAAAATATTGGAATCCGTTACTGGAGACAATGCCCCGGGAAAAACTTAAACAACTGCAATTTAAAAAATTCAAGCGAATATTGACCTGGGCCTATACCCATTCAAAATTTCACAGGGCACTCTATGATACAGCAGGGTTAACCCCTGATGATATCCGGTCCTTTGATGATATCAAGAAGATTCCAAAGGTTGAAAAATCCATGATGAGAGATATTCAGAAAAAAGATCCCTATCCCTATGGAGATGCCCTGTGTGTTCCATTGGAAGAGGTTTCAGCCTTTCGTCAGACCAGCGGCACTACCGGACAGCCGGTATATCAACCCGATACCCTGCAGGATTGGGACTGGTGGGCTGAATGCTGGGCCTTTATCCTGTGGTCCCAGGGGTATCGCGCAAAAGATCGTGTGTTTCTTCCTTTTGGGTATAATATTTTTGTTGCGTTCTGGGCGGCTCATTATGGCTCTGAAAAGCTGGGTTGTGAAGTGGTTCCCGGCGGGATACTGGATACCCAGGCCCGGATTTTGAAAATTCAGGAACTGAATGCCACCGCCATGATGGCCACCCCGACCTATGTGTTAAACATGGCTGATGTGGCAAAGAACAAGATGGGAATTGATTCCCGGGAATTGTCCATCAGCAAAATTACCTGTGCAGGAGAGCCGGGTGCCGGCATTCCCAGTACGAAAAAAAGAATGGAAGATGCCTGGGGTGCCAAGGTCTATGACCATTGCGGTGCAACTGAGATCGGTGCATGGGCATACGAGTGTGAGGATCAGCCCCACGGCATGCATGTGAATGAAGCCATGTTCCTTGTGGAAATTGAAGATATTGAAACAGGTCATATCATAGAAGAGCCTGGCCGGAGAGGAAAAATGATCATAACTGCCTTGGACAGAATTGCCCAGCCCTGTGTCCGGTTTGATTCCAAGGATGTGATTGAATGGGATTCGGAATCGTGTACCTGCGGCCGAACGTTTCGATTGATCAAAGGCGGTGTTCTGGGACGTTCCGATGACATTACAAAGGTCAAAGGGGTGCTGTTTTCACCGGCTGCCATAGAAGAGGTAGTCAGATCCATTGACGGCCTGGGCGACGAGTTTGAGATTATCGTGGACAAACAGGGCGATGTGGACAGGATAAAGCTGAAAGTAGAACTCCTGCCCGAGGTGACCAGGCTCAGTGTGGAAAATACCCTGATCGATCAGCTCAGACTGAAAACAAACCTGAGGTATCAAATTGAATACTATGATTATGGCAGTCTGCCGCGGTATGAAGTTAAGGCAAAACGGTTTAAGGATCTGCGGAAAAAACAATAGTGAAAAGGAATGATGGCCATGAAAAACTCGTCTGATATCAATGCAATTAACGATAAAATTCTCAAGGTAAAAGAGTTGCTGCTTGAACTTGAGGCACAAGGAGAACAGTTTCCTGCTCTGGCACGAAATTCAAAAAAAGCCCTGGTGAGCATAAAAATGCTTGAGTTGAATATTTCAGATATTGTATCACTTGAAGACTTATGATTGGGGGTGAAATCCCATTGATTGAAAGAGTTGGCGGGAAGGATCATTATTGTTTTGAGTTAAATTTCTCCCCGCTTTTTTGATTGCAGCTTCTTTTTGATGGCAGGGCTTTAGCCTTGCCATTGAATTTGTTTAAAGTAAAGGACTGTTTTCTGATCAACCGCCCATAAGGTAAAATCCAAGATTTTTTGCATAGGGTGGCGGATTATAGAAATCCGCATCAATATAATTGCCTTTTATTTTTATGACCATAATTCGTCTTTTTATAATTGCCTTATTTATATTGTCCAGAGTGAATTGTATGTCCAGAAAATCATTGACTTGTATTCTGTGTGATTTTGAAATTCTGAAACCAATGGACAGCATGGACAGCTTTTCCACTCTGATATGGCCGGATTCCCCTGTCTTTAGGCGAATAAACCTTCCCCCTAATGATACGAGTTTGCCAAAGGTCTGTTTGTTTTTAATTTCAGGGGAGGCTTCAGTGTGATCCTGTTCCAGAATCGGATGCAGGCTGTCTTCAAAATCTTCAATCGTGTCTTCGTTTAAGAGAACTTTTGATTTGGACAGGAAATTACCCACAATATTTTTTAACTGCCCCGAATCTTTAGCGCTAAGAGTATGGGGAAAGATATCTATTTGTATTGGTGAGGTGTCCTTTTGGCAAAGAGCCAGTGAAAAAGCGTCTGTGATTTTTTGTTTTGCTGTTTTTGTCCCATCCGCGTAAGTCTGGGGCAAAAGCAGGATAAATGAGTCCTCGCCATAACGGAAAATTTCATCCTTTTGGCGTTTAATTTTACTCAAAATAAGAGCCATTTCTTTCAGAATCTTATCTTCGGCAGATTGTCCCATTGTTTCATTGATTCGCCGGAATCTTTTGATTTTAATAATCAATATGGAAAAAATGGTGCCATACCTTCGAAGGACTTCCTTCTCATTGCCGATGGCATGCTCAAAGCTCCACCGGTTTTTAAGGCCGGTCAATGAATCCTTTGTGGCAAGATTTGTCAGTGCCTGATTATAATAAGATCTTTCAATGGCAATGGCAGCATATTCAGCAATTGAGGATAAAATTTTTAAGTCCAGGGAGGTGAAAGGATCTTCATTAATTCTATTGATCAGTTCAATAACACCAAAAATTTTTGCATCGGTTTTAAGAGGGGTGCCTATTATGGAATTGGTTTTAAATCCTGTATACTTATCAACCCGGACGCTGAACCGTTTATCTTGTGCAACATCTCTAATGATCAAAGATTCTCCGGTTTCCATGATATGCCCTGCGACCCCTTCTCCTTTGGGAAGTTTTAGCCCTTGCAGCTTTTTTTTATTTGTCCCCACCACAACAGAAAAAACCATGTCCGAGGTTTTTGGATCTTTTAACAGTATAGACCAGTGCTGGGGTTGAAAAATACGGCCGACCTGATACATGACGATATCGAGAACTTCTTTGATGCTTTTTGCTTTGGCAAGGGGTTTGCCAAGCTCAAGTGCCATATCGGATGGCATGCTGCCTGAATTCTTGGTTTGAGCCATATCCTGGGATTTTGTTAAGGGGTTTTTCTGGTAATAATATTTTGTATTTGCTTTTGAGAGTTTAAGATTGGCCCAGAGTAAGTTTTCCCTTAGCTGACTGATGGATGGGAAAACAAAATGATAAAATTTGGAAATATTTTCAACTTCCTTGTTCATTTGAAGAATGCATTTGATAATATCAATTTTGTCCAGACGTATTGTTTTTTCAACTTCAGGTGCAAGTACTGGGGGACGGATAAAATCAAAAGATCCGATTCCTTGTGTCCAGCACAGGAAGTTTGCTAAAGATACAATGGAAATCAACTGTATCTCTTCTTTGGTCAAGTCTTTATGTTCAAAGGGCTGGTGATGATATTTGACTGCGATGATTAATTTTTCAGGCAGTTCCCACAATGAACAGAAAAAAGCACCTACATCATCATGGCCTATCCCAATTGTACTGCGTTCTTTTTCAATAACCAGATCTGTAGATAAGGATAGTTCGAGTATGAAGTCATTATAATCTTTTTTGCCTTTGATATCGAGAAATATTTTGCCTATATCATGAATAAGCCCTGCAATATAAGCTTCTTCAGGGTCAGCATATCCGGTTTCTTTGGCAATTTCCATACTTAATACGGCAACGCAAATACAGTGCCGCCAGAAAAGGAGCCTGTCAAACTGTTTGGCATGGCCGAATTTGAACATTTTTTCAAAGACCGTCATCCCGATAGCCAGCCTTTTTATTTCATCCACGCCTAAAAACACAACAGCTTCGGAAAGGGATGTAACTTTTTTCCCAAGTCCGTACATGGCTGAGTTGACAATCTCAAGTACCCTGATGGAAATACTCGGATCTGTTTCTACAATTTTTGATATGTCGGGCAGTGAGGATGTTTTATCCCCGGATATTTTTAGCAGCTTTGCAGCTACCTGTGGAAAGCTTGGCAATTTTTTATCATCTAACGTGAGATTTTTTTTTATATCTGACTCCGAAGGGAGATTTAATTTATCTTGCATTTTTGACATCCTAAAAAATATGACCCTTTGTTATAAGTATCTGTTTGTTTCTAAACAAAAATATTTTGCATACAATAATCAGTTTGCCTTTATTTTTCAACTTTTTATATAACTGCCACGGGCAGACCTGGGTTTTCGATCAGATTTGCTCACAACAAAAATTTAAAGTCTCTGTATGAATTTTTTAATACTTTCACATAAAAGGACTTTTAACCTGTTGAAATCAGATCTCTTTAAGGTTGTGTTGCGGGTAAATTTCAAATAAAATGCCAGGTTTGCCCATGGCTGTTATAGAAAAAGGGAAATACACAAGTTAAGAGTTGGCTGGTTGCTGAAATTTATATCGTATTTGTAGCATTTCAAATGAGAAGATCTTCAGAAGGGTTTGCAAAGTTTGCGGGTTGGGCTTGGGGTCCGGCCCAACCCGAGGGGTTCAAGGATTTAAGCTTTTACCTTTGCAGCTTTTTTTGCCTTTGATTTGGCTTTTTTCTGTGCTTTTGCCGGTGTCTTCTTTTTTTTAGGAGTTGTTTTGATTGCCTTTTCTTCAAGACCTTTTATTTTTTCCTCATAATCTTCCCGTATTTTTTTGATCTCGTCCTGAAGTTCCGATTCCCTGGTGTCGGCTTTTTCCTTTTCCGTCAGGATAGATTTTTCCACCTGAGTTTCAATTTCTTTTCGGTACGTCTCTTCCATATTTTGCTTGGTCTGGTCAAACTCTTTTGTGAGTGTGTCATTTTTGCTTAAAAGTTGTGTCTGTGTTTCTGTGAGTTCTGCAATTGTGTTTTTAAGCTTTTTTTCAAGGGTATCCCAGGCAGTCTGTTTTTCTGTATATTCACTATTTAGCTTTTCCGAAATTTCTGCCATTTTTCCCTGGTATTTTACTTCAAGTTCTTCAATAATTTTTTTGTGGTTAATCTCAGCTTTACTTGCAGCGGCAGTGAGTTCTTTTTCTCTGTCAGTCAATGCTGCCAATTGGTTTTTATGTTTTGCTTCAAGTTCTTCTATGGCCTTCTGGTATTTTGTCTCAAGTTCTTCTGCGGTTTTTTTGTTCCTGATATCGGCTTCACTTGCAGTGGCAGTGAGTTCATCTATTTTTATGTTCAAGGCTTGCAATTGGTTTTTATGTTTTGCTTCAAGTTCTTTAATAATTTTTTTGTGGCTAATCTCAGCTTCACTTGCAGCGGCAGTGAGTTCTTTTTCTCTGTCAGTCAAGACTATCAATTGGTTTTTATGTTTTGCTTCAAGTTCTTCTATGGCCTTCTGGTATTTTGCCTCAAGCTCTTCTGTGTTTTTCCGGTTAAGGATATCAGCTTCTTTTATCGCGGCGGCAGCAATTTCTTCTGTTTTTTTGTTTAGATCTTCAATTTCTTTTTTATTCTTGGCTTCAAGATCAGCAATAGTTTTATTGTGATGCTTTTCAACTTCCTTGGCCGCATCAGCCATCTCTTTGATTTTGGAATTCAAAGAGTCAATTTGTGTTTTCTGTTTTGAATTGAGGTCTGCAATGGCTTGTTTGTTTTTTGATTCCGCTTCTTCTGCAACGCGGATCATTTCTTCTATTTTGCTGTTCAGCGATGCGTTTTCAGCTTCAAATTTTTTTGTTACCGCACCTATGCTCAGTGCTTTTTGCCTGGGAAGTGAAAAAAGCTGACCTTCCATCCTGGCCTGCCTTCTGAGTTGTCTTCTGGATTCAATTACCGGTTTAATGTTTCTGATTAAAACTTTTGAAATACCTTTAAGACAGTGCCATAACACTCCCATATCCTGGACGGTTAATAATTTTCGCGTTTCAGCATCCGGGTCTTCAGCCCGGGTGATTAAATTTTCCAAAACCAGTTGAAGCCGGTTTAACTCTGCACGAACCAGATGTTTATCTTCACTCACATCCAGAGTGTTCTCACAACAAAAAGCGTGCAGGATGGAATGGAATTGTTCATGATCCAATCCTGATTTTACAGCTATTTGTTCAAACTGTGCTTTGATTTTTTCAATACTATCAGTGGATATTGCTTCTGAAGCCATAGAACCTCTCTCTTGTTTTTTATTTTCAACCCCAATATTTCAAATTTTAACCCCAATACTTCAAACTTAATTAACTGAAAAATTTAAAACATATGGAACCCAATGTAAACAACAAAATATGGCATCCTTTATTTTTCGGGAAATTTCGATAAAATTAAAGGTTTTAAACAAAAAAAATGACAAGTTCCATTGGGTTGCGGGATGATTATGATCACAGCTGAATCAAAAAATAACACGAAAAAAATCTATATGAGAATATTTCAGGGGGGAGAGATCTTGTTATGAACCCCTTTGGAATCATTGGGATTCATCCAAAGGGGGGGGGAGTGTAAAAAATTAGGATTTAAGTTCTTTAATATTGCCAAAGAAGTCAAGGGCTTCTGGATTTTTTAAAGCATCCTTGTTTTTCACTTCTTTGCCTTCAATCATTTTTTTGACTGCCAGCTCGACTTTTTTCATGTTGAGCGTATAGGGAACGTCCGGGCATTCAATGATTTTAGCAGGCACATGTCTTGGGGAAGCATTGGCTCTGATGTCTGCCCTGATTTTATTTTGAAGTTCGTCAGTAAGATCAAATCCATTGGCAAGCTTAACAAAGAGGATAACCCTGATGTCATTGTCCCAGGATTGTCCCACAACAACAGAATCTTCAAGCTCTTCCATGGCATCCAGGCGACGGTAGATTTCTGCAGTACCGATCCTTACACCACCTGGGTTCAGTGTGGTATCCGACCGGCCGAACATGATCACACCACCATTTTCAGTGACCATGATAAAATCGCCATGAGTCCAGATTCCCGGATATTCATCAAAATAGGCAGAATGATATTTTGATCCATCCTCATCCCCCCAGAAAAAAATGGGCATGGAAGGGAAGGGTGCGGTACAGACAAGTTCAGCCTGTTTGCCCACCACGGGAGTTCCGGTTTCATCATAGGCATAAACCTTCATGCCAAGTCCACGGCATTGAAGTTCTCCTGTATAGACCGGACCCATTGGATTGCCTAATGCAAAACAGCCGTTAAGGTCTGATCCCCCGGAGATGGAGGATAGCTGGAGATCTTCTTTTATTTCATTGTAAATGAATTCAAAATTTTCATCAGATAAGGGTGAGCCGGTTGAAAGAACTGATTTTAAAGCAGACAGATCAAATTGTTGTCTGGGTTTCACGTCTGCATTTTTTAAAGCTTCAATATAGCCTGCACTGGTTCCGAAAATAGTTATTTTTTCATCCTGGGCCATTTTCCATAACGTATCAGGGCCGGGGTGGAACGGATTGCCGTCATAAAGAACAAGGGTTGCGCCCACACTCAAGGATGTGGTCAGCCAGTTCCACATCATCCAGCCACAGGTGGTAAAATAAAAAATGGTGTCTTCTTGTTTCAAGTCCGTATGCAGAACCAATTCTTTTTTCTGGTGTAAAAGTACACCTCCCACACTTTGCACCATGCATTTGGGCAGTCCGGTTGTTCCTGAAGAATACATTATATAAAGCGGATCATCAAAATTCATCTGCTCGAATTTGATTTCAGTGGCATCAGGATCTTTGAAATCCTTGAAGGGGACAGCATTTGGTAAAGAGCTTATATCCGCTTCTTCTGATACATAGGGAATTACAACAATTTTTTCAATGGAGGGGATTTCCTTGACAATGCCGGCAATTCTTTTGATGCTGTCCAAAGGTTTGCCCTTAAAAAAATATCCGTCAGCCGTAAACAATACCTTGGGCTGGGTTTGGCCGAACCTGTCCAGAACCCCTTTGATACCAAAATCAGGAGAGCAGGAAGACCAGATTCCACCCAGGCTTGTGGTGGCCAGCATGGCAATAATACTTTCGGGCATATTGGGAACAAAACCAACAACCCTGTCGCCTTTTTGTATGCCAAGTGCTTTTAATGAGGCTGCTGTTTTTGCCACTTCATCATAGAGCTGATTATAGGTCAGGGTTCTTCGAACAGAATCTTCACCTCTGAAGATCAAGGCTATGTTATCATTTCTGAATCGTAAAAGATTTTCTGCAAAATTCAGTTTGGAGTTAACAAAAAATTTTGCGCCCGGCATTTTGGTAGGATCATCAATGGCCTTGTCATAAGATCTTGAGGCCTTGATATCGATAAAATCCCAGGTGGTTGACCAGAAATCCTCAATATTGTCCACTGACCATTCCCAAAGAGAAGGATAGTCTTTTAAATCCTTGTTGAATTTTTCATTCACAAGTTTCATGAACTGATACATATTGGTATTTTTGATTCTTTCTTCTGACGGCTGCCATAAGAGTTTTGACATGAGTATTGCCTCCTTATTCATAGAGAACAGCAAGTATGGTGACTTTTTCGATTGTTGCAATGATGGAATGGGGAAATAGTGTATAGCAGGCAGCACCCACTGTTTTTATTTCCCCATTCCATATTGTCAGCTGCTATAATTTTTTGCAGCCTCATATCCCATTTCAAAAGCGTTAAGGTTCATGTCTAAAAACGCTTTTTTTGTCCTTCTTTTAATGGCCTCTATCACATTTTCCTTTGTAAAACCAAGTCCGCCTGACTGGACCAGGGCACCCAAAAGAACAATATTGACACTCATGGGGCTTCCGGCTTCTTTGGCAAGCTTCATTGCATCAATGGCAACAAGGCTTGCACATTTTTCTTTGAGCAGGTTTTTTACATTTTCAACATCAGGGTAAACCCCCTTGCCGATGGATACGGTAAAAGGCGGTAGGGTTGCCGTATTGGTGATAACTTTTGTGTTCTTGCTGCACCGGTTTAAGGCTCTCAATGTTTCAGCAGGTTCAAATCCCATCAGGATATCTGCCTCACCGTCTGAAATAATAGAACTGGTTGCATCTCCAAAAACTATGGCTGATTCAACAACACCACCCCGCTGGGCCATTCCGTGTATTTCGCTCATTCTGACCGGCACGCCTGAAATCAGTGCCGCCTCACCCAATACCTTGGATGCCAGAAGATTGCCCTGGCCGCCCACAGCTACGATGATTAATCTGGTTGTTTCCATTGTTTATATGATCCTCTTTTTAAAGGTTATTTTTTTAAAGGCGTGATCGCATTTTCAGGGCATATCTGGGCACAAACCGCACACCCTACACAGGTATCTGCATCAATTTTCACCTTGTCGTCTTCAAGATAAAAGGATGGACAGGCAATGGTGTTGATGCAATCCTTGTGATCCACACACTTGTCGGAAACCTTGAATGCTCTGGGCTTGAGCAATTTCAAGCTTTTTGCATATAAAGCACAAGGTTCCTGGGATATAATAACGGAAACACCTTTGTATGCCAGGGCTTCCTTGATGGTTTCGATGCTCTTTTTCACCTTGAACGGTTTGATGATGGAAACATGTTCCACACCAAAGGCCCTGACCACTTTTTCGATATTCACCCGGCCGAATCCGTCCAAGCCGAATCTTTCCATGTCCACGCCAGGATGGGGCTGGTGTCCTGTCATGGCCGTGATGTCATTTTCAAGGATGACCAGGGTGAAATTGTGGTTGTTGAATACGGCATTGACAAGTCCTGTCATGCCTGAATGGAAAAAGGTGGAATCGCCGATAACCGAGACCACTTTCTGATCCGTGGCCTGTCCGAAGCCGCAGGAAGAACTGACCGAAGAACCCATGCAGATCACAAAGTCACCCGTACTTAAAGGCGGCATAAACCCCAGAGTATAACAGCCGATGTCATTGGGGCAGATGATATCCATGTCTTTGGCTGCCTGCTGAATCTCATAAAAGGTTGCCCGGTGTGAACACCCTGAACAAAGATTTGGCGGACGCATGGGAATTTCAGGAACATTGTCGACAGACAGTTTTTCTGTTGGTGTGTACTCAATACCAAAGTAATCAGCCATATTTTT
The DNA here is from genome assembly GCF_900105645.1 of Desulfobacula phenolica. NCBI lineage: Bacteria > Pseudomonadati > Thermodesulfobacteriota > Desulfobacteria > Desulfobacterales > Desulfobacteraceae > Desulfobacula > Desulfobacula phenolica. The sequence continues at coordinate 242,396 of NZ_FNLL01000005.1, read as the reverse complement.
TCTGACCATGGCAGGATCATATTCATAGAGGCGTGAGAACAATGCTTCTGATTTGCCACTAATGGGTATGATTATCCCGGCCTCCTGGGCAAAGGCTTTTACAGCTTCCTCCATGAAAGGTTCACCTTCTTCGATGATAAGGACTTTTTCGCAATCTGCCAGAAAATCTTTGATCTGTTTTTCCGGCATGGGGTTGGAAAATCCCAGGCGTAAAATTTTTGCATCGTTTTCAATACCAAGATCTTTTACGGCATCCTGAGCATAGTGATAGCTGACACCATTGGCAATAATACCAAATTTTCCAGATCCTTCAATCAAGTTAAACTCGGAGGTTTCAGCAATGCCTTTTGCTCTGTTCATCTTTTCAAGCACTTTGACATGAAGTTGCCTTGAGACCACCGGAACAGTAACGCATCGGCCCGGATCTTTTTCAAATCTGCCTTTGGTTTGCATTGGTTTTATATCACCAAAGGTCACATAGGCATTGGAATGGTTGATTCTGGTAGTGGTTCTTAACAGTACCGGCTGATTGAGTTCCTCTGAAAGTTCAAATGCATACTTGATCATCTCTTTTGCTTCAGGTACGGATGAGGGTTCAAGCATGGGCAGATTGCCGAATTTTGCATAATAACGGTTGTCCTGCTCATTCTGGCTTGAAAACATGGACGGATCATCAGCTGTCAGGATCACCATGCCGCCGGTCACTCCGACATAGGCCAGAGTCATCAGAGGATCAGCCGCAACATTTAATCCCACATGTTTCATCATGCAAAAGGTCCGAAGTCCTGAGTTGGCAGCAGCAGCCGCCACTTCCAGGGCGACTTTTTCATTGGTGCTGTATTCAAAATAGAGGTCTGATTCCTGAGACATCTGAAAAAGATTCAAAGAAATTTCAGAAGAAGGGGTGCCCGGATAAGTTGTGGCAAATGCCACACCTGCCTCAACAGCACCTCTTGCGATGGCTTCATTCCCCAGGAGCATGATTTTTTCACCCGGGCTGTCATTCAATAATTTGTGCATCTGTTCTCCTTAATTTAAAAGCTGTTTATAATCACTATGAATATAACTTTTCCACGTCTTCAATGATTAACGTCAATATCCAGTTTCCTGAGTTCCCTGTATCTTCGTTCGCCCTGTTATTTCAATCGTATCAAAATAAACTTTTTAGCCGGTTATATTAAACCGCAGGGTGAATGATCGCATATCCTTTGTTTTTAGACTAATCAAATCAGCATGTTTTTGTCAAGAGTTAATTTTAATTTTATAAGGAAAAATTTTAAATTTTCATAACTATCGAAACCATATACCTTGATATTAGCTTATTTTATAAGTAAATTATATAAAAACACCTTATTTTAATTTAATTTGTCATCTGTTGCGATATCCATAACAAGACCTGTTTTTATAGGTGTTTTGCTATGCTTTTGCTCCATACTGCGGTTTTCGCTATCCCGGCATTGCTTTATCATTCGTTGTCTGTTTTTATCGGCTTAGGGTGTGCAGTTGTTTGGAAAACCCTATAAAAAGTTTTACTTTTCATTCGTATTAAGGTAGATTTTTTAAGAACCTACAATTTTGCTTGTTCATTTTTTTTACTCTTTTTCAGCTGCCTCTTTTTCAGCCCCTTTTTGTTTTTAATCCTATTATGCTTGGAGTTTTTTTTGTTATGAAAATTTTTTTTCTAATACATTGTATTAAATTGCCGTTTTTATGCCTCCTCAAGGTGTTTTAATTGTTGGGGAGGCATGAAGATTATTTTGTGTGATTAAGCCTAAAAAGAGCCATATGAAAGGAGATTGGAAATGATTCTAAAAGAAATAGACCTTTTTAAAGGAATAGATTATGCAATAATGGAGCAGATAGCAGATATCTGTGTTGAAGAGATTTTTAAGAAGGATGACCGGATATTTGAAAAAGGAGAGGTTGCCGATTGTCTTTATATTCTTGTGGAAGGAGGTCTTAAACTGGTGGTTGAAAATGGAGCTTCGCTGAATTTCAGCTTAACTGAACCCGGAACAATATTTGGCTGGTCCAGCATGGCAGAGTCAGGAAAATATACATCTTCCGGAGTCTGTGCAACTGACTTGAAAACCGTTAAGATTGATAGGAATAAATTGGATACTATTTTTAAACATCATCCGGAAGCCGGTTTTCAAGTTCTGCGCAGGCTGATGGACGTGTTTTCAGACAGGCTTTTAAATGCATATCGGGCACATTTGGATTTGCTGGTTTCCAAGGGCTCTCAAACAAAACCGTCTTATGGTTAAAAGACGATTTTTTTTGTTCCCATGGTCGGGTTGTGGTGCTTCAGACCGGACGATTAAAGCCTTCCGGTCCTGCCGTTAGTGGTGTGCTGTATTAATTTAAAGCCTGCAAGTTTGAACCCTGTGAATTTGAACCTGGCGGATGAATTCAAAGAACAAGGAAAATAGCTGAAAAAACAAATTGAGATTAAGTGTTGCCAAGCAGCATCTGACAAAGATGTTCGCTTAAAAACATAATTGATTCAATGTCAAGGTGTTCAATAATGGTTTCGTCAAATAAGAGTTTTATGTCTGCTTCAAATCCGTCCTCTTCGTCCCGGAATAAAAGGATTACCGGGATTTTTGGAAATGCTGTAAACCGGAAGGCAAGATCACAGGATTCATATTGGGCAGTAACATTTTCTCCGCCTGAATTTTCACACGCTTGTTTGAGTTCAGTTCTATGGGATGCAAATGCTTTTTTAAGCGGGATTTCCACATTCTTTTCCATGGAAACTATTTTTGATACGGTATTGGGAAACTCCTTAAAGCTTTTCATTTTCCCTGCCGGATGGGATGATCCTCCCTGGGCCATATGGATATAAACAAATGTCTGCTCATTGCGGGTAAGTTCGTTGCCTGATGCATCCCGGACGCTGTCTTTGGTTATCAGGAGAATTTTATTGAAGCAGGGAAGGGTGATCTGATCCATATCGTCAACGGTTGTTACCTTTGCTCCAATCCGGGATGCAATATCTTTTAATTGCATTGAGACCACCCGTTTTTTTGCCCATTCAAGGGCCTCTTTTGCCATGTCTTTTTTCAGCCATTTACCTTCTTTATATTGTTGTTCAAGCTCTTTTTGGGCTGGCTTCAAGATTTCCAGGGCAATGTGCGGGCAGTTTTTTAACGGATATTTTTCAGATACCACCATTCCGGCAAAAGCAAGGCATGTGGGGTATCCACACTCTTTACAATTTGTTTTCGGCAGGACTTTTACATAAAGATCTACAACAGAAAGTGCCATGGTTGTTTCCTCCTCTCTCAGATAAAATTTGGTAAAATTTAATACAAGAAGCCAGGAAGAAAAAAGTATTTTGTCTAAAAGACAATCTGTCTGGCGATTATAATCAATTTTTATAATAAAATCCCGACAAATTCAATCGTGATTTTTAATTTTTGTTGTGGGCAAACTTTTTATTGTGGGCAAACCAGGACGCAATATCAGAATGCAATACCAGGTTTGCCCGTAGCAGTTACTCTTTTGAAAAATCTTCTTTCCCGGCACCGCAAATAGGGCAGACCCAGTCTTCGGGAAGCTCTTCAAACGTTGTTCCAGGATCAATACCGTTATCGGGATCTCCGTCTGCCGGATCATACACATAACCGCAAAGGTCACATACATACCTGTCCATAATACATTCTCCTTTTTAATAATTGATTAATCATATTACATTTATACTTAAGCATAGAATTAATATGCTTCATCCATATCAAGATCTTCCTGTGTGACAGGCTCCTTGAAAAAATGATAGGCCCAGGCCTGATAAATAATGACAATGGGAATAAATACCAGGACAACGCCCAGCATGATTTTTAATGTTAAGGGGCTTGATGATGCGTTGAATGCAGTTAATGAAAATGCTTTGTCCATGCTGGAGGGAAAAAGTGCAGGAAAAAGTCCGATAACTCCAAAGAATATCGCGCCCACAATCGTTAATGCTGATGCAAACCAGGCTTTAAAAAAAAGTTGTTTTTCAATGAAAAAACGGGTTGCAAATAGTGCAGCAACTGTTGCAAGGATCACAAGGAACAGGGCAGGAGTTTTAAAATAATTTTCATAAAGACTGGTTGTAAAATAACTTGCGATCAGAAAAATTACGGCAACAGGAACCAGAAAGAGCCATATTTTTTTAGATACCAAAATGGATCTTTCCCTAAGCTCCCCCGTGGTTTTGATGTTGAGCCAGTTTGCACCATGCTGCAAAAATAACAGGACAAATAAAACACCCCCCAAAAGCCCGTAAGGGTTGAGCAACTTTAAGGTGTTGCCATGATAAATGCCATCGCCGTCAAAGGGGATACCCTGAAAAATATTGGCAAATGCAACTCCAAAAAGAAGAGCCGGTAAAAAACTGCCAAGGAAAATAAAAGTATCCCAGAGTTTTTTCCAGCCGTTACTTTCGATTTTTCCCCTGAATTCAAAGGCTACTCCCCTGAAAATTAGGGCAAATAAAATCAGCATCAAAGGGGTATAAAGGGAAGAAAACATTGTGGCATACACTTGGGGGAATGCTGCAAAGGTGACGCCCCCGGCAGTGATCAACCAGACTTCATTTCCGTCCCATAACGGGCCTATGGAATTGATCATGACTCTTTTGTCCCGGTCTGATTTGCCAAGAAAAGGATACAGTGTCCCGATTCCAAAATCAAACCCGTCCGTCATAAAAAATACAGCCCATAAGAGTCCCCACAAGTAAAACCAAGTATATTGAAGTAACATATTTAAACTCCTGTAATGTTTTGATATAAAAGTTTTAGCAAACCAAATCGCAACTTTCATTATTTGTTGTGGCAAATTCGGGTCAAATACCCAGTATGCCCTTGGCAGTTATTTGGTTGCAGCGGCCTCAGGGCCTTGTTTGGCATATTTGCTGATCAGATAAAAGCCCAGGGCCCCTAACATGCCATAGACGATAATAAAACCGATCAGGGAAAACAGAACCTGGTTTCCGGCAATTGGGGATACGGCATCTGATGTTTTAAGAACTCCATAAACTATCCAGGGCTGTCTGCCGACCTCTGAAACCACCCATCCCATTTCTATGGCAATATAGGGCAAGGGAATGGAAAACAGCATCCATTTCAGATATGTGGGGCTTTCCATGAGCTTGTCTCTTTTGAACCATCCGTAAATGGTCAGCAGGATCAAAAGTGTGCCAATTCCCACCATTGTTCTGAATCCGATAAAAGTGGGCAGAACCGGCGGACGTTCATCTTTGGGAATGTCTTTGAGTCCGATAACGGTTGCATTAAAATCATGAAACCCTAAAAAGCTCAGGATGCCGGGGATTGAGCCAATCTCAATCAGATTTTTTTCCCGGCTTTCATCGGGTATGGCAAACAGAACAATGGGTGCCCGGGTCTGGGTTTCCCAGTGGGATTCCATGGCAGCCAGCTTGGCGGGTTGGGTTTTAGCAACGTTGACACCGTGAAAATCGCCAACCAAAGCCACTATGATTGAAGATGCAAGGCCAACAAAGAGAGCTATTTTGAAAGAACGGGTGAAAAGATCGATTTCCTGCTTTTTAAGCAGGTGATAGGCAGAAATTCCCATAATGAAAAACGAGCTGACCAGAAGGCCGGAAGGAAGAACATGTAAAATTTCAAGAATGCCGTGATAATTAAAAAGAACAGCAAAAAAATCAGTCAGTTCTGCTCTTCCGTTTCTGATGGTATAGCCAACCGGATTTTGCATGAATCCATTGGCCGTCAGTATCCATATGCCGGATAGGTTACCTGCTGCTGCAACAACCCACATAACGCCTGCATGGGCTTTGGCTGACATTTTTTTCCAGCCGAAAATCCAGATGCCTATGAACGTGGATTCAAGAAAAAATGCAACAGATGCCTCAATGGCTAAAAGTGAGCCAAATACATCCCCCACATACTCGGAATATCTTGACCAGTTGGTTCCAAACTGGAACTCAAGGGTGATGCCTGTGACAACACCTAAGGCAAAATTAATTAAAAAAAGTTTGCCCCAGAATTTTGTCATTCTCAAATAGACCTCTTCCCCGGTTCTTGCATACTTTGTTTCCATGTAGGCAATTATAACTGAAATTCCAAGGGTCAGGGGTACAAAAAGAAAATGGAACATGGTTGCTGCGGCAAATTGTAATCTTGATAGAAAAACCGGGTCCATACATTCCTCCAATTAATAGTTGTTTTGATTTGCTTAAAAAGCTTTTTTTATGTTTTTTCAAAAATAGCAAATAATATGCCATACAAGAAAAACGAGGTTGAAATAAAATGTTTAAAAGATGAATATCAGAACATTAAATGATTTTCAGGCTTATGGCAAGGGCGTTTTAGATTATTGGATCAATTTTGTAGTTATCTTGGTTTCAGAGTGTCCCATAGTAAAAATTCAATCAAATCCGTATCAGGAAAGCAAGGAATTTGAAACAATAGTGTGTCGGCTGTTTTCTTGAGACATAAGTAATTTGTATATAATAAAGTTATGAATGTATAACTTTTTATATGAAAGTCTTGAAAAATTCAAGCGGCAATTTTTATGTTTTGTTGTGGCAGGCAATTTGTCAAGGCTGTTACTGCGTATTGTCAGGGAGGATGAGGGGGTTGGTTTAAGACGGCGGCAGGAATAAAGATTCCTGCCGCCGTCTTTTTATTTCTTTCGGGTGGCCTGGGTTTCCCAGTCGGCAATTTTTGTGGTCTCGTAAATCTCTTCCCATCCTGTTATCATACCTGCTATATGGCTGAAAATCGAATGGCCAGTGGTTGTCATATAAACATGAATGATCAAAAAATTTAACAGAAAAAGTGCAATTAACATGTGCATAACGGCAAGAACTTCCAGGGGAAGGGCACCTGACAGATCATTATACAGATAGTATAGTAATCCTGTTATCATCTGTACCGGCAGCAGCAGGGCGGAGATTCCCAGATATGCCAGCCGCTGCAGCGGGTTATGCTTTGCCCCTTTTGATTTTTGAACCGGATGGGGTTTTCCCTGAAATATATCCCAGGCATAGTACCGGATGACCAGAAAAAGTCTTTTGGTTGTGGGAAGATATTGCTTCCATTCTCCTGTTGTCAGAAGCCAGAAGACAAAAAAGGCAAACATGATCAGCCAGGACAGGCCCGTAAAATTATGAACATTGACGGCTGTCTGAAAACCCATTAACCGGTATGTGCCGTGAATTTCAAGACCGGTAATAATCAGGCAGATGATCATCAGTGCCTGGAGCCAGTGCCACAACCGTTCAAACCGTGTGTAAAGATAAATTTTGATGATTTTTTTATCCGCCATTTAATCCTCCTTGCCGTTGCGTGTGAAAAACCGTCCCAGTCCATGGAGCAATACACCTGCCAAGGCGCCAAAAACGGAAATCCAGCCAATTGCATCAAAAAGATCGGATTTGTTTCGTCCCGGCAGATACAATCCTGTAATATTGGCAAGTCTGGAATTCTTTCTGGCATGGCATTGGGTGCAGTTTAATGCATTTTCTTTTGGTGCCACCATATGGGTGATGGGAAACGCATATGTGGTTTCCACATAATCAAATTCTCCGGAATAGGGAATGCCGATGGCTTTGTTGCCGTGTTCAATTGCATCATTCATGTCAAAGGTAGTCCAATATCCGTTTTTGCCTGAGAGCATAGGGGCCAGCATTTTTTTGTGGATTTTATCGTAGGGTTGCTTTCCCCTGTGGATTTTAAATGGAAAAATACGGGCTTCGGGATCATTTTTATCCCCCACCGGGTGGCTGACCTTTACGATTTGAGCCGGATCAATGATGTCATTGGCCGTGGTGCTGGTCAAAGAGCCGTTGAACCAGAAATATTCAGGCACTACATTTTTTTCCCATTTGAATTCGCCTTTAATGGATTTGTAAATCGCTTTTCCAAAAGGGCCTTTTTCCTCATAGGGTTTGCCGTCTTTCATTTTTCCAGCCTTGGACCAGTCCCACCACATCTTTGTTGGATTCACCCTTGCAAATGTTGGAATATGGCATGCCTGACAGGAAACTACATCTGTATGGTCATTCATTTTTGAATCGTTTTTATGAGGTTCGCTGCTATGGCAGGAGACACAGGTTATTTTGGGTGCCAGATCATCTTCGATAAGGCTTTTTCTTGTTTCAACGGCAGGGTTTGTATAGATCCGTCCGGCAATATGGTGGTCCACTGTTGTGTGGCACCTGGTGCAGGAAAAATCTTTACCGTCAACGCCCATATGTACATCCAGCATACGGTTGGGCTTGGTCAGGGAGGTGTCAAGGTCTCCATGCTTTACCCCGTCTCCGCCGCCGCCGGTAAAATGGCAGCTGCCGCAATTTTTTCGTGTGGGAAGCGTTACCTGGGTGGTTGCCTCTTTAACTTCCTGCTGAATGTCTTTTGCTATTTCTTGGGTTTCAGGATCATTGTCTTCTGAAAATGCCTTGATGTCTGAAAAAGCTTCTGTAAAATCAAATCCGGATGAATTATGGCATTTCAGGCAGTTGACTTCACCTTTTATTCCTTTTTTATTCCAGCTGGGATGGCATTTCAGACAGCCTTTATCTTCCATGGCATTACCTGAAATACAAAAATTATTGACTGAGTACCCGGCCTTGCCGTAGCGTATATCGTTCTTGTCTTCCGAGGCAAGCCATGACCAGTGAATGGATTTGTGAAACTGGGTTGCAGCTTCGGAATGACAGGACAAGCAGGCTTGAGTGATTTCTTCTCCAGTTGTGAAATCTTTGTTTAAAGCCTCGATTTTTTTATGGTCAATCGTACTCCACCTTTTACTGCCTTTAACCGCCTGTCTGGCCAGTTTCCTTCCTAATGCCTCTTCACCGTTTTGGGGCGGTGATGCAATTGCAGCTTGAAATGGAAAAGAGTAAAAAAAAGTTATCGTTGCAATAACGACCAGGCAGCGTTTTATTAAATACCGTTTTTTCATTGGCATCTCCATGGATTTTTGATTTTTTTGTAAAAAGGGCGGGATAAAATCACCACCCTTTCTTTTTTTTTATATGAAAGTCTTAAAAAAATCACACAAACACACAGAGACTTCCAATTTTTGTTGTGGGTAAGCCAAGGCTAAATACCCAGGCTGACCGTTGCACTTACTGGCATTTTGCAGGTGTAGGTGAATCAGATGCATGATGATAGAAATATGAATAAATGTCAAGAATATCAGTGTCGGAAAGTGCTGCCCAGTTGTCCGTACACTTGAACTCGTCAAAGGTTTTATTTTCGAAAATATTTTTCCATTGCCCCATGGTTTTGTCTGCAGGGCTTATGGTGGGGGTTGCGGATTCAATCATGCCTGCTGCCGCACAGGCTTTGAACACTTTGCGATAAGTGTATTTGCCTTTTCTTTTGTTGCCGTCAGGGCCTTGATAGGCAAATGCCATGGAAAAAGAAACGATTGAAAAGATAAGAACCGTGATGGTAAGAATACTTTTTTTAAACATGATATATCTCCTTTGTAGATTTTATTTGTTTGTATTTTCGACCTTATTTGGGTTTTTTAATCTCAACAATTCCATTACTTTTGAAATCAATTTCAGCTTCAACATAGAAAACGTCTTTTAAAGATTCTCTCACATCTTTTGTCATGTAAAACGCCTCGCCGCTTCTTGCGCCGGTTGAACATACAAAAACAATGGGTTTGTCATCAGGAAAATTTTTGATCTTAGATTCAAGATTTTCAACCGGAATATTAACAGCTGTTTTAAAAGATCCTTTTGCAAATTCATCAGCATCTCTTACGTCAATGAGCATTATGGATTCAGGGTTTTTCGCAATAATGGATTTGAATCGTTCAATATCAATCGAACCTTCAATCTCCCCGGCTTTTACCTGAACAGTCTCATTGGATGCGCCATATGTTTTTTTCCATTCAGGATAGCCTTTGGCAAAAACAGAGACATTTGTGTATCCCATTTCAATCGCTTTTACGGCTGATTTATGGCTTAACCTGCATTTAAGGCCTCCGCAATAGAAAATAATCGGAGTATTCGGATCTCTGGGCAGTTTTCCTTTAAGGGCATCAAATTTTGAAAAGGGAATATTTATTGCCGTAGGAATATGGCCTTTGACAAACTTGGTTTCCTGTGGTCTGGCATCTATGATTACGGTCTTGTTTTCAGTTATCTGTTGTGCCACATACCCGGCGCTTACGGAAGGATAATTTCCTTTAAGGCTTATCCATTCGGGATATCCTTTTGCATAGACTTTAACGTTTTTATATCCTGACTTTTGAGCTTTTTTAGCAGATTTGTGGCTGAGTTTGCATTTAAGCCCCTGGCAATAATAAATCAACAGGGCATTTTTGTCTTTTGGCAGAAGATCAGTTTTTTGGTCAAATTCTGAAAACGGGATGCTGACTGCACCTGGGATATGACCTTTTACATATTTCCCCTTATACGGTCTGGCGTCAATAATCATAACGTTTTCAGGCATTGGAACCGACATGTGTGCTTTTACAAATTGGGAATCAACGGTATCATGAAACATCCATGACATATCTTCTTTGGCTGTTTCACTGGTTTTGATCGAATTTGTTGCAGTACATCCTGTTAATAGAAAAATGCCTGTCACCAAGGTCAGAATAAAAATGTTTGCCTTGTTTTTTTTCATGGAATCTCCTTAAGGTTTTATCGGTTTAAGTTCGTGTTATGAATGTTACCATTTAAGTTTTTTTTGTTTCTATTTTTTGTTTCGTTTTAGTTTGTTTACATTAAAGCAATGCGTGTGCCGTAGTATAAAATATTCATTTATGATTGTTGTAACTGTTTAAATTAAAAGAATAATTATGGGTAATATTTTTATTTTGCCGTGGGATATTAAGTGGCTTTATTGTAAATGTGTTAATTGTGTGTTAACTTTGTGATTAACACTGTTAATGTTGTGAGGATAACATGGATATTGGAAAACAATGGCGTCATATTATTGATTCGGTCCAGGACGGCATCATTATTGTTGATGAAAAAGGGTGTTTTGTTGCAGCGAACCAGACGGCCCAATGGATCACCGGTTATACTGAAGAAGAACTCAAAGGCCAATCCTGCCGGATTTTGAATTGCACGGGCTGTAAAATTATCGGAAAAGGCAAAGGGAAAAACTGGTGCGGACTTTTTTCCCAAGGCCTTATCAGGGAAAAAAAATGTTTGATTACCAACAGGCAGAACAGGACCATACCGATTATAAAGAGTGCAACCGTATTGTTTGATGATAAAAAAGAGATTATAGGTGCTGTTGAAACCCTTAAAGACATATCTGAAAATATTAATTATAAAAATGAACTGGCATCCATAAAAAGAATGTATCATATTGATGACGGATTTCATGGCATAGTTGGAAGAACACCGGTAATGCAGAGTCTTTATGAACTTATAGAGAGTGTGGCCTCACAGGACACGCCGGTAATGATTTTAGGGGAGAGCGGGACCGGCAAGGAGATGGTTGCCAAAGCCCTTCATGAAACCGGGGAAAGAGCATCAAAACCTTTTGTTAAAGTCAATTGTGCTGCTTTAAGTGAACATATTCTAGAAAGTGAATTGTTCGGCCATGTAAAGGGCGCATACACGGGTGCGGACAGTGACAGGGTAGGGCGGTTTGAAGCGGCCCACAAAGGAACTATTTTCCTGGATGAAATCGGGGATATTCCTCTTTCAGTCCAGGTAAAACTGCTCAGAGTTCTGGAAGAAAAAATGATTCAGCGGGTCGGTGCCAATAAATCCATTCAGATTGATGTCAGGATTATTACGGCTACAAATAAAAACCTTGAACAATTGATTAAAGACGGATTATTCAGGGAAGACCTGTTTTTCAGGATCAATGTTTTCCCGTTGACTTGTCCGCCTCTTCGTCACCGTAAAGATGATATTACGCTGATTATCCAGCATTTCATCAATTTTCATGCAGAAAAGACAGGGAAAAATATTTTGGGAATTACGCCGGAAGCCATGCGCTTGATGGTGGCATACCCCTGGCCCGGTAATATCAGGGAATTGAGAAACAGTATAGAGTATGCATTTGTCCTGGCAAGAGAGAAAAGCATCGGGCCGGAGCATTTGCCGGAAAAAATTATTAGCCATACATCTGGAGAAACCGGATCATTAAAATATTTGGCATCCAAAGATACGGTTTTCAATGATCCGACCTTTGAGGATACGATCAAGTTAGGGCTGTCTGAAAAAGAAAAGCTTCTTGATGCGCTTCGCCAGACAGACGGAAACCAGAGTCGTGCTGCAAAAATTTTAGGCGTCAGCCGGATAACCGTGTGGAAGCGCATCAAAAAGTATGGAATACAACTTAAATGATTTTTTTGAACAGCTTAAAGGCTTATGGTTGCGGCATCACAGGCAAGATCAATCAGTTCGGCTGCTGTTGCCATTCTGCAGGAATCTGCAAGGTCTTTTTCTTCAATAAACCTTGCTTTAGCACAGGGAGTACACACAAGAATCGGGACCCCATGGGCCTGAAGGTGCGCCATTGAATCATCGGCAGAGTCTCCTGTGGCGGCTTTCAGGTTCTCTGTAGCTCCTTCTCTGGCAAGATAAACAGCTTCATCCAGCAAGAAGACAGTGACGTTTTTTCCTTTTTTCTGGGCCAGGGCGGCAAGAAAAAGTGCGCGGGTTGCGCGGTTCGGGTTGTCCGTGCCGCAGGCAAGTGTGATAAGAACATTGTCGGTCATGGGATTCTCCTTTGATAAATGTAAATAAAGAATTTTTTATGCGAGGTTATTATTTTATCATAAATTACCTTTAGTCATAAATGAACTTTAATTGTCTGTAAAGCACACAAAGTGGTACTTGACTTTTGAAATTCTGTAAATTGTGCTATTATTTTTGAACTGTTAACTTTTTGTTAATATACCGGGTTCAGTGTGCTGTTCAAGGCAATAGGGCTGAAAAAGGTAATAATTGGCAAAACAACATGATATTGCAGGCACAAAGATCACAGAAAATTGTTTTGTAATGGAAAATAATTTTTGGCACATTTATTGCTAAAAGTTTGTTGCTAAGTGGCTTGGCGATATGTGATAAAATTGAATTCAAATTTGAAGGATTAAAACATGAAAAAAGAGAACATACTTGTTGTTGCTATTGTTTGTATTGCTGTTGCTGGTGTCTTTATGTACAACAACTCTAAATCAGGTAGCATGACGGGGTTTTTCCCTTCTAAAGTGTCTGGCAAAGCTGAATTGTCCGGCCAAAATGGGGATGGGTCAACTATTGCCTGGCAGGATTACAATCAAGGCATGGCCATGGCAAAAACACAGGGCAAACATGTTTTTTTATACTTTCATGCAGACTGGTGTACATATTGCCGGAAACTCAAGAAAACAACCTTTAAGGATGAGGCAGTGTTAAGCTATCTAAGGGATAATTTTATCAGTATTGCAGTTGATACTGATAAAAATCAGAAACTTTCCACACAATGGAAGGTCAAGGGACTGCCAACCCTATGGTTTCTTGAACCGGATAATTCAAAGATCAGCAGTATCCCGGGATATGTTGATAAAAAACAGTTTTTAAACATTTTAAAATATATTCATACCAAAAGTTATAGCAAAATGACGTTCAATGAATTTGTCAAAACTCTATAGGAGCATGCAATGACCACAAGGAAAATAAGGCCCAAGATTTCGCGCAGAGCATTTTTAAAGGGCTCAATTACGGTGGCTGGATCTGTGGCAGCGACCGCGAGCATTGCCAGGGCCGCCAGGTCCTTGTCCGGTGAAAAAAAAGAGCCTTTGGCAACCTTGATTGACATCAGCAAATGCATTGGGTGCGAAGAGTGTGTCTATGCATGCCGGCAAGCCAATGAAAACAAATACCCAAATCCTGAAAAACCATTTCCCAAAATGTTTCCTGACAGGGTTCTTGTGGAAGACTGGTCAGAAAGAAGAGATGTGACCGATCGTCTGACGCCCTACAACTGGCTTTTTATCCAGCATGCATCTGCCACTGTCAATGGTGAGCAAATTGAACTGACCATTCCTCGGCGATGCATGCACTGCGAAAATCCTCCCTGTGTCAAATTGTGTCCCTGGGGGGCCTTAAAACAGGAAGAAAACGGTCTTTCAAGGATTGATTCAGACCTTTGCCTTGGCGGTTCAAAATGCAAAAAAGTCTGTCCCTGGGATGTGCCGCAAAGACAAACAGGTGTCGGGCTTTATCTTGATCTTTTGCCTGCCTTTGCCGGAAACGGGGTCATGTACAAATGTGACAGGTGTTACAATCGGCTTGAAAAGGGCGAAGTGCCGGCCTGTATAGAGGCCTGTCCGGAAGATGTTCAGACCATCGGGCCGAAAAGTGAAATTTTGAAAAAAGCACATTCCCTTGCAAGAGAGATGAACGGCTATATTTATGGTGAACACGAAAATGGCGGAACCCATACCATTTATGTTTCTCCTGTCCCTTTTGATCAATTAAACCAGACGATTGAAAAATCAAAAGGCAAACCCCATTTAAATAAAGTCAAGAATATGATGGCAAATGGAACCAATCTTGCCAAAGCCATGTTGATTGCGCCCATAGCCGGTGTTGCAGCCGCATTTGGAAAATTTTATCTGAGTGCAAAGGAGGATAAATAATGAAAGTTGCCAGAAAATTAAAACACTATATTTATGGTGTCACCCTTGTTTTTATTACCTTGTCCGGTTTTGGGCAGATGCCAATTTTCAAGCGATATTATATAGCGGACATTCCGGGGCTGGGTTGGCTGGCCCGCTTTTATGTGACGCATATGGTTCATTATATTGCCGCCATTGTATTGATTGCTCTTGCCACATATGTTGTATTTGATTTTATTTTCAAAAGATCAGGATTCAATCGAATTACCGGGTACGGTTACTTTAAAACAGGAATAATTGCAGGATTGATTGTCACCGGGGCCTTTATGGTGGTTAAAAATCTTTCCCATATTTATTTTGCGCACACCACAATTATTGCTTTGGATATTGTTCATTTAAGCCTTTGTGTGATGTTATTGATAGTGAGTTCATATACTTTGATCCTAAAAAAGAGGTGGGTAAGCTAAAATAATCTGAATTAAAAGATTCTTGGTTTGGTGGGGACCAATTTTCAAATCTGTTCTTTTTGTGTGAAGGCTATTTTATCTGCCAGGTTGAATAGGGATTTTTAATCAGGTTGGAATTAAAGTATCCCGAGTCATGAGTGACCTCTTTTCCAATCCAGTCGGGTTTTTCAAACACCTGATCAACAGAATCCAGCTCTATTTCAGCAACCACAAGTCCCTGGTTGTCTCCTGAAAATTGATCGATCACCCATTCAAAACCTTTGAATTCAACATGATACCGGGTCTTTTCGATCAAGGGTTCTTTGCAGAACAACTGGAGCATCTCTTTTGCATCCTGTTGCGGGACGGGATATTCATACTCTTTTCTGGCGGCATTGCAGGTTATACCCTTGATAGTCAAAAATGCCTTGTCTCCTGCAAGGCGAATTCTGACAACTCTTTCTTTTTCATTTACCATATACCCCTGGCGGATAAGGGTTCCGTTGGTCAAAAGCGAGGATGGAAGATACTTTAAAAGAAATTTTTTTTCTATTTCAATGGCCATTGTTAACTCCCCCTGTTAAATATAGTTAATTTTTTTTGTTTTTATAAAAACCGTTCAACTCCGTTCCGATTGTTGATATATGATATGGTGCTGTCATAATTTAAATATGCATTCAAATCAATGGGAGAGATTGAATTTGGCGAATATTGATAAAAAGCCCATCATTTTATTGACTGATTTTGGCCGTCAGGATTCATTTTCAGGGGTTTTAAAAGGGGTTATTGCCTCTGTCAGCCCGGAATCAAAAGTAATTGATCTGAGCCATGAGGTAAATCCCCAGGATATCCTGCACGGCTCTTTTTTATTGAGTACATCCTGTTCATATTTTCCCAGGGGAAGTGTGTTCTGTTGTATTGTTGATCCAGGTGTGGGCTCAAGCCGCAAAGGGATCTGTATTCAGACCCAAGATTATTATTTTGTGGGCCCGGATAACGGCTTGCTCTGGAAAGCCGCCAGTGACAATAAAATCAACCGCATTATTCATCTTGCCAACAAAGCTTTTTTTTTAGATTCAGTGTCAAGTACGTTTCACGGCAGGGATATCTTTGCGCCTGTGGCCGCCCATATTTCAAAGGGGATTGAAGATATTTCAACTTTAGGCAAACCCCTTGAAAAATGTGTTGAATATCATTTTCCAAGAATAGACAAAACTGCCTTTTCAATGGAATTGACCGTTATTCATATTGATTGGTTTGGAAACGTGATCTTGAATCTTAAAGAAACAAAATTCAGACAATTTGTGCAGAACAAGCGGTATTGTCTTAAAATCAATGGTATCAGGATTGAAAAAACAGTGAGCAGTTATTCTTTTGCCCAAGAGGGTGAACTGTTTCTCATCGGATCATCTTCCGCTTATATGGAGATTGCTGTAAAAAATTCCAGTGCAGCACAACGGCTTGCGGTAAAACGTATGGATAAAGCAATGCTGGTTATTGTTGATCCATAATACTCAAATTTTCAGATATGGTTATTCTTATTCCATTCTTGATAAGTTAATCCAATTATGTTAGGCGCTTGTTATAAACAAAAAAGTAAAAGAAAAGATTAAAGTTTAAAACAGAAAGTTAAATTTGATAGGAGAAATAAATGTTTAAAATCGGCATTATCGGTGGATCAGGGCTTGATGATCCTGATATTTTAAAAGACCCGGAAAAACTTGATATCTCCACGGAATATGGAGTCCCTTCTTCCTTTTTGTTGTCCGGGAAGATAAATGATGTCGAGACTGTTATTCTCAGCCGCCATGGCCGGAATCACCAGTTCAGCCCCACCCAGGTAAACAACCGGGCCAATATCAAAGCGCTTCAGCATGCAGGGGTTACCCATATTATTGCCACCACGGCCTGCGGCAGTTTGCGTGAACAAATAGACCGGGGGCACCTGGTTGTTTTGGATCAGTTTATTGATTTTACACGATTCAGGAAGAACACCTTTGCAGACTCATTTGAGAATGGTGCCGTTCATACCGCCATGGCTCATCCTTTTGATGAAGGATTGCGCAAAAAACTTTATGAAACCGCAAAAAAACTGGATTTAGAGGTTCATGACAAAGGATGCGTTGTTACCATCGAAGGGCCTAGGTTTTCTACGGTTGCGGAATCAAAGATGTTCAGAATCTGGGGAGCGGATGTGATCAATATGTCAACAGCCCCAGAAGCCATGCTGGCAAATGAAGCCGGTATCCCTTATGCTGCCGTTGCCATGTCAACGGATTATGACTGCTGGAAAGAGGATGAAGCGCCTGTTACCTGGGATGAGATCCTGGCCGTATTCAATCATAATGCCGATAATGTAAAAAAACTGCTTGTAACGGTTGTACAGGGATTAAAATAAGCAATAGTGAACATAATAATAGTGAAAAACATAATATTATAGTAAAGGAAAAAATAAATGGATGTTAAAACGACAATAAGAAGCATACCTGGATGGCCAATTGAAGGCGTTGTGTTCAGAGATCTGACTACATTGATGCAAAATCCTCAGGCCTATGGTCAATCGTGTGATATCTTGTATGAAAGGTACAAGGACCAGGATGTTGGAAAAATAGTCGGGATTGATGCCAGGGGGTTTGTCTTTGGTGCGGTTTTGGCCTATAAACTGGGGATCGGGTTTGTTCCGGTCAGAAAAAAAGGCAAGCTGCCCTGGAACACTATTGAGGAAACCTATACCCTGGAATACGGAGAAGATACTCTTGAAATTCATGAAGATGCTGTTGAAAAAGGAGAGAAAGTCGTCATTGTTGATGATTTGATTGCCACCGGCGGAACGATCGGAGCAACAGTTAAGCTGGTAAAAAAACTGGGCGCAGATATTGTTGAATGCGCCTTTGTTGTTGAACTGCCGGAGTTGAAAGGCAGAGAACAGATTCAAGGTTGCAATGTATTTGCCATCACGGAATTTGACGGCGAATAATGATAAGTTTCCGGGCAGGATAAATTTTTTTTTCTGCCCGGTTGTTTTTTAAAACATGAGGCCGGGAAGAAACAAGGCAATTTGTGGAAAGGCGATCAACAGAGCCAGTATAAAAATATCGCAAAAAATAAAAGGGGCAATACCCTTGAAAACATCCGTTAAAGACACCTGGCCTTCTGCTGCGCTGGCCGCAACATAAACATTCATCCCTACGGGGGGTGTAACCAGTCCTATTTCCGTAACCTTTATCACGATAATAGCGAACCAGATCGGGTTGAAGCCAAGGTGGACAATTACGGGAAAGACAACCGGAAGTGTTATGCAAAGAATTGCAACGGCGTCAAGAAACATACCCAGAACAAAGTACATGATCAGAAAACCCAGCAAAATCATCGGCATGGGAATTGTAAGCTCACTCAGGTATGTGGCAAGGTTTACCGGTATTTGAGTGACACTGAGAAATCGTCCGAACACAATGGCCCCGATGATCACCAGAAAAATCATGCCATTGGTTCTCATGCAATCCATAAGCGCCCCCAACAGGTTGGCACCACGAAAGCCTTTGTAAATGAACACAATGATAAGAGCGCCGAAAGCGCCAATACCACCGGCCTCAGTGGCTGTGAACCACCCTGCAAAGATGCCGCCCAATACCAGGCCTACAAGAAAAAAGATAGGCCAGGTCTGTGCCAGAGATATCAGTTTTGTCCGCCTGTCAAAGCGTTCTGTTGTTATTGGTGCCAGATCTGGATTTCTTCGAACCCTGAAATAAATTAAGACGGCATAGGAAACAGCAGTAATAATCCCCGGGATAATGCCTGCCATAAAAAGTTGACCAATGGATTCTTCCGTGAAAATAGCATATATTATCAAAAGGCCGCTAGGGGGCATCATGGTGGAGAAAGTCCCTGCCGCAGCAATGCTACCGATGGCAAGTTCCTTATTGTAATTGCGTTTCAGCATTTCCGGAAGCGCTACTTTTGTGAAGACACCTGTCGCAGCAAGAGATGAGCCGCATGCAAGTCCGAAAAAGGCTGAGCCGAAAGTGCTTGCAATGGCAAGCCCTCCTCTTACCGTGCCGATCCATTTTACCATGGCATCGTAGGCGATAGCACCAAGTCCTCCATTGGCAGCCAATGCTCCCATAAGCAAGAACAGAGGCAAGGGGGTAAGATCATATGCAGATGCCACGGCAAACGGAGTTGTGCCCAGGATATTCAGTCCTCCCTGAATCCCTAAAAGCACGACACTGCCCAGTCCGCCGACCAAAATCAGGACTAATCCTACATGGAGACCGCTCAATATAAAAATGAGTAAAACAACAATTCCCAGGACACCGGTAAGAGTCGGATCCATACCTATAACTCCTTAGTAATCAATTTTAGTTGCATAGTGATCTGTCATGGCCGTTAGTTAAGAAAAAAGCTTCATTATAAATTTCTTTTTTTCGACGGTCTCATGGTTTGGCTCTCCGACCGCCTTTGAGTCCTTATGATACTCGCCAGGCTTACCATCAACTGAATAAAAAAGGCAAAATATCCTATGAAAGCAGCCGCCTTTGCGGGGTATACAGGCACTTGCACTTTTGCTCCGGGCAAAGTCTCTCGTATGCTCCAGGAACTTATCATGTCAAGGCCTACCTGCCATGTGATGACGGCAACCACACCTACGGCGGTTATATAAACGATGATATCCAGGAAGGTTTTTAATTTTTTGGGCAAACGGGCAGCTACAAGTTCAACCCTGACGTGTTTTTTTTCTTCCTCACATGGGGAAAATCCCAGGAAAATTGCCAGTGCCAGGAATATACCCTCAATCTCTATTGCGCCTTCAATTGAACTTCCCCAAAAAAGGCGGTTAGAGACTTCGGCAACAACCAGTAACATCATGGCACCGATAAGTATTCCTCCCGCTGATCCAAACATTTTATTCACTATTTTCATGGCTTGAGGAACCTCCTGTACCATATAAACCTTTTTGTATTTTAAATTTGTGACAGGCAGCTATTCCGTATACTTTCTGATGAGATTCTCCGTTCGTTCAAGCAGTTGTTCAGCACCTGAAACACCCTGTTCCCTGGCAGAGGTTATCCATTTTATTTTGCTTGGTCCTTGTGTGACTTCTGCCCAGTTCTTGATTTCTTCTTTGGATACTTGGAAAATATTACACCCGTTAGTCTTCATATTCTCGATGTATTCCTTTTCCAATTCCCGGATTTTTTCATCCTGAATCCGGCTATATTCTCTGCCGACCTCGGAAATGATTTTTTTTAAATCAGCCGACAGATTGTTCCAGGTATCTAAATTGATTGTTACCAGCCCTATTGAACCGACAAACTGTGGGATTAGCAACAAATGAGGATTTTTTCCGATTTCATATAACCGGTATTTGTAATAAGACGTCAGGGGCGTATAATTGGCATCCACAGCACCTTTTTGCATGGCTGAATACACTTCGGAACCTTTGAGAAAAACAATTTTTGCGCCAAAATCACCCATATGCAAAGCATCATATCCTCCTGCACACCGAACACGCTGCTTTTTGAGGTCTATCAGGGATTTGATGGGTTTGGATCCGCCCACGCTGTGCATGCCAAATACCCGAATTGCCACAACTTTCTGGTTCCATTGTTTCAGTTGCTTTTCCATCTCAGGAGAGTGGTCGTAAAGCTCCCAGAAAAAACTTCCCCGCCTGGCAGGTGATACCGGACCCTGAACAAAGGGTTCGGCCACTGTCCAGGTTTGTAATTCTTTTGGAAAGTAGGGAACAAAAAGATAACCCATATCAGCAGTGCCTCTCTGGATTCCTCTGAGAGTTTCTCTTGCTTTGATAAGCGTCCCGCCAAAGTACTGCTGAAAATTTACATCTTCTTTTGATCTTTTTGTAATCTCGTCCATCATCCAAATAGCGGTCTGCGCTCCCATTCCCCTTGGAGGATTGTAGCTTGCATAGCGAAGAGTTATCTTCTTTGCCATGGCAGAAGGGGCAAAAAATAAAATTAATGTTCCGATTATCAATGCTATGGCCATATTTCTATGGACATTGAAATGACTTTTTCCCCAGTTCATGTCTTTCTCCTTTTTCGGTTTTTCTTCTTTTAAGCATATGATTTTCTTTTGAATAACCTGAAGGAAAATCAATAGCTTTATTTTAGTAATTGTGCTGATTCATTTGAATGTTTTATTTGTATTTAGTAATCAACCGACTGAAAAGCACTCTAATTAAAACATTTTTTGAGCGACATTCAAACACATGGGAATTTGGCTGTCAAGCAATAGCTGTTCTGGGAATACCTTCAAAAACACTCATTTCCCCGAATATTTCACCTGGATTAGCAAAAGTAGCAATGGGAGTACCATTTTGTACGGCATCAAAAACACCTTTACCAAATTTGCATTCAAGTTTTTTGCCATAAAAAATTCCTAAAGCCTTATTACATAGATTTGAAAGGTATTATATACGTCTTTTTTGTCTGATGTAAACACGACCTTGTCAAAAAGATGTAATTTGTTTTCAAATACAAGGTGTGTCCGTGTTCAGGTTTAATGATTTAAAAATATTCTTTAGTTTTGTTTTTTGAGGCCTTTGAAGTGTTTTTATGTCTAAATTTTATTCCTATGGTTTTATTTTATTTTATTTGATTTGCAATACAAAATATTGTAGGTTCCATTTTTTTGAAATAGCCTGAAATGTTAAACTCATTAAGGTCTATTTCAGTTTTGGACCTTATACATGATCTTATAGAAGTGGAGTTGGCAGATAAATTTTTATACCTGATATCCGTTAACCGTCGTTGATAGTAATTTTGAGATGTGGTATCGTGAATAAAAATAATTTTTCAGGGAGATGCTATGAAAATAAGTGTTACTTTTAATAAGATTGATTCCTCAGATTCCTTAAAATCTTACGTTCAAAAAAAAATGGATAGATTTGATAAAATGCTTGATCATCCGGCAGAAGCTCATATTGTTCTATCCGTTGAAAAAATACGACATATAGCTGAAATAAACCTCAATTGTGATAAATTAAGGATTCATGCAAAAGAAGAATCTGAAAGTATGTATTCATCCATTGATGCAATGGCAGACAAAATAAAACTACAGATCACAAAGCATAAAGAAAAAATAAGGCAGCATCTGTCTGGAAATAAACAGAGCATTAAAGATGATTCAACAGAATTTAATTCGCCGTCAAGTTCTTCTGATAGCGAGATGACTGACCAAATAAGCGAATAGACGCAATTATTGTTCAGGGAATTGTCAGACCTTTGCGGCAATTCCCTGAATAATACTGCAGGTTAACTATTGTCAGTTCAATAATATGTCTTTTTTGAATTGAAAATTTTAAATCATATCCTTAGAGGTCAGACGTCTAATCCCGCCTTATAACCTTGATGAACAGCATCAAATGCCAATGCGATCTGTCTGGCATCCCCGACAACTTTATAGTCCTTATTCAAGCATTTTAGTATTGATTCAAGAGGATTGTTCGGTGCAGAACCGGCAGCTACGACAACAGTATCAGCATCTATTTCATGCCTGTTGCCTGCTTTTTCAATTTTCAGACCTCTGGGTGTAATCTCTATAACTTTGCTGTCAGTCATGGTCTTTACATGATGTCTTTCAAGATCCTGCATCATAACCCACTTTGTTGATTTTCCTATATTTTTGCCCACCTTGTCCAACATTTCGATTAGAGTGATTTGTTTGGTGCCACAGGTTGCCATTTCAAATAGAGTCTCGGGGTCTTCAGCCCTGTTTACAAGAAGAAATTTTACTATTTCAGCCGATAAAGTCCCTTTTTCTGCAAGGAAAAGGGCGGTTTCAACCCCAACGGCACCGCCTCCTATAATGGCAATTTTTCTGCCGGTACAGACATTGTCCTGCAGAACATCCCATGACTTCACAACATGGGGAAGATTTATTCCTGGGATGGATGGAACAACAGGTTTGGCACCGGTTGCAAGAATGACGGTGTCTGGATTTTGTTTTTTGATCAGTTGTTCATCCACTTTTGTTTTTAAGGCAACAGGTATGTTTTTTACGGAAATCTGGGTTTCAAGATCTTTTGCAAGTTGTGCAAATTCTTCTCTTCCCGGAGGGGCGGCTGCCAGGTAAAGTTGTCCTCCAAGCCTGGTGCCGCTTTCATAAATGACAACATCATGGCCTCTTGAGTGTGCCGCAAGGGCGGCTGTCATTCCGGCAACACCGCCTCCTGCCACAAGAACCTTTTTGGGATAACTTATTTTTTTAACAGGTGTTGCCCCTTCATGGCCTGCTAATGGATTACACAGACATTCCACATGTTTTAGCTTAAAAAGGTTGTCAAAACATCCTTGGGCGCAAGCAATGCAATGGATGATTTCATTTTCCCTGCCGTGTCTTGTTTTTTCAGGAAGCATTGGATCTGCAATAAGGCTGCGGCCCATGGCCACCATATCACAGAGACCGTCATCAAGCATCTGTCTTGCAGTTTTAGGGTCATTAATTCTGTGGCTGGCAATGACAGGTATGGTTACGTCTTGTTTGATTCCTCTTGCAAGATATGCAAACGCGCCCCTTGGAACAGATGCCACTATCTGGGGGACTCTTGCTTCGTGCCATCCCACATTGATGCAAAGAGCATCAGCAAGGCTGAAGGAAAGAGCTTTTGCATATTCCATGATTTCATGCCTGGAATTTCCGCCCGGCATGAAATCATTGCCGTTCATCCTGACAATCAAGGGGAAGTCTTTCCCCACCGAATCCCTTACAGCTTGAACAACTTCAATTCCAAATCTCATCCTGTTTTTAAAACTGCCGCCATACCGGTCGGTCCGGTGATTGGTTAAAGGAGAAAGAAACTCACTGATTAAATATCCGGTTCCGCTTAATACTTCAACCGCATCAAAGCCTGCTGTTTTGACCCGTGATGCAGACTTGGCAAATGCTTTAACCGTTTTTTTTATCTCATTAACCGTCATTTCTTTTGGAATTTCTTTGGTCAGTCTTGAGGCAATGGGAGAAGGCGCTACCGGTTGTTTGCCTTTAAGAAAAGAGGAAAAGTTATATCTTCCTGCATGATTTATCTGGATTGCAGCAAGCGATCCGTTCTCTTTGATCGCTTTTGAAAGTCGTTTAAGCCCTGGAATGAATTTATCGTTATGTGCGCCTATCGTTTGTGTATTGCCGGAAAGTTCATCAACTGTTGCATAACCCGTACAAATCATGCCGGCACCGCCTTTGGCCCTCAGGGCATAAAAATCAATAATCTGATCTGTAATTTTAAAATCTTGAGCCATTCCAAGGTGCATTGCAGGCAGATAGATCCTGTTTTTAATGTTGAGAGTATTGATTGTGATAGGTTCAAAGATGGGGTCTCTCATCGTACCTCCTATACCTGATGTTATTTTGTTTAACAGTTGTTTAACTATTTGAACGTCATAAATTTTTTTGTGTTTTAGTGTGTTTTTCAGTATCCAAATTTATTATGCATGATTCAGAGTCTAAAAGAAATGAAGTAATATAATGAATCAGGAAACAAAAAGGTGCAAAATTGCGATCCTTTTTTTATTTCGCTTTTATGGAAGTAAGATTTTTTTCTTATAAGTCGTTAAAATTTAAGTTGATTATTATCTTTTTTCGATTTGTTGCTTCGTGGCACACGGATTGCAAATATAACTGAAAATTTGGCTGTAATTTAGCAGAACGATTATAATATAAGATGATGATAAAAATATTTTCAAGGAGGTCACCATGCGTGTGAATGAGTTATATAAAAACAAACAACCGGTAATTTCAATGGAATTTTTTCCACCCAGAAATCAGGCAGCATCTGAGAAATTCGGCGGATTGATTGATACCCTGGCCGCGTACAATCCAGACTATATGTCCATTACCTTCGGGGCCGGAGGGTCTACACGGGATGGTTCGTATCAAACAGTTAAGGAATTGATTGTTGATAAAAAATTGCCCACGGTCGCGTATATTGCCGGGTATGGGCTTGGCCCGGATGACATCAGGGAGGTGCTGGATAGCTACAGGGAGTTGGGTGTTGAAACCATTTTTGTTATCAGGGGCGATCAACCAAAGACAGATGATGCAGCCCTTCACCCGGACAGCTTTTTGTATGCATCGGACCTTATCTCATTTATCAAGTCAAATTATGATTTTACACTTGGGTGTGCAGGATATCCGGAAGGTCATATTGAGGCAAAAAATCTGGATCAGGATATTCAATACCTGAAACAGAAAGTCGATAATGGTGCTGAGTATGTCGTGGCACAGTATTTTTATGATAATGATTATTTTTTCAATTATGTGGATAAATGTAAAGATCAAGGAATCAACGTTCCCATTATTCCCGGTATAATGCCGGTATATACGGTTAAAATGACACGGATGCTGTCAAAAATCTGTGGATCAGCCATTACAGACGAATTGGATCAAAAATTAAATTTTCTTGATTCTGAAGACAAGGAAGGAGCTGTTAAGCTGGGGATAGACTTTGCCGCGGAACAGTGCAGGGGACTTTTAAAACAAGGCGTTCCCGGACTTCATTTTTATACCATGGATCGAAGTAAATCCACAGGTGAGATTATTGCTCAATTAAAACAGGAAAATCTTTTATAAACTGCTGCGGCAGATCTGATATTTATATTGCCCGTATGGAATTGACCGGTTCAAAAGTGTTTTGACAAAATGGAAAATTCAAAGATTATTGATAAAAGGGAACAATTGAAAAAAGGGCAGCATATAGCCCTGTTATCAACGCTGCTCATACTCGCGTTAGCTTTGCTGAAAGCATTTGTCGGCTATCGGTTTAACTCTCCTCTTTTAGTTGCAGATGCATGGCACAGCGGTGCGGATATTTTGATCAACCTTTCATCTCTTTTCGGTCTTATCTTTGCGTCAAAGAAAAAATCCAGTAAATTTCCATACGGGCTTTACAGGGCGGAAACCCTTGCCTGTCTTTTGATAGGGATATTGATTGCCTTCATAGGTATTGATTTGTTTAAGGAAGGGTGGCACAAGCTTTTTATGATCAATTCCCGGAATGGTTTCCCCGTTTTTCCCATTGGGGCATCAATTGTCTCTTGTGTCGTTGCATCTGTTTTAGCCGTTAAGCAGCGGGCCATTGGAAAAGCCATTGGATCACAGGCCCTTTTGGCCACATCACAGGAAGCTTTTTTTGATATTTTTACATCCTTGTTTGTTCTTGTGGGAATTTTGTGTGTTTATGCACAGATTGCCTATGTGGAAGGTGCAGTTATTGTTTTGATAGCAGTATTGATCATGAAACTTGGTATAGAAACCGCATGGAAATCCATCATGGTTTTGATGGATGCCAACATGGATACGGATTTGAAGATGGAAATTGAGGAAAAATTGAACCAAATTCAGGGGGTTCAGGGGGTTTGCGACGTCAAAATACGGCAGTCCGGCCCTTTTAAAATCGTCAATTGCATCATTAAAACAACACCGTCCCTGGTATTGTATAAATCTCATGAACTGGCGGATATTGCAGAAAATATGCTGTTGACGAAATATGATAATATTGCATCTGTTTTTGTTCATGTTGAACCGGAAAAAGAGACAATTGAAACTGCGGTGATACCCGTTCAGGATAAAAACGGTCTTGATTCCATACTTCATAAGCATTTTGGACGGGCGCCTTATTTTATTATTTTAAATATTGGTCATGGTTTAATGGAGATTGAGTCCTATCTGGCTAATGATTTTCTTGATAAAAAAGGGCATGTCGGCGTTAATGTCGTAAAAGCAATTATTGATTACAAGATTAACCTTTTGTTTGTTTCAAGTATTGGTGAAATTTCATTTCATATGTTAAAAAATTCGTATGTTGATATCATTAAAATTGATAGAGAAATGAGCGTAAAAGAAATTATCAGCCTGTATAAGGAAAATAAACTTGATCCCATTACCCGACCTGATAAAGCCAAAATAAATTTTTAAAATATAAATTAAACGCAAAGATATCACAAAAATTCTTGATCCCTTTTGCGGTTTATGAAAAACTAATACCAATCTAAAACGGGTTCTCCGGTAACTTTTTATGGTGCAATGCCAATGAGGGGGAAATAATAATATTGGATACATTTACCCGGAACACGACAGAAACAATTCTTGAAAGCATATCTGACGGTGTTTTTACGGTTGACCATGAGTGGAAAATCATGTCCTTTAACCATGGGGCTGAAAAAATTACCGGCATATCACGAAAAGAAGCCATTGGTAAGCATTGCTGGAATGTGTTTCGATCAAACATGTGCCAGAACGAATGTGCACTAAAAAAAACCATGCAGGAAGGCCGATCATTTTTCAGCAGTTTTACATATATCATTAATTGTAAAAAAAAACGGATTCCCACAACGGTTTTTACCTCTTTGTTAAAAGATGAAAACGGGAATATTATCGGTGGCGTTGAGACTTTCAGGGACCACAGCCTTGTGGAGGAACTGCGAAAAAAATTGAATGGCAGCTTTCAAATGGGAGATATGATCAGTCAGGCCCAGTCAATGAGAAGCATATTTAAAATTTTACCGCAAATTTCTCAAAGTGACAGTACCGTGTTGATCATGGGAGAAACAGGTACGGGTAAAGAATTGATGGCAAAGGCGATTCACGATCTGAGTCCGAGAAAAGACGCTCCTTTTGTTGCGATTAATTGCAGCGCACTGCCGGATACTCTTCTGGAATCAGAATTGTTCGGTTATAAAGCCGGTGCGTTTACCCATGCAACAAAGGACAAACCAGGACAATTATCCATGGCAAATGAAGGGACGGTCTTGCTGGATGAAATTGGGGATACGAGTCCTTCGTTCCAGGTAAAGCTTCTTCGGGTTTTGGAGGAACAGGCGGTTTTACCTCTTGGGGCGGTTAAAAAAGAACAAATAAACATAAGGATCATTGCAGCCACAAATAAAAATCTGTCTCAAATGGTGGATGCAAATATTTTCAGGCAGGATCTGTTTTACCGCATCAATGTGGTGCAATTAAAACTGCCGCTGCTCAAGCAAAGAATGGAGGATATTCCTCTTCTTGTAGATCATTTTATTGCGGCCTTAAATAAAATCCAGGGAAAATTTGTCAGAGGGTTAAGTAAAACAGCTCTTGAAATTCTTATGGCCCATGATTATCCGGGCAATATACGGGAGCTGGAAAATATTATTGAGCATGCCTTTGTGCTGTGTTCCAAAGGGGAGATCACCCCGGATCATCTTCCGTCTTCGCTTACCCGGCAAGTCATGATGGAAATAGAAGACAGCACGTCACGGTTTCCCTTGAAAGCAGCAGAAATAAAAGTGATAAGAGCCTACTTGAGCAAAAATAATTATGACAGAAATGCCACGGCCAGGGATTTGGGGATACACAAAAGTACCCTGTTCAGGAAAATTGATAGGCTCGGGATCAAGCTGCCGAAAATTGATGGGCGATCCAAAAAAAAATAATTTCCCGGCATTCTGCACTGTTCAGTCTCTATACTGTTGCATTTTTGCATTTTGTTATCATCTGAAAAAATTCAATCCATAATATAGTTTTTGTAATTATCTGTGATTATAAGTATTTTTTTTATTTGGAAATATAATAACCTCTGGCATGTTCTTTGCGATAACTAAATTTGTAAGTTAGGTATAACTTAAATAATTAATTAAATAAAAAAGAAGGGTATGTCTCAATAACAGCCATGGCAGATCACTCTGCTACAAAGGATAATGAAAGATCTTTAATTTCAGTATGTTAAAGATTGTTTTGTGTAAGGAATATTAATAATGGAGAATGGTATGAAAATAGGTATCAGTTCAACAGGAAAAGATATGAATTCCCAGATCGATCCGAGATTTGGCAGATGTGCGTATTTTATGATTATCCGGATGGATGATATGAATATTGAAGTGTTTGAAAATGAGTATAAATCCCTTGGTGGGGGCGCTGGTATTCAGTCAGCGGGTTTCATGAACTCAAAGGGCGTGGAGGTTGTTTTGACCGGTAATTGCGGCCCTAATGCCATGGGTGTTTTTTCGGAAAGCCAAATAAAGGTTGTTACAGGGCAGGCGGGTTTAATCAAGGATGTTGTAGAAAAATTTAAAAATGGAGAATTGACTCCTTCTGTTGATCCAACGGTTGACGAAAAGTCCGGTGTGAAGGATATGGCGGGTCAGGGTAATGCAATGCCGCAAGGCCAGGGAAGAGGCATGGGGGGCGGAAGAGGAATTGGCTGTGGACGTGGCGGTGGCGGTCGAGGCATGGGCGGTGGAGGTGGACAAGGTATGGGAGGCGGTCGCGGTATGGGCGGTGGACGCGGTATGGGCGGCGGCAACCGTTAAAATTTATGGTAGAGTCTTAAAATTGCATTGTTACACAATTTTACTTTTTTGCGGAGGTTGAGTTTTTTTTAAGGACATGGATTAAATTTATATAACTGATTATAATTAAAGGAAAAATTTATTTTTAACCGTTTGGGTCATAGGTGGCATGCTCTTTGCGATACATCTTAATTTATATGAAAGTCTTGAAAAATTCAAACAGCGACTTTCAATCTTTGTTGTGGGCAAACCAAGGTGAAAGACCAAGTCTGCCGAGGCAGTTATTCAAGAAAGGAAAATTTAGGATGAAAGTTGCAATTACGGTTTGGGATGAGAAAATTTCCCCTGTTTTTGATTCTGCTCACAAGCTTTTAATTGCGGACATCAAAAATGAAAAAATAAAAAAAATGTCCTATCAATCATTTAACCCTCAATTTGAGGCTCGCCTTACAGAGGATTTAAGTCATTTTGGTATTGAAGTCCTGATCTGTGGGGCAATTTCAGAAATTCATTCTACATTGATTGAGGCTTGCGCCATTAAGCTGATCCCCTTTATCGGCGGCAATGTTAACCAGGTGCTTGAAGCTTATGCCAAAGGCAATCCTCTTGGTCCGTCTTTTTTAATGCCTGGATGCAGAGAGGACGATTCTATGGTATGAAAGGAGGATTCTTGCAAAATTCTGGTGCTGTCTCAATTGGTCAAGTTTTATCGGGTCAAGTTTTATCGGAGCAAATCCTATGGAATCAGGCTCTAGTGGATCAGGCTGTTAAGCTGCTATACTTGGTAACGTGGGCGCAAAGTGATCCGACCTATCAGTGCAATATTGCATCGTTATAGGATTGCGATATTGCACTGATAGGCTTTGCTGGTAATTTTTCATGAGATGGTATGATTTTTTAACTCCTTAATAATTAAAGGAATCAATTGTGAAATTATAGTTCTATTTTTTTTGGCATGCTGTTTGCTCTCTTTAAAGATTACAAACAACAGGAGGTCCAATGAACCTGCCCGTAAACTGGAAGATACTTCTGATAGATGATGACGAAGATATCCGGGATGTTATGGAAATCATCCTGAAAGATGCCGGATATTCAGTTGTTTGTGCTCCTGACGGGTATACGGGTCTCATGCTCACCACAAGAGAAGAACCCCAGATCGTTATCACGGACATTAAAATGCCCGGCTTGAACGGCCTTGAAGTCCTTGAAAAAATCAAAAAACTGAAACCGGAAACAGAAGTCATTATTACCACAGGGTTTGGCGATATTGAAAAAGCCGTCAAAGCTCTGCAATATGATGCGTCTGATTTTATTTCAAAGCCCATTGATGATGACGCTTTGCACACGGCATTGAAGCGGGCCATGAAACGGTATGTTGATAAAAAACAATTGTCTGATTACACTACCCTGCTTGAAAATGAAAATTTAAAAACCAGCTCTGAGCTGGTAAAGAGTGTAAATTTTCAGAGCAGTCTCATTGAAAATTCAATGGACGGAATTCTTGGATGTAATGAAAACGATATCATTGTAACCTATAACCGGAGTATGGAAAAACTGCTGGGGTATCCCAAAGCCCTGGTATTAAAGAAAATGAAAGTGATGTCGTTTTTCAAACCCCACCGGTTTTTAAAACTGAAACAAGATTTGTCCGGCAGTGATTTTGGTGGTAAGAACAGGTTGTTTGTCTATGAAACCTCCATGCTTTCAGTGGAACAAAAAGATATCCCTGTCCAGGTTTCAGGGTTTATTCTATCCCAGGAAACGGTCCCAAACAGCATGGTGCTTTTCATTAGTGATTTAAGGGATCTTAGAACCCTGGAGCAGGAAGTAACGGATCAGGCAAAACTGCTTCACCGGGAAAAAATGGTCTCTTTGGGACGGCTTGCTTCAAGCATGGTTCATGAAATCAACAATCCCTTGTCAGGAATCTTGAACTATATAAGGCTCATGATTCGTATCAGTAAAAAATATTCTGACATAGGATCAGAGAGAGGCTTGAGCATGAAGTCTGGCCTTAAATCTGGCATGGAACCGGATCTGACACAAGCCCGGTTGCAGGACAGGTTGCAGGAGCGGTTCAACAAGTTCAACTCCTATCTTGAAATCATAGAAGCCGAGACCCAGAGATGCTCGGATCTTGTGTCCGGCCTGTTGAAATTTTCAAGAAAAACAAAGCTGGAACAAACAAGTATTGATGTGGCTGAATTAATTCAACACAGTCTTTTATTGTGCAGACATAAGCTTGAGTTGAGCAATATCATTATACAAGAGAAATACGATACCGATGTCCCCCATATTTGCGGCGATTTTAATCAGCTTGAACAATGCATGATTAACCTGATCTTCAATGCCATTGACGCTATGGCAAATGGCGGGCGTCTGGAGATTAAAACAGGCTTTGATTCAAAAGAAAACCTTGTTTTTATTGCCATAAAAGACAATGGAAAGGGGATCTCAAAAGATGATATAAATTTTATTTTTGAACCTTTTTTTACCACAAAAAATGAAGGCTACGGGGTTGGCTTGGGGCTGTCTTTAACTTATGGAATTATTGAAAAACACAAAGGCACAATCGTTGTGGAAAGCACTCTGGAAAAAGGCTCTGAATTTGTAATTAAACTTCCCCCAAAGCAATCGGGTGTTTAAAGAACCGTAAAAAAATATCAACCATACTGGAGGTGTCCATGTTCAAGAAGCTTGCGCCCGGCTCCAACAAATTTGCATCTGAAAAACCGGAATTCGGCAAGACAGCTTTGTTGAGATTTCAACCCTGCAGGATAGGGTTTTACATTTGCCATTGCGGGTTGAACATTGCAAGCAAAGTGAATGTTGAAGCTGTCAGGGAATATGTCGAGACCCTTGAGGGAATAATTGTGTCCAGGGATTATAAATTCATGTGTTCGGAACCTGGTCAGGCCATGATTGAAAAGGACATCCGGGAACTGGGTCTGAACCGGGTGGTGGTGGCATCTTGCTCTCCGAGACTTCATGGAAAAACATTCATGGAAGCCTGCAGGCGGGCAGGGCTTAATCCATACTATTTTCAAATGTCTTCGGTAAGAGAACAGGTCTCCTGGGTGACCGAGGATGAATTGCTTGCCACCCAAAAAGCCATGCACCTGGTAACGGCTGCCATTCAACGGGTGAAATTTCATGATCATCTTGAAACAAAAACATCGGGCGTTAATCCAAATGTTGTAATCGTCGGTGGCGGCATTGCAGGTATGCAGGCGGCCATTGATGTCGGAAATTCAGGTCACAAGGCATATTTGATTGAAAAAGATACAACTATTGGCGGCCATATGCTTCAATTTGACAAAACCTTTCCAACTCTTGACTGTGCCGCCTGTATTGGGACTCCAAAAATGGTGGAAGTGGGGCAGAACCCGAATATTGAGCTGCTCAGTTTCAGTGAGGTCACCAACGTGTCTGGGTTTATCGGTAATTTTACAGTGGATGTCAGGCAAAAATCACGGTATATCAACCAAAATCTTTGTACTGGTTGCGGTGAATGTGCAAAGGTGTGCCCGGTTTTTATTCCTAATCCCTGGGACATGGGCATGGCTCAACGAAAAGCAATCGGCAGGGCCTTTCCCCAGGCCATACCCATCACCTATAATATTGAGAAAAAACAGACAGCCCCCTGCCGGTTAACCTGTCCTGCCGGGATAAATGTGCAGGGATATATTCAACTGGTTAAACAAAAAAAATATGATCAGGCGTTTCGTTTGATTATGGAAAAAGCCCCGTTTCCGGGCGTGCTGGGACGAGTATGCCCACATCCTTGCGAGGCTGAATGTCGGCGAAAATTTGTGGATGCACCCATAGCCATCAAAGAGCTGAAACGATTTGTAGCAGACAGGGCAAGCCTTGAAGATACATATATTCCTGAAATTTTGGACCGGGAAGAAAAAATTGCCGTGATCGGTGCCGGGCCTGCCGGACTGACGGCTGCTTATTTTCTGCGCCTGAAAGGATACCGGGTAACTGTTTTTGAAAAACTGCCCGTTCCAGGAGGTATGCTCAAAACCGGTATCCCGGACTACAGGTTGCCGTCAGACGTGCTTGACGGAGAAATAAACACCATTCTCGCCCACGGTATCAACCTTGTTACAGATACGGCGTTTGGAAAGGATATTACTTTTGAAAGCCTGGAAAAAGAGGGGTTTGACGCACTGTTTTTAAGTTCAGGTGCCCATGAATCTCTCACACTTGGTCTGGAAGGGGAAGCTTCCGCAAAAGGCGTTATGGATGCCATCAGTTTTCTGCGGGATGTGAACTTGGGATGCAAGACAGACTGCGGCAAAAAAGTGATGATTGTTGGAGGCGGTAACGTGGCCATAGATGCTGCAAGGTGTGCAAAACGAACCGGCAACTGTGAAGTCACCATCATATACCGGCGGACAAGGCAGGAGATGCCGGCCTATGAAGAAGAAATTACAGGAGCCCTTGAGGAGAATATTGAGATTTTAACCCTGACAACACCTGCCAAAATTATAACAAGGGACGGCAGGGTTGCCGGTATTGAGTGCATTAAAAATAAACTGGGTGAAAAAGATGATTCAGGAAGACAAAGACCGGTAAATATCTTGGGGTCTGAATTTGTGATTGAATGCGACACCATCATTCCGGCCATTGGGCAGAAAACAGACCTGTCATGGGCAAACTCAATGCCCGGTCTTGAGATCACTTCCTACAATCGTATAAAGACCCATCCCGACACTTTGCAGACATCTCTTGAAAATGTGTTTGCAGGTGGGGATATGGTTACGGGTCCTGCCACTGTCATTGAAGCCATTGCCCAGGGACGAAAGGCAGCCACAGGTATTGATAATTATATAAACAATATTCAAACGCATAAGGATGACAATGATATTTACAATGGCAAAGAGACAGATCATGGTAATGATGCAAATCAAGCCGTGAAACTTGAAAATTATTCTGAAATTCCTTCAAACACAATGGTTGAAGAGAGGGCCTGTGTTCACTCTATTGATCCTGAACAAAGGGTTCTTTCCTATGAGGAAGTTGAGGCCACTTTGACGGAAGAGCAGGCCGTAAAGGAAGCGCAGCGGTGTTTGAACTGTGCCACCTGCTGTGAATGCATGGAATGTATGTCAGTGTGTGAGGCAAAGGCCATAGACCATTTTATGAAGGAAAAGACCGTGCAGTTGCAGGCAGGCAGCATTATTCTTGCCACAGGTTATGATACCCTGGAGCCAACCCCTATGAAACAATTTGGCTATGGCAGGTTTGCCAATGTGTTTTCAGCCCTTGAATTTGAGCGCTTAAGCAATGCCACCGGTCCTACCGGAGGTAAAATTTTGATGCGCGACAAAAACAATGAATTTGTAAAACCGCCTGAAAGCGTGGCAATTGTTCATTGTATAGGCAGCCGGGATGTGAATTTCCACGAATATTGCTCAAGGGTTTGCTGCATGTATGCCTTAAAATATACGCACCTGATCAAGGAAAAAGTAGGTCATGATACAAAGGTCTATGATTTTTATATTGATATGCGCTGTTTTGGTGAGGGATATGAAGAGTTTTACAAGCGGTGCCAGGAAGAGGGAACAATTTTTATCCGGGGCAAAGTGGCACAGATCACGGATAAACCCGACAAGTCGTCTGAACAGGGAAAGCTGATTGCCATTGCGGAAGATACCCTTTTGGGGGAACTTGTCAGAGTGCCCGTGGACATGATCATTCTTTGCACAGCCATCCAGGCAAGGCAAGATGCCGGGGATGTGGGAAGGGTGTTTGGCGTTAACCAGGGGGCGGATGGATTTTTTCTTGAAGAACATCCAAAGCTGGCTCCTTTGAATACGGCAACAGAAGGCGTGTTTCTTTGCGGATGCTGTCAAAAGCCCATGGACATACCCGATACCGTGTCCCAGGCATCGGGCGCTGCGGCAAAAGCATTGTCTCTTGCTGCAAAAGGCCGGGTTGATATTGCTCCTACAATTTCATTTATTGATCCTGATGTTTGTGTAGGGTGTAAAACCTGTATCAGCCTGTGTCCTTATTCAGCCATTGAATTTGACGACCGAAGATTGGTGTCTGTTGTCAATGAAGCTGTCTGTAAAGGATGCGGCAGTTGTTCCGGGGTTTGTCCCAGCGGTGCGGCACAAAGCCGCCATTTTACCAAAAAACAGATTTTCGCGGAAATCAGCGGAATTTTTTAAAGATATCAACCCACTGGCAAAAGGAGAATTAAATGGAAAATTTTCAACCGGTTATCATCGCTTTTGTCTGCAACTGGTGTACCTATACGGCTGCGGATCTTGCAGGGACATCCAGATTGTCCTATCCTGATAATATTCGCCTGATCCGGGTCATGTGTACGGGAATGGTTGATCCCCAATATGTTATCAAGGCTTTTCTTGAAGGAGCTGACGGGGTTTTAATCAGTGGGTGCCATCCGGGCGACTGCCACTATATCAACGGCAATTACAAGGCAAGACGCCGGATCAAGCTGTTAAAAGAAATTCTTGTGCGATTTGGAATTGAAAGGGACCGGCTGAGGCTGACATGGATAGGGGCAAGTGACGGCATTGAATTTTCTCAAGTCATGACGAAGCTCAATGATCAAATAATTGAAATGGGACCTTCTCAGACAAGGTTGAGCAAGGTCATATGATGGAAAGGAAAAAAACTGCCATGATATGCAAAATAGAGCGTGAGGATAACAGCCTGATCAAAGGATTGCAGTTGTTTTTTAAACGGCTCCTGGAAACCCGCAAGATTGATGCTCTTTTTCTGCCGGTTCGCTTAGAAGGGTCAAGTTCCATTATGCCGTCTCTTGTGACCAGCCCGGATCAATTGGAGAATGCCATACCTTTAAGCCCTGCTTTTGCGCTTAATTCGGCAAGGATGGTATCTCGTCTTTCCTATAAGGCGTCCGGAAGAAAAACTGTTGTATTGCTACGACCTTGTGAAATACGGGCTTTTATTGAACTGGTAAAGCTCAAACAAGGCTCCCGGCAGGAGTTGATTCTTATGGGCATGGATTGCCCCAAAGCATTTACATCGTCTGACTGTGCAGCGTACATGAAAGGATCGCCTTTGACCGATGATGCCTATGTTGAGGCGGTGTTTTCAGGCAACAATGAAACCTCAGACAAAAATGAAGCCTCAGACAACAATGAAACTATAGAAGGCTTTACATTCAGCAGTGCCTGTAACACCTGTGAGAATCCGTTTCCCATCAACAGTGACTTGAATATTCTTCTTCACGGTATTGATCTTTCAACGGGGGTGGTGGTGGAGTCAGACAGTGAAACGGGGCAAAAGATTCTGGAAAGCCTTGAAATGCCGGAGGCGGTCTTGCCGGAGAAACGAGATCAGATCATGGCTCAGATAAAACAGGCCCGTTCAACAGCCAATCAGGCAATGATTTGCGACATCACCGATAAGACAGACAGTATCGTAAAACTCAATGCTTTTTTTGACCGGTGCATCAACTGCTATAACTGCCGGAACATGTGCCCGGTCTGCTATTGCAAAGAGTGCGTTTTTAATACGGATGTGTTTTATCATCAGCCGGTTCAATATCACCAGTGGGCTGAAAAAAAGGGGAGTATCAAAATGCCCACGGATACGGTTTTTTATCATCTCACCAGGATGGCACATATGAGTCATGCCTGTGTGGGATGCGGTCAGTGTTCAAATGCATGCCCCAGCGATATTAATGTTTTTGAGCTGTTCAAGAGCGTGGCTCAACAAACCCAGGCAGCCTTTGAATATTCTCCCGGAACAGACGAAAATCAATTGCCTCCCTTATCGGTTTTTAATGAACAAGAGTTTGAGAGCATAGTTGGTGTGGCAAAAGAATAATCGGATATAATTTATTTTTTGGAGGTCAAATGAACAAGGCAATTGGCAGAACATTGGTTGCCGGCGCAGGGTTAAGCGGTATCAGATCTGCACTGGATCTGGCTGAAACAGGCTTCAAGGTTCTTCTCATTGACAAAGCAGACCACATCGGCGGCCTGTTGTGTCAGCTTGATTACCAGTTTCCCACATCCACATGTGGATATTGCCGGATGCTGCCCATGTTTGACAGGGACCGGTCTTCCCAGCATTGTTTGAGAAAAGGGCTTTTCCATGAAAATATTGAGATCCTTTTGTCCACGGAACTGATATCTGTTCAAGGGGAACCAGGGGATTTAACCGTTACCCTCAAACAAAACCCCTCTTTGATTGATTCGTCTTTATGCACGGGGTGCGGTGAATGCGAACGGGTTTGCCCGGTGTTGGTAAATGATCCGTTCAACGAGGGATTTACAAAGCGAAAGGCTGTCTACCTGCCGACACCCCAGTCCTTTTCCAATGCTTACACCATTGATTATACGGCATGTACAAGGTGTGGCGAGTGCGAGAAAATTTGTTCTGCAGGGGCGATAAAATTTACAGAACAGGATAGGGAAAAATTTAAGATCCTGGTGGTTGATGATGAAAAAATTGTCCGGGATTCCATGAAAGAGTGGCTCAAGGAAGAGGGATTTTTCGTCAAAACAGCGGATTCAGGACAAAAAGCCCTTGACCTGATGGACGAACAGCTGTTTAACATGCTGCTTACCGATATCAAAATGCCTGGAATGGACGGGGTTGAATTGCTGGCCAGGGCAAAACAGAAAAATGAAGATCTGTGCGTTATTATGATGACGGCGTATGCCGCGGTTGATTCAGCCGTGGATGCCATGAAACATGGGGCCCTTGATTATCTTACCAAACCCTTTGATCCGGATATATTGATTTCCATGGTGCTGAAAGTCTATCATGAGTTTGAAATTGCCGAAGGACGTGTTGAACGGGTGGATGCGTTTATTCTTGCCGGGGGAACACAGTTTTTCAGGCCTGAACTGGGAAAAAATCCTTATGGTTATGGTGTTTTGCCGGGGGTGTTAACCGGTATGGAGTTTGAACGGCTCATCAGTGGAACCGGGCCTGAATTTGTTTCCGGCAGCAACAGGTTGATTCATCCAAAAACCGGCAAGCCTGTTCGAAAAATCGCCTGGTTCCAATGCGTTGGTTCCAGGGATGTCCAGGCTGGGGCACAGTTTTGTTCCAGTGTCTGCTGCATGATTTCCATAAAAGAGGCTATTCTTGCCAGAGAAAAATTTGGCCCGGATATTGAAACCACGATTTTTTATATGGATATGAGAACAATCGGCAAATCCTTTGATGAGTATAAGCGAACTGCTCAACAAGACAACCAGGTCAGGTTTGTCAGGGCAAGAATTCATTCTCTTTCTCAAAACCCCACCTTTTTTAAAAATTCTGTTGTTTCTCAAGATTCCGGTAAAATGGACGGCAATCTTGTGACCAGGTACGCAGACATTCAGGGAGTCATCCATGAAGAAGATTTTGATCTTGTGGTGCTGGCAACCGGACAAAGACCTGCCCAACAGATGACCGATTTTGCCATTAAAAACAACATTGAAACAAACACATGGGGATTTGTTGAAACCCTGCCTTTTTCAATGGTTGAGACATCAAGGCCGGGGATTTTATCCGGCGGATCTCTTTGCGGGTTAAAGGATATCGGCGAATCAGTCACCTGTGCATCGGCAGCAGCCTTTGGGGCATGCAAAATCATGCACAAGGCAGGGCGGCGGATAACCCATGAAATACAGGCAGATGAACCAGCGATTCTGGCAAGGGAAAATCCAAGAATTTTAACGGTGCTGTGTTCTTGCAATACTGCATTTTCTCAAAAGCTTGACATTGAAACTCTGAAAGCCAGCCTGGAGCGAATTCCGGAAATAGAATCCATTGAAATAATGGATAAGCTGTGCATGGATGAAGGAAAGGCAGCCTTGATTGACAAGATTGAAAAAATCCATCCCAACCGTCTTGTTATAGGAGCATGCCTTCCTTGTATTCAAAAACAAAAAATCAGGGAACTTGGAAATATGTCAAAACTTCACCCAAGCCTTATTGAAACTCTGGATATGGTTCCTGTTTTAAACAGGAATTTAAATTCTCAAATTACCGATTTTCAAATTATAGGGACAACACAATGTCTTGAAAGAGAGTTGAAAGTTTTGATATCAAGGGCCAGGTTTAAAAATCCCGTGCCGGTTGAGGAAGTTGAATCCAATCAAAACGCACTGGTGATTGGCGGTGGTATTGCAGGTATCACAGCGGCATTGTCAATTGCGGACTGCGGGTATCATGTGGACCTGGTTGAAAAAAATGATACTCTTGGCGGGAATCTGTTGTGGATGGATAAGAATGTTGACGGTCTGGATATTCAGGCGTATCTGGCTGAAAAAGTCAAACAGCTAGAATCCCATGATCATGTTACGATTCATAAACAAACAAATATTGAAGGTTCTGGTGTTAACGGTTTTGCAGTTAACGATTATAGAGGGAGGGCAGAAGAATTTGCCACTGTTTTAAACAAAGACAATGACCGAAGTGAAACGATTTTTCACGGGGTGACAATTCTGGCTACAGGAGGCAACCAGGCCCCACTTGATTTGATGTCTAACGACCCGTCAAAAAATGTGTTGACCCAGAAAGAATTTGAAATTGCTGTTCACGACCGGGAAATTAATCCTGAAAAGTTGAACAGTGTTGTGATGATACAGTGTTCCGGAACAAGGGATGAAAAGCAAAATTACTGCTCCAGGGTCTGTTGTATCAGGGCTTTAAAAAATGCGCTTTTGCTCAAAGAAAAGAATCCAGATGTCCAGGTCTTTATTTTTTACAGAGATATGATGAGCTATGGATTTTTTGAAGAATACTACATCCGGGCAAAAAATCTTGGTGTGGTTTTTTTTCAGTATGATCCTGAAAACAAGCCTGTGACACAAACAAATAAAAGCGGGTGTCTTGTCAAAGCCCGTGATATTCTGCTGGATATGCCGGTTGAAATCCAGGCTGATTGCGTGATTCATGCCACTGGTATTTTGCCGGATCTTCCAAAGGCACTGGCAGATCAATATGGCGCAACAAGAGATGAATTTTATTTTTTCAAGGAAGCTGATTCAAAATTCAGGCCTGTGGACAGCATGAATTACAGGGTTTTTTCCTGCGGCTTGTCGTTAAAACCGTGTATCATTGAAGAAGCAATTTCTTCAGCCCAGGCCTGTGCCGTAAGGGCCATGCGAATTCTCTCTCATGAGCGTCTGGTATCCGGGAAAACAGTTGCAACAACCCGTGCGGCAACCTGCAGCATGTGTGAAATGTGTGTGGATACCTGTCCCTATGGTGCAAGGTTTGTTGATGCTTTGGAGGAAAAAATAGGTATTGATCCTGGTGCCTGCCAGGGATGCGGTGTGTGCGCGGCAGTCTGTCCAAGCGGTTCGGCAGTCCTGGAGGGGTTTGACGCCAGGCAGATGCTGGATGTCATTGATATGGCATTGTTGTGATATTATCGTGGTATTGTCGTAATATCCTGGGCAATTGTTAAGTTGCCGGATGAAAATTTCAGTGAACTGCCGGATAAAATATCAGGTAATGCAGGAATTAAACACTAAAAAAAGGGGAAAGGGTATGGGCCAGGAAAATAATGAACTGTTGTTGACACATATCGGGCCGATCAAGGAGATGATCCAGACATGCATTCAATGCGGAACCTGTACTGCGTCCTGTCCGAACACAAAATTTATGGACATGACTCCCAGGCATATGTGGCGTTTGCTGCTGACGGATCATGCTGACGTAATTTTTTCAAGCAAATCTTTTATCATGTGTTCATCCTGCTATTATTGCACCTTGAGATGCCCAAGGGGGCTTGAGTTGACTGCTGCCATGAGCCTGTTGAAACAGGCGGCATCAAAATTAAAATTAAAGCGGTTCCGGCGCTCGTCTCTTTTTTATGAAGCTTTTTTAGACAGCGTTGAAAAACATGGCAGGGTCAAGGAGATGGAGTTTATGACCCACTATTTTATGTCGATGAAAAACCCCCTGCTTCCGTTGGGCTATGCGGCTTTAGGAACAAGGCTGCTGGCTAAGGGTAAGATCCGGCCTGACTTTTCTTTTGGAGGCAAGGGAAAATTAACGGCATTGTTTGAAAAAACAGCACAACTGGAGGGATGAGATGAAATACTTATATTATCCTGGCTGTTCATTGGAAGGCACCTCTGTTGAATATCATATTTCCACCAAAGCATTAATGCAGGCTATGGACGCACAATTGGAAGAAATTGAGGATTGGACCTGCTGCGGGGCCACGGCAGCCGAGTCCGTAAGCCGGCTGTTGTCCTATGTGCTTCCGGCAAGGAATCTGGCCCTTGCTGAAAAAATGAACAGATCCAAACAGATTCTGGTGCCCTGCAGCGCCTGCTATCTGAATTTGAAAAAAACCGAAGAAAAGATAAAAAAAGACAAGAATTTGCTGGGGCAAATTAATATGGTGCTTGCCGAAGAAGATCTTGTTTTAAATGGAGATGTAACCGTCCGGCACCTGCTGGATGTTCTGGCAAATGATGTGGATATCAAAAAAATCAAGCTGGCAGCTCAACAAAAAATGTCGGGTCTGAGCATTGCGCCTTATTACGGATGTCAGTGTCTGCGGCCTTTCAATGTTTTTGATGATCCAGAAGATCCCCATTCCATGGATGCATTGATACGGGCAACCGGGGCACAAATTTTTGAATGGGACATGGGTGGTCAATGTTGCGGCGCTTCCAATACCAGTACAAAGCCTGAAGCAGGATTGGCACTGGTGGGAAAAATTTTGCAGGCTGCAAAAGGGGCGGATGCAATATTAACCGTCTGCCCCATGTGCCAGATGAACCTTGAAGGCTATCAAAAAAAAATATCTCAACAACAAGGGAAAAATCTTGAAATCCCGGTTCTTTTCCTTCCGCAGTTTTTAGGGCTTGCCATGGGAAAAAAACAAGAAGATACCCGGTTGGATTTAAATCTTTCCCATACAGGAGTTTTTGCAAAAAGAGCTGTATTATATGAGTAATTTTACCAAATATTTAAGGCACAGCCTTGTTTCAAAGTTGATCATTATTGTTGGACTGACCGTTATTTTTTCCATATCTGCCTGGGCATATTTTAATATTAATAATATTCGGACCCAGATTATGAAAAACCTGATCGCCAGTACGGACAGGCTTACAAATTCCATCAAACTCGGCACCCATTACGCTATGATGCTCAATTCAAGGGATGACATTACCCAGATTATAAATAATATCGCAACTCAGCCGGAAATAGAAAATATAAGGATATACAATAAAGAGGGTAAGATAAAATTTACCAACCAGACAGAAGAGATAGATACATTGGTAGATATTAATGAGGTGGCCTGTGAAATTTGCCACAAACTGAACCCGCCGTTAGAAAACCTCAGTCTGGAGCAACGGACCCGGTTTTTCCGCTCGGAAAAGGGCCACAGACTTCTGGGCATTGTTCAGCCCATATGCAATGAACCCGGCTGCGCTACAGAGTGTCATTTTCATCCTGGGTATCAAAAAATACTGGGGACTCTTGATGTGGTTGTATCGCTTGAACAATCTGATCGTCAGATGCTGAAAATTGAAAAGGGGATCATCAAGCTTGCATTTTGGACTATTTTTATTATATCCGTAATTATTTTTTTCTCTATTTTACAATTTGTAAGCCGGCCGATAAAGAAGCTGATTAAGGGAACTCGTAAAATAGCAGAAGGAAAATACAATGAAGATATTGATATTGGCAATGATTATGAAATAGGTCTTCTTGGCAGAGCCATCAAAAAAATGGGTACGCAGATTAATCTTGACCGGGCTGAATTGAAAAAACAGAGAAATGAATACCAGTTATTGTTTGAAACCGCTCCTTGCATGATCACAGTTCAGGATAAAAATTACCGGTTGTTAAGATGGAATAAAGTGTTTAAAGACAGATTTGATCCCAAGCCTGGATCTCTTTGTTATCACGCCTATAAAAGTCTGGAAGAAAAATGTGTCAATTGTCCGGTTGAAAAAACTTTTTTGGATGGTAAGTCCCACTATGGCCAAGCTGAGGGTATGGGAAAAGACGGTGAAAAAACCCATTGGATGTTTATCACCTCTCCCATAACTGATGCTGACGGAAACATTGTTGCCGCAATGGAGATGAGCATTGATATTACCCAGAGACGAAGGCTTGAAAAAGAGCTTAAAAGTTCTGAGGAAAAGTATCATGCAATATTTAACAATATTTCAAATCCTGTTTTTGTCGTCGATATCCAGACATTTGCCATCCTTGACTGTAATATTAAAGCAGTTGAAGTTTACGGGTATTCCAGAAGCATCTTGTTAAACAAATTGTTTTCCGAGTTTTTTGTGGAATCTCAGGCAGCCGAACTGGTTAAAAAAATGAGGTCGGGCCGGGAGATAAACAAGGTGAAACACCTGGTGCAAAATAACCGGTTCATCTATGTTGACATGTGGGTTTCGCCATCAAATTATTCGGGCCAAAAAGTGCTGCTTGTCACCATTAATGATATTACTCAGCGTCTTGAAACCGAACAGCACCTGATGCATGC
This sequence comes from Desulfobacula phenolica, assembly GCF_900105645.1. NCBI lineage: Bacteria > Pseudomonadati > Thermodesulfobacteriota > Desulfobacteria > Desulfobacterales > Desulfobacteraceae > Desulfobacula > Desulfobacula phenolica. Next base: position 198,630 of record NZ_FNLL01000005.1, on the reverse strand, counting down.
AAGCAAAATGGCCACCCTGGGTGAAATGTCCACCGGGATTGCCCATGAATTGAACCAGCCATTGTCGGTGATTAAATCTTCCAGCAGTTTTTGTATGAAAAAAATGCGGAAAAATGAAATAATTGAAAAAGAGATTTTCAACAAGCTGATTTCAAAAATTGACAGCAATGTGGACCGGGCTGAAAAAATTATTCACCATATGCGGCAGTTTGCAAGAAAAACTGAAATCAAACTTGTCAGAACAAACATAAACAAGGTGCTTCAAAGAACATTTGAAATGTTTAACCAGCAACTTAAAATTCACGGTATTGATGTTATCTGGGATAAAAACGATGCATTGCCGGAAATACAGGCTAATCCCGACAGACTTGAACAGGTTTTTATTAATCTTGTGATGAATGCAAAAGATGCCATAGAAGAAAAATGGGAAAAACAGGGCACAAGGCCGGGGGATACCGACAAAATTACCATTATAACCAAAATACGGGATAACAGGGTTGTCATTGAAATCCGTGACACGGGTATCGGAATTCAAAAAGAGGCGGCTGACAAGCTGTTCGAGCCTTTTTTCACCACCAAGGAAGTGGGAAAGGGAACGGGTTTGGGGTTGTCCATAAGTTATGGTATTATCAAAGAGTGTTCCGGCACAATCCAGGCAGAGCCGGGGAAGAACAAAGGCGCGGTTTTTATTATCTCTTTTCCCGTACCGGACGGAGATGGAGATGATATCGTGTATGAAAGCCATAAAAGTTGAGGAAATATGATTGATAAAAGCCAGGTGTCCATATTGGTTGTTGATGATGAAGAAGATATCAGGGACGTTCTTGAAATTGCATTAATGGATATCGGATATACGGTATTGCTTGCAGAAAATGGCGAAAAGGCATTTGAGATATTCAAGTCCAAAAGACCCCAGATAGTTATTACAGATATTAAAATGCCGGTTATGGATGGTATTGAATTGTTAAGACAGATTAAAAGGGAAAATCCTGCAACCGAAGTGTTGATGATCACCGGTCACGGCGACATGGATTTGACCATTCGCAGCCTCAAGCACGAGGCCATGGATTTTATCACCAAACCTGTAAATGTGGATATTCTTGAAATTGCCGTTGAAAAAGCTGTTGAAAAAATTGTCTCAGGTCAAAAGCTTTTGGAATACACTCAAAAACTTGAACTTCTCATCCTGGAAAAATCAAAGCTGGCCGATCATTTGTCCGGCCTGGGGCTTATGATGGGAACCATCTCACACAATATCAAGGGATTGTTAACCAATCTTGACGGTGGACTCTATGTGGCACGGTCCGGCCTGAAAAACAACAACAATAAAACAATCGAAGAAGGAATGGACTTGCTGGGGCAGTCAGTTGACCGGATAAAAAAGATGATCATGGATGTTTTATTGTATTCCAAGGAAAGAAAGCTTAACCGAACCGTCATTGAGACCAAAGGGTTTGTCAGTCAGATTAAAAAAATGATGGAATTAAAATTGAAAAAAACAAATATAATCTTTAATTGCAATTATACACATTGTCCTGAAACCATGTTTGTGGATGAGGAATTTATCATGGCCGCCCTGGTCAATATCCTGGATAATGCTATTGATGCATGCCGGTCTGATATGCAGAAAAAAGATCATGCCATTGAGTTTGAAATATTAAGGAAAACAGATCAATTGGTGATTCAAATTTATGATAACGGCTGTGGAATGGACAGTCAAACAAAAGAAAAAATATTCAACCTGTTCTTTTCCTCAAAAAGTACAAAAGGAACTGGATTCGGACTGTATATTTCAAATTCTATTATCAAACAGCATGGCGGCTTCATTCATGTAACGTCCATAAAGGAAAAAGAGACCCTTTTTAAAATTATCCTGCCCGATGAAATTTAAATTGTTTTGTAGTAATATATGTTGTACTCTGAGTCCCATTGAAATTGATCTGAACATCAAACATGTTCCGGTGTTTTTTTTGATTTGGGCAGTAGCTGGGCTATAACAAGAAATGTTGTGAGTTTTTAATGAGGTTTGAGAAAACCGATTTTGAAGTAATAGAAAAAAAAAACAATAAATTGGGGCGACTTGGTTTTAAACAAAAACTTACTGTTACATCCCTTTCTCTCGATATCTGTGCCAAACCTGAAGGAATTGCTAAAAAAAATGTGAAAACCGCCAAGTTTTCAAGTAAGCAGGTGATCTATTTGATGGTGATGATGGTTTTGGAGACTTTTAATCTTAGACATTGGAATTATTATGACTTATAAAATCATTGAAGATTTAGTTGAAAAACTTTCCTGTGATTTTGTCCTGGCAAATCCAGAAGAAGAGCCGGAAAGCTTATCCGGTTTGTTGCCGATTTTGAAACAAATTCATGGAAAGTGTACGGAACTGTCTTTGGATGCTAAAGCAAAAGAGGTTTTAAAGGCAAGAAAAATTATAACGGCTGTTTTAAAAAATAATACCGGGGATGTTGAAAAAAAAATGACTGCTCTGGGTGAATTGATATCTGAATTGTCGTCGCCCATATCTTTTCCGGAAAAAAATGATCAGGTTTCGGATCATACTGAAAATAATTCATCTGATGAAATACCTGATTCTCAGGTTTTGGATCGAATAGAAGAAAATTTGAAACAATTCGCTGATCTGATCAGCGGTTATTGTCCCGGAGAAATTCCTGATCTTGGTTTGATGCTCAATACACTGGATGAGCTTATTGCGGTTTCAAAACAGAAAAATTTTGTTATCTTGAATGAAGTCTCGGTTGCCTGCAAAGGGTATGTGGAATACATGACCCTGGAAGATGTTCATGATACAAAACCCATTGAAGAAGGCCTTTTGCTGCTCAAATCCGTCTTGAGCCATTTGAAAAGAGGAGAGGGGTTTGCATTTGATTATTCTGATGTTCTGGAATTGTTAAATGTCAAGCTCGATAAAGAACAAGAGGTCAAAGAGACTGAGGTAATTGAGGAAGAGCCGGAATTCGAAGAAACCTTAGTGGTAATAGAAGAGCCGGAACCTGAAGAAATTTTGCCTATAAAGGAAGAACAGGAACCTGAAAAGGCCGTGGAGATTGAAGAAAAACCGGAACCGGCAGTCCGAACAGAACCGGAAAAAATATCAGACGATGACATGGAAATTCTTATAGATTTCGTATCTGAAGCTGAGGAAAACCTTGATACAATTGAAGTCAGTTTAATTGATCTGGAGCAGGATCCGACCAATAAGGATATTATCAACGATATCTTCCGTCCGTTTCATACCATTAAAGGGGTGTCCGGCTTTTTGTCACTGACGAAAATCAATAAGCTTTCCCATACAACGGAAAATCTTCTGGACAGTGCTCGCAGCGGAGATTTTGTGATTAATAATACAGCAACAGATGCCATATTGGAATCTGTGGATGCCTTGAAAAATCTCATAGAAAGGGTAAAACAAGGGACTTCCACAGGATTCAAGCAGCCGGATGATGATATTGACATTAACCATTTGCGGGACAAACTCCAAAACCTCCAGACTGCCCTGACAAAAGGCGGAAAAGAACCTCTGGGAGAGATTCTTGTCAGAAAAGGTGTTATCAACAAGGAAAGTCTTGATCAATCCCTTGAGAGTCAGCAGGAATCTCCTGAGAAAAAACTCGGGGAAATACTGGTTGAAGAAAAAAAAGCAGCCCCCAAGCAGGTTGCCTCTGCCTTGATGGAACAAAATCTGTCCAAAAAACAGGTGGTCTCCCAGGTTAAAGTGAGTACTCAAAAACTGGATGATCTTGTGGATTATGCAGGAGAGCTTGTCATTGCCCAGTCCATGCTCAAACAGAAAACGTCAAATGATCCGTCATTGAGCCAGAATGTTGCTCAGCTTGGTTTGATTGTAACCAATATGCAGAATATTGCCATGTCCATGAGAATGATCCCGATTAAAGCAACTTTTATGAAAATGATACGCCTGGTCAGGGATTTATCCCGAAAATCAGGCAAAGACGTGGCTTTAAATATGATTGGTGAAGAAACCGAGATCGACAGAAATGTTGTGGATGCGCTGTATGAACCCATGGTCCATATGATCAGAAACTCCGTTGATCACGGCATCGAATCAAAAACAGATCGTCTTGAACATGGAAAGTCTTCTCAGGGTCAGATTGTTTTGAGGGCTTATCATAAAGGCGGGCATATCATTATTGAAATCGAAGATGACGGTAAAGGGCTTGACAAGGACGGGATACTTGAAAAGGCTAAAAGCACGGGTCTTATTACAGGTAATGAACAGATGACGGATGCCCAGATCTATGATCTCATCCTTCAGCCCGGGTTTTCTACTGCAAAGCAGATCACTGATGTCTCCGGCAGAGGGGTTGGCATGGATGTGGTCAAAGATGGGATTGAAAAATTCAGGGGGCAGTTGCATATTGAATCATCAAAAGGCGTTGGAACCAAATTTACCATCAGCTTACCGCTTACGCTGGCAATTATTGACGGAATGCTTGTAAGGGTTGATGATGAAAGATATGTCATTCCCACCATAGCCATACAAAAAGCTTTTAAACCGGAGAAAGAAGATTATTTTACCGTTAGGGGTAAAGGCGAAATGGTCAAGGACAGGGGTAATTTGATTCCCTTGATCAGATTGAATGAACTTTACAATAGCAGCAATCAAAAAAAATCTGTCTGGGAGAGTCTTGTTGTTGTTGTTGAGTCAAAGGAAGAAAAAAGAGCATTGCTGATTGATGAACTTCTGGGCAAAGACGAATATGTAATCAAAAGTCTCGGCACCAATCTTGAGGATGTTGAAAGCCTTGCCGGCGGAGCCATCCTTGCTGACGGACGAGTGGGGCTTATTCTCGATATTCATGGCATTTTCAGCCTTGTGTCACAGGGCATGCAATAGGAGCCTTAAGAAATCTTTTATTATGCAACTTAGGTTCTTATCTCTGATTTTTGTGTTATTTTAGCAAGAAAATCAGAAAGACTATTTGGTTTCGGCTTGTCCGGGTTAGGTTTTAAGCAATAAAAAAATGAAAGGACCTCTATGTGAAAACTGTCGTTGGTGTAGCTGATATGAAAGTTAGCAATAGCAGATCTGAATCAATTATCACTTATTCCCTTGGTTCCTGTATCGGTCTTGTCATATACGATCCTGTTGTTAAAGTTGGAGGTATTTTGCATTATATGCTGCCGGAGTCTTCCATTGATGAAAAAAAGGCTGCTGCCAGGCCTTATATGTTTGCTGATACCGGAATACCCAGGCTGTTTAAGTTTGCTTATAAGCTGGGTGGGGTTAAACAGCGAATGAAAATATATGTTGCAGGAGGAGCGGAAATTCTTGACCAGAAAGGTTTTTTTAACATTGGTAAAAGAAATTATATGGCATTGAAAAAAATGTTTTTTAAAAACAAAGTTATGATCAACAAGCAGGATGTTGGCGGGAATGTAAATCGGACCGTCAGGATTGAAATCGCAACCGGCGACATATATGTAAGAACTTCCGGATCAAAGGAGGTAAGAATATGAATTCAATCCAGGAATTATTAAAAGAAATCAAAAATTTAAAACCGATTCCAGCTGTTGCTAATCAGCTTCTGGCTGTTGTGGATAACCCTGACAGCTCAATGGAAGATATTGCCAATGTAATTCAATATGACCCTATTATAACGGCCAGTGTGTTAAAAACTTGCAATTCAGCGTTTTTCGGTCTTAAAAATCCGGCGGAATCCATCAAAGATGCCGTTAATATGCTGGGTACGGATCAAGTGATTGAACTTGTTTTAATGAAATCCGGGGCAGAAAGTCTTTCCGGGAATCAGGACGGATATGGCTTGGAAAAGGGGGATATCTGGAAGTATTCTGTTTCTTCTGCTGTTCTTGCAAAGCAGATAGCCATTAAATTGTCTTTGGAAAATAAAAGCATGATATTTACGTCGGCCTTGATAAAGGATATCGGCAAAATTATTTTGGAAAAGTATGTAAGCCGTTCTGCAAAAAAAATTCAAAATCTTCTGAAAAACAAAAATTTCAGTTTTAGAGAAGCTGAAAAAAAGATACTGGGTATTGATCATGCCGAGCTGGGTGCCATGATCGCAAAAATGTGGAATTTCAGTCCTAAAATGGTTAAAATCATCCGGCATCATCACCTGGCTGATGAAACCATGATCAAAGACAAGGAAATTGCCGCTGTTTATCTTGCCGACTGCCTGTGTATGATGCTGGGAATAGGTGTGGGATCGGATGGGCTTGCATACCGGTTTAAAAATCAGGCCATGAAGGAACTGGGGATTTCAGCGGATGATATAGCCATGATTATTGCAGAATTTGGCTTTAACATGCAGGAAGTTGAAGAATTGTTACAGATTGTTTAACACTGGATAATAGGAAAAAAACAATGTCATACTCAATACTTATAGTGGATGATTCATTGCCCATGCGTTCTGTGATAAAAAGAACCTTTAAGGCTGCCGGCTATGCAAATTCTGAATTCCATGAAGCCGCCAATGGTAAAGAGGCGCTTGAACTTATGAAAAACGACTGGATTGATATTGTAATAACCGATTACAACATGCCGGTCATGAACGGCATGGAATTTATTAAAACAATTAAACAAGATGACCTTTTAAAGGATATTCCGGTTGTAGTTATTTCCACTGAGGGCAATGAAACCAAAATTAAAGAGTTTATGGACTGCGGTGCAGCCGGATATATCACCAAGCCCTTTACACCTGAAACAATAAGGGATTTACTAACTGATATCCTTGGAGAAATTAGCTATGATGAAGATTTTGATGACAGCGATGACGACTTCGATTTCTGAAGTAATGGAGACCATGTTTTATTTGCCTGTTGAATTTCCTGAAGAATCAACATTTATTCAAAGCGGAATGGATAAATATAAACCTAATCTGGCCTGCCGTCTGGATTTTTCCGGTGATTTTTCCGGACATTTTATCCTTGTGATTCCCAAAAATCTTCTGGTTGACATGACTGAAAATTTTATGGGGGAATCCAGGGAAAGCCTTGAGAAAGAACATCTTTTGGGTACATTGACGGAAACTTTGAACATGATCTGCGGCAATACATTGAGTAGAGTAGATTCAAAAGTTCCTTTTGAATTGAATATACCAAAAGTGATTGATGAATCTGAAATCCCGAAATCAGAATTGTTTACTATCGTAGAGACCACTCCATCAATGATGGCAATTCATGTCTCACTGGATTGATTGGCATACCAGGAGAATTATATATGCTCCATGACATAAAAGTACTGATTGTAGATGATTCTGCTGTTGTTAGAAAGGTTTTTTCTGAGCAATTGTCTAAACAAAAAGGGATTACGGTTATAGGAACCGCCCCTGATCCCTATGTTGCACGGGATAAGATAGTGAAATTGAAACCGGATGTGATTACCCTTGATATTGAAATGCCCCGCATGGACGGCATAACTTTTTTAAGGAAATTGATGAAGTATTATCCTATTCCTGTTATCATAGTTAGTTCATTAACGACCAAGGGAAGCAAACTTGCTTTTGAAGCACTTTCCCTGGGTGCTCTTGAGGTTATATCAAAACCTAGTGCCGCTTATTCCGTTGGGGATATGAGCCTGCAGCTTGCCGAAAAAATCAGGGCGATCAGCAGGGTAAGAGTGATGCCATCGGAAGCAAAGAAAATAGAGAATGCGCCTTTGGGTGCCATTGAATCAAAAGCCCTTTCCGTCACGACCAATAAAATTGTTGCAATTGGGGCTTCCACCGGGGGTACGGAAGCCATCAAAAAGGTGTTGACCCGGCTGCCGCAGAATTTTCCTGGGATTGTGGTGGTCCAGCACATGCCTGCCCGTTTTACAACATCATTTGCCGAGAGGCTGGATGAGTTGTGCCAGATGAATGTTGTTGAAGCAAAAAATGGTGATACCGTTATAAACGGAAGGGTTCTGATTGCACCGGGCAATTATCATATGATATTCAAACGAAGTGGTGCCAGGTATTATGTGGAAATTAAAAAAGGCCCTCTTGTCCATTATCAGCGGCCTGCGGTGGATGTCTTGTTTAAGTCCGTTGCCAGGTATGCCGGGGCCAATGCGCTGGGCATCATACTGACCGGTATGGGTAAGGATGGCGCTGCCGGAATGCTGGAAATGAAAAAAGCAGGAGCAATTAATATTGCCCAGGATGAAAAATCGAGTGTGGTGTTTGGGATGCCCAAAGAGGCAATAAAAATTGGTGCTGTTGATCATGTTCATGATATTAATACTATTGCAGGCAAAGCAATTTCCCTTTTAGAACGATTATAGGTTTTAAGAAAATTTATAATCGTTCGATCTGTTCGTGCTGCACTCCTCCAATCAGAATGCACCCCGTATTTTGGTTTTCAATACGGGGTGTTTTTTTTTGATCGAGTCCGGCAAGAGATACCGCCATGTCTGTCTGATCAGTGCTTTTGAATCAGGCAAACTTGTATCGAGGGGCTATAGGCATTGATCCTTGGTAGGTTTAGCGGTTTTTTTTAGTCCTGATGCATTAATTTTTATGCCGGTTGTTGTAATATCAATGGGTTATGGTTTGATTTGGCCAAAAATAGCGCGAAAAGTTATTTTTCAATTCATTATGATTGCAGCGTTTGTTTGTTCATGCGTCAGGCTAGAGCTTTTTTTATTTCATTGCAATTTCCATACATCCATGTATACTGTATCTTTATATTTAGGTAGAATCAAATTTTCCTTCAAAGTTTTTCTCGTTAACCTCGTTGTTTTATAAAACATCGTTTGTTGCCGCCGAAGTTTCTGCTGATTCAATAAACAGGAGAAACGATGATGATATTTTATAGTATAAACCATTATCATGTCTTTACAGCTATTAACTCGGGCGATGATCTGCCGATTGCCTTTGGTGGCCTCAGTATAATCAATTCAATCATTTCCCATAAAATTAAATAAAATAATAAACGGATTCTAATGAATCCTCAGATCTTTTAACCAGGAAAATGACCTGGTAGATCATTACGGAATACATAGGAGTATTAATGAGTTTTAAAAGTTTTAAGTTTGACCCTAAAATAGAAGCGGGTATCGAAGCCTGCGGCTATACACTTCCCACCCCGATCCAGAAAGAGGCTATTCCTCCAATACTTGACGGCAGAGATATCCTTGGTCTGGCCCAGACCGGGACTGGAAAGACTGCAGCTTTTGTTCTGCCTCTTCTTCAGCGACTGCTGGATGGTCCTCGAAAAAAAGTGCGGGCGTTGATCGTAGCACCCACAAGGGAGTTAGCAGAACAGATTCATGCAGATATCAGCAAAATGGCACAAAAAACCGGTTTGCGGAGTATTTCCATTTATGGTGGTGTGGGTAAGCATCCCCAGGTCAAAGCAATCCGAAGTGGCGTGGAAATTATTGTTGCCTGCCCGGGTCGATTGCTGGACCTCCTTAATGATCGGGCTTTTTCTTTGAAGGCTGTTGAAGCGCTGGTTCTTGATGAGGCAGACCATATGTTTGACAAAGGATTTTTACCTGATATCCGCAGAATTATCAAACAGCTGCCCACGAAACGTCAATCTCTGGTTTTTTCTGCCACCATGCCTAAGGAAATCCGTCACTTGGCGGAAAATATATTGATAAATCCGGCAACTGTACAAATCAATCATACCCAGCCGGTTCTCGCAATTTCCCATGTCCTGTTTCAGGTTTCAAAAGAACAGAAGACCTCTTTGCTTAAAACAATTATTCAAAAAGAGGAAATGAAGAGTACGCTGGTTTTTACCCGAACCAAACACAAGGCAAAAAGCCTGGCTCTGATACTACAAAAAGCGGGCTATAAGGCAGCTTCAATCCAAGGCAATCTTTCCCAGGTCAAACGGCAGGAAGCACTGAACGGTTTTAAAAATGGTACATTCAAGATCCTGGTGGCCACCGATATTGCTGCCCGGGGGATTGATGTGAAGGGGATTTCCCATGTCATCAACTATGATGTCCCGGATACAGCCGAAACATATACCCACCGAACAGGGCGTACCGGACGGGCAGAACGAACCGGTCAGGCATTTATTTTTGCCGGTCAGGAAGATAGCAAAATAATTTCACTCATAGAGCGAAATTTGGGAAAAAAAATGCGTTGCCAGGAAACTCCTGGTTTTGCCTGGGATACCAAAGAGATTGTGGCTAAAAAGAGGAAACGCATTTCACGACCAATGCCGAGAGGAAAAAAATCGGCTTCAGGCGGGCGAGGCAGAAACCAACACGGCGGTGTTTTTTCTTTGGCGATCAGCAAAAGCAGAACATCTCATCCATAACAGATTTGTCTGGATATCCAGACTGCCAGTCGACGTATCAAGAGATGCTTTGGCAATAGAATAAAGTGGTTCCCCTAAGAGTCCTTTTTTTATAGCAGTCTTTTTTAGGCAAAACATAAAGTATTAATAAGGATTTGCTCATGTTTAAACCAAACTATTCATTTGAAAAGCGCCAAAAAGAATTGGCAAAGAAAAAGAAAAAAGAAGAAAAAAAGCAACGCAAGTTGGAGAAACAAAAAACTACTGTCGAGAAGAATGAGGACACCTCTCCTTTTGAAGAGTAAATTATTTTCTGAAAAAAGCGTGATGCTAAAAATCACAGATTGTATCAATACATAATAAGTTTTAAGCATTGTCATTGTAACATTTAATGAGGATATGTTTTTTTATCGAAGATAATGACTGTAACCTGATCATGATCATTTTTTTAATGAACTCAAAAATATAACAAGCACGGGAAGATGTTCATTGGGCTGATTTCCATATAATTAAGGAGGCATATATGTCAAAGGGACAAGATTCCAAAAAAGCCGTTAAAAAGAAACCGGAAAAAACTATGAAAGAAAAGAAAAAGGATAAGCAAGAGAAAAAGAAGGGAAAAACAGGACTTTCCTCATAGCCACAATCTGACCTATCGCGCGTTTTTTCTGCCTTATTAACGGGTAGGCAAAGCGCGTTTTTTTTATGGTGATCCGGTCCGTATCCCCGTAAAAAAAGAAAACAGCTCCGGCAAAAGCCTGGATAAACGTAAGAAAAAGATAGTCTCCATTCGATATTTGGAAATGAAATGGGAATTGTTCACGGTGGAGAACTATGCCTGATGAAGGAATCAAAAGATATTGCCAGTCAGTATAATATCATGATTATTGGTGTCGCAATTGATCTGGAAGGTGAAAACCAACAGTCGTTGACAACCTGTGACGGATTGATTAAATATATGGATGGGCTTCGCCTGGCAAGACAGGATCATATTCAAAAACCGAGCAATTTGCAGATTGTGTAAAGTGAATGGCTGATTGAAATGTACAATTGTTCATTTCATGACTGTATACTGTAGATAGTCTTGGCGAATTGTGCATTCCGTAACAGCCTGGGTATTTTAATCATTATTAATATAGCATGATAACATATGGAGGGAGAATATGAATTTAGAAAAATATAAACAGGTTATTTCAGATGCCATTAAAGGTGAAATTGAGGCGAAAAATTTTTATGAAAAGGTTGCTAAGAGGATCAAGGATGCATATCTCAAAGAATTGTTTGAGCAATTTTCCAGGGAAGAAGGAAAGCATGAAAAAATTTTGATCCGTGTATTAACCGAAGAAAAAATGGACACCTCTTTTTTCGATTATGAAAAGGATTTTAAGGTATCTGAAACCATTGCAATGCCTGTTGTTAATGAGGAGATGGATCTTAAGAGTGCGGTTGGTATTGCCATGAAAAATGAAGAAATCGCCATGAAAAAATATATGACCCTTGCTGAAAATTGCGATGACGAACAATTAAAAAAGATTTTTCTGGATCTTGCTGCCATGGAACGGAACCATAAGTTCAAAATGGAACAAAAATTTGTAGATGTCGCCTATCCCGAGGTTTGGTAAGCCAAGTAATTTGCTTGGGGCTTTCCCTGCAGTCTGCTGCTGGGAAAGCCGTAATTTTCAGGATAACACAGTTTTTCAAAGATAGATCTCAAGTCTTACAGAATTTCTTTGGGATCGCACAATTTGTCGGCTTCGACTGATAAACGTCCGCATCCGTTGCAGGTATATCTGATTTTTCCCAGCCTGGGTTTGCAGATATGTCTGGCATCAAGGGAAGACGCTCCGCAGTCTTCACAGGTATATGCTTTTTTGAGTTCAACAGGATCGCATAAATGTCCCTGGTTTTTTGCCACTTTGCCACAGGTTTTGCAGGTATGAAGATTTGTCATGGGTCACCTCTCTTATTTGTTAATGGATTTAAAGATAGTTGAGGTTAAACTGTTTATAGTATTGTAACGAAATATTTGAATGTCAACCCTGGAATAATTCAAACAGAACTATCCAAGCATAGTTTGTCTTGGAATCACGACCAATTTTTTAAAAAAAATAACTCTGCCTGTTGTTATGGAAATCAATGATTATATTGTGAGACATACCTAAAATAATTTTGATCGGCCAGAACATAGCCTGACTGATTTTAATATAAAAGGGGATGTCATGACACTTGAAAGAAAATCCAATACCCTTGAAAACTTGACCTTTGATAATCGTTTTGTCAGAAACCTGCCATGTGATCCAAATACCGCCAATACAAGACGACAGGTGACTGGTGCCTGCTATTCCCGGGTGAAACCCACGCCTGTAGCGGCCCCCAGGCTTGTAGCGTTTTCTCCTGAAGCCGCCCTGCTGATGGATTTGAAGGATGAGGCCTGCCAGTCAGAGCTTTTTACCCGGGTCTTTACCGGAAATCATCTCTTGCCGGGTATGGATCCCTTTGCCATGTGTTACGGGGGGCATCAGTTTGGCAACTGGGCCGGGCAACTGGGAGATGGACGGGCAATTAATCTGGGAGAAATCCTTAACCAGCGGGATGAACGCTGGATGCTGCAGCTAAAAGGTGCCGGTCCCACACCTTACTCCAGAACTGCCGATGGACTGGCCGTGCTGCGGTCTTCCATCCGGGAATTTTTGTGCAGTGAGGCTATGTTTCATCTGGGTATTCCCACTACCCGGGCCTTGAGCCTGACCTTGACAGGTGAAGATGTGGAGCGGGATATGTTTTATGACGGCCATCCCAAGCTTGAGCCAGGGGCGGTTGTCTGCCGCATGGCACCGTCTTTTACCAGGTTCGGCAACTTTCAGATTCTGGCGGCCCGGGGGGAAAACAGTCTTCTTAAGCGTATTGTGGATTATACCATTGAAACTGATTTTCCCCATCTGACTTCACCGTCACAGGCTGTCTATGTACGTTGGTTCAGGGAGGTTTGTATGAGAACCATGGACATGATCATTCACTGGATGCGTGTTGGTTTTGTCCATGGGGTAATGAATACGGATAACATGTCCATTTTGGGCTTGACCATTGATTATGGTCCCTATGGCTGGCTGGAAGACTATAATCCCGGCTGGACTCCCAATACAACGGATTTGGCTGGCCGTCGCTACTGCTTTGGAAATCAGCCCCAAATGGCTTTTTGGAATCTGGCCCAGCTGGGCAATGCTATTTTTCCCGTGGTCAAGCACCCGGAACCTCTCCAAGAGGCTCTGGATGATGCTCAAGAATACTTCCGGCAGAGCCAACTCACTATGATGACACAAAAGCTGGGATTTCAAAACTTTGAACCCAATACGGACATTGCCATTATCAAAGGACTGCTTGATATTTTTCAATTGACGGAAACCGATTACACGATTTTTTTCAGGGGGCTGTCACACCTGGGTACTGAAGATGGCTTAGCAAAAACTTTAATCCCATCTTTTCTGGAGAATGCCTTTTATGATCCGGATCAGATTACTCTGGACTATATTGCTCGCTTGAATGCCTGGCTTGAGGTCTACCAAAAACGACTGGGTCTGAATCGGATTTCCCAATGGGATAAAAAACAGCAAATGGACCAGGTAAATCCCAAATATGTTTTGAGAAATTACCTTGCCCAGACCGCTATTGACAAGGCAGAGGATGGCGATTTTTCCATGGTGCGGGAACTGCTGGATGTGATGCGAAAGCCCTATGATGAGCAGCCGGGAAGGGAAATGTTTGCAGCAAAAAGGCCTGAATGGGCCAGGAACAGACCCGGTTGTTCAATGCTGTCTTGCAGTTCCTGATAACGAGTTGTGATTGTTGGTTTTCGGATAGGACTACCGATTTGATTGTCTGAATAAATTTGAATTTATTATGGATTGAAAAAAAGGTCTGCTTGTCGTGTAAAGCAGACCTTTTATGATGTTTGTGATTTTCAGGTTATCTGTTTAAAGCTTTAATTCTTGCACTTCCGTGATAAGATCATAAGCTGCTCCTGAGCCTTCCACCACCTTTCTGGCTGCTTCCGCATCCGGGGCATCGATAATGCCGAACCCTATTCCATCAGAATTTACAAAGATGCCTTCCAATTTGACATCGGGATTTTCCGCAAGATTTTTTTCCATACTTGCCTTAAAGCCTGCCGCTTGTTCAGGGGTCAGTTCCGGGATTCTTGCTTTTTCTGTGTAATGAAACACTGCAACTTTTGCCATTCGTGTCCTCCTTAAAGTCTTTGTTTAAAAAAATAGAGATTCAGCTTATCTTTCGCAGGTGGCGAAAGTTTTCAATATTTTTTATAAGTTAATAAAAACAAATGGTCAAGAACTTTTCCGGCAATGATGCATAAAATGTTTTTCAGGTGTTGCCATTTAAAAAAGTGTCATTTTGGAGGGTTATTTCTTTTGAAGTTTTCAGAATGTTTTTTCATTTTTTGTAAAGATTTTTTAAATTCTTCACACGGGTCTGTATAGGAGACCCTCTGGGTAAACCAGAGATAGTCTGCCGGCGGGACTTTTTCAAAGCCTTCCAGATCAAGGGGCTGAATATATTCAGATAGCCTTGACGGTGTTAGATCGATTTCCTTTAAGTCAATGTTGATTTGCTGTATTGTTTTATCAATGGCCGTAACCCTGTTGATAACCCCCAGGCCATAGGCAGTATGTCCGCCGCCGATAATAATAATTACGGGTCCTTTGAGATGTTTATGAAGTTGGTTGATGGATAATGCCATTTTATCGTTTCTTGCTACCCATGTATCATATAATCTTGATTGCATTTTTCCATGGCTCATGCCGCAGTGAACTTCTTTGAAAATAGAGTACATGTAATCTTTGTATGCCTTATCCGTTAATTGTGTTGAAAAAATCAGGTCTTTTTCAATGGGAGTAATGCCGTTGATGCCTTTTCGGGTAATTCTTTTTTTTAAGGTGTTTGGCAGATCAATTCCAGCAACTTGAAGGTGTTCTTTTTTTGCGATTTTTAAAAGATCATAATAAAATTTCCACATTTGATCTGAATGGGTATCCCAGCCAAGTTTTTTTCTCAGGTTTTTTTCAATGATTGTTTCTGTTTTTTTAGAATGGGGTACTTTTCCAGAATCAACAAAATTGAGCAGATCAGGTGTGTTATCCATGGAGAAAAATTCAAATCCAAGTGTGGGTTTTAATCCATTTTTAATCAAAGAATTGATCACTTTATGCTGAATATTATGATGCTCAGGATTGTCATGTTTTTCAGACAGGTAGATCACATCATGGGTGCTGATATCTTTAATAAGGGATTCAAAATTTATTTGTACACCTGTCTGGGCGTTGATTATCTTTCCGATCAGAGGATCTTTTCTCAGGACTGGGTTGTTTACTGTGGCGCAGGATTGAAGGATGGGCAGGATAAGAAAAATCAGGAAAAAAATAAACAGTCGGTCCATTGTGGGTCTCCCTTATCGTAATGTTATTGATTGAATCGGACATCCATGATTATTGTATGGTATCAAACCTTATGGCTTTTTAAAATAGAGAACCAGACTTTTTCCAAGGACGGGATTGAGTAATTTATCAACAAATGCCGTGAATTTAGGTTTGTTCATCAAATCCCAGACAAGCAGCTCATGATAAAGGGTGACAAATTTTGAATCTGTTCTGTTGGGTCCGATCAAACATTTGAGCCACCAGAACGGGGCATGGATGCTGTGGGCATAATGGGAGGAAATGTGCCGGACCCCAAAGGCTTCCATCGCCTTGATCAACGAATGTTTTTGATAAATTCTTACATGACCCATGTCGGCGTTTACATACTCATCCGATAAAAACCAGCAAAGTTTTTCCGGAAAAAATCTTGGAACACTGACAGCCAGAATTTTGCCGGGTTTTAAAATTCTGACAAGTTCGGACATGGCATTTTGATCATCCGGGATATGCTCCAGAACTTCCGAACAGATGACAGTGTCAAAGCAGTTGTTTTTAAACGGCAGGCAGGTCACATCCATGCAGGACAGATCAACGCTTTTACAGCAAAGATCATCCAAGGCCCGATGAAAGGCGATTTTTTTTTTAGTCTCAACAAGAGTTTTAACTCCGACATCAGCACCAACACAGAGGGTCCCTTGTTGCCGGCAGGCCTCTATGGTGTGGCGGCCTTCACCGCATCCAATATCCAGTATCCGGTCATTGGGATGAATATCAAGTTTGTTAAAATCAATGGTAATCATTTATAATTTCTTTGTAGGTGTCAACGGTTCTGGCAGCGGTTTTTTTCCAGTTAAATTCTTTTAAAACCCTTTGATACCCTTTTTCGGCAAGTGTTTCGCGCTGGGACGGATCATCCAGCAGTTCTAAAATAGCTGTTTCCAATGATTTTGCATCCCCAGGAGGAACCATTTTTGCCGCATCTCCGGCAACTTCGGGCAATGCGCCTCCTGTGGTGCAGATTACCGGAATCCTGCAGGCCATGGCTTCTCCCACCGGCAGTCCAAATCCTTCATATAAAGATGGTACGACGGCAATAGAGGATTTGGCATACTCTTTGACAAATTGATCATTGTCAATGCGGCCGGTGAATTTTATATGCTGGTCCAGCCCAAGTTTTTTAACCAGGTTTTCAATGCTTCCCCCTTTTTTGGGGGTGCCAATGATTACCAGCTTAACCTGTCTGGTTTTTAAAACACCTTTTATGGCAAAGAGCAGATGAAAAAGTCCTTTTAATGGGGTGTCCGCGCTATTGGTAACAATAATCCTATTGGACTGTTTTTTAATGTTTTCCAAAGGATAAAAATTGTCTGTATCAATGCCGATGGGGATGGTTTTGAATTTTGATTCGGAAATATTGAATTCTTTTGCTATATCCTTTTTAGAGCTGTCTGAAACCGTTATGATGTGGGACAGTTTTTTTGCCACCCGTTTTTGCATACTGATAAATGAGTACCAGCGAAGGGCTTTGAGTTTTTTTAGAAAAGATGTTGTACTTTGAACCGCAAGTCTTCTGTCAACCGTAATGGGGTGATGAATCGTTGCCGTGACAGGCATTGTTTTTGCCAGGGACAAAATTCCATAAGACAGGCATTGGTTGTCATGGATGATATCGTATTGTTTTTTTGTCTCATTAAGGTGTCTTTTAACCCGCATCCCAAAGGTAAGGGGTTCAGGGTATCCCATGGTGGAAACATCAAGCCATTCAATCAGGTTGATGGGATCTTTGAGTTCGTACAGGCTAGGGGTTCGGAAAAGGTCTTCAGGGTTATAAAGATCCAGTGTTTTAAGCATGGTAAGGGTTAACGTGTTACTTGACGTATTATGTGAATTAGTATTCAGCAGAGGATCAGGTGGTCCGGCAATAACCTCAACATCATGGCCGAGATCACAAAGGGCATGGCTCAAGTGACGGATATAAACCCCCTGGCCACCGCAGTGGGGGTTGCTTCGATAGCTGATAAGACCTATTTTAAGGGGTGTGTTCATGAAAGTTGTATGGTGCGCCCGGCTGGAATCGAACCAGCGATCTTCAGCTTCGGAGGCTGACGCCTTATCCCCTGGGCTACGAGCGCAAAAATCATATGATACTTGAATCTTTGCTAATGGTCAAGATCATGATTGAGCTTTTCCTGGTTAAATTTTTCTTTTGCTTCACCAGCCACATAGAGTGATCCGGCTATGCACACAGCGTCGTTTTCATTTGAATTGTTAATGGCATGGGTAACCGCCTCTTTTACATCTTCAATGATTGTGACAGGGCTGTGGGTAAGTCGTTGGACAGCTTGTTTCAAAACGGATGGTTCAAGGCTTCTGTCTATTTTTGCCTTTGTGATGATAAAATTTTGGGCACAGGGTACAAGACTTTCAAGCATTTTTTCATAAGGCTTGTCATCAAGGATGCCAAGTACCAGTGTCAGTTTTCTGCCGTCCAGGTGTGACGATAAATATTTTCCAAGTACTTTTGCGGCGTGAAGGTTGTGGGCCCCGTCAAGAATGACAAGGGGTTTTTTCATGACATGCTCAAGTCGCCCCGGCCATTTGGCAATGGAAAGTCCGTCACAGACAAGAGCTTGGTTTAAATTGTATCGTTTATCACTGGTTTTTAACTTTTCAAAAACCAGCTCACACGCCGCAAGGGCAAGGCTTAAGTTTTCTTTCTGGTGATCCCCTGGCAAAGGCTTTATCAGTTTATTGAAACTGTTCTTCAACCCGGTGTAGGTATAGGTGTTTTTATTTGGATCTTTTCTTGCTGAAAAATCTTTTTTATAAATAAAAAGTTCAGATGATCTTTCGTTTGCAATCTGTTTGAGGACGTCAAGCCCTGAAGGCTGGAAAACCCCGGTGACAACCGGTATGTCCGGTTTGATAATGCCGCCTTTTTCCTTGGCAAGATCTTGAATGGTATTGCCAAGATAATCAGTGTGTTCAATTGACAGGTTGGTAATAACGCTGACCTGTGGGGTGATAACGTTGGTGGCATCAAATCTTCCACCCATGCCGGTTTCAATTACGGCCCAGTCAACATTTTCCTTTGAAAAGTGATAAAAACCCATTGCAGTCGCAATCTCAAAAAAAGTGGCTTTTCTTTCCCCGATATCTGCAGCATTGACGGCTTCATAGGCTTTTACAACCTGGTCATTTGAAATATGTTCCCCGTTTATGGCGATCCTCTCATTAAAATCAACCAGATGCGGTGACGTATAAATTCCTGTTTTAAACCCGGCTTTTTGTAAAAT
Organism: Desulfobacula phenolica; assembly: GCF_900105645.1. Lineage (NCBI taxonomy): Bacteria > Pseudomonadati > Thermodesulfobacteriota > Desulfobacteria > Desulfobacterales > Desulfobacteraceae > Desulfobacula > Desulfobacula phenolica. Next base: position 179,660 of record NZ_FNLL01000005.1, on the reverse strand, counting down.
TGATGCAATATATGTGGCGGTGGAGCCTTTGCCATTGGTGCCAGCCACATGAATTATACGATAATTTTTTTGAGGATTGTTCAGCCGTTGTAAAATATTTAATATGGTGTCCAGTTCAAGTTTGATGCCAAAACGGCCAAGCTTGTATATTTTATCGAGGCATGCTTGATAAGCATTATTTTGGGAAGTTTTATTTTTCATTTTTTTAAACAAAAACCCGGTATAAAGTATTAAAGAAAATAATTTATACCGGGTGAATTTTAATTGTTACCTGGGTCTTCTGCGTGAGCGTGAAGCAGCAATTCTCTGTCTTCTCATTGCTTCTCGCATCTTACGCCGTCTGAATTGACATGGTTTCTCAAAATGTTTTTTCACTTTAAGACGTTTGAAGAGGCCATCGTTCTGGATTTTTTTCTTTAATATCCTTAACGCTCTTTCAACATCATTATCAATAACCGTGACTGTAATTTCCTTCAAAAAACATCGCCCCTTTCATAGTGTATTTAAATACCGAGATATTTATAACCCGACTATCTAACAAATACACATATTAAAAGCAAGAAAAAAAGCCTTTCCGCCTAAAGTTGAAGGAGGAAAGGCTCTCTTTTATAAAATTTTATCGGCTGGTTTTAGAGTTTGGAAATCAACTCTTCTGTTACTTCAGGAAGCGCTTTTTCTCCGGCCAGTGTTATGTATTTTACAGCATCGTCTTTTGCCGCCACATCTTTGAAATAGTAAGAAGACGCCAGTGTGCCTGTTTCTGTGTCATAATAGATGGAATGACGTTTATCAATTGCAACTTCATCCTGGTCATCATCACGTTTGGTTAATGCACCGCCGCAAACCCGGCATTTGTCTCCATCCGGTTTGATGGCATCAATGAAAATATTGTTGGGGTGATTGTTATCATTTTCGCAAAGGCGACGACCCATGATTCTGTTTTTTGCAATCTGTTTGTCAAGCAGCATTTCAATTACATAATTGAGTTTGATACCGGCTTCTTCCAGGGATGCATGGAGTTTTTCAGCCTGAACTTTATTTCTTGGGAAACCGTCCAGAAGCCATCCGCCTTTGCAATCATCTTGTTTTATTCTGTCGAGAACCATTGGGATGGTAATTTCATCAGGAACCAGATCTCCTTTGTCGATATATTCTTTTGCTTTTTTACCCAGGTCTGTTCCGCCTTTGATATTTTCACGGAAAATGGCACCGGACTCAATGTGTGCAATATTGTATTTGTCCTTCAGGATAGCGCCCTGGGTTCCTTTACCACTTCCGTTTGGTCCAAAAAATAAAATGTTCATTCAAGACTCCTTAATATTTTATTATGAAAGTCTTTAAAAATTCAAATAAAGACTTTCATGTTTTGTTTTGAGCAAACCAAGTTGAAATAACAAGTCTGCCCATGGTAGTTATTAAAATGTAAGTAAAATCGGCACAACTCCCCTAAATATAAGAGTCGTTTTTATTTGTCAAGGTTAAGAAAAACCTTTCACATATACGGTTAACAAATGATTCCGTAAAGGTCAACTGCCAGGCCCTTCTAGTCTCTATCACTTAATGATTTGTGTTTGATTCTGGATTTCTTTTTTATGTACTTTGAGGGCTGATTGTTGTAATATTTTAAATAATTTAGGCTCTTCTTCATCCGTGCGAAGACTCAATGCTGCCAATATTCTATTTATAGTTGGTTTACAAAATGAATCTTCATTAAAATTTAACACCCGTTGTTACCTTGGTTTTTATTTAATACATTTTTTAAAGAAGGAGGAGATAACATGTTTTGCCATCAATGCCAGGAGACCATGAAAAATACAGGATGCTCCATGAAACAGGGGATGTGCGGGAAAACTGCTGAAGTTGCAAATCTTCAGGACTTGTTTGTCTGGGGGCTAAAAGGTGTTTCCGTATGGGGCGTGAAAGCAAAAGAATTTGGCATCTACGATAATGAGGCCGGTTTTTTTATTGATAAGGGGCTTTTTTCCACCATTACCAATGCCAATTTTGACCGGGAAGATTTTATTGGTTTTATAAAAAAAGGAATTGATATCAGGGACCGCCTGAAAGATGAATTTTTAAAGGCTTATAAGCAAAAAAACGGTACAAATTTTTCTTTGCCTGTTCCCGAGTGTGCCACCTGGGTGCCGGCAGATGACAAGGATCTTCTGGCCAAAGCCGACAGTGGTGCCGGGGGCTGGCTTGAAATAGAAGATGAAGATGAACGTTCGTTAAAAGCCCTTGTTTTGTATGGATTGAAAGGGATTTCCGCCTATGCCGAACATGCGTATCAGATTACAAAGTCCTGCCGGGAAATATTTGAGTTTTTGATGGAAGCTCTTGCAACTTTGGTGGATGAAACTAAATCACAAGATGACCTGTTTGCCCTTGTTCTCAAAACCGGTGAAATGGGTGTAAAAACCATGGCTCTTTTGGATGATGCCAATACCACAGCTTATGGAAATCCTGAGATTACGCAGGTCAACATTGGTGTGGGTAAAAATCCGGGGATACTGGTCACCGGTCATGATCTGGTGGATCTTGAAGACCTGCTTGAACAGACCAAAGACCAGGGGATTGATGTGTATACCCATAGTGAAATGCTGCCGGCTCATTATTATCCGAAATTAAAACAATATTCTCATCTTTTTGGTAATTACGGCAATGCATGGTGGCTCCAGAAAGAAGAAATGGCAAAATTCAATGGGCCGGTGCTGTTTACCTCTAATTGTCTTGTGCCTACAAAGGCGGCTTATAAGGATAAATTGTTTACAACTGGTGCTGTCGGATTTGATGGGACTCCACATATTCCCGACAGAGAAGAAGGGGGAAAAAAAGATTTTTCCGCCATCATCAAGATGGCCAAAACCTGCGATCCTCCCGAGGAGCTTGAAACCGGTCAGATTACGGGCGGTTTCGGCCATAACCAGGTTATGGCCCTTGCGGATAAAATTATTGAAGCGGTTAAATCAGGTGCCATCAAGCGCTTTATTGTCATGGGCGGTTGCGATGGCAGACAAAAAAACCGGGAGTATTACACACAAGTTGCCAAAGCATTGCCAAAAGATGCCGTTATCCTGACTGCAGGTTGTGCAAAATATAAATATATCAAGCTTGATCTGGGGGATATCGGCGGTATTCCACGGGTTTTGGATGCAGGGCAGTGCAATGATTGCTACTCTCTTGCCGTGGTTGCCATGGAGCTTCAGAAGGCTTTTGGCCTTGAGGATATAAATGATCTTCCCATTTCATTTGATATTGCCTGGTATGAACAAAAGGCTGTACTGGTTCTTTTGGCATTGCTGTCGTTAGGTCTTAAGGGTATCCGTCTTGGGCCCACACTTCCGGGTTTTTTGTCTCCGGGAATTGCCAATGCTCTTGTTGAAAAATTTGATATTAAACCCATAACGACCCCGGAGGAAGATGTGGCTGCAATGATGGCAGGAAATTGATACAGGCTTGGTTTTAAAATATTTGATTAGGAATTAAACTATTCAGTTCAAAGGACTTTCATTGTTATAAAAGGCCTTTGAACTTGGTTAAGCTTTTGCCTTGATCAAAAAAAATATTAAAGTCAAAGGTCTATTTTTTATTCAGCAATATCACATCATTTGAGATAAAGTTAAGTTCGGCATTGAAGCGTTGCGCTATGTACTCAAAGGTACTCCTACTATAAAAGCAGATATGTGTCATGTCTCGAATATAATGCCATTGACTGAAAGCGGTTTTATTGATCACAAGCTTGGTCATAATCCCCAGCCATCCGCCTTTTTTTAACATCTTGAACAAGGCGGTAAATTCCGTATATGGATCATGTAGATGTTCCACTACTTCCGTTGCAGTAATGAAATCATACTTTTTATAAAACACCGAAGGATCATTGTGGTAAAATGGATCATAAAGATTCGTCTGAATGCCTTGTTCTTCTAGCATGACCGACAGGGTTGGACCCGGACCGCAACCAAAATCCAATCCTTGTTGTTTTGAATTTATCTTCTCCAATATCGGCGTGCTTAATCGAGACAGAAATTGTCGATAGCCTTGATCATTTGAATCGTTTTTATGCAAATCATAATTTTTTTTTTCATTTTCGGCATTAATCCAATATTGCTTTGGGACAAAGACCAGCTTGCAATAAAAACAGCGCAGGTAGATTCTTTTTTTGTCTTTGAAAAATGAATTCAAATTTTTACTTCTGCATAAGGGACAATGGATCTCATTGGATTTGATTATCATTTTTTTTGTTTATCATAAAAAGATAAGAGGTTAAATAACTTTCACTGGTTATCAAAAAAAGGAGGCTTGATCAGAATGTCGGCCACCCGTCATAATTGTTGGCCCATGGGTTCATGGGGCCAATGAGGTCGGACTTGTGTTATTGTGTTTGTGCCAACTGATTGATCATAAAGGAGGTTTTTAATAAAATCGCCAATAATGCAAGCTTGACCCTTCCATAGAGGGATAGTTCAATCTGGTGACTTGGTAAGTTTTAACGGTTAAAAATCAGGGTAAAGAATTTGAGAATAGCCCTTGAATGTCAGAAGGGATATTGCTATTAATGGGTGCGGAAAAAATCATGAAATTTTTAAAACTCATAATAAAAAAATAAATTTTAGGATAGGGGAGCAAAATGACGGAATTAATTGATGTCAGGGCAAGGGAAATCCTTGATTCCAGAGGGAATCCAACAGTTGAAGTGGATGTTGTTTTAGCCTGCGGTGCAAAGGGCAGGGCCGCGGTTCCATCCGGTGCTTCAACCGGCACAAGGGAAGCTTTGGAACTTCGGGACAACTCGGAAAGCCGGTTTTTGGGCAAGGGTGTTTTAAACGCGGTTGCCAATGTCAATGAAGTTATTGCGCCTGAAATTATTGGGTATGATGCCATGGATCAGGCAGGTCTTGATAGAACCATGATTGATATTGACGGTACTGAAAACAAGTCAAGACTTGGTGCCAATGCCATTTTGGGCGTATCCATGGCAGCGGCAAGGGCTGCAGCTCAAGCCTGTGAGATTCCTTTGTATCAGCATCTGGGCGGTATTAATGCAAGAGTGCTGCCGGTTCCCATGATGAATGTTATCAATGGAGGGGCTCATGCCCCGAATAATTTGGATATACAAGAATTCATGATTCTTCCTTTTGGAGCTGATTCCATTACCGAAGCGGTTCGGATGGGAGCAGAAACTTTTCATCATCTGGCAAAAATTTTAAAGGGTGAAGGCCTTTCCACTGCTGTCGGGGACGAGGGCGGGTTTGCTCCAAACCTTAAATCCAATGAAGTTGCATTGGAATATATCATCAATGCCATTGAGGCTGCCGGGTACAGGCCGGGTAAGGATATTGGTATTGCCCTTGATGCAGCTGCTTCTGAATTCTACCGGGATGGCAAATATATTTTTCAGTCGGAAGGCCGTGAACTTTCAGCTGTGGAGTTGATTGATTATTATGAAAAATTAATTGAAAAATATCCCTTATACTCCATAGAAGACGGGCTTGCAGAAGGGGACTGGGATTCATGGGAACTTATGACCGAACGGCTTGGAAATTCCATACAAATCGTTGGAGATGATGTTTTTGTGACAAATCCGGATATCTTTAAAAAAGGAATTGAAAAGGGAATCGGCAATTCGATCCTTATCAAATTGAACCAGATCGGAACCCTTACGGAAACCCTGGACACCATTCAGATGGCAAAAGAATCCGGTTATACAACGGTTGTTTCCCATAGATCCGGAGAAACCGAAGATTCTTTTATCGCAGATCTTGCAGTGGGTATAAATTCCGGGCAGATAAAAACAGGGTCCATGTCCAGAAGTGACAGGGTGGCCAAATACAACCAACTCATCAGGATTGAAGAACAACTGGGAGATAGTGCATTATTTCCTGAAAATCTTTTTGTCTGATTTTAATATATATATTGTGACCCTCAGGTTATGAAAAAAAGATTTTTTGTAGGCTTTTTTGTGCTGTTTTTAATCCTGCTGTCAGGTGTGGGTGAAGCGTTTGTGCCTCAAACGCCTCACCTGCTGAATCTGGTTGTAAAAAAGATCAAACAGCCGGTCGGCATTGAAGTTTATCAGAACAAAAAGATTTTAAATTACAAAGACACGCAAAAAGGTGTTCAGCAATTAAAAGAACGGCTGATTTATCGATACCCCAACCGGTTCAGATCTGAAATTATTTCAGATGCCATGACAAGTTTCAGTGTTGAATCTGATTTTGAATGTATCAAAGTGATGAATGGGGTTATCATTTCCAATGATAAACCGCTGCTTGATATGTATACGGATATTCTGCTTTACCGGAACCATGAAACTCTTTTAAAACAGCTTGTTCTGGCAGGAATTGATATAGATAAAGTATCTTTTCAAAGATTTAATGATACCGTTTGCTATGTCATTGGCCGACCCTTGACAAAAGGTGAACCCTTTGCCGGACTCTGGATAGAAAAAGAATCTTTTTTGCCCGTACAATATGTGGTTGAAAAAAATGGCTGGCTGGTTGAGTTTTTTTATAGTAATTGGCAGCAGGTCAGCAAAACCTGGTATCCAAAGCAGGTTTATATTTTTTTGGACAATCAATTGTTTGCAACGATTGAGGTGAACGAGATTGATTTGAAATCAAATTTTTCTCTTTCTTTGTTTGATATTGATCATATTAAGCGTTTATATCCAAAAAATGAGCCTGATTCGTTGGATGAGAATTCCAGACAGGTTGACGATCTTGACAGGCGCATAGAGAATTTTAAAAAACTATATGAATAACTGCCATAGGCAGGCTTGGCCTTTTTTTACAACAATCTGGTCATTCGGGTTTGGCCACAAAAAAGCATGAAAGTCTATGTTTGGTTTGCAAAGACTTTTATATGAAATATTTTAAACAAGCGAGGAATAATGGCTAAGAACACCAAGTATATTTTTGTTACCGGAGGCGTATTGTCATCTTTAGGCAAAGGACTCGCATCCGCTGCCATAGGAATGCTGCTTGAAAGCCGCGGCCTGACGGTTACCATTCAAAAACTTGATCCCTATATAAATGTTGATCCCGGAACGATGAATCCGTTCCAGCATGGTGAAGTATTTGTAACTGATGATGGAGCGGAAACAGATCTTGATTTGGGCCATTATGAGCGGTTTACCAATGCAAAATTGGGTAAGAATAATAATTTTACCACCGGCAAAATTTATGATCAGGTAATTACCAAGGAGCGCAAGGGGGAATATCTTGGCGGCACGGTGCAGGTCATCCCCCATATTACCGATGAGATCAAGCAGAGCATCTGTCTGGTATCTGATGATGCAGATGTTGTGATTGTTGAGATCGGCGGCACCATTGGGGATATTGAATCTTTGCCTTTTCTGGAGGCTATCCGGCAGTTTAAGGCGGATGCAGGAGCATCCAATGTTATTTATATTCATCTGACCCTTGTCCCTTATATTAAAACTGCTTGCGAAGTGAAAACAAAACCCACGCAGCACAGCGTTAAAGAACTTCGAAGTATTGGCATTCAGCCGGATATTCTTCTTTGCAGAACCGAAAGCTATCTGTCCCGGGAAATTAAAGCCAAGATCGCACTTTTTTGTAATGTGGATACTGATGCGGTTTTTACGGCAAAGGATGTGGACTGTATTTATGAAGTCCCGCTGGTCTATAATAAGGAAGGGCTTGGTGATACAATATTAAAGAAACTGAACATCTGGGCCAGGGCACCGCAGTTGGATGAATGGCGGGAAATGGTTGAAAGACTTAAAAATCCGAGATTTTCAGTTAATATCGCTATTGTTGGCAAATATGTTGATTTGACGGAAAGTTATAAAAGTCTCAACGAAGCACTTGCCCACGGCGGAATATCAAATGATGCCAGGGTTAATCTTCAATATGTCGATTCTACAACACTTACGGAAGCCAACGTTGTTCAAATTCTTTCCGCAAGCGACGGGGTTCTTGTACCGGGCGGATTTGGCACAAGAGGGATTGAAGGCAAGATTTTAGCGGCAAAATACGCAAGAGAGAATAAGGTGCCCTATTTTGGGATTTGTCTGGGGATGCACATGGCAGTTATTGAAATCGCAAGGAATCTGCTGAATCTTGAAGATGCCAATGGTGAAGAGTTTGATCCTTATACTCCTTATCCTGTGATTTACCTTATGAAAGAATGGTATGACGAGCATACAAAGCAGATTGAAAAACGTGATGAAAAGTCTGATAAAGGCGGCACAATGCGTCTTGGAGCATATCCTTGTAAGCTGGTTCCAGAGACGTTTGCAATGGCAGCCTATAAACAAGAGGAAATTTTTGAGCGTCACCGTCATCGTTATGAGTTTAACAATGAATATAAAGACCGACTGATAGATGAGGCAGGGCTTGTCATAAGCGGCACTTCGCCTGATCATGAATTGGTTGAGATTGTTGAACTTAAAGATCATCCTTGGTATCTTGGGTGTCAGTTTCATCCGGAATTCAAATCAAAACCCGGAAATCCGCATCCATTATTCAGGGATTTTATCAAAGCATCATTGAAAAATGCTAAAAAGCAAGTCATGATTAAAAAATAAACAATGATCAACACGTAGATTATGATAAGAAGAGCAATACTGCATTCCGGTTTTGTTTTTCTTATCATTGTGGCGAACTGATTGGGCATTAATCAGAATAAATTCAGTGCAGGTTTGTTTCTGATATTATAATTTTTTTTGTTTGATTTGAAGCGGCTTCATGATGTCGGGAAATCAGATTGAATATGGTATCTATAACAAAATTAATCCGGCAATCACGATCAGCAGTAAAATAATTACAACAGCAATTCCTATTAAAGCGGGTGGGATGGATGTTTTCGGAATGATGCCACATTTTGGACATTTTTCTGTCAAGCTATTCAATTTTTCGCCACAATTATGGCAGATCTTTATTTTCATGAGTTGCCCCTTCATTTATAAATCTCTAAAAATAATTGATATTCTCAATAATACCCTCTATAAATAATCAAAGCTTGTATCAAGCAAGGTATAATTTATAAAAAAAAAGGCTTGGTTACAAGCAAAGAGATATTATTGTTTATAAAAACAGGATTTTTCAAATGAAATCACACGTCACGATTCACTGTAAAAATATTCAACTCGAGAGCATTTTGCAAGAAAAAGATAATCAAAGGGCTGTCATTATCTGTCATCCTCATCCGCTTTATGGCGGGAATATGGATAATCCTGTGGTGATGACCATTGCTGAATCTTTTTTTGAAAAAGGATTTACAACTCTTAGATTTAACTTCAGGGGAACCTGTAACAGCACAGGTATGTTTGATGATGGAAACGGGGAGCAGGAGGATGTAAAGGCTGTCATGTCCTGGCTGAATGAACAGGGTTACAAAAAGATTTCTCTTGCAGGATATTCTTTTGGAGCAAGAATGAATGCCCTGGTGGTTTCAAAAGGATGTGAAATTGAAGACCATGTTATGGTATCGCCGCCTGTTGGATTTATGAGCTTTGATGATATTGAAAAAATGCCTTCTACCGGCTTGATTGTGACCGGTAGCAATGATGAAATCGCGCCTTCAGACCTGGTTCAAGATCATATCCATCGTTGGCGGATTGCCCCGAGTTATCAGATTGTTGAAGATTGTGACCATTTTTATTCGGGCTGCCTGGGTAAGCTTAAAATCGTTTTAACAGATTATTTGTTTGAAAAGTAACTATTATTTGTGATGGTTTTGTTTTTGTATAACTGCCACGGGCATACCTGGTCTTTCGCCTTGGTTTGCCCACAACAAAGATTGAAAATCGCTGTTTGGATTTTTGAAAACTTTCATATAAAACATGCATGGCATATTTGTCTGCCACAACAAAAAAAGAAACTTTTATTATTACAGTATGTTGGGCGAAGTTTTGTATGAATGAAGCGCTAAAGGGTTCTTTTTGTCAAAGTTCATTTAGGGCTTATTATGTTCTGTATTTTAAGAAAGGAGTATATTAATGAAGGTAAATTTTAGAATTGAAGGGATCCCGGCTCTTTATAAACTGATGAAAAAACGGAAAAAGCTGGATTTTGTTTTTAATGGGAATACATTGCGGGATCTGGTCAATGGTCTGGTAAGTAAATTTGGCCCTAGCGTCAAAACAATTCTATTAGACAAAAAGGATGAAGTAGATATTGAATACCGGGTAGCTGTCAACATGATCAAACATCTTCCCTATGGCGAGAGGATGGATGAGGTATTAAATGAAGGCGATGTCGTTCATATTATGACCGTTGGCTGAGGATAGGAAACAGCAGTCGGTCTGACTGCAAAAATATCCATGCCGTTTGGCGTATGTTGCGGGGTATAGATGAAATATGTTGCCGGAAAACGTCAAGCGGTAAAAATCAAGCGGTAAATACCGGGCGATTAAAAATTTGAGCGGTTTTAATTTGTTTGGGGTACTGTCGAATATCTGCCTGACAATTCGTTATGAAAAAATTTTATAAGTCGTATCGGTATTTAAATCCCAGAAAGGGATGAATACCGGTTCGATACCAGCCATTTTCTATTTGTAATCAATGAATCCACAATCAATTTAAGCCTTTGTAAACAGATAATATAATAAAATTTTGTTTTTGATTCCATGACGGTTTTTTTTGTTGATTTTTTAGGGCCATTTGTCATGGATTGAACGATTTTTTATGACAGGTTGTCAAGCTGTGCAATTCTGCAGAGCAAAAAATTTCAAACCAGTGAAAAATTAATCCCAATATATAAATCATTAACTATATATTGGATTGGTTGTTGTTTGTCTCAATAACATTGAAATTATTAAGATAAATAGGTGGTTGTATGAAAAAATGGATAACGAGGACAGTTGTGGTAGTGATATGAAAATGATGGATTTGGAATGTTTGGAGTTTGTCAAGAAAGTGGTCTGATTTGTTTGGGTGAACAGCAGAAATATTAAAATTAAAATAAGGCAAACCTCGTAAAAAGGCTTACAAAATAAGTTAAAATTAGGACATGTGCTTTCGATAGTTACAAGAAAATAAGAAATTTCCTTATAAAATTAAAATTAATGCTTGACAAAGATTTGTGGATTTGATTAATTGAAACAAAACGGAACATACAAATTGGTTTAGAGTCTGTTTTTTTAAATTTTAAGTTGAAGTGGTCATTTTTTTACAGAGTGTTATAAGTTATTAAACTAATATACAGAGGAGAACACCATGCCAATCAAAGAAAATACTTTAATTCTTGACGGTTACACATTAACACTTGAAGAACTTATGAAAGCCGGGACTGATCTGTCTATCAAAGTTGAGATTGATGATAAAAACTGGCCCAAGATTCGTGATTGCAGGGATTTGGTTGATAAATGGGCCAATGAAGAACGGTGTATCTATGGCGTAAATACAAGTTGTGGCGGTCTGGTTGACCATCTTCTGCCAAAAGAAAGAGATAACGATTTTCAGAAAAACCTTGTCAGGAGTGTCACCACACAGGTTGGCGAGCCCTTTGAGGATACGCTTGTCAGAAAGTTCATGATCGCCAGGGCAAACTCTCTTTGTCGCGGTTTCTCCGGTATTAAGGAAAAAAATCTGAGAATCTATCTGGATATGATTAACAATCACGTTTTCCCGGTTATCCCCAGAAAAGGATCTCTTGGAACCAGTGGTGATCTTGGTCCATTGGGTTGTATTGCAAGTGTTGCTTTTGGTGAATGGAAAGCAAAATATAATGGAAAAGTAATGCCGGGTAAGGAAGCAATGGAAGCGGCAGGTGTAGAGCTTATGTTCTTGAATGCCAAAGAAGGATTGTCTCTTATTAATGGTACTTCCGGGATGGTCGGTCTTGCCTGTACCGTTATTACTGAAGCCAAGAATACATTGAAAAACTCTGACATTATAGCCGCATTTGCCATTGAGACTCTAATGGGAAGAATCAATCCTTTTGATGTAAGAGTTCATGCACAAAAATATCATCCGGGTCAATATGCAACCGCCATGAATCTGACCAAGCTTTTGACCGGCAGTGATTTGGCCATTGATGAACAGGAGCTCTCTTTGACACTTCAGGCTGTACTCAAAAAACATGAAGGCATTGCCGTTGCGGATATCCCTGTTGAAGATGCCTACTCTATTCGTTGTACCCCTCAGTTTGTAGGTCCTACAAAAGAAGCTGTAGCCCATGCCGAGGAAGTCCTTTTAAGAGAGCTGAATTCCAGTAATGACAATCCTTTGATATTTACGGAATGGGATACTTTTATTCATAACGGACATTTTCATGGCCAGCCCATTTCATTTGCAATGGATTGCCTGGGAATCGCCATGATAAATTTGGGTGTTGTCAGTGACCGGAGAATTGACCGGTTTATGGATGAACATCACAGTACAGGTCTGCCTCCCTTCTTGTGTAAAGGAGATACCGGGGTTCGCATGGGGCTTATGGGCGGTCAGTTTATGACAACCTCTCTTGTGGCGGAAAACAGAACTCTTGCCATTCCGGCTTCCATTCAGTCTATCACATCGACGGCAGACTTTCAGGATATCGTCAGCTTTGGCCTGATTGCCGGAAGAAAAGCCAGGAAGATTGTTGAGAATACCAATCATATTCTCTCTTTTGAGTTGATGTGCGCTGCCCAGGCTGCGGATTTAAGAGGTATTGAAAAATTGAGTCCTGCCGGTAAAATTATGCATGCAGCGGTTCGAGAAACCCTTCCGTACCTGGATCATGACAAAGTTTATATTGATCATATGGAAGAACTCAAAGCCCGAATTGAATCAGGTGAGTTTGTAGAAAAAGTTGAAAAAGAAATTGGCGAACTATTGATTGTTCACGAAAAAGAATAATAAAATAACCCCCATCCCTTGATGGCAAAATAAAATATAAAAGTGGTGAGTGGGGAAAATTAAATACTGATTACTCAACATTCGCTACTTTTATATGACTGCAACGGGCAGACCTTGGCCATTTATTCTAAGATTGATCTCCTTGGTTTGCCTACAACAAAACATGAAAGTCGCTGTTTGGGTTTGAAGACTTCAATATAAAAATAACAAGGACAACGCCATGATTGAAGAGCAAATTGAAAAGAAAATTGAAGATGCATATAAGGAAAAATTTCCGGTTTCCAAGGAGCGTCATGAGCAACTGATCAATTATATTCCCGGTGGTGCTACCAGAAGCTTAAGTTATTTTAAACCCTATCCCATTCATATCGATTATGGCCAGGGAGCGTATGTCTATACTCATGAAGGGCATAAATTACTTGATGTCACCAATGCTTATGGAGCTATTGTTCATGGGCATGGTGATCCGGATGTTGTTCGGGCAGTTCGGGACGGCATTGCAAAGGGGTCTCAGTACTCCACTCCTACGGACGGGCAGTATAAGCTGGCAAAACTCTTATGTGAAAGGGTGCCTGGTTTTGATAAGGTAAGGTTTTTGAATTCAGGAACAGAAGCCACTTTGTTTGTCATGAGAACGGCAAGAGCTTATACCGGGAAAGACAAGATTCTGAAAATGATCGGTGGATTTCATGGAACCCATGACAGTGTGGCTGCATCAACAAAAAAGAATGTTATCACTGCCGGTATTCCCGAAGGAATGACAGAGGATATGCTGGAAGTGCCTTTTAACGATTTTGATGCTTTTGAAAATGCGGTTAAGGAAAATGCTGACCAACTTGCTGCTGTAATCATGGAGCCCTTCCTTGGTGCAGGTGGCGTAGTCCTGCCAAAGCCCGGTTATCTTGAACATGTAAGAAAAGTTACTTCGGATAATAACGTCCTGTTGATTTTTGATGAGATTTTTTCTTACAGGGTAAATACAGGCGGTTGCCAGAAACTTTTTGGCGTGATTCCGGATCTGACAACGGTTGGAAAAGTTGTGGGAGGCGGGCTTCCCATTGGTGTGTTTGGTGGTAAAGAAGAGATAATGAATATCTTTTGCCATGAAAACACGGAAAAGCCATTGTATCATTCAGGAACATTTAACGGGTATGAAACAGTTATGCAGGCCGGATATGCGGCTTTGTCCAAATATGATGAAGCTGCAGTGGCCTATGTAAATAAACTGGGGGATCAGTTTAAAAATGGTCTTTTGGAAAGTTTTAAAGCCAACAGATTAAATATTCAGGCTAACCAGATTGGCTCTTTGCTCAATATTCATTTTGTCAATGAACCCATAACAAATGCTGATCAGGTGTTAAAATCAGAAGAACAGCTCCATAGGCTGATGCATTTGTCTTTATTGAATAAAGGGATTTTTACAATTCCAAGGGGATTGTTTATTTTGTCCACTGCAATTACAGAAGAAGAGATTGATTTCCTGGTCAACAAGATAGATGAAACCCTGAAAGAATTGTTGCCTTTAATTGAAGAAAAATATAACCATTTACTTTTTTGATAGGTTTAATTTAAAAGATTTTCCAAAAAGAGGGAATAAATGGTTCTGGATAAAATTGACAAACAGATTTTGAATACACTTCAGGAAAATGGAAAAACAACAAATTCTAAATTGTCCAAGATTGTCGGGATTTCAGCCCCTGCAACCCTTGAAAGGGTAAAACGACTGGAGCTTGCAGGGGTGATCTCTCATTTTACGGCTGTACTTGATCCTGAAAAGATAGGGTTTTCAATTATGGCCATGGTGAACATCGGTTTAAGCTTGAGTAGCCTTTCTTCCGTGGCTGTTATAAAAGAAAAGTTTATTGCTCTGGATGAAGTGATTGAATGTTACCAGATTGCCGGTGCAAATGATTTTATTTTAAAGGTGATTGCAAAGGATATTAAAGCCTATGGGGAGTTTATGAATATGAAACTCACCCAGATAGAAGGGATTCAAGTGGTTAAATCTTCTTTTGTGATTGATAATGTAAAAGAAAAGAAACTGTTAGTGCTTGATTTGGATGAAGAATACACAGTGTAAAAAAACATAATTATAATTTTTTTCAACAGGAGGATTAAACAATATGGATAATAAATTAATAATTACCGCTGCGATTACCGGGTCTGTTCATATTCCAACCATGAGTGATTACCTTCCAATAACTCCTGACCAGATTGTGGAAGATGCCGTGAAAGCCCATGAGGCTGGTGCTGCCATTGCCCATATCCATGTGAGAAATCCTGAGAATGGTTTTCCGTCGGCCGACCCTGAACTGTTTATTGAAGTATGTTCAAAGATCAAGGCAAGGTGTGATTTGATACTGCTTCCCACAACTGGTGGCGGGATGAATCAGACCACGGAGGAGAAACTGATTCCAATAAAAAGGCTTGAGCCTGAAATGTGTTCTTTTGATCCTGCACCGTTTAACTTTGGTATCTTTCAAATCGCGGGTCGTTTCAAGGAATACAAATATGATTGGGAACCCGAATACTTGGAGCTGTGCAAGAATGTAACCTTCAGACCAACATTCAATGATGATATGATTTATGGTAAAACTTTCATGGAAATGGATACCAAACCTGAATTTGAGATTTATGAACTGGGGCATGTGTCATATGTCAAATGGCTTCTTGAAGAAAATCTGACAAAAGGCCCGGTTCATCTTCAGTTTGTGTTTGGTCCCATGGTCGGATGGATGACGCCGTCGGTCAAACACTTGGTTTTGATTTATGATGAGGCAAAGGAAGTGCTTGGCGAAGGAAATTTCACATGGTCGGTGGCAGCCGGTGGACGGTTCCAGATTCCCATTACCACTACTGCCATGGCAATGGGGGCACAAAATGTCAGGGTCGGGCTTGAAGATTCTGTTTATGCCGGCAAGGGAATTATGGCAAAGGCCAGTGCAGATCAGGTTAACATGATAAAACGGATTGCAAAGGAAATGAGTCTTGAGCCTGCAACTTCTGAAGAGACAAGACAGATTCTTGGTTTGAAAGGGCTTGATAAGGTTAATTTTTAGATTTATGATATACCGATTTGAGTGATACAGAAGACCTTTGAATAACATCCTTTTTTTGAAATATAAATTGTAAACTGTTTGTTTTTATAAGAAAGTCTTTAAAAATCTAAACGGTGACTTTCAAATTTTGTTGTGGGCAAATCCGAGCGAAAGAATAGGTCTGCCCGTGGCAGTTTATAGGAAGTGTCATTATTCGAAGGTCTCTGAAAATTTTAATAAGGAGAGATGAGGTTAGTAGGATACCATTAACGAAAATTAAGGAGAATACTGTTGAATTACTCAAGTTATGCTTCAATTCATGCCCGGCATATTCCAGAAAAAGTTTGCCTGATTGAAAGAACCCCGGAAACGGGAGAAAGGAGATCTTTTACCTGGAAAGAATTTAATGAAGAGATTAATCGAACAGCAAATTTTTTGGCAAATGAGTTGGGTGTAAAGCATGGAGACTTTGTAATGCACCTTCAGAATAATTCCCTTGAATGGGTTTTGACATATTATGCAATTATTCGGTTGGGTGCGGTTGTTGTTCCACTCAATTTCCGTTTTGAAGGTCCTGATGTCCTCTATGCAGCCGAAGTATGCAATCCGGATGTTTTTATCCTCGGATCTGAATTTTTAAGGGTTGTTCAACCCATTCAAAAAGATCTTACCACCATTAAAAAATATATTTGTATTGGCGATGATGTACCCGACGATATGATCAATTTTAAAGCCGTGCAGAATTATGAAGATACATCGGATGCATCGGTTGAAGTTGAAAGGGATCATTCACTGGCCATGATGTTTACGTCTGGCACAACAGGAAAGCCCAAGCCTGTTTTGCATACTCATTTTTCTTTGAACAGCATAGCCGTTAGCAATGGAATGACATATTTTGTTCAAAAAGATGATAATTACCTGATTTTTCTCCCGCTGTATCATTCCGGTACTATGTTTTTGTGGGCCCCGTTTTATGCCACAGGCGCAACAGGAACCATTGTAAAAGATTTGAAAAATCCCAAATCCATCATTGAAGCAATTGCTGCAGAAAAATGTACAGACACTCTCTTTGTTGTTCCCATTGGTATTGCCATTCTTAATGCAATTGAAAATGGTGAGTTAAATCTGGATGACTATGATCTTTCATCATGGAAGTATATGGAAATAGGCGCACAGCCGGTACCCTATGATACCATGAAGCTGGTGGTGGAAAAACTGCCGTGTAGAGTATCCAATATCTATGGTATCACAGAGGGTGGCGGTGGAGGCAGCTTTAATCTCTATCCGGAAGATGTTCTTGAAAAACCGGGTTCCATTGGAAAACCAACCTTTGGTGTTGAAGCTAAAATTGTTGGTCCCACAGGAGAGGAACTTCCGGACGGATCTGTGGGTGAGTTGGTGTTCAGGACACCCAGAATGATGCGGGAATATTATTCGAATCCTGAAAAAACGATAGAAACCCTGAAAGATGGTTGGCTTTATACAGGAGATCTATTAAGGAAAGACAAAGACGGTTATTTTTATATTGTTGATCGAATGAAAGATATGATTACCAGTGGTGGTGAAAATATTTTTCCGGTTGAAATTGAAGATGCACTGATGGATCATCCTGATATAGATGATGTCGCATGTATCGGATATCCGGATGACCGACTGGTGGAAATCGTTCTTGCGGTTGTTCAACCCAAAGAAGGCAAACATTTGACTGAAGAAGATGTTATTGAATTTGCAAAATCAAAAATATCTCTTTACAAGGTGCCGCGTAAGGTTCTTTTTGATCATGTTCCTCGAAATCCAACAGGAAAACTCATGAAACCACAACTTAGGGAAAAATTTACAGGTCGTAAGGAGGCGTTTAAACAACTTGTTTAAATAAAACTTTTCATTGGGCTTGACTTATTGTTGAAGTATGACGTAGAGTAAAACCCATTGACCATTCTAGTAAAGTGCAAAATAGTTAAAGTAAAAATTAGTTGGATTCCAAAAGTTGAAACAGGTGCAAGACTTTTTAAGTCTTGCACCACAAATTATAAATTTAAATTTTTAGGAAAGGAACTAGTATGAAGCTTGGCAAATGTTTAGTATTACTGCTTGTTTTGTTTGTTGGATCATTTATCGTTACGTCTTCTGTTTTTGCAAAAAAAGAAAGTTCGCTTGATAAATGGAAACCTAATTTTGATCCCAAAGGAGCAAAATACAAATGCATTATTTCAAATGTTTCAACGCCAGCTCTGGTCGGGACATATGCCGGTTTTGAGATCAGGGATGAACTTTGGAAAAGAACAAATGGTCAGATCTATGTTGATTTTAAACCCCTATCAATTCTTGGTGGTGAAGTAGAGGTTTTAAACATGCTTCAGATGGGTGCTGTTCAAGGTATGGGGGTCAGTTCTGTTGCTTCTACCAACCTTGGACCACGTTTTGGAATGGTGAATTTGCCTTTTCTTATCGACTCGTTTGAAAAATTAGATAAATTCATTGCCAACAAGAAATTGTTTGATCATTTCTTGAATGCCATGGATCATCAAGGAATTACAGGTCTTGATATCACCGGTTATGGAAATTACGGATGGGCAACCACTGAGCCGGTTCAAACCATTGCAGCTGCAAAAAAAATTAAATTCAGGACTGCCGAGGCTGCCGTGAACCAGTTGAGTTATCGAAACTGGGGGTTTAATCCTGTTTCCATGCCATGGCCTGATGTTCAGATTGCTTTAAAACAAGGCGTTATAACAGGTTTGGATCATACCCCCGCAGTGTGCAACCTGACAAAAAAATTTGAAGTGGCAAAGAATTTTACGCAATTAAATTATGCCCAGGGACTGTTTATCTGGATTTTTAATAAAGCTTGGCTTGCAAGGCTTCCCAAGGATTTGAGAGAAACCTTTGTTGCCACTGTTCATGATGTGTGTGCTGAAAACAGGAAAAGAACAGCAAAATGGGAAATGGAAAATATTGAATCCGCAAAAGCAAACGGGGTTGAATTTTTCAAGTTGTCTGAAGCGGAAATGAAAATACTCAAAGAGCAGAGCGATGGGGCTTATAACAGGTATGCACCGGAAATTAACCAGCTCTATCCCGGAGATACCTATAAACCTGTGAATTTCTTAAAAGAAGTTCAGGATTTCTTGCAATAAATAACACTGGATTTTCATTCTAATTATACAGGAATTAGGTTTATGCTTGGGAAAACTTTAAAAAAATTAGACACTATTTTTACAAATGTTGAAGAGTGGACACTTTTTATTATTGTTATGGCGGCATTAATGTCACTTTTTGCCAATGTTGTTTTGAGATACGGATTCAATTATACCCTTGCCTGGAGTGAGGAACTGGTTCGTATCGTGATGATTTATTCAACCTTTGTCGGGGCCAGTGTGGCTGTTAAACAGCGGGCAATGATCCGGATAGATGCTGTTGTCCAGATTTTCCCAAAGCTTAAACCGGGCCTGACACTTTATACCAACTTGTTGATGCTTATTTTTGCATGGATGATGGTATTCTATGGTTATAGAATGACTCATTTGCAGTTATTAACCCATCAGAAAACCATCATCATGCAGATTCCTCTTGTCATTGTTTATGCCATAATGCCTGTAATGGGCGTTATGATATTTATCCGGACGATTCAGGTGATTATTCAAGATATAAGATCTAAATAACGCTACGGGCAGACCGGGCCATTTTATGCTATGATTTGGTCTTCTTAGGTTTGCCCACAACAAAATATGAAAGTCGCTGTTTGGATTTTTGAAAACTTTCATATAAACTGCCATGGCAGATTGATCTGCCACAATAAAAAAATGAAAGAGATCTGATTCCAAGAGGTTAGAAGTTCTTTCATATAAAAAATCAGATCTAAACAGAAAAGGACCATCATGCAGATCAGTGATTTGATTATTTTATGTATTCTTCTAGGTTGTATGACAACCTATGTACCGGTTTTTTTATGCCTGTTTTTTACGGCAACCATAGGTTTTGTTGTTTTCCTGGATATGCCCCTGGCTCTTTTGGCACAAACGCTTTTCAGAAGTCTTGATAATTTCTCATTGGTGGTTGTGCTGTTTTTTATTCTTTGCGGCAACATCATGAGTAAGGGAAAGACCGTTGAAAAATTGATCAATCTGGCCAATGCACTGGTCAGCTGGTTGCCGGGAGGACTGGGAATGGCGGGTGTTATCGGTTGTGGTCTGTTTGGTGCCATTTCGGGCTCTACAGTTGCCACGGTGGTGGCACTGGGTGGGTTCATGATCCCGGCCCTTATCAGAAACGGCTATGATGAGGATTATACACTGGGGCTTATGACTACCTCACCGAATTTAGGGGTTATTATTCCTCCGAGTATCAGTATGATCTTTTATTCAATGATCAGCAACGTATCCTTAGAGGGACTATTTATTACAGGGTTTGTTCCCGGTGTTCTCATCATCGGATGTGTATGTCTTTATACCTGGCTAAAGTATAGAAATAGAACAGATATCAACAGATTGCCTGCTCCGGATTTTATGCAGCTTTTTTCCATTTTTAAGGAAGGCTTCTGGGCATTCATGCTGATTGTCATTATTTTCGGCGGTATTTTTTCCGGTATGTTCACTGCCAATGAAGCTGCTGTCGTTGCCAGTGTATATGCATTTTTTGTTGAACTGTTTATTTACAAGTCTATAGATTTTAAAGATGTAAAAGAGATAACAGTCAGCTCTGCCGTAACAAGTGCAACTTTGTTGTTGATTGTTGCATCTGCAACCTGTTTTGGAAGATATCTGACGTTTGAAAATATTCCCAACAGGGTGGCGGAAGTTGTGGTGGCAAGCATTCAGTCACCATTTGTCTTTTTGATGGCCATGAATGTATTGTTGCTGATGATCGGCATGTTCATGGATATTATTTCCGCCACGTTGATTTTGGGTCCGGTCTTTCTTCCCCTGCTGGGGCCGTTCAATGTAGATCCTATGCATTTCGGGCTTATTATGACCGTAAATCTTGCCATTGGATACTGTACTCCGCCTATGGGGGTGAGTTTGTTTATTACGGGTTCGCTGGCGAAAAGGGATATTATTTATGTTTCAAGGGCTGTAATGCCGTTTCTGGCTATCCAGATTGGGGTTCTTTTCTTTCTAACGTATTTTCCTGAAGTTGTTCTTTTTCTGCCCAGGTTCTTTGGATATTTATAAAAACAGCTAAAAAGTCAGGTCCTTTGCCTGACAAATAAAAAAGCCGGTATTCATGAAGAAGTTTTCTTATGAATACCGGCTTTTGCTTGTTCTGTAAGACTTATGGTGATGTATGACGGATCTGACCTTGGATTTAGTGACCCCTTAAATTGAGACGTTTGGAATTGTTTTTGGTGTTATTAAATCCTGGTTCTATTTTTTATCCGGGGTTATATCCCTTTATCGATGATGTTTTTGTCGTGTAAGAGTCTTTCCTGAATGCCCCTTGAGACTTCCCAGTTTTTTTCAAAATCATTCCAGAAATCTTTGTTATCATCTTTCCAGCCTTTCCCGAAACGCTGGTTGAAATGATTCCCAAGTTTTTCAAACAAAAGTTTCCAAACTGGTTTGCCCTGGTTTTTTTCTCCCAAAAGTTCATTGAGCAATGAATCAAGCTCACTTAAATGTTCTTTTGAAAGATAGGAAATCGCTCCTTTTTTAATGGACTGCATCAAGGATTCAGGATTCAGAGAATTGGCCGTTAACATAACAGCCGGGATATCTCTTTTTACGCATTCTTCTAACAGTTTAATTCCGTTAACGCCCATAATGTCAAGAATGGCAAGATCATATTGGGTCTGGAGAATTTTTGCAGAAGCGGTTTCGTAGTCTTGGGCAATGTCCACTTTTGCTTCATCCAGAATTTCCTGTATGGTTTCAATTACATCCCATTCATCGTCAACAGCCAATATATGTTTGTCTTTGAGAAAAGAACCGGTTTGTGTCATTTTTTTTCTCCTTGTTAAAAAAAATATAAGTCAAAAAAAATATATAAAGGGATAAATGATATTTAGCTTAAAATAATGTTGCCAGTATCCTTAATTTGAATATTAGATACTAGGTTTTTAATTTTTTTATTATCTAAATAAGGTAATAAAAGCATAATGAAAAGTCAAGCCATTACAGGCGGTAAGATAAAAGATCCTTTTTGATTTCATTTGGTTTGTTTTTAATCCTGTTTTTAGATGGAGACTGTTTGATTGTTTTTTGGGGAGAATGATTTTTTTTATTCCTGGCGCGTATCACATTCTTGGCAGAATGCAGTTTGGGGATGATCGGAATGGGTTACCTCTATTGAGTGATCCTGCATTATTTCTACGGTGAGTAATTCATTCAAGATAAGTTCCTTTTCCTGATTGGTTATGACTGGAAAACCATAAGGCATATTTTTGTGTTTCAAGAGTTTGTCCGATGCTATCCTTTCATTAACAAAAACAAGGTGTTTTTTTAATCTGTTCTCCATATGGTGGTTAGACAGATCAATGATATTTTCTTTGATCCGGGGTATATATTCATTAAAACTATTATCAATATCACATCCGATTGTATTTCTGGCTGAAGCCATGGATGCTGCCATGGTGGTTCCTGTGCCGAGAAAAGGGTCAAGCACATTGTCCCCTTTAACAGAATACATATTGATCAGCCGGTAGGCTAGTTCAAATGGAAAAGCAGCGCTTCTGTTTCTGGAAGCTTTATCAATAAGTCCTTGACGGGTTCCTTTAATATCAAACCAGATGTCTGAGAAAAAAGTATTTCTTTCTTCCCAGAATATGGCGCTTTGTCTTCTGTTGAGTTTTTCATAATTGCTCTTAAATTCACGTTTTCCACCTTTTCTGACAATCAGTATATATTCGTGTTCCAAGGTGACATAAGCGCCTGCCGGCAACATACCTGATCCCATGAATTTATTGGGAGTATTGGTCTGTTTTCTCCATATTATTCCAGGCAGAGCTGAGAACCCAAGTTTAACAAGATATTGAAGAATTCTTGAATGGTTTGAGTAAATTGCAAAATTTGAATTAATGGTTCTTGTGGCATCCCCGATATTTATACAGGCAAATCCGCCGGATTTTAAGACCCTGAAAATTTCATCCCATACCGAATCAAGTATTTTGTGCATAAGTTCAAATGCTTTGTTGCCGTCTTTTCTATTAAGGGCTTTTGCAATCGCATTATTCTGAGAGGAAAAGATGTCATCCCACATCTCAATCATGGGATAGGGAGGAGATGTAACAATAAGGTCAATAGTGTTTGATGGGATCAAGTCAAGATTGTTTGAATCCTGAAAAAAAAATGTATGGGTCGTTTTCATATGTTTTGTTCTCAATAAATAAAATTTGGATCAAACCATAACAATTTTATGATTTTTTGTGTAGCCTTTTAGGATTCAGAATTTAATAACACTCAAAACTCGTCTGCCCAAAATTCATCCGGTTGATACTTGTAATCAAGTCACTTAATGTTTCAATTTATGGATTAATTGAATTTGCCTCCTAACATTCCAAATATATTATAAAAAATAATTTTAGTTTTTTTTAAAGTTCAGTCTTCGTTTGAACGATATCTTAAATATTCGAATAAATATTTTTAGTATTAACCCAATTTGGATTGGGTCCGGCTTGTATTCTCGAGTTTTTTTTTGTGATGCTGGTTTATTCTCTTGGCAATAACCTTTTAATGGGTGACCCGTCTGTCATAACATGATTTAAGTCCGAAAATTGAGGTATTAAATTAAAGGGTCGCAAATAAATGAAGTTTGGAAGGGAAAGATAAAAACATGAAAACATCTACTATTTCAGGGCATTCGTTGAATTATAAGCTGAATCAATTTTCAGCTTCGGTTAAAAGCAATCGCAGTACTCAGGCAAGCAAAAAATCAATGGATTTGAGCATGATATCCAGTCAATTCAGTCTCAACGTCAAATCCCAAGCCTTTGAAAGTTTCAATAAACAGGGCATCTTGATGAAAGAAAATTTTTTATCTGAATCCATGGATTTGAAACTTGAAGCTCCTGATTCTGATTTAAATCAAATTTCAGATCCTCAGTTACTTTTTGGTGAAAATGATTATTGGGGAGTCAAAAAGACATCTGAACGTATCTCAGATTTCGTTCTTCAGGGGGCGGGTGATGACCTTGAACGTTTGAAATCAGGAAGAGAAGGCATTTTGCGGGGATTTCAGGAAGCTGAAAAAGCATGGGGAGGCAAATTACCAGATATTTCATATGAAACCATGGAGAAGAGTCTTGAGGACATTGATGAAAAAATTCGAGAACTTGGGGGATCTGTGCTTGATCTTTCCACTTAGGCGCAATATCAAATATAAAATATTCCATCGACTCAGTGTGCCTATAAACGTTTTGGCCACAGCCCATTATTTCCAAATTTAAGATAGCAGTTACAGATCTTTTTTGCGGGCTATTTATTTATGATATTGCGCCTTAGAAGTTTTTTTATATTAAAATGATTTTTTAATATTTTTTTATATGCATTGGCCGTGGGGATAAAAAGATTGACGATGTAAGGGTGAAACTATATGGTGAGGAGGTGTTTATCCATGGTAAGGCTTTGAAAGGTAACGCTTTAAAAAAAAGGAAGATTGAGAAGGTTGAGAAAAAAAATTAAAGCCGGTGTTGTGCAGTTTGATATAAAAAACGGGCAAATTGAAACCAATTTGAATACTGTTTTTGGATATTTGGAGAAGCTGGCATCTCAAGATGTTTCTCTTGCAGTCCTGCCGGAAATGTTTTCCTGTTCTTTTGATAATGAAAATTTAAGTCGGCATTCAAAAAAAACAGATAAGGTCGTTGAAGAACTTTCTTTTTTTGCCGAAAAAAAGAAGATTGCCATAGTGGGAACGCTTCCTGAAAAGAAAGCAAATAAAATTTACAATACCATGGTGTTCATTGATGTGGATGGAAAAGTAAAAGGGGTATATAGAAAACTGCACCTTTTTCGGTTGACCGGTGAAAATCTGTATTATACTGCCGGAGATAAAATTGTCACAATCGACTCAAGTTTTGGAAAAATAGGACTGATGACCTGTTATGATTTGAGGTTTCCGGAGCTTGCAAGATCACTTTTTTTGCAGGGGGCACAAATGATTGTTGTTTCGGCGCAGTGGCCGGAATCCAGAAAAGAGCATTGGAAAACCCTGGTCACGGCACGGTCGGTTGAAAATCAATTGTTTATGGTCTGTTCAAACCGGACAGGCAGTGATGAGTTGTTGCATTTTCCAGGGATGTCCATGATTGTGGATCCCATGGGCAATGTTCTTGCCGATGCCGGATGTGATGAAACAAGTGTTTTTGCCAAGATTGATTATGGCCTTGTGAAAACGGCCAGAGCGTTAATTCCCTGCATGACGGACAGGAGACCTGAAATCTATGGATAAAATTTCCACTTTTGCTGAGATTAAAATATTATCCAGGCAATATAAGAATGCTGACAAGACCATTGTATTTACCAATGGATGTTTCGATATCCTTCATGCCGGCCATGTAAAATACTTAACGCATGCGGCAGAATTTGGAGACATTCTAATTTTAGGGCTAAATTCCGATGATTCTGTGAAGCGTATCAAAGGAGAAAAACGTCCGGTTTTGGGTCAGGATCATAGATCTTATGTTATTGCATCCCTGGCGTGTATTGATCATGTTGTATTGTTTGATGAACCTGATCCCGGGAAATTGATTGAGGCTGTCTGTCCTGATGTACTTGTTAAAGGAGCGGATTGGTCTGAAGATAAGATCATTGGAGCAGATTTTGTGAAACGCAATGGGGGTCGCGTAGAAAGGATCATTTTGGAACCTGATATTTCCACGACAAAAATTATAGAACGAATCGGTACTCTTTATTATGGAAAATAATAATATAAACGTTTATGAATTTGAGCTTTTTAAGGCCTGTCCTGATATTGTTCACGGTATATTTACAAGGATGAATAAAACTCTTGCAACTCCCTTTGATTTTCTGAGAATTGGTATTGATTCTAAAATCGGTCGAAAATCCCTTGTCTTTTTAAATCAGGTTCATGGGGATAAGATCAAGGTGTTAAAAAAGTATGATACGAAACTAACTGAAAATTTTGATTCGGGAAAAGAGACCAGCACCGCTGACGGTGTCATTACCAATATAAAGGATGTGGCGCTTGTGATCCGGGTGGCCGATTGCCAGTCGGTAATGATGTATGATCCGGTGCAAAAAATTATTGCAAACATTCATTCCGGCTGGAGGGGGAGTGTTAAAAATATTATTGGAAATTGTCTGGACAAAATGATTTTAGAGTTTGGCTGTCAGCCTGAAGATGTTATTGCCGGTATCTCTCCATCCCTTGGCCCATGTTGTTCCGAATTTATTAATTATAAGGCTGAAATCCCAAAAAAAATATGGAAGTATAAAATTGAAGATAAAAATTATTTTGATTTCTGGGAAATGAGTTCTGATCAGCTTCTGGATAAAGGGGTTAAAAAAGAACATATTGAAAATATGGAAATTTGTACAAAATGTCATACAGATCTGTTTTATTCTTTTCGGGGCGAAAAAACTGATAGCAGATTTGCCTGTGTGATATCAATGCGGTGATATGGGCTGAGTTTTGATATATAAATTTGAAATGGAAAAAAGTAAATGGAAAAAAGTAATGCAGTTTTTTTGACACAGAAAGTAAAAGCATCCGGTTGAGCTGCCAAACTTGATCCAGGGACGCTGGATCGAATTGTTCAAGGACTTGAAATAAAATCGCATCCCAACCTGATTGTCGGGCTTGATTCGCCGGATGATGCTGGTGTGTACAAATTGAATTCACAGACAGCACTTATCCAGACCCTTGATTTTTTAACTCCGATTACCGATTCACCCTATGAATTCGGCCAGATTGCTGCTGCCAATTCTTTGAGTGATGTTTATGCCATGGGGGGCAGCCCCATTACAGTTATGAATATCGTCTGTTTTCCCAGCTGTGATCTTGCTGAGGATATTCTGGCCAAAACCTTAAAAGGTGGCATGGATAAGATTAATGAGTCTGGTGCCGTTCTTGTCGGCGGTCATTCAGTGGAGGATGATGAGTTTAAGTACGGGCTTTCCGTTACCGGTATTGTTCACCCAGATAAGGTATTGACCAATGCTGCAGCTGCCACAGGGGATGCTGTTATTTTAACAAAACCTGTGGGAACCGGAATCATGTCAACGGCCATAAAGGCAAAGCTTGCCACAAAAGAGAATATAAATGAATCCGTGTCGGTCATGTCCCTGTTAAACAAAGCTTCAGCCATGGTAATGACACAATTTAAGGTCAATGCCTGTACAGATGTTACAGGATTCGGACTGGCAGGGCATTTGCTGGAAATGGCAAAAGGATCAAAAAAAGAGATTACTCTCCATACCTCAAAGGTGCCTTTTTTAAACAGTGTGCTTGATTTTGCAAATATGGGAATGGTGCCGGCGGGGGCTCATAAAAATCGGAAGTTTTTTGAAGCATCGACTCATATTGATCCGGCTGTTGACAGGGCCGTAGTTGACCTGATGTTTGACCCACAAACATCAGGTGGTCTGTTGATCAGCCTGAACAAAGACATAGCCGGGGCCTGCGTTGAGAAAATGAAAATAAATGGTCAAAACGCCTGGATAGTTGGTGAAATTACCCGTGACAGCAATGCTGGATTTTTGAGAATGATTTAATGCGTTTTCACATTGACTTGAGATTCAGCATATGTTATTTGCTCTCAAGATAAATTGATCTTTGAAGGCTAAAGGAAAGGATTTGGAAGGTATAAGATGAAAAAGGAAACCGGCAAAACCGTCAGAGAACTTGGATATTTTGCCAGCCTTGGATTGTCCGTGGCAATTTCAATTTTTATCGGTCTTTTCATTGGAATCTGGCTGGATAAGAAATTTGATACAGACCCTGTCCTGATGTTTATCGGGCTTGCATTTGGTATTGCAG
Source organism: Desulfobacula phenolica (assembly GCF_900105645.1). NCBI lineage: Bacteria > Pseudomonadati > Thermodesulfobacteriota > Desulfobacteria > Desulfobacterales > Desulfobacteraceae > Desulfobacula > Desulfobacula phenolica. Next base: position 151,882 of record NZ_FNLL01000005.1, on the reverse strand, counting down.
CCGGATTCAGCAATATTATCAGAGCAGGTAAAAAGGGAAGAAAGTTTTAATGCAGGATCTTCATAAGATAGTTAATTTTGTTACAACTTCCAACTGGCTTTTATTGCTGTTCGGAGGAATGATCGGCCTGATGATGACCCCGGTAAAATTTGCTTTGGGAATCATTCTTGGTGGATTGATTGTGGCAATTAATTTTCATCTTTTGAAAAACACGCTTAAAAACATGTTTCACCCCGAAGTCGTATCAGAGCAAGGACGTTCGATTGTGAGCAATGTCCTGGTAAAATACTATATCCGATTTGCGATAAGCGGGACAGTGATTTTCCTGCTTATATCAAACCATATTGTGCATCCGCTGGGTCTTTTGGCGGGTCTGTCTGTTGTTGTGGCAAGCATGTTTATGGCTACGGTGCTTGAGTTAACAAGATTATTATTCAAGGAGGCGGTATAAGGTGGAACATCCGTATTTGATTCTTACGTCATTTTTTGGAATGATAGGTTTGGAAGAGTGGGCGGCAGCATATCCACATGTTACATATATGTGGCTGTGTATGATTGTTTTAATATTTTTCGGCTGGCTTGCAGGAAAGAGTATTACAATGGTGCCCAAAGCTGCACAGAATGTATTTGAAGTTCTGATCTCGGGGCTTGAAGAGTTTATGGTTACGGTTACAGGGGATGAGGGAAGAAAATCTTATCCGCTTGTATTGACAATATTTTTGTTTGTTCTGCTGGGAAATCTCATGGGATTGGTTCCTGCATTTTTTCCCCCAACGGCAAATATTAATACAACCCTGGGTTTAGCTATTATTGCGGTTTTATGGAGTCATGTAATTGGTGTTCAACAGCATGGTTTCAAGTATATTAAACATTTTTTAGGGCCTGTTCCTGCAATGATTCCCTTGTTTTTACCCATTGAACTTATAGGTCATTCCGCAAGAGTTCTGTCTCTTACTTTCCGTCTTTTTGGAAACATGGCAGGTCATGAGCTGGTTGTCGGTATTCTTCTGGGACTTGGGGGAATGTTTCTTGCACCTTTGCCGGTCATGGCTTTGGGAGCATTTGTTGCTCTGGTACAGGCGTTTGTATTCTTTTTGTTGTCAACCATGTATATTGCGGGTGCAATAGAAGAAGCACATTAATAAGTCGTTTTACGGGAACTGGGAAGAAGCCCGTTATTTTATATTATTTATTAAATTATATTAAGGAGTAAAACATGGAATTTCTAGTTGGTAGTGTATGGGCAGCAGGTCTTGCAATTGGTATTGCCGCTTTTGGTTGCGGTATTGGTCAGGGCCTGGGTTTGAGTGGTGCTATGAGTGGTATTTCAAGAAATCCTGAAGCAGCCGGTAAAATTCAGGTTAACATGCTGATCGGTCTTGCAATGATTGAATCTCTTTGTATCTATGCACTTGTTGTTGCCTTGATCCTTATGTATGCTCATCCTGCTCTTAAGGGTGCTATTGCTGCTTTGGGCGGACACTAAGCCATACTGCATAAATTAGACTGACTATCGTCTTAAAAAGGGTATAAGATGCTTTTTTATCTTATACCCTTTTTCCATTTTATCCTGTTTTAACGATTTCTCTTGCCTGGGTCTGTCATTATTGCTATATTTTCAGGCGACTTTAGAACTTAGGACTATATGATATGAAATCAGATGAAAATTTAATATTTTCCTGCGATTTAGAAGGTGGCATATGAATGATCAATCCATTGAATTTGGGAAGATAAAAGACGATTCAACTTTACCTGAAATTGTTCGCAAATCATTTCGTGTTCCTGTTAAAGACAGTCAGAATGTCCTGGTTACAATTAACAATACACAATATCCTGTACTGGATATTTGTCTGGATAGTATCGGCATTGTTCTTGAAGATAAATCAGCGTTTACCATTGACCAGATTTTAAAAAGTTGTGAACTTAATATTTTTGATTTAAAAATTAAAGATTTGAACGGTCGGATTGTTCATTTTTCATTGAGCCCTTCTAAACATTGGCACTGTGGTATTCAATGGATGGATATGAAACAAAAAACTGCTGATCAAATTTCAAAGATCGTTGCAGAAATGAAAGAACAAGTGTTAAAAGATGATACTATTTTGTTTGATTAAGAAAAAAATATTTCATGCCTTAGAGAAATGATATTATGGACAATATCCTTGTTGATTTATATGAAAGAACTTTTAACCTGCTGAAATTAAATGTCTTTCATTATTTGTTGTGGCAGATTGATCTGCCGTGGCCGTTATAGGGAACTTAAGAAGGAGGATTAGTGGCTATTATTGTCTGTCCTAAATGTGCAAAAAAACACAAAGTCAATTTAGATAGTCTTAAAGAAAATGCGCCTTTAGGAAAAAAAATTGCTGCAAGATGTAAATCCTGCGGTCATAAATTTCCTGTGCAACTTGACCAGATCATTAATAAAGAAAAATTTCAAGAATCAAAAATTAATGCCAGAAAAATTTGTGTTACCTTGAGTAAAGGCGGTGTCGGTAAAACCACGACTTCAGTCAACTTGAGTGCCGGATTAGCCCTTGCCGGGCATAAAGTCCTGCTTGTTGATACAGATACTCAGGGTCAATCCTCCTATATCCTTGGGAAAAAAACAAGAGCAGGTTTAACGGAATTGCTGACAAAAGAGCTTGCGCCTGAAGAGTGTATTGTCAGGGCCAGAAAAAATCTTTGGCTCCTTTCCGGAGGGAAATCACTGGCAGGTGTTAAAAGAATTATTGATCGCAAAAGTTTTGGTGCAGAATGGACCTTATCTGAAGCTATGAAAGAATTGGATCAACGATATGATTTTATCATTATTGATACGGCTCCCGGATGGGATCAGCTAATAGTCAATGTTCTGTTTTATGCCACAGAACTTCTCGTGCCGGTAGCATTGGAAGTAATGCCACTTCAGGGATTGTCGGAATTTATGAAAAGTTTGGGATCAATTCAAAAATATCGAAAGGAAATTGTCCTAAAATATATTGTTCCCACTTTTATGGATACCCGGATAAAGGGACCTGAAACAATATATTCACAGCTTAAAAAATTATATTCGGAATATATGTGTACTCCCATAAGATACTGTGAAAGCCTTTCCGAGGCACCATCTTATGGAAAATCTATTTTTGAGTTTGCTCCCGGTTCTACTGCATCAGCTGACTACAAGGAATTGGTAAGAAAAGTGACCAAGGATGAGTCCGCACTTCTTTAGTCTTTGTTTCCAAAATTTACGCCTGCTGAAACCTATGCAGAGGTTGCCCGGATTTTTTATTCCTGCCTCCACAAGTCATTCCAAATTGACAATCCGTTAGAATAGGATAAAAAGTTGGGGTACTGCCGTCTTTACATCCGGCAGCCCCCCTGATTTTTTTTATAGATTACAGATTTCCTGGCTGTTAATCACTTTAATATTTTGTTCGGCCAGGATTTTTAATGCTTTGTCATGATCATCAAATCGGAAAATCATGATGGCATTTTTGCATTGCGGATTGGCAAATGCATACATGTATTCCACATTAACTTCATTTTCAGAAAGTGGATCTAAAATATTATTCAATCCACCGGGCTCATCTCTCACTTCAACGGCTATAACCTGTGTTATGCCCACGGTAAACCCTTCTTTTTTCAATGCAGTTTTTGCGCCTTCATTGTTATTTACAATTAAGCGCAATACACCGAAATCAGTTGTATCTGCAAGGGATAAAGCCCTGATATTAACATTGGCATCCCTTAAGATTGCAGTAACTTCTGCAAGTCTGCCTTCCTTGTTTTCAATAAATACGGAAATTTGTTCAGCACACATTGTGTTTACCCCTTAAAGTAATTTAAATTTTTCGATTATCAATGACTCGTACTGCTTTTCCTTCGCTTCTTTCAATGGTCTTTGGCTCAACAAGCATAACTTTTGCCGAAACTCCCAGATACTCTTTGATATCATTGGAGATTTTTTGTTCCATGGTCTGAAGAGTCTTTATTTCATCACTGAAAAGTTCTTCATCAATTTCAACTTTTACGGTAAGGCTGTCAAGATTTCCTTTTCTGTCAACCACCAGCTGATAATGGGGAAGAATTTGTTTTGTCTCCATTAAAACACTTTCAATCTGGGACGGAAAGACGTTAACGCCTCTGATAATCAACATGTCATCGGTACGGCCCGAGGGTTTGTTCATCCTTATATGGGTTCTTCCGCAGATGCAGGGTGCAGGATTTAAAGAGGTAATGTCTTTGGTCCGATACCGGATTACAGGGAAGGCTTCTTTGGTGATGGATGTAAAAACAAGTTCCCCGGTTTCACCATATGGAAGAACTTCTTGTGTTTCCGGATCAATAATTTCAACAATAAAGTGATCTTCAAAAATATGCAGGCCCTTTTGTTCTTCGTAACATTCAATTGCAACGCCGGGGCCGATGACTTCACTTAGTCCGTAAATATCCATGGCTTTCAGGTGAAGTTTTGATTCAAGTTCTTCTCTCATATTTTCAGACCATGGTTCTGCACCAAAAATTCCAGATTTAAAATAAAGGTTTTTGAAATCAACGCCCATTTCATCGGCAACCTCTGCAAGATGAAGAACATAAGAAGGGGTGCCGGTGAGTATGGTCGGTTTGAAATCCTGCATAATGGTAATCTGACGTTTGGTATTGCCGCCTGAAACCGGTATGATGGATGCACCAAGTTTTTCAGCACCATAATGAACCCCCAAGCCGCCTGTAAACAGCCCATATCCAAAGGCATTGTGGATAATATCACCACTTGTTCCGCCGGCAGCAGCAAAGCATCTTGCCATAAGTCTGGCCCAAGTATCAATGTCCCTTTTTGTATAACCCACAACGGTAGGTTTTCCAGTAGTGCCTGAAGATGCATGGATACGAACAATGTTTTCCATGGGTACGGCAAACATATCATAGGGATAGTTGTCCCTTAAATCCAGTTTGGTTGTAAAGGGCAGCCGTTTGAGATCATCAAGGCTCTTGATATCCGAGGGCTTAATCCCGGCTTTGTCAAATGTCTTTTTGTAAAAAGGAACAGTGACGTAAATCCGTTCAATGGTTGTTTGGAGTCTTTTTAGCTGAATCGCTTCAATGCCTTCCCTTGGCATTGTTTCGGAATCAATATTATAAATGGGCATTTTTTATTCCTTATAAAAAAGAAGAACTTTTAATAAAGTTCTCCTTTGAACACGGGTTTTCTTTTTTCAAGAAAGGCACTTGTCCCTTCTTTTGCATCTTCGCTGGCCATATTGAGGCCAAACACATCATTTTCAATTTTACATCCGGTTTCAAGGTCTGTATTCAGGCCGCTTTGAATGACTTCTTTTGCAGACCTTAAGGCTACTTTTCCCCTTGCGGCAATGAGATTTGCGGTTTTCAAGACCTCTTCCATGAGTTTATCGGGTTCGCAGATTTTGTTGACCATACCGTATTCCATAGCCTCTTGTGCCTTGATGGGTTTCCCGATAAAGATCAGTTCTTTTGCACGGTTTATACCAACAACTCTTGCCAGTCTCTGTGTTCCGCCAAAGCCTGGAATCAATCCCAGGGTGATTTCAGGCAGGCCGAAAAGCGCTTTTTCCGATGCATAGATAAAATCACAGGCAAGAGCTGCTTCAGAACCGCCACCTAGAGCAAATCCGTTTACTGCTGCAATGACCGGAATGGGAAGTTCTTCAATTTTTGAAAAAATTTTCTGTCCTCTGCGTGAAAAAAATTTTCCTTGGAGGGGACTCATTTGAGAGAGTTCGGCAATGTCGGCTCCTGCAACAAATGATTTGTCTCCTGCACCGGTCAGGATAAGAACCCTGATATCTTTGTTTTCCTTTATCTGGTCAAGCGCAATGTCCAATTCATCAAACAGGGCATTATTCAGTGCATTTAAGGCTTTGGGTCTGTTAAAAAATATGGTTGCAACAGGGTCGGCAACCTCAAGAATAATGTTTTCAAAAGACATGATGTTCTCCTTATAATATGGGTTATAATTGTTTGGGGTTTGTTGCATCTATATATTTTGTAACCCCATCAGCGATGGCGTTACAAATTGCTGTTTGGTATGAGTCGCTCATGAGCCGCTTGCATTCTGTTTTGTTGCTCAGAAAGGATGCTTCCACCAGGATGGATGGCATCCTGGCACCTAATAGGACATAAAAAGGGGCCTGTTTAACGCCTAAATCAGTAATGCCTGGATATTTTTTTTTCATTCCGTTTACAAAAGAATGATGCACCACATTGGCAAGCCTTGTGGATTCCTCGATTTTGGCATGCTTCATCAAATCACTTAAAATATATTCCAGATCCGAGATATTTTTTTCAGATGTTGCATTTTCCCTGGCTGCCACTGCAATGGCCTGGTCATCAGTGGCAAGGTTTAAGATATAAGTTTCAATACCCTTGGCGCGCCTGTTTTTTGCTGCATTGCAATGAAGCGAGATAAACAGATCCGCTTTTTTTGTGTTGGCAATGGCGGTTCTTTCTTCAAGGGTCAGTTTCTTGTCGGTTGACCGTGTCAGCAGCACAGTGCATTTTAAGCGTTCCCTTAAAATGCCGGCTAATTTTTTGGCCAGTTTTAAAACAATATCTTTTTCCCAGACATTTTTAAAATATCCCGGAGCTCCCGGATCTGCGCCGCCATGACCCGGATCAATAACTATTTTGTTTACCCCCAATGCAAGCTGCCGTGCGATATCTGAGGATTTTAAATTGTCTGTTGTGATCCTGGAAAATTTTTCAGGTTTTTCAGGTTTGCCCAGACTTGCGATGCGCTGACCCGCCGGAGGAACAGTTCCACCATTAGAACCTTTTCCCCAGACATCAATAACAATCCTGAACGGATCTTTTAAAGAGAAAATTTTATAATTTTCAAATGATTTGATATCAATCACAACCCTGACTGTATGGGGCAGATATTGCCCGGCTCTGGCCTGTTTTAACAGATTGTCATTGATAGGGGTATATTCGGCAACCCCGTTGCCAAGTTTTGATTGCTCAATATCAATATATAATCGCTGAAAAGGCTTATCAATGCCCGGATCTTTTTTCAAAAGCCTGTGGGAATAATCGCTTTCTTTATCAGCATTGACGACAATTCTGGTATATTCAGGGTTGGACCAGAACCGCAGATCTGCAATCGTTGTGTCCCTTGAAAAAATTTCTTTTACCGGAACAGGTTTTATGGCAGACGGTTTTTGATAGTGGGGCTTATTAAGGCTTGATTTTTTTGCAACGGCTTGTTTTTGAGCCTGATTAAATTTTCTTATCAGGCTGTCGTTTTTGGTCTGATTTTTTTTTGATTTAAGATGTCTGATTTTTTTTGTATAGAGCTTCGGGTTGGCATCTATCGACTTGAGAAGTGATTTAGCCCTTTTGCCATAAGCGCTTTCAGGGTATTTGTTATTGATTCGTGCAAGAAGGTCTTCGGCCTGGCTTTTGTGGCTTTTTTTGCCGGATAATTTGGAAAGGGTTAAATAAAGCTGGGCTGCCTTGTACATTCCTGCAGGTGCCCAGGAACTTCTCGGATGAAGTTTATATATGCTTTCATACCGGCTGATACAGTTGAGCCATTCTGATTCAAGCCTCTTTTTGGCAGGAGAATTTCGAAGCTTTTTATAGCAGGAGTCTGCTATAAGATATTTTCCTTTGGCTGTATCGGCTGGTCCGTTTGCCGGGAAAATAAAAACGCCTGAAAAGATCATGATCAAAAAAGAGATTGACCGTATGAATGGTTTAAACCTGCACATATATTAGTTTGATGCTTTCTGTTTTAGATCGTTTAACAAGTTAATTGCTTCAAGGGGAGTAATACTTGAAATATCAATCTTTTCCAACATCTTTTTGATGGATTGTTCATTGTTGCCAAATAAGTCCAATTGATCGTCATCTTTTTTGTTTTTCTTTTTAGCCTTTGTTTTTTTGTGAGACGGGTTGGGGGCATCGGTGTCGTTTTTTTTCTCAATACCGAATAATATCTGTTTTGCATTATTGATCACAATGTCCGGCACACCGGCAAGCCTTGCCACCTGGATGCCATAGCTTTTATTGGTCCCGCCTTTAACAAGCCGTCGTAAAAACACAATATTGTCATTGAATTCTTTGACTGCGATATTAAAATTTTTTATCCTGGGTTTGATCTGTTCTAATTTTATCAATTCATGGTAATGGGTTGCAAACAGGGTTTTTACGCCTTTATTGTTCAGGTCATGGAGATATTCTGCAACGGCCCAGGCAATACTCATTCCGTCATAGGTACTGGTGCCCCTTCCTATTTCATCCAGAATCACAAGGCTTTTGTTCGTGGCGTTATTGATGATATTGGCGGTTTCTTCCATTTCCACCATAAATGTACTTTGACCGGAAGAAAGGTTGTCCAGGGCCCCGACCCGTGTAAATATCCTGTCCACAATGCAGACAGATGCTTTCTGGGCCGGCACAAATGATCCCATTTGTGCCATTAAAATTGTCAGGGCAACCTGTCGTAATACAGTGGATTTTCCTGCCATATTGGGGCCGGTGATGAGCAGGGTCTGATTTTCAATATCATCCATTTTAATGGAATTGGGAACATACCGCTCCCCTTTGATCAGTTTTTCAACTACCGGATGCCGCCCGTCTTCAATACAAATACGGTTTTCTTCATTGATGAAAGGCTTGATATATGAGTTTTCCGATGCCACCAGGGCAAGCCCCTGGAGTACGTCAACGGTTGCAATAAAATCGGCTGTTTTCAGGATAAGGGTAGCCTTTGAAACAATTTTGTCCCTGATAGTGCAAAAAATTTTGTATTCCATTGCGTTGCGCTTATCCTGGGCATTCAGGATGGTGGATTCAACCTGCTTCATTTCATCTGTGATATATCGTTCCGCATTGACCAGGGTCTGTTTTCGGATATAATGATCAGGAACCGAAACAGCCTGGGCTTTTGACACTTCTATAAAATAACCGAACACTCTATTGTATTTGATTTTAAGTGAACTCAGTTTTGTTTTTTCTTTTTCCGTAGCCTCGGCTTTTGCAATCCAGGATTTTCCATCCCTTGAAATCAACAGAAGTTCATCCAGTTCAGGGCTGTATCCATCATTTATTAATCCGCCTTCATTCAACACATGAGTGGCATCGTCACGGATGGCTTTTTCTATCAAAGCCGCAAGGGCATTAAGTTCAGATAAAATTGTTTCCCTTTCTTCAAAATTTTTTCCATTGAGCAAAGGACTTTGAAACAGGGACAGTTCCTTAAAAAGAATGGGAAGCTTTTTTAGCGAATTTTTCAGGGCAATCAAATCCCTGGCATTGCCCTGGCCCATTGAAATTTTGCCGCCAAGACGCTCAAGGTCATAAACTGATTTCAGGTGATTGATGATCAATTGATGAATATGGGCAGCCCGGGTGAGTTCTTCAATACAATCCAGGCGCTGTTGGATTTTGTTTTTATCAATCAGCGGATATCTGACCCAGTTCTTGATCAGGCGTGAGCCCATGGCAGTAACCGTCCGGTCAAGCACATGGATCAATGTGCCTTTTTTATTCAATGTTTGTATATTTGTAAGGATTTCAAGATTTTTACAGGACCGGTCATCAATCACCAGAAAATTTTTCAGGTCATATGGGATGATTTGAAAGATGTGTTTTGTATCCTGCATCTGGGTGTTCTGGACATAGGATAAAATAGCGCCGGCAGCACAAATGGATGCATGAAGATTTTCCGCACCAAACCCTTCAAGGCTCCGGGTTTTAAATTTGTCTAAAAGCCTTTCTTTTGCTTCTTCAAGCGAAAAATCAGTTTTATCAAGATAGGTGATTTGTCTTCCGTAAAACGCCTGCCGGATATGCTTATACACAGGGTCTGTTTTAAAATTGGAGGGCAGAAGGATTTCTTTGGGATCAACTTTTAATGCCTCGTCAATCAATTGTTCCGGTATTTTTGACTGCCGGCTTTCAACCTGGGTGGTCTTAAAGGTTCCAGTTGATATGTCAAGATACGCAATACCGCAAACATCCCTTGTTTTTGACAGGGCTAAAAGAAAATTATTGGATTTTTTATCCAGTAACTCTTCAGTTAAAATCATGCCCGGAGTAATGACCCTGACAACTTCTCTTTTCACAAGTCCTTTGGTTGCGGAGGCATCTTCCATTTGCTCACACACGGCAACTTTGCAGCCGTTTTCAATGAGTTTGGCGATATAATTGTCAGCAGCCCTAAAGGGAACTCCGCACATGGGGATAGGGGCGGTATCATTTTTGTTTCTGGAGGTTAAGGCGATTTCCAGGATAGATGCCGCCTTTTGTGCATCCTCAAGGAACATCTCATAAAAATCTCCCATCCGATAAAATAATATGGCATCTTGATGAGATTCTTTGATGGACAGGTATTGCTCCATCATGGGAGTGTTTTTTTTTGGGCTCATGGGCAGGTTTATTTAAGCAGAATCAATCCGCAGTATTGGATTTGTCGCCTTTTTTGTTGTCATTTTCAGGTTGCCCGACAACCGTTTTTTCTTCAATCTCTTTTTTGATATACGGATCATGCTGAAACACGCCCAGATCTGTTTTCAGTTTATTGACCTGTTCGTTAAGCGATGCAATATCTGTATCTTTTGATTTGATTTGTTTTGTTAATCGAAGTTTCACAGCAAACCCTTTAATGCCGGCAATTATAAGACCCAGAAGAAAGCAAATTCCAAAGTAGGCAATGTTTTGAAGTTCCGGTATTGTCCAGTTCCAAGAAGCAACTTTAAGATCAAATTTTAAGGAAACAGGGGTTATAAAATACTCTAAATTTTGATAGATCAAGATTCCAAGCATTGCTATGATAATCAACCACAAAATATATTTAATTGTTTTCATTGGTCTGCTCCATATTCAATTCAAATTTCAATTCAAAATTATTAAGTTTTTGTGATCATAGATCAATTCTTCTTTTTTTTCAATTCTTCTTTTTATATATGAAAGAACTTCTAACTTGTTGGAATTAGCTCTCTTTCATTTTGTGTTTTGGCAGTTTGGTCTGCCATGTTCGTTATATGAAAGAATTTCTAACCTCTTGAAATCAGATATCTTTCATTTCTTGTTGTGGCAGGACAATCTGCCATTGCCGTTATATAAAACAGGCTTAAATATTTAATTTAAGGTCAGTATTTGATTATTGGGGAACAGATTTTAAATTTGTTCCTCAATAATCACTTATTAAAGAAAAACAGGGTGAATCAAATTGACGTCACGGCCTCCTGAAAAAAGGTTCCAGTTCAGATGTTCGGGCAAAACCTGCTGTGATGCTTCAAAACAGGAAAAATGCAGATGGGGCGGTAATTGCGGATTTTTACAGGTATTACATACCTTTGCAATAACCTCACTTTTTTCGATAGTCTGACCGATTTTTAACCTTTTCTCAGGGATGATATGGGCATATGTAAAAAGGATTCGCCGATTAAAAATAAATGAGTTTTCATGTTCAACCACAAGGGTCTGACCCAGGAAATCATCACAGATATTTGCAATAATCCCGTCATCCATGGCCGGAACTTTGATGGAATCATCAAAGACCTGTAGGTTATCCTTATCTGTTCTAAAATAGGTAATGTCTATTCCTTCATGGACGGCCTGCCGGAATTTGAAATCTCCCCACCATTTATCCTTGGTGGAAAAGAGCATGCCGCAATGGAACAGCCATTGAACGGATTGGCCGTTTCCCGAACCGTTGGACAGATCGTTTACTTGGGAAATGATTTGAAGATAGTCTGAAAACTTGCTCATTACAGGGCTTTCAGGATGATTTTATGTCCCATGAGATTAATATCTTCAATAATGGCCTTGACCTCCATGCTTTCTCCCAAAAGACCTTTTAAAATAAATGTGTCGTTACCAATCGGAGAGATGGCTGCAACATTTTCCATGATCAATTCTTCTTTATTGTCTTTTTTTAAGTATACGTTGGATTCACACATTATTTTGTTCCTTTGTCTGTTTCATTCCATATATAGGAATAAAAATTAAATAAGTTAATCATAATTTACCATGAAGGACTTGAAGAGCATGAAGGGTCTTTGGCCGGAAACAACTCTTTGTCCTTCGATTGTCCATGTTATTTAATTTGCGTTCCTTAGCCTGTTTGAATTTTTTAAATTCATCGTCTATATACAATTTATATGGATGGTTTTCAAATGTTAACTATATTCTGTTATCAGGGCTACAATAAATGTGACTTGAAAAGTTTTTCTTTTAATTGCTTTTATTTTGTTTGATATGATTGAATCATCGGTTAATTATAAGGTTCGTCGTGGTGTATGCGACCTTTTATCATGACAATGTTACTGGGACTCAGCCCGGCAAGATAACAGAGATCTGCAGGGGTATCAATATCCCAGACAACAAGATCGGCATCCTTGCCGGTTTCAAGGCTGCCCTTTGAACAGTCAAGCCCCAGGGCTTTTGCGCCGTTTATGGTGGCGCCAAGCAATGCTTCTTCACAGGTCAGGTCAAACAGCATGCAGGCCATATTCAGGATTAGTGTCATGGAGTGAACCGGGCTGGAACCGGGATTCAGGTCTGTGGCCAGGGCAATGGGGATTTTAAGATCCCTGAAGACATCCACGGGTGGCTTCTGTGTTTGTTTTAAAAAGTAGAAGGCACCGGGTAAAAGAACGGCAGTCACATTATGCCGGGCCATTTTTTGTGCGCCGGACAAGGACAGATACTCAAGGTGATCACAGGACAGGGCATTGAATTGTGCAGCCAGAGCAGCACCATTGGAATCGGATAATTGTTCTGCATGAAGCTTTATGTTAAATCCAAGATTTCCGGCCGTTTCAAACACTTTTTTTGTCTGATCCAGGGAAAAGGCGATACGTTCACAAAATACGTCCACTGCCGTTGCAATGGCTTGGGATTTAACTTTCGGCAGCATGGTTTGGGTTACAAGATCAACATACCCGTCCGGGTTGTTGACAAATTCTTGGGGCAGGGCATGAGCCCCTAAAAACGTTGCGTCTATGTGCAAGGGGAAATGGTCATCCAGGCGCTGGATGACCTTGAGGATTTTTAATTCGGTTTCAAGGTTAAGCCCGTAGCCTGATTTGATTTCAAGGGTTGTGATGCCTTGTTTAAACAAAGCGTTTACACGTTTTGCAGCCAGGACGAATAAGTGTTCTGTTGAGGCGTTGCGCGTGGCTTTGACTGTAGAAAAGATGCCGCCACCTTTTTTTGAAATCTCTTCATAAGTGGCACCCTCAAGCCGCATTTTAAACTCATTGGACCTGGAGCCTGCCCAGACCAGGTGGGTATGGCAGTCCACAAAACCCGGCAGAATCCAGCCGTTTTTGCAGTCGATAATTTTTTGGCATCTGCCTTTAAAATTTTTTGGCAGATCTTTTTCTTTACCCATCCATGAAATGGTTTTTCCGGTGACGGCTAAGGCCCCCTTTTTAATAACTGAAAGGGCGGTGTCAGCCATTGTGGCCAGGTGACAATTGATAAAGAGAGTATCTATTTTATCCGGCAATAGGGTTTCCAAAGGGTTTAAGGCTCCATGTCGGTGTATTGTTCTATTGGGTCTTGTTTCTAATTTTAATCATTTAATTTATCATGAAGATCATGAAGTGGCAAAAAATAATGATTTTTTCATTTTCTTCATGACCCCCATGATAAAAAATATTTTTAATGCATATTGATCATGGGTAGTTTGACACCCTTTATATTGGCCATATCAATGGCGGTTTCGTATCCTGCATCGGCATGGCGGATAATGCCGGTGGCCGGGTCATTTCGAAGAACCATGGTCACCCGTTTTTCTGCTGCCAAAGTACCATCAGCCACCGTGACCTGGCCTGCATGGAGGGCATACCCGATTCCCACTCCGCCGCCATCATGGAAGGAAACCCATGTGGCACCGGACGCCACGTTGGTCATGCAGTTTAATAAAGCCCAGTCGGCCACGACATCAGACCCGTCTTTCATGGCTTCGGTCTCCCTGTAGGGGGATGCCACAGATCCGCAGTCCAGATGGTCCCTGCCAATAACGATGGGGGCTTTGACCTTTTTGTCCCTGACCAGATCATTGAACAATTTACCGGCTTTTTCCCTTTCACCATATCCCAGCCAGCAGATTCGTGTGGGAAGTCCCATATGTTCCACTTTTTCTTCGGCCATTTTCAGCCAGTTGATCATTTTTGTTTTTTCAGGGAACAGTTTGACAAGTTCCCGGTCTGTTACTTTTATATCTTCAGGATCGCCGGACAAGGCTGCCCACCTGAACGGCCCTTCTCCCCGGCAAAAAAGTTCCCGGATATAGGCGGGAACAAATCCCGGGTAATCCATGGCATTGTCAACTCCCCGTTTCATGGCCTGGGCCCTTAAATTATTTCCATAATCAAAGGCAACAGCCCCTTTTTTCTGTATTTTTAAAATGGCCCTCACATGGTCAGCCATGGAGTTCAGGGCCATGTCCTTGTATTTTTCAGGGTCGTCTTTTCGAAGTCGTAAAGCGGCTTTAAAGGACAGGCCCCGGGGGAAATATCCGTTGAGTTCATCATGGGCACTTGTCTGATCGGTGATTACATCCGGGACAAAGCCTTTTTGTATCATGGCAGGCAGGATATCTCCGATATTGGCGCACAGGCCGATGGAAAGCGGTTTGCCGATTCTTGCAGCCTCTTTTGCTTTAAAAATCGCTTTGTCAAGATGTGATACTTCAATATCCAGGTAGCGTTTTTCAAGCCGTTTTTTGATGCGGGCCGGGTCAATCTCAACACAGATGGCCACCCCGTTTGTCATGGTAATGGAAAGGGGCTGTGCCCCACCCATTCCGCCAAGTCCTGCGGTGACGACGATTTTACCGGTCAAATCGGAATTGTAATGTTTTAGTCCCAGGGAGGCAAATGTCTCATAGGTGCCCTGGAGGATGCCCTGGGTGCCGATATAAATCCATGACCCTGCTGTCATCTGTCCATACATGATCAGCCCTTTTTTGTCCAGTTCATGGAATGTGTCCCAATTGGCCCATTGGGGAACTATGTTTGAATTGGCAATTAGTACACGTGGTGCATTTTCATGGGTTTTTAATACACCTACCGGTTTTCCCGACTGTACCAGCAGGGTTTCATCATTTTCAAGATCCAGCAGGGTTCTGACAATTGCATCAAAGCAGGTCCAGTTTCTTGCGGCTTTGCCAAGACCGCCGTAGACGATTAATTCATCCGGGTTTTCACCGTTGTCAGGGTCGAGATTGTTGCACAGCATGCGCAGGGCCGCTTCCTGTTGCCAGCCCTTGCAGTGCAGTTGTGTGCCCCGGGGTGCTCTGACAGGACGGGCAACACCGCATCCGATCTTCAGGTCTGTTAAAAGTTTTTCCCTGTTATTCATTGTTTTCCCTCTCAAGATGGTTGACATTTGAGTTTGAAATGGATACTGCTCGTTTTTACAAGTATAAATATGATATCAAGTGGTTTTTAAAGTCAACAACTATCGCTATGATTGAACAGATGAATTAATGGTTGTATCAAACATATTTGGATCAAACATATTTGGATCAAAATATGAACCGGTTGCTTAAATTCATGCGGGGGCAGGAACAATGAAAAATCAAATTGTTTTAAACGGAAAAGATTTTCTTCTCAAAGATCTGGTCCGGATCGCCAGAAACAATGTAGGCATCACCATATCTGTTGAGTCTGAATCAAGGATCAATAAGGCAAGAGATCTGGTTGACCAGTGGGTAGGGCAGGGGAAAAGGATATATGGTGTCACCACAGGGTTTGGCGCTTTGTCGGATGTGGCGATTTGTCGTGAAGATACGAAAAAACTTCAAAAAAATATCCTGTTCAGTCATGCAGCCGGGATGGGTAGACCCATGGAAGATGATGTGGTCCGGGCCATGATCGCATTGAGGGTGAATGATTTTTGCCGCGGTAATTCAGGGTTGAGGCTTAAAACCATTGAAAAACTTGCTCAAATTTTAAATGAAGGCATTATACCTGTTGTACCTGAAAAGGGTTCTGTGGGTGCAAGCGGAGACCTTGTTCCCATGGCTCACCTTTCCCTTGTATTGATTGGTGAGGGAGAAGCTTTTGTGGATGGAGAAAAGATGTCGGGTGCCGGGGCGTTAAGGGAAAAATTGATCAAACCAATTGTGCTTGAGGCGGGTGAGGGGCTTGCCCTGATCAATGGAACCCAGTTCATGATTGCACTTGGGTGCCTTGCCCTCCATGATGCCTTGAATCTTTGCAAACATGCAGATATTGCCGCTGGCATGAGCCTTGAAACCCTCATGGGCACAAGATCTGCCTTTGACCCGAGAATTCATCGTGCAAGACCCCATACTGGTCAGATCAAGGCTGCCGATAATATGCTCAGGATTACGGAAAGTTCAGAGATCATCTCTTCTCATCACGATTGTTCAAGGATTCAGGATGCCTATACCTTGAGATGTTCTCCTCAGGTCCACGGGGCTTCCTGGGATGCCTTTGCTTATGTGGAAAAGGTTATCAGGGTTGAAATGAATTCATCCACGGAAAATCCCCTGATTTTCCCGGAATCAAAAGACTTTCTGTCCGGCGGTAATTTCCATGGCCAGCCTTTGGCACTTGCTTGTGATTTTCTGGGTATTGCCATTGCAGAGCTTGCCAATATTTCGGAACGGCGGATAGAAAGGCTTGTAAATCCTCAGCTTTCAGGGCTTCCGGCATTCCTTGTTGAAGACGGCGGCTTGAATTCAGGATTCATGATTGCCCAGTATGCGGCAGCTTCCCTTGTGTCGGAAAATAAAGTGCTTGCCCATCCGGCATCGGTTGATTCCATTCCCACTTCCGCAAACAAGGAAGACCATGTTTCCATGGGTTCTATTGCCGCGCGAAAGTGCAGGGATATTGTTGCCAACACAGAAGAAGTTATTGCCATTGAACTTTTATGTGCTGCCCAGGGAATTGATCTGTTCACCAACATGAAAGCCGGAAACGGTACTCTGGCAGCATATGAAGTTATTCGAAGCAAGGTTGATTACATGACCGAAGACCGGATTCTTTCGTCAGATATTGCCAAGGTAAAGGCATTGTTAAAAGACGGCAGTATTGTTAAGGCTGTTGAAGATAAAGTGGGTGGGTTGTATTGACCCGATTGCATTAGGCCAAATTGTATTAATTTGGCAGTCTGACGAGCTTGAGATCTCCCCATAACCCAATTTTATCGCCTTTAATGATCACAATTCCCTGGACACCTGGTATGGTTTTCCCGGTATCAATGGCAGCTTTAATATCTGTTGTATTTTTGATCCGGTTGCCCAGTGCCGTGGCCACAGCATCCGCCAACGGGCATGAATCTGCCAGCACTGTGACGGCATCAGCCTTGCCAAAGCTTTTTGAATGCCCCAGTGTGCCCGAAGAGGTACATATTCCATAGGGAGTGTCTCTTTTTTCGACCCGAATACCCGTGGTCATGCTGAACACAGAGTTCTCGGCATAAATACTGAAAATGGTTTTTGAATCGGATTTAATGAAAATATCGCCCCCGTTTTCCACAACAATTTCATTGGAGTAAGGCAATAATGATGTTCCGGTGCCCGCTGCAACAGCGCCTGCCACGGCTGCCATGGGGCCGACATTTGCAAGTTCTGCAGCTTTGATCATATCCTGTATTATTTGGGGCGCAGGACCTGAGTTCTGTAAAGGGGTCATGGATGTTGCAAATTCAGGATGCATATTTATATAGGCCTCAATATAATTTCGACAGGTCAATACTGATTTTATGGCCTTGTCGGTCAGGTCGGTCGCAGCCTGGATATTCAGATTGGTTTCTTTTACCGTGATATCAAAAGAGACTAATCCTTTTTTTTGATGCTGTTTACGATAAATACGATTTTTAAACATGTTCAATGGAATCCGGTTTTAAATGATCGGGTGCCTGCCTGATTAAACAGGAATCTGTCATTCC
The DNA here is from genome assembly GCF_900105645.1 of Desulfobacula phenolica. Classification (NCBI taxonomy): domain Bacteria; kingdom Pseudomonadati; phylum Thermodesulfobacteriota; class Desulfobacteria; order Desulfobacterales; family Desulfobacteraceae; genus Desulfobacula; species Desulfobacula phenolica. The sequence continues at coordinate 133,981 of NZ_FNLL01000005.1, read as the reverse complement.
CGAGATATAGTCTCTTACAATTTCAGGGGATGAATGGGTTTGTCTGTATTCGGGTGACATGCCGTGTAAAAAATCCGTAAAAATGACAGAGTGTTCGGTTCCATTTTCCAGATCTGCCAGGTAGGTGTCAAAGAGAAAACAAAAAATATTTTCAATGGAAGACAAATGTTTTTTAATCACGGGGTTTGTATAAATATGCCGGTAATTAAATGCCTTCAGTTTTTTTAAAGCAGCGGAAATTGTTTCGGAAAATCCGATGAAAGGCTGATCCAGGCTGTTTGAGATCAGGTCGGTCACAAGGGTATAAACAATTGTGCCGTTTGTCCGGCCCAGTATCTGTTTGCAGATTTCAGGTATGTCGTCTCTTTTTACCAAGCCCAGACGGATTGCATCTTCCAGGTCCCGACCGATGTAAGCGATGGTATCTGCCATTCTTACCACACAGCCTTCCATGGTCATGGGGATGGCTTCAAAGGAAGCCTTTTTTCTCATGGTGTCCACCATTTGGTCAAATTCCTTAAACGATCTGTTTTCTTGAGGAACAAGTTGTCGTGAGTGGGTTTCCCCGTCATGGCAGAGAATGGCGTCCAGGGTCTGAAGGCTTAAATTCCAGCCCTTGCCTTTTTTTTCAATCCTGTCGAGAAATTGAATACTTTGAATATTATGATGAAAAAAACCGGCACCATGTTCATGGGTCAGCTTTGAAAGGAAACGCTCGCCGTCATGCCCGAAAGGGGTGTGGCCGATGTCGTGGCCTAAGCTTGCCGCTTCAATGAGGTCTTCGTTTAATCCCAGATACCTGCCAATGGTCCTTGCAATTCTTGAGACCAGCTGAACATGGATCACCCGGTGGGTGAGATGATCGTTATTGATAAGGGAAAAGACCTGGGTTTTATCAATATACCGTGTAAAGGCAAGGGAATTTAAAATACGGTCTGCATCTGAGGAAAAGGGCTGGCGGTATTCGTTTCTAGTGAATTTTTCTTTGCGACGCCTGATGGCATTATGACTGAAACAGGCCAGGGAACAAAGATTTTCCTTTTCTCTGAGATTAAGAAGATTTTTTAGTTCCCCGGCTTTTTTAAAATTGTTATCCAATAGCGTAACTACACTTGACTACAATTGTTTGGTAATGTTTTCCACTATGGTTTCAAATGCTTTTGTAAATTCAGTTTCTTCGTCCTGGAACATCACTGGAATACCCTTGTCTCCTGAGACGACTACCTGTGTGTCAAAAGGTATGGAGCCTAAAAATTCAAGACCCTGGGCTTTTGCTGTTTTTTCACCACCGCCTGAACTGAACAGGTCAATGGGTTCGTTGCAGTGCGGGCATTTGAAGCTAGCCATATTTTCCACAATTCCAAGGGTTTTTAAGCGAACCGTCTTGCAAAAGGAGATGGATTTTCTGATATCTGCCAATGCCACTTCCTGTGGTGTGGTAACAATGACGCCCAAAGCATCGGGAATGGTCTGCACAACGGTCAAGGGTTCATCACCGGTTCCCGGAGGCGCATCAATAATTAAAAAATCAAGCTCTCCCCAGTCCACTGAACTGACAAATTGTTTGATCATGCCTGTTTTGGCAGGGCCTCTCCAGATAATGGCCTGGTCCTGGTCCTGCATCAATGACTGGACGGAAACAACCTTAAGGTTTCCATTGACCTGTTTGGGAATCAAAAGCTGGTTTTCAGAAATATCCATAATTCCTGTCAGTCCCAGCATCTGTGCAATGGATGGGCCGTGGACATCAACATCCATCAGGCCTGTTTTATACCCTTTTTTTGAAAGGCTGGCCGCAAGGTTTGCAGATACGCTGCTTTTCCCCACCCCTCCCTTACCGCTTAAGACAAAAATTTTGTGTTTTATTTTTGAAAGAGAAGCCTTAATTGCTATTTCTTCTTGTTGCTGTCTGGCATCCATATTCTGGCCACCGCTTTGTGACGGGCAGCTGCTTCCCTTTTTGGCTTTGTCAACACTTTCATGAATCATTTTATAACATCTCCTTTGAGAAATATCGTTAGCATATCACTCCGTAATAATGATCATTATCCTTATTCTGTCAACAGGAATACAGATTCTTTTATGGGAGGATTGGCAATAAAGTCTGTAATTCCCAGTGTCAGTTTTCTTTCATTTGTGTCTTGAATCTCAATTTTTATGGGAATATCACCAAAATCATATGTGTTATATTTTGTGGGGGTTATTTTATATAATAATTTTCCGGCAGGATCTGTGGATATAAGATCATCAACATTTCCATTGTTATTAAAATGGAGTTGCTGTGCCGTTCTTTTCCATTTTTGTTTTAATATAAGTGTGGATAAGGAAGAATCAGATACTGAAAAATATGCATCATCAAATGGTTTAAGCGGTAATCGTCCCAATAAAAGCAATATCAGTTCAGACATTTTGACCGGAACATGGATATATTTTTCCATATCAGGATTTTTTGAATTATATGAGTATTTGGAATGTTCTCCTGTATGTGAAAAAAAAGTTATTTTTTCTCCATTGGTAATAATGGTTTCTATGGGCAGGCCGGATAAAAGAAAGGTGATCCTGACTTTATCTGGAAAGACCGCAGCCCATGCAATTCTGAATTTTTCTGCGCGGGTTTTGGTTTCAAGTTTTGCCCAGCCGCTTCCCTTGCTTGCCAGAATGTGTTGATTGAACGATTTTGCCTGGTTGGAGAGGCGTAAGGCTTTTTTGTCAAGTAACGGATCTGTTTCAGGCCGAATTGATGCACAACCAGAGATCGTAAGGATAACCGCAAGGATAAAAGCTGTGCTTGATAAAAGAGTTTGGTTATTCATCTATTTTCTTTCGGGCAGCGTTGATTTTTTCTTTAAGTTCAAGGATTTTATTTTTGTCCTCATCTTTGGCATTGGACAAAGCTTTTTTATAGGTTTCAAGGGCTTTTTTAAACTGATCGGTTTTTTGATAGGCATCCCCTAAATGATCGGATATAATGGTTTCAAAAAATGTTAATTGGGCGGCTCTTTCAAGGTATTCCACGGCTTTTTGGTATTGGCCCAGTTTATAATAAACCCAGCCCAGGCTGTCCGTGATATACCCGTCATCAGGCCGTAGTTCATAGGCCCGTTTAAGAAGCAAAAGGGCTTCATCAAGTTTGATACCCCGATCCGCATATGAATATCCCAGGTAGTTCAATGCGCTGGCATCATTTGGATCAATCTCAATGATTTTTTTCATGGTGATCATGCTTTTTTCTGCAAAACCCGCCTTGTCCTGTAATGCGCCAAGCCTGAATAATAAAGATGTGTTTTCAGGAGAATCTTCCAGGCCTTTTTTAAAGAGGTCAATTGCTTTGTCATAGTTGTTGTCCTTTTCATAAAAAGAGGCCAGATAGATGATGATGTCAATATCTTTTGGAAAGAGCTTGTATTTGTCTTCAAGATAGTTTCTGGCAGACGTCTCTTCTCCGAGACGTTTGTAAAGCATGGCAATATTTAAAATGGTTTTCTTATATTGGGAGTGGTCTGGTTTTATTTTTAAATAGTAAAAAATAGCTTTTTTGAAGTCCTCGACAGCTTCATAGGACATGCCCGTGAAAAAGTTCAAAGTTGAGTTGTCAGGGTCTGCTTTCAGCATTTGGGAAAAGACAATGACGGCATCTTCATATTTTTGACCGGAAAGATATTCGTCCACTGCAACCATGACCAGCCTGGAATTGGTTTCAATGTCCCGGCCAAGGTCTAAAAACAGGTTTTCAGCTTGTTTTTTTCTGTTGTTTTTAAAATAGTGCAGGGCCATCCCTAATTTTGCCCGATTATTGTCCGGTTCTATTTCGAGTATTTCCTCGTAGGTCTCTATAATTTTTTGTTTGTTATCCTGTATGTTTTCAGTGCTGTAGATTTCTATCAATTGAAACCTTGGTTCTAAAAGATCCGGTTCAAGTTCAATTGTTTTTAAAAACTGGATTTTTGCAAGGCCATACTGCTTTTGAATCATATTGACCTGGCCCAGATAAAACCGTGCTACATAATAGTCAGGGAACTGGGTCACCATTTTTTTAAACAATATCAGGGCCTCTGTGTAGTTTTCCTTTTCCATGTATATTTTGCCAAGATGAAGAAATATTTCTCTGTTTTTTGGGTCAAGCTCTATAACTTGGTTTAAAATTTCAACCAGTTTTTTTTCATCAAGTGAATTCTTTTTTAACTGGACAAGCAGCAGCAGCGCATCAACATTATCAGGATTTTTCAGGACCAGTTTCTCTGAGAGTTCCAACGCTTTGTCGTTGTCGTTTTGTCTCAGGTATAACCAGATCAGATCCTGTGCTAATATGAATGAATCAGGATCTTGGTCAAGGGCCTTTTCCAGAGAAATTATGGCTTTTTGAAAATTTTTGTCTTGAATGTGTATTCTTGATTCAAGGTAGTAATAATTTGAAGACAGATCGTTTTCTTCTTTTGAATTGCTTGTCTTACCGGTTTGAGATTCAGAATGCTGCCGGCTTGTTTTTAGTTGTGTGCAGCCGGTAAGAAAAAAAAACGGTATAAAAATGAGAAGAATACAAACAAGACTTTTTTTCATGGTTCGCATTACCTTATTTTAATGATAGCAAATTGCAGTATAATGATGACAAGTTGTCTTTTACTGGCTGTGGTCATACATGTCGAAATCAGGCATGTCTTTTTTGAAAAAGGCTTTCATTTTTTTTATGATATTGTTTTCGATCTGTCTTACCCGTTCGCGCGATATGGAGTATTGTTCTCCGATTTCCTGAAGAGTTTCAGGGCTGTCTGAGAAAATTCTTCTGTCAAATATATCCAGTTCTCTATTGTTAAGGGACTTTTTGAATTCATTGACCTTGGTATGCAGAATATCTTCAATCTCTTTTTTGGCAACCTGTTCTTCTGATGAATCAGCCTCAACATTTATGAATTCAATTCTTTCCGTATTTGAATCGTTCTTTAGCGGTTCATCAAGGCTCAAATCCCAGTTGGCCAATCTCTGATCCATATCAACCACCTCTTTTTCCGATACCCCGAGCCGTTCTGACAACAGCTTGGGTTTTGGGTCAAATCCCTGTTCAATCAGTCGTTGTTTCTCTTTTTTTAGTCTGAAAAACAATTTGCGCTGCCCCTGAGTTGTTCCGATTTTCACCATTCGCCAATTATCCATGATAAATTTGAGGATATAGGCTTTTATCCAGAATGATGCATAATATGAAAATTTAACATTTTTATATGGGTTAAATTTTTTGACAGCTTTCACAAGTCCGATATTGCCTTCCTGGATCAAATCCAGAAGGTTCTGAACCCATATTCTATGGAATTCAAGGGCAATTTTAACCACTAGCCGCAGATTGGATGTGGTCATAATATATGCCGCTTCCTGATCTTCTTCTTCCTGGATTCTTTTACCAAGCTCAATTTCCTGCTCTCTTGTAAGCAACTTGTACCTGCTGATTTCGTTAAGATAGCTTTGAATAGGGTCTGACTTTACAAGTGCTTTTGAGCTTGAAGTTTTTGCCTTTTGTACGGGAATCAGAAAATCTTTTTTTGTCAATCTTCCTTTGTTTTTGTTCTCCTGGTCGATCTTTTTTGTCATTCAATATACCTTAAGATGTTTTGATAAAAATTAATACACCATACCATAATATCGATAAAAGCAATATGTTTTGCACAAAAAAAATGGATACTGTATTTTTTTGTGGACAATTTAAAATGAATTTGATAAAAGTCCTTTTTGTTTGCGCCTGTAGCTCAGCTGGATAGAGCAACGGACTTCTAATCCGTAGGTCGCAGGTTCGAATCCTGCCAGGCGTACCATTTAAAATCAAGGGTTTTCAGCTTTTCGTTGAAAACCTTTTTTGTTTTTATTGTCCCAATATAGCCACGCCTTAATTTGAGGATAATTGGTGGAATATTCCAACCCAAGCATGTAAAACTTTCTAAAAACGGTGGGCTTTATGTGTTTATTAAATATCAGTGTGAACTGATTTTGATCAAAAAGTATTGATCCTCTATCGAGTTGATGTTATTTTGTATGAAATAATTTTTGAATTGAGCTTTGATATTTAATTGGGTCGAAATAAGCATTATGAATATTAAATTTGAGGTCTAAAATGGAAAAAAAGGACAAAAAATCCGATCCACCTCAGATGAGTCCCTATATTTTTACAATTTTATTGATCGGGTTTGGTTTATGGTGCTTTTGGGATGGTTGGCTGACAAATAACCCTGATATGGTTGAACATGCAACTTTTAATAAAGTGTTAAGTGTAGTTTTGCTTCCATGGGGTGCCTATGATTTTTTTAAAATAAAAAAGAGACAAAAAATCAAGAAACAATCTGAAGATTAACACGTTATAACCACTATTAATTGCGAAAAATTAAATCTAATACTCTCTTCTAATAATTTGAAATTATTTAAAATTTGTCATGATAAAATATTTTTTTATTGATAAATAAAAAAAATACTGTTAGATTCCAACCCTTAAAATTTAGCGTATAAGGAATTCGAAGTTAATGAATTCAAATAATAATATAGATAAAAACCTTTTAAATCAAATTAATAAGCGCAGAACCTTTGCGATCATAAGCCATCCTGATGCAGGCAAAACAACTTTGACTGAAAAATTACTTTTGTTTGGCGGTGCCATACAACAAGCTGGTGCTGTAAAATCCAGAAAAGTTGCAAAGGCTGCCACCAGTGATTTTATGTCCATTGAACAGGAAAGAGGAATAAGTGTGTCTTCTTCTGTTATGAAGTTTACCTATCAAGGATATGAAATTAATCTTCTGGATACTCCAGGGCATAAAGATTTTTCTGAAGATACTTACAGAGTTTTGACTGCTGTTGACTGTGCAGTCATGATAATCGATAATGCAAAAGGGGTTGAACCACAGACTCAGAAATTGATGGAAGTCTGTCGAATGAGAAACACTCCCATCATTACCTTTATTAACAAACTGGATCGAGAAGGAATGGAACCGCTTGATCTTTTTGAAGATATTGAGGACAAACTACAGATTGAGTGTGTTCCTTTGACCTGGCCAATCGGCATGGGCAAGCGGTTTAAAGGGGTTTATAATCTTGAAAAAAAAGAGTTGGGTATCTTTTCTCCCGGGTACACACCAAAAAATAATGATGGTGTTATCATTGATGATTTATCGGATTGTAGGCTTGATGAACTCATTTCCGAGAGTCAGGCTGAGCAGCTCAGAGAAAGTGTGGAATTAATTTGCGGAGCATCAGATCCTTTTGATATGGGTTTATATCTAAATGGTACCCAGACCCCTGTTTTTTTTGGTTCGGCCATTAATAACTTCGGGGTAAAAGAGATGTTGGATACTTTTGTCAAAATTGCACCTCAACCAGGAGTTAGATCCACGGCTACACGGGATGTGGAACCCCATGAAAATGCATTTTCCGGATTTACCTTTAAGATTCAGGCTAATATGGACCCGGAACACAGGGATCGAATCGCTTTTTTCAGGATCTGTTCCGGAAAATTTACCAAAGGAATGAAAGTAAAACACCATAGAATTGGCAAAGAAATTAAAATTTCCAATGCCACAATTTTCATGGCCCAGGAACGAAATAATATTGAGGAAGCCTATCCCGGAGATATTATTGGAATACATAATCATGGAACCATCAAAATTGGTGATACGTTTACAACCAAGGAACCTTTAAAATTTTTAGGCATTCCCAATTTTGCTCCAGAGCATTTCAGACGGGTGATTTTAAAAGATCCAATGAAGGCAAAGGCTCTTCAAAAAGGCTTGACTCAGCTTTCCGAAGAGGGAACCATACAGGTTTTTAGACCGTTGCTTGGAAATATGCATATTATAGGTGCGGTTGGGGTGCTTCAGTTTGATGTGACCATGGCGCGGCTTAAAGCGGAATATAATGTAAATGCCGGTTATGAAACAATTGATTTGTCCGTTGCAAGATGGGTTACTTGTGAAGATGAAACAATATTAAAAGATTTTAAAAGAAAAAATGAATCCAGTCTTACAATGGATTCAGAAGATTGGCTGACCTTTTTGACGACTAGTGAGTATCAGTTGGGATTTGTCATGGAAGAGTGGCCTCAGATTCAATTTCATAAAACCCGTGAACATAATTAACGAACTTATTAAAACAAAAGGAAAACGATGACAGACAAACGAATTTTTAATTTCAATGCCGGACCTGCTGCTTTGCCTTTACCTGTTCTGGAAGAAATAAGGTCTTCTTTTTTGAATTTTAATCAATCTGGTATGTCTATCACGGAAATCAGTCACAGGTCTTCTTATTTTGATGATGTTATCAATGATGCCATTGATAGGACAAAAAGGCTTTTAAAGCTTGATAACCGGTTTCATGTCCTTTTTTTACAAGGCGGAGCTTCTTTTCAATTTGCCATGATCCCCATGAATTTTTTATCTGAAAATGATAAGGCAGATTATATCAATACCGGCACATGGTCAACAAAAGCCATAAAAGAAGCTCAGATTCAAAAAAAGAAATATCATGTTGTGGCATCTTCGGAAGATAAGGATTTTTCATATATTCCAAAAAATATCAAGTTTTCAGGCAATGCCAAGTATGTTCACATGACGTCAAATAACACTATTAAGGGAACACAGTTTCATGAATTTCCGGATACAAACAAAGTTCCAATTATTTGTGATATGTCTTCAGATATTTGTTCGCGCCCCCTTGATATGGATAAATTCGGATTGATCTATGCCGGGGCTCAAAAAAATCTTGGACCGTCAGGAACCTGCATGGTTATTATCAGAAAAGATATGCTGGATGCGGCCAATACTGATTTGCCCACCATGTTGAGATATTCTACCTATGCATATAAAAATTCCATGTATAACACACCTCCTTGTTTTGGAATATATACCATTAATCTTGTGTTGAAATGGATTGAGCAAGAAATGGGCGGACTTGAAAAAATGGAACAATATAATATTAAAAAGGCCGGTCTTTTGTATGATTTTATTGATACAAGTTCCATTTATAAAACAACTGTGGAAAAATCTTCGCGGTCTTTAATGAATGTAACCTTCCGGTTGCCAAGCAACGAATTGGAAAAACAATTTATAGCCAAAGCCACTGAAAAAGGCTTTGGAGGACTCAAAGGGCACAAATCGGTTGGCGGGTGCAGAGCATCCATTTACAATGCAGCAACCATGGAGAGTATTACAGCGTTAATTGAATTTATGGAATCCTTTGAAAAGGAGAATACATAATGAAAGTTCTTGTCAGCGATAAGATAGGGGAGGCAGGCGTTGAAATATTTCAACTGCAAGAAGGCATTGATGTTGATGTAAAGACAGATTTGACAAATGCTGAGTTAAAACAAATCATTGGCGAATATGATGCGTTGGCAATCCGAAGTGAAACAAAAGTGACCAAAGAAATCCTTGATGCGGCAACCCGTCTTAAAGTGATTGCAAGAGCCGGGATTGGTCTTGATAATGTGGATATTGACGAAGCCACTAAAAAGGGTGTGGCAGTGATGAACACCCCGGGTGGAAATACGGTGACTTCAGCAGAGCATGCCATTGCCATGATGATGGCAATGAGCCGGAATATTCCAAGGGGCACTCAGTCCATGAAAGCTGGAAAATGGGAAAAACATTTGCTTCAGGGAACGGAAATCTGCAACAAGATTTTTGGTGTGATAGGTTTCGGCAATATCGGCTCCAGAGTGGCAAGCCTTGCAAAAGGCTTGAGAATGAAAGTTATTGTCTTTGATCCCAATATTTCTTCGGAACATATTAAAAAGGCCGGGTTTGAATATGTTTCTTTGGAGCAATTGTATGAACGCTCTGATTATATTTCCATCCATGTTCCGAAAATTGATACCACCATTGATTTGCTGGATTTTGAGGCCTTTAACAAGATGAAAAAAGGCGTCATGATCATCAATTGTGCCAGCGGTGGAATTGTTAACGAGTCTGCCCTTTATGATGCTGTCTTGTCAGGTACGGTTGCCGGTGCTGCTTTGGATGTTTTTTCCACGGAACCTCCAGGGGATCATCCATTATTAAAGCTTGATCAGGTCATTGCAACTCCCCATATAGGAGCATTTACCAAAGAAGCCCAGACAAATGTGGCAGTGGCCGCAGCAAATCAGATTATTGCTTATTTGTTGCATGGTACTGTTATGAATGCAGTCAATGTCCCATCGGTTTCCGGTGAATTGTTAAAAGAGCTTAAACCCTTTTTGTATCTTGCAGGAAAAATGGGTAAGATGATGGCACAGATTACAAAAGGCGGTATAAGGCAACTGGACATTGAATATATCGGAAAATTTCCTGATCTGGACCTTAAACCCGTTACCATATCCGCCATCAATGCATTGCTTGCCCATTTTGTTCAAGATGAGGTTAATTCGGTTAACGCAATTACCTTTGCCAATGAAATGGGAATTAAAATTTCAGAATCTACGTCCAAGGAAGCCGGTAATTTTTTAAATCTTATCAGGGTAACAGCAGTAACAGACGAAGAAACCAATCTTCTTGAGGGCACTATTTTCGGCAAGGATGATGCCAGGATTGTCAGAATTAATAAATTTCGCTTAGAGGTTATTCCAGAAGGGCATCTTGGATTGATTCATAATCTTGACAAGCCTGGCTCCATAGGTTCAATGGGCATCACCCTTGGAAAACATAATATCAATATTTGCCGTATGATGGTGGGCAGAGAAGAGGACGGGGACAGGAATATTATATTTTTGGAAACAGATACACCGGTTCCGCCTGAGGTTATAAAGGAAATCGAAGACCTGGAACTTGTCATCAGTATGAAAACCTTTGAATTGTAGAAATTATGGATTTAACAAGGAAAATACCCTATAATTACACTTCAGCCGACGATGATCAGATAATTAAACATCTTTTCGGATTTGATCTGCTCCAAGTTATTAAAAAACTGGAGTTTCAAAAAGATACCGGCAGATCTTCCAGGCTTTTGCACAGATTTATGGGTGATTTGTTTATTATCCAGAGGAATCCGTTTCTTTTTCAGGAACTTGTTGAGGACCCATTGCTCAAAAAACGCTTGTTTCATGAGTTTAAAAACGACCTTGACTTGATTGGAAATCGTGTTCAGCAAGAAGATGTTCTTGTGGTTCTGGAACAGTGCAGACTTGAACTGAAAAGACTTGCAAAAAAAATCAAAACAATCCGTTCTTATCAGAATAAAATTTTAAAGCAGTTGTCGCCTATTATAGGTAAAGGCAATATTTATTTTGATCCGTTTAATATTCTTGCCCATGCAACCGATGCGACTGACTGGCGTCTTTATATGCCGCTTGCAGTTTTGCGTCCTGATAAAGAATCCCAGGTGCCAAGCCTTGTAAAAAAAATTGAAAGCCTGGGACTTCATATTATACCAAGGGGAGGCGGCACCGGTTTGACCGGAGGAGCAACTCCGTTGACCCAAACCTGTGTTATGCTCAATACTGAAAAATTGAATAAAATTTCAGATATTGAGTATGAAAAAGATAAAAACAATATCCCGTATGCTGCCATTACTCTTGAGGCAGGTGTCATTACACAGGATGCTATGGCAGCGGCAAAAAAACACGGACTTATCTTTGCTACAGACCCGACCAGTTCATGGGCATGCACCATTGGCGGGAATCTTGCGGAAAATGCAGGCGGGAAAACAGCTGTATTGTATGGCACTGCAATTGATAATGTACTCTCCTATAAAATTACCATGCCGGATGCGGTATCCTATACGGTCAAACGAAAAGATCATCCGTTAAGAAAAACACTTCCCGAAGATATTGTTGTGTTTGATATTTATCATGAAGACGGTCAGTTGAGCCATACGGTTACCATAAACGGAAATCAAATGCGTAAAAAAGGTCTTGGCAAAGATGTTACCAATAAAACCTTGAACGGGCTTTTTGGACTTCAAAAAGAGGGGTGTGACGGGATCATAACTTCTGCCAGATTTATTTTATATCCTGAATTTAAATTTAAAAAGACATTCTGCATTGAGTTTTTCGGCAATGATATGAGCCAGGCAGGGCTTGTTATTGCTGATATATGTAAGGCATTTGCAAATCATGATCCGGCTTTGATGGCACTGGAACATTTTGATGAAGAGTATGTTAAAGCCATTAATTATAAAACCAAAACATCCGTGGGAACAAGGCTTATTGCGGTTCTTCTCGTAGATATGGTTTCCAATGATCAACTTCGGCTGCAAACTGGGGTTGATACCCTTGAAAAAATTCTTGAGCCATATGACAAAACCGGTTTGAGTATTGCCGAAAATGACAGGCAATCCAAAAGGTTCTGGCAGGACAGGAAACGTTTAGGAGCAATCGCCGCCCATACCAATGCATTTAAATTAAATGAAGATATTGTTTTGCCCATTGATTCATTGGCTGAGTTTGCAAAATTTGTGGATCAGTATAATATTGAAGAAAAAAAATTCAACCAGACCCAGATCATTCAAAATATTGTTCATTATCTGGATACGGCAATTCCTTTATCAGATCCTGAATTATTGCAAAAAAGGGTAGGGCAGGCAAAGGATCTTGCCTATAAAACAAGAAAAAAACTGGATATTGCTTCCAGAGACGCTCTTGAAGCCTATATCCATTCTAAAAATTTTTACCGGGAAGTCATTGGCAATCTGCGAGGTTATACGCTTGTAATTGATAATGTGAACAGGATCTATGAAGAAACCAAGTCAAGGCTGATTGTCATTGCTACCCATATGCATGCGGGTGATGGAAATGTTCATGTGAATATTCCGGTTTTATCCAATGACCGCCAAATGATGGAAAGAGCCAATCAAACAGCTGACAAAATAATGGAAAAAACCATTAGCTTGAAAGGGGTTGTTTCAGGTGAACATGGAATTGGCATTACAAAATTTAAACATCTTGACCAGGAAACAATAGACGAGTTTACCGACTATAGAAAGAAAATTGATCCTAACGGATTAATGAACCCTAACAAGCTTTTTGAACCGGATATTATTGAAAAGGTGTTTACCCCTTCTTTGAATCTGCTGGAACTTGAAGCCAGGATTTTAAAACACGGGTCTTTGTCAGAACTTGCCATTAATATTGCCAATTGCGTACGGTGTGGAAGATGCAAACCCAAGTGTCCGGTATTTGTTCCGGCCAAAAATATGTTTTTTCATCCGAGAAATAAGAACCTATCCATTGGTGCATTGATAGAGGCATTGCTGTATATAACCCAGAGAACACAATCCACTGGTTTTAAAGTTTTAAAAAATATTGAACAGATAGCCGATCATTGTACCATTTGCCACAAGTGTTTTACTGAATGTCCCGTTAATATTGATTCTGGAAATATTGCCATCAAAGAGCGTGAAATTCTTGATAATATCGGATTCAAGCATACACCCATATCAACCAATATAACTTTGAAATACCTTTCAACTAAAAATAAAATTTTAAATCCTGTTTTGAGAACCGCTCTTCTGGGTATTGGTGCAAGGGTTCAACGGACAGCAGCAACTGTTTTATCGCCGTTGAAGAATGTTAAGGGATTGAAGCAGACAAGAAATTTTCAATTGCTTCGGACACCTGTGGCAAAACCGGAAGGTAAAACCTTAAGCAGGCTGTTACCCAATACCAATAAAAACCAAGCCATTATTCTTGAACCAGAAGGTGAAGCTCACACAACTGTTTTTTATTTTCCCGGATGCGGAAGTGAACGGATATTTTCAAAAATATCAATGGCCTCTATTTTTTTATTGCTGGAAAATCATAACAGGGTTATTTTACCTCCTTCATACATGTGTTGCGGCTATCCTTTTTTGGTCAATGCCAAACGGGAGGACTATGAAAGGATTACCCTTGAAAATATTATTATTTTAAGCCAGATAAGAGATATGTTCAGGGAGTTTACATTTGATGCCTGTATTATCAGCTGCGGAACATGTATGGAATCGCTCAAGGAAATTGATGTTTCCAGTATATTTGACTGTTCCATTCAAGATATTTCAGAATATATACTCAAAAGTGATGATACATTTGAATTACATAAAAATTATTTATATCATGCACCCTGTCACGATTCTTTAAACGACACTGCACTGGATTTGTTGAAATCTTGCTGCACGGACAATGTTATTCAAAAAATTCCATATTGCTGCTCTGAAGCCGGGACCCTTGCGCTTTCAAGGCCGGATATCAGCAATGGCATGCTGGATCGAAAAAAAGATGCCATTAAAAAAGGAATAGAGGAAAATTCATTTCATACGATACTCACCAATTGCCCTTCCTGTCTGCAGGGACTTGGCAGGCATAATGATTTGAAATTAAAACCAATCCATCTGGCAGTGGAACTTGCGTCTCTTAAAGGCGGAAAAAACTGGAAAAAAAAGTTAAAACGCCTTTTGCGTAGAAATGAGGTGGTAACATTTTGATATGAATCTTGTTCTGTTGGAAAATGAGGATTTTATTGACAAGAATTATGTCGTTATTCAAGGAAGACGTTTTAAGCATCTCATATCGGTAAACAAGGTTGCAAAAAATGATCGGCTGGCGTGCGGACTTTTAAATGATAAAATAGGTACTGGCCTGATAACAAAAATCTCCCGTGATTTTCTTGAGATGAAAATTCATCTTGATACTGACCCCCCAAAACCATTGCCGTTAACCCTTTTGTTAGCCCTTCCAAGGCCAAAAATGCTCAAACGGATCATCGAAAGCGTTACCAGTATGGGGGTCAAACAAATTTATCTGATCAATTCGTGGAGAGTGGAAAAAAGTTTCTGGCAAAGTCCATGGCTGAATGAAGATCATCTTAGAAAGCAGATGGTTCTGGGTCTGGAACAAAGCCGGGATACGGTATTGCCTCAAATTCATCAAAAACGATTTTTTACCCGGTTTGTAAATGAGGAACTGCCTTTGATTTCAAAAAACACCTTGTGTATGACGGCTCACCCTAAAACACCAACTCTCTGTCCGTCCGGTGTGAACAAGGCGATAACCCTTGCTGTTGGACCGGAAGGGGGATTTATCGATATTGAAGTGCAAACTCTGGAAAAACAAGGTTTTTTTTCCTGTCATATCGGACAAAGAATTTTAAAGGTTGAAACAGCGGTTACATATTTGATTTCTCGGCTGTATTCTTAAAAAACAAGAACTCTATTTCAAGGAACTTTTATATGAAAGATAAAAAGAAAATTGATAAGGAACGGCAGATGTCCTATGACAGCTTGCCGCCGAGTATTAAAGAAAGCTTGACTGAGGAAGAAAAAGAAATTTTTCTTTATGCTGAAGTGTGGCCTGATTCTTTGTTTGAAAAACTCGACGAGTTTATTGTTAAAGATTAAATTTGACAGTTTTGTGCATACCCTTTAAATTATAAACAAGTGAATTCATTATTTAAGGGGTATTAATGGGCAACCAGACTGAAACAAAACTTGATTACGAAAAATATGTAAAATATGCCCAGATTCTTGAAAAAACCAAATGGTCCAATGAGTTTTCCTGGGATCACATCCGTACAATCTGTCATTATATCCATCCGGTAAGGGCAAAAAAAGGGGCGGTTATTTTCAAAGAAGGGCAAAAAGAAGAAAGTCTTGGCATTATTGTTAAAGGATCAATTGATATCCTCAAGAAAAGTGATGATCAAATAAAAAAAATAGCCAGATTAAAAAGTTCACAAACCTTTGGAGAAATGGCACTGCTGGATGGAGAGCCTCGATCCGCAACAGGCATAGCAGCAGAAGATTCCATTATTTTTTTTATTTCAAAAAAAAATTTATTGGATATTGCTGAAGACCATCCCAAGTTAGGACTTCAGATTTTATGGAAAATTTCAAAATTAATCAGTCAGCACTTGAGAAAAACTACGGGAAAATTAGTCGATTATATGGAGAAATAGAATTCTAAATTTTTTTTGTACTCGTTTTTAGAATGGATGAATGCTGAGTGATTTTATGCCGTGACATTTTTAATAATTCAACGGATTTTGAAGCCGGAATTTCAAGGCAGCTTTCATAATTTGTTGAAATTTCCATTATTTTTTTTCGAATATGGTCATCTCCCATGGAAAAATCAATATTGCACAATTCATTTGAGAATGCACAGATAGTGCGTTTAAATTCCTCTATGGTCATGTCGTTTTTTGAACAATTGATATTTTCAACCGGTTTCATGGCATGGATGATAGACTCGGGCAAATTCCATTTTGATGCCATAAATCGTCCCAGCATGCCATAGGATATGCCAATGATGGATTTGGAAGCCTGATCCCGTGTCAGGCGGTTTTCATCTAAAAGCAGTTCTATGGTGATAAAAACCTCAGGTGAAAATAAGGCAACCAGGTATTCACCAAAATCATACAGCATTGCACTGATTTGAATGGCTTCGGCATCTTTAATTTCTTCGTCAAGAGCTATTTGACGGGCAATGATACTTCGCTGCAAGGATCTGAGTGTTTTTACCTTTAAAATTTTAATGGTTGCAATATTCTGCATGAAGTCATAAATTTTAAGACTGGCTGCTGCAAGTTTTATTTCTTGTGTTCCTAAGATGATCATGGCTTCTGAAATGGATGTAATCCCCTTGTTTGAGAATTGACCGTAAAATGAAGAATTTACAAGCTTTAATAATTTGGTTGTCAGGGCCACATCTTTTAAAATAACATTGGCAATATCATTGGCGGAAGAGTACTTCATTTTCAAGATTTGGTTAACATTTTTAATTTGAGTTGAAAATGATAAAAAAGAAGTATTATCAAGCATTTTTTTTAAAATATATTTAATAAATGCTTGATAATTTATTTTGCTGTTGTTCGAGTTTAAATTGCTTTTAAAAAGAGACTGTTTATTGTCTTTGGATAAATTTATCACATCCAATTCAATACCGGCATGGGGTGTTGCACAATCCGTCATTTATTCTCCAAATTAAAAACAAAAAAAATTAAAAAACCTTTGTATTCAGCAATATAATGTGTGAATAATAGACTTTTTTTGCGCCCTTTTCAATGGGTTTATATATATGTATAAAAGGTCTTTGTTATCATTAAAAACAAGAAAATATTAAACAATCTTAAAATCCAAATCGAGAAAAACCGATCTGCTTTTTCCAATTATAACATGGTCAGAATGCGGGAGGCTGTTCGTAATTTAACCGCAAAAAAGTTAGAGATTTTTATAAAAATACCGTTCTTACTGCATATTAACTCTCCAGAATATCCGGGATTTATCGAGACAAGGGTTAAATCTCACGGTATCTGGAATTTTGAGCAATCCGGGTTCTATAAAGAGGTTATAAAAACAAAAATTTTTCCAAAATCCATCGTTGAACATAATATGATTAATAGCCCGGCAATTCTTGGATTCTATCATATTGGAAGCATCGGCACCTTTACACAGTCAATTGGCTCGGATTTTGATTATTGGATCATCATAGATAAAAAAAAGTTTTCTAAAGAACGCTATGAAGCCCTTGAAAAAAAACTGGATGCCATATTGAAATACTGCAGGGAATCATATGATCAAAAAGTAAGTTTTTTTATAATGGATCAAAGGGAAATTAAAAATAATTGTTATGCTCCATTTAAGGGTGAAGAAACGCTTACCGTACCAAAAATATTTTTAAAGGAAGAGTTTTACAGAACATTTTTGATGATCGCCGGTAAAATTCCTGTCTGGTCTGTTTTGCCTGGAGAAAAGGACCTTGAAAAAACGGGAATATGGAATGCGGATGGCTTAACCGCACAGATTTTATCCATGTATGATGATTTGATTGATCTTGGACAGATAACATCCTTTCCCATTGAAGAGGTCTTAAAAGGATTTTTGTGGCATATCTGTAAATCCAAAGCCGATCCGATTAAAGCCGTTATCAAAGCCACAATGATTTTTTGTTATGGGTTCAGTCAAAAGTTACCCCAAACTTTATTATGTGAAAAAATAAAACAGGGATATTCAACTGCCGGGATAGACGATTATGGTGTTGACCCTTATAAAGTTCTTTTTGATCAAATTCTTGAATTTCATGACATTGAAGATCCAAAAGGGATTAATCTGATAAAGAATGCTGTTTTTTTCAGGTTATGCGAGTATCCTGATGTAAAGCTTCCTGATAAAAATACTCCCAAAAGGTATTTGTTGGATAAGTATATCCGCAGATGGAAGTTGAATAAAAACCAGGTAAAAAAATTGTTATCGTATTCAAACTGGTCAGAGTCGGAAAAACTGGTTCTGGAAAAAACATATATTCACAGGCTTGCACAGATGTATAATTATGCCATTCGGAAAACCGGTAAAATAAATCATCGTTTTGACAGCAGAACTGAAAAAAGAAACTGGATTATTTTAAGAAATAAAACAAGGGAGAGGCTGCGAAAAAGTGCTGATAAAATTTCTGAATGTTCAACCTATTTAAAGCGAAGACATATTTTGTATCTGGATATCATAAAAAAAACAAATTTATGGGAAGTTAATTTTCAGACTAAAACCGGTCAAAGAATGGATAAGGTTTATAAGCATTCCCATTTTTTAGGGGTTATGGGGTGGATTTTAGAAAATCAGCTTTACCGGCGACAAACTGCATCCATAATACTTCATACAAATTTTTTGCTGTTTGAATCATCTGATACTGCCATTACTGCAGATACCCTATATATGGCATTTCAGCCATTAAAACCTTTGTCGGATTCTTGCTATGATCATGATGCATCATGGTCAAAAATGATGATTCTTTTATTTTATGATACTCCCGGTATCATTAAGGCTGAGTTCCTGATTTCCAATAACTGGGGTGAGTTATTTCTTGACAGTATCGAGTTTGCACCAACAAACAACAGGCAGGTGCAATGCAGCCAAATGGCAAATCTCATGTTAAAATATTCAGATGATAATTTAAGATTGTTTATTTTTCAATTTTCCGATACCCATGATCCTGATATCGTTTGTCAGCTTAAAAAAGCATATTATGAATTGGCTTGCCCGGATAGTACCGCCATGAGCATAAAGAAAAAACCATATTTAGACATATTGTAGGGGTCTTTTAGACAATATTACAGGGGACTGGATGGAAGAAAATAAGCAGATTTTATTAGTTGATGATGACAAGCACAAATTGCAGCAACTGGACACAATGATGAAAACAGTTGGGTTTAATCATTTACTGTTGGCTGATGACGGGGATACTGCCTGGGGTATTTTGAAAGACAGAAAAATTGATTGCGTCATAGCAGCTTATGAAATGAAAGAAATTTCCGGTCTTGCATTGCTTAAGATTATCAGGCGGGATGACAGCCTTTTTGATACTCCGTTTTTTCTGGCAGACAATGCATTTACAAAAATCAAAGTCATAAAGGCAGGGCAGACAGGTGTAACAGGTCTTTTTGTGACACCTTATGATGAAAAAGTGATACACCGTAAAATACCGTCTGCCCTTAAAAAGCTTAAAGCACCTGTGATCCGAAAAACTGAGAATACAGTCAATCAAGGCATCCGGTTAATAGAAAAAAAAGAATATGGTAAGGCGATAGAAGTTTTTACCTCAGTTATCAAAAAAAAAGAAATTGCTCCTGAAATCTATTTTAATATCGGGTATTGTAAAACATTACAGGGCAAGCATACGGAAGCAATTGAAGCTTTTTCCATGGCAACACGCCTGGACAAACTTTTTGCCAAGGCTTATGAAGAGATGGGCCGGGTTTACAAGCTAATGGGGAATTTTGCAAAGGCAGAGGAGTGTATGCATCAGGCAGCTGAAATATATATGGATTCGGATAAAATAGGAGCTGCAGAAGATGTTCTCAATGAAATTCTTGAATCAGGTACAAATTCACTGAATATATTTAATACCCTTGGTGTTTTATACAGAAAAAAAGGGGACCCACAAACTGCACTGAACCAATACAAAAAAGCCTTGAAAGTCCATCCGGATGAACCCTATATCTATTATAATATCGGCCGGCTCTACCTGGATATGAAAGACATTTCAGCAGCAAAAAAAAAATTTCAGCAAGCCCTTGAAAAAGATCCGGGATTTCAGGAAGCAAAACAGGTTATAAAGGCCATTGACCTTGGGATGGTTTAATGTGAAGCTTAATCAGCCCCGGCTTTTTTTTCTTCAAGATATTCCCATCTGTCATACAGCTCTTGAACCTGTTCTTGTGTCTGTTTTAGCAAAGAACAATAGTGCTTCATTTTTTCAGGATGACTGATAATTTCAGGGTGTTGAATTTTAGCGGTCAGGCCTTCAACCTCATCTTCAGCTTCAAGAATTTTTTCTTCTATATGGTCTAACTCATATTTGTCTTTATATGAAAACGCAATGGTTGCAGGTTTTTTCTCTGTTTGTCTGTTTTTTGTCTGTTTTTCAACTTTTTCAGGTTTTTGAATCAGGGTTAGGGTTTGCCGGTAATTCATAATTTGTTGAAAATCTTTAAAAAACCGGGCTTGTGCAGCCGTATCAAGATATAAAATTTTGTGGCAGACTTTGTCCATAAGGTAACGGTCATGGGAAACGAGGATAACCGCTCCTGGAAATTGCCGTATGCTATCCTCAAGGACTTCCAGGGACAATATATCAAGATCATTGGTGGGTTCGTCCAGAAGAAGTATATCACAAGGGGTCAGCATGATATTTGCAATTATGATCCTTGCCTTTTCACCGCCGGAAAGATTTTTGACCGGCATATCAAGCTGGTCCGGCATAAACAGGAACCGCTTTGCCCAGGTTACCACATGGATGGAGCGGCCTTTATAATTAACACTGTCTGAGCCGCCGGGGTTGAGGGCTTGTTTCAAGGTGTGCTGGGGATTCAGACTTGAACGGGTTTGATCAAATACGGATATTTTCAGGTCTTGTGCCCATTCAACCTTGCCATCATCAGGCAGGATTTTTTTTTCAAGGATGGATAAGAACGTAGACTTCCCGCTGCCGTTTTCTCCAACAACTCCAAGGCAAAATCCGGGACCTATTTCAAAGGTAAGATCAGAAAATAAATTTTTCCCATCCATGCTTTTTTTCAGATTATAGGCCCGTAACAGTTTTTTAGTCTGTCTGCCTGTGGCGTGAAAGTCAATCTCCACCTTGGCTGTATTTTTATTCCTGTCTTTTAAGGCAAACAACTCCATTCTCAGTTTTTGGGCCTGTTCAATTCGATATTTTGCTTTGGTGCTTCTGGCTTTGGGGCCTTGTCTGAGCCATTCATCCTCTCGTCTCATTTTGCCGGCTAAAGAGATCTGTTTTTTTTGTTGGGCATCTAAAAATTTATTTCTCTCTTTTTCAAATTTTTGATACTGGCCCTGGATTTTAAAATACCCGGAAGCATAATATCTGCCGATTTCCATCACATTTAAACATACATTTTCAAGAAAGGTTCGATCATGACTGACAACGATAAATGAAAAATCAGCTGTTTTCAAAATGTCTTCCAGCCATAAGATACCGTTAATATCAAGATGATTGGTTGGTTCGTCCAATAAAAGAATATCAGGTTTACAGCAAAGGGCCCTGGTAATCGCTAATTTTTTTTTCCATCCGCCCGACAATTGTTTTGACGTAATGGTCGGATCGACAAATTTGCCTTTTCCCAATAATTTTTGAACAATTTTATGGCGCTGTTTATCATCAAAAGTGCTGTCTTTAATACTGTCGTATAAGAGTTGTTCCACTGTCTGGTCCGGATTAAGCTGATCTTCTTGTGGCAGATAGATAAATCTTAAGCCTGTTTTTGTTATCAACTCACCAGTGTCGGGTTGGGTTTGACCGGCAATGAGCTTTAACAGCGTTGATTTACCCGATCCGTTCATTCCGATAAGCCCAAGCTGTTCATTTGATTTAAAATCAATGGACAGGTCCTGAAAAAGGGTATCATCGCCATATGTTTTTGAAATGTTTTTAAGGCTGAAAATTAGACTCATAAGTTATTCATTGGTATTGTTTTTAATGTGACGGTAGACCCTGACCATTTTAATTAAAAAACTGATCATCAGGGTTAAACTAATCAAAATAATAAAACTTGCTGCAAAAAAGGTCATAATAAAATTGAAAGGATTATTCAAAGAATAGGCACTGATTAATAGATCCAATCCAAAGATCAGAAAAAAAACAGAAACCAGCGTCATTATAATCTGAAAAAACCACCACCTGTATTTCATAAAGAAATATTTTCCTTTTGTCATGTTTTATTATTGCAACATCAGGGGGCTGATTCTACAGTGTTGGTTTTAAAAAATCAAATCTATTTGTTTATCGCCAATTCATTGAACTTCAAGTCATTGACTTTGAGATGAAAATTTCGTTTGAACAGCATTTATAAACACATCATTTCAGGTTGCAAGCAAATGCATAAATAGTTTTTTTTATGTGATTCTTCAATGGCCTTTACAAAAAGCGGTTGACCCTTTAATTCCAGGTTTGATATATTCATTTGTTTATGATGATGAAATTTAAGTTTTTTTAAATGAAGGGGAAAAATATGTCTACAGCAAAATCAGAAAACCTTTTTAAACAAGCCATGGATTTAATCCCGGGAGGGGTAAACTCCCCGGTAAGAGCTTGTGGATCTGTCGGTGGCAGGCCAGTGTTCATAGAAAAAGGAAACCAGAGCAGGGTTTATGATGCTGATGCAAATGAATATATTGATTATGTGCTTTCCTGGGGTCCTTTGATTTTAGGACACCGGCCGCCTTGTGTTATCAAAGCCTTGAAAAAGGTAATTGAAACCGGGACCAGTTTTGGTGCGCCAACTGAACTTGAAACAGATCTTGCCCGTCTTGTGGTAGAACTTGTGCCTTCTGTGGAAAAAATAAGAATGGTTAATTCAGGAACGGAAGCCACCATGAGTGCGGTTCGTCTTGCCCGCGGATATACCGGCAGGGATGTAATCATAAAGTTTGACGGCTGTTATCATGGTCATGCCGACACCCTTCTTGTAGCAGCAGGGTCAGGGATTGCAACACTGAATATCCCGGGAAGCCCCGGTATACCCAAGTCAGTTATTTCAAATACATTGTCTTTGAAATTCAATGACATTGATGGGTTTGTAAAAATAATGGAAGAAAAGGGAGACAAAGTTGCCTGCGTCATTGTTGAACCTGTTGCCGGTAATATGGGTATGGTGCCTCCTGTCAACGGTTTTCTTGAAACCTTGCGGAAAGTCACATCAAAATTTGGGTCACTTCTTATCTTTGATGAGGTGATGACAGGATTCAGGGTTGCAAGAGGATCTGCCCAGGGTCTGTTTGGCATTACACCGGATCTGTCCTGCTTTGGAAAAATTATTGGCGGTGGCTTGCCTGTCGGGGCCTATGGTGGCCGCAAAGAGATAATGGATCATATCGCACCCGTGGGAACCGTGTACCAGGCAGGAACTCTTTCCGGCAATCCTCTGGCAATGGCAGCAGGAATTGCCACTTTGACGGAGCTTAAGAAAAAAGGTGTTTACAAAGCCCTTGATGATAAAACAGAAAAATTGATGACCGGTTTACAGTCTGCTGCGGACGATAACAACATCAGCTTGAAAACAGGCCATATCGGTTCCATGGCAGGATTCTTTTTTACAGGAGAAGATGTTCATAATTTTGATGATGCTAAAAAATGTGATTTGGAACAATTTGCAAAATTTTACCGGATCATGCTTGAAAAAGGTGTATACCTTGCACCCTCACAATTTGAAGCCTGCTTTTTGTCTCTTGCCCACTCTGACGATGATATTGATAAGACCATTGCAGCTGCACAGCAGGCAATGGCAGATTTGTAACCTGACATGGTAAAAAAAATACATTTGATTGCTGCCTGCGGCACCGGAATGGGAACCCTTGCTTGCATTCTAAAGGATATGGGGTATTCAATATCAGGTTCCGACCAGAATGTTTATCCGCCCATGAGTGATTTTTTAGCAGACAAGGGGGTCAAGCTTTTTGAGGGATATGATGAGGCAAATCTGGATCATTCGCCTGATCTTGTGGTTATCGGCAATGCAATAACACGGCACAATGTTGAAGCCCAGGCAGTATTAAAAAAAGGTATTCCCTATATATCAATGCCCCAGGCCGTGAATAAGTTTATTGCAAAGGATAAAAAAATTATCCTGGTGACGGGAACCCACGGGAAAACCACCACCTCGTCCATCATGGCTCATATCCTGTTTGAGGCGGGAATGGACCCGTCTTTTATGATCGGAGGTATTTTAAAGGATTTTAATTCAAGTTTCAGGATAGGAAACGGTGAGTATATGGTGATTGAGGGGGATGAATATGACACGGCTTTTTTTGATAAAGGGCCCAAGTTTATGCATTATGATCCCGACATAATCATCATGACAGGAATTGAATTTGATCATGCAGATATTTTTACAGGCATTGATCATATCAAGACTGTTTTTTCAAAGTTTGTAAAAAAAAATGAAAAAACCAGTCATATCATTGCATTTGATAACAATGACAATTTAAATCAGATTCTTACCGCTTCAAAAGCATCTGTTGAGACCTATGGAAATAAGGGTCAATGGTCTTTTTCAAATCATATGCAAAAAACATCAAAAACTTTTTTTGATGTTCAAGGGCCTGATAAAGCCATTTGTGTTGAAACAGACCTGGTTGGCCGGCATAACCTGTTTAATTGTCTTGCCTGCATTGCCGCAGCCCATAGGATAGGTATTAATGATCAAATTGTATGCCGTGCTTTGAAAACTTTTTCCGGCATAAAAAGACGACAGGAGGTTAGGGGCATAAAACAAGGTATTACGGTAATGGATGATTTTGCCCATCACCCCACAGCAGTCAGAGAAACCATTAAGGCGGTAAAACCATTCTATAAAGACGGCAGGGTGATTGCAGTGTTTGAACCCAGAACAAACACAAGCATGCGAAATGTTTTTCAAGATATCTATCCTGATTCATTTTTGGATGCAGATATGGTGTGTGTTTGTGAGCCGCAAGTTAAAAAAAACATACCTGAAAAAGAAAAATTTTCCATCCGAAAACTTGTGGCAGACATAGAAACAAAGGGGATATCGGCATATCATTTTGAAAACAGTGATGCGGTTATAAATTTCTTGAAGCCTGAATTAAGAAGTAACGATCTTGTTTTAATCATGTCAAATGGCGGATTTGATAATATTCACAACAAATTACTTGAGTCTATTGAATGAAAAAAAAGATCATATTTCGTATTATTGGAATTGGTATCTTTCATATGGTGTTATATTTATATATTGTTCCTTTTTTAGTTTATCCAAAATTTGGCGATAGTGGGTTTAAATTTGCAGTCTTAGTTGCCATTATTATTTCTATAGCTGTTGTGGGAACAATGTTTTTTGAAAGAAGAATAAAAGGAGATAAAAAATGATTGATATTGAAAAAATAGAGTGGGACCCCAAATATAGCGTTGATATTGAAGAAATAGATGTGCATCAGAAAAAGATGTTTGAATTGTTCAACCAGTTGATTGATATGAAAAAAACAAAAACAGACAACAAAGATTGTATCAATATGGTTTCAGATATAAACGAATACAGTAAATTTTATTTCAGCGCAGAAGAAAGATACTTGAAAAAAAAAGGATATCCTGACTTCGGAGCCCATGCCAAGGCCCATCGTCAATTTACCAAGGCATCCATCACTTTGCGGCGAGAGATTTCCGACGATATTGGAAATTTAACAGGTGAGGTAATAAAAGAATTAAGAGACTGGTTGATAGATCATATCCTTACTTTGGATTCTTTGTATATTCCGTTTTTAAGGATTGATAAGTATATAGAAGAATCAAAACGTAAAAATTAAAATTTTTTTTTATTTGGGAATACGGAACATTATCAATTAATCATGTATGTGAAAATATTTTGCGGACAAAGGATAATTTTGATATACAAAAAAGAGTTTTAACCTGATAGTCATTGCTATAACCGTGATTATAGCCATGACTATAAAATGATGAGAGCAATGATAAGAACGACTGTTTCTTTAAGTTGATCAAAAAATTTTTAGCGGCCCTTTATCGTATCGAAAAAAATAAACAAGAAAGAAAGAAAAAATTTTGAAAAAAAATCAAACAATTCCCGAATTAATCTGGCGGTTTTTTTGTTCTGTAAAACTGACCGTTTATCTGCTTGTGCTTCTTGCAAGCACATCTATTATTGGAACGGTTATCCTCCAGAATGGAACAGGCCAGCAATATGTAAAGCTTTATGGCGAAGCGTTTTATAAATTGATTAAGGTTTTAAATATT
Source organism: Desulfobacula phenolica (assembly GCF_900105645.1). Lineage (NCBI taxonomy): Bacteria > Pseudomonadati > Thermodesulfobacteriota > Desulfobacteria > Desulfobacterales > Desulfobacteraceae > Desulfobacula > Desulfobacula phenolica. The sequence continues at coordinate 107,796 of NZ_FNLL01000005.1, read as the reverse complement.
GACGATATGTATAATGCATGGTGGTTTCTTGCCCTGATCTTTATGCTGTGTATCAATATAGTTGTATGTTCAATTGAGAGGCTTTCCTTTACATGGAAAATTACTTTTCCCAAAAAAGTCACGTTTAATCCGGAACGGTTCAGGAAGTTAAAAAATTGTGAAACGTTTAAGGTTGATAAAGATGCTTCATCCTTGTCCGAAGCTTATGAAAGCGTTTTATCCAAAACAATTGGAAAAGTCATTAAAGAAAAAACCGACACCGGTACCATGATGTTTGCGGAAAAAGGAAGATGGACAAGAATTGGTGTATATGTAGTGCATTCCAGTATTCTTTTGTTGCTCATCGGGGCATTAATCGGGTCTGTTTTTGGATTCAAGGCCAACCTGCAATTGGATGAGGGAGAAACCTCTGACACGGTTTTTGTCGTTAAAAAAAGAGTGCCGGTAAAACTTGATTTTTCCATCCGGTGTAATGACTTTGATGTTAAATTTTACGATACAGGGGCACCTGAAGAGTTTAAATCAAATTTGACGATAATTGAGAACGGCAAAGAAAGTTTTACCAAAGATATCCTTGTCAATCATCCTCTCAGATACAAAGGCATCAATATTTTTCAATCCTCTTACGGCACGGCTAAACCGGACAGGGTCCAGCTTGATATGATCCAACAGTCTGACAACCATGTTACAAGCAAAATCGTCAAAATCGGGGATGAAATTCAATTGCCCCAGGATCAGGGATTATTCAAACTTGAAGGTTTTTTGCCCCATTTTGATTTCAGAGGTCATAATCTTGGAGAAGCATTTATAGGAAGAATCACACAAAATGACGGCAAAAGTTTTCAAATTGGTATTCCCGTCAAATTCCCGACTTTTGATAAGATGAGAAAAGGGACCTTTGCCTTTGTCATCAAAGAATTTGAAAAAAAATACTATACAGGTCTTCAGATTACCAAAGATCCTGGAATATGGTATGTTTATTCAGGCTTTATCCTGATGATTATCGGATGCTGGATTACTTTTTTTATGTCGCATCAGTCCTGTTATATTGAAATTAACTCCTCCCAAGGCAATGGTTCAAAGGTTTTTGTTTCAGGCAGCACCAATCGAAACCGCCAGGGAATGAAACTTAAAATTCAAAAAATTGTAACAAAATTAAAGGATAAGTAATTCTTATGAATAGTTCTCTTGCATTATCTTCTGCAACATTTATTTATGCGCTGGCCTCGGTTTTTTATATCGGGTCTTTTACCTTTAAAAAGCAAGTTCTTTCAAAACTTGGGTTTATTGTCCTGGTAATCGGGTTTTTGGCAAATACCGCCGGTATTATTTTACGGTGGATCGAGTCTTATCAGATGGGGTACGGTCATGCGCCCTTTGCCAATATGTATGAATCCCTGGTGTTTTTTTCCTGGACGGTTGCCATCCTTTATATTTTTGTTGAATTAAAATACAAAGAACGCATTATCGGCGTGTTTGCATCTCCTCTGGTATTTCTTGCCATTGCCTATGCATCCCTTTCTCCTGATATCAGCAGTAAGATTTCCCCCTTAATCCCGGCACTGAAAAGTAATTGGCTCATCGCCCATGTTATTACCTGTTTTTTAGGTTATTCAGGTTTTGCCGTAGCTTTCGGGTTCAGTATCATGTATTTTGTCAAACCAAAAAATCCTGATGCCAAATCCATATTTGCAAAGCTTCCTTCATGGGAACTCATTGATGAATTGACGTATCAGATGGTGGTTTTCGGATTTCTTTTTCTTACCATCGGCATTATTACCGGTGCTGTCTGGGCCAATTCAGCATGGGGTAAGTACTGGGGCTGGGACCCCAAAGAAACCTGGTCTCTTATTACCTGGTTTGTTTATGCTATTTTCATGCATTTAAGAATGATGAAAGGCTGGTATGGCAGAAAGCTTGCCTGGGTTTCCATTATCGGTTTCATAGCTGTTTTGTTTACTTATTTCGGAGTAAATTATTTGCTTAGCGGTCTTCATAGTTACGCTTAACCATCCTTGATCATTGCCGGTGTTGTCTTAATTTGTCTTGACAAGAAAACAAGATATTAATATAGATTAACGCAAATTATGGACGTGATTGCAAAACAGTTTAAGATAACTGTCTGCAAAGGAAATAGTCCGGGTTAAAGCTTTGATAGATTGTGGCCCGGATAAAATGGTTAACGTATCATCAACATTTTAAATTGATGGAGTTTTCATGAGTGAAATAGAAAACAAAACTGAAAATGGTTCTATGGAGAGTGCGGGGGAATGCACTGCCGGAGATGCAAAAGATGATAAAGGATTAGGACTTGGCATCATCTTTTTTATTGTTGCATTTGTTGTATGCTTTTTATCCGGTACTCTGTTGTTTCCCAAATTGCTCTATTCAAAAAAAGAGCAACCTTTTAATTTTGATCACGCGCTTCATGTTGGTGAGGCCGGTGATTGTGATGCATGCCATTCTTTTAGGGAAGACGGCAGTTTTACCGGTATCCCCAAGCTCGCTGCCTGCCTGGATTGTCATTCTGAAGAGCCTTTGGGTGAAACAGAAGATGAGGCTCTGTTCGTAGAAGAGTATGTGGCAAATGAGAAAGAAATACCCTGGTATGTTTATTCGCGACAACCGGATTGTGTCTTTTTCTCCCATGGGGCACACACCCAGGCTGCCGGTATGGATTGCGTAGCATGTCATGGCCCGATTGGAGAATCAACATCTTCAAGACCCTATGAAGAGAACAGGATTACCGGCTACAGTCGTGATATCTGGGGTAAAAGCATCTGGGGAATTAAAAAACATTCCTGGGATCGTATGAAGATGGATGACTGCGCAGAGTGTCACAAAGAGGAAACAGGCCATCAGGGTTATTGTTTCCAGTGCCACAAGTAAAAACACCTGAAAAACAAGAATTCAAAACTTTATAGAGGAATAATTTATGAAAGTTGACAGAAGAAGCTTCTTGGGATTGGGACTTGGCGCAGTTGCGGGTATTGCAGTTTCCCCTGTGGGGATTAAACTTACAGATGATTCTTCCATCTGGACCCAGAACTGGCCATGGACTCCTGTCCCTGTTGACGGAGAAGTAAAATATGAAAGTTCGGTTTGCAGCCTCTGTCCCGGAAGCTGTGGTATAAATGTCAGGAAAATAGACGACAGGCCCGTTAAAATTGAAGGTCTTGCAGAACATCCTATAAATGCCGGCGGTGCCTGTCTTCATGGAATTGCCGGTCTTCAGTATTTGTATGATCCTTCAAGAGTTAAAACTCCATTAAAAAAGAATGGTGATAACTTCGAAGAAATATCCTGGGATGATGCTATTGCACTTGTCGCTGAAAAACTTTCTGCTATACGGAAAAGCGGATCACCTGAAAAACTTGCCTGCATCGCAGATAAGGGTCAGGGATCGGTTTGCGGCTTGTTTAAACGCTTGCTCAAAACATTTGGTTCTCCCAATTTTTATACCATGCCAAGCCTTGAATCCTATCTTGAAATGACGGCAGCAACAGTACATGGTAAAGGGAATACAATTGGATTCGATCTTGAAAATGCAAGTTTTGTTTTAAGCTTTGGTGCAGGGATCATCGAAGGTTGGGGGTCTCCTGTTAATTGCTTTAAGGCAAATGCATCCAGAAAAGAAAGGCATGCAAAACTCTATCAAATTGAGCCTCGGTTATCCAATACTGCTGCAAATGCTGATAAATGGATACCCATAAAACCTGGAACCGAATCGGATCTGGCCCTTGGAATGTGCGCGGTTATTTTGAAAAACAACTTGTTTGACAGTGCAGCTGCCGCTAATTTTAAAGGTGGATTGAATAAATTGGCCGCATTGCTCCAAAAGGATTATACTCCTGCAAAAACATCTGAAATTACCGGGGTAAAAGTCTCTGATATTGAAAAAATCGCCACTTTGTTTGCCAAATCAAAGATGCCGGTTGCAGTTTTTGGCAAAGGTCGTGGCAATGGTTCCCAAAGCCTGAAAGAACTTGTTGCTGTTCATACCTTGAACTGTCTGGTGGGCAATATCAATAAAAAGGGTGGTGTTTTTGTCCAGCCCCAAAATGAGTATCTTAAGTTTCCGAATAAATTAATGGATGGCGTTGCAGATACCGGAGTTGCAAAAAATAGAGCAGGACAAGATATCAACCAGCTTTTTGAAACAATAACCAAATCTTCAAAACCTGCTGTTGAGGCTCTTTTTGTCTACAATGCAAATCCGTGTTACGAGTTGCATGATTCCAAGCGTATCAAGCAGGCCTTTGAAAAAATTCCTTTTGTTGTGAGCTTTTCTTCGTTCCTTGATGAAACAGCAAAACAAGCGGATATTATTCTGCCAAGCCATACGTTCATAGAACGACTTGAAGACGTTCCTTCAGGTGGCGGGCTTTCAAAGAAGGTTGTAGGGCTGACCAAGCCTGTGAGCAAACCGGTATTTAACACTAAAAATACCGGGGATACCCTCATCTTGATTGCAAAAGCCCTGGAAGGCAATATTGCCCGGAGCTTTGACTGGGAATCCTATGAACAGTGTCTGGAAAGTGTTACTCCTGGCATCTGGGATGCCTTGTCAGAAGACGGTTATGCTGTTTTGTCCGAAGGCGTTCCAACCCGTTTAGTATCTGTTAATGTCTCTTTTATTGCCGATAACCCTGCAAAGGTTCAGGCCCAGGGAGATTATGAGCTTACATTGATCCCCATTGACAACATAAGACTGATCAGTTCAGGAACTGCTGCATCTCCTTTTGCCGTTAAGACGGTTTCAGATAAGGTTTTAAAAGGCATGGACAGTTTTGTAGAGATTAATCCTTTAACTGCCAGGGGTCTTGGTCTTAAAGATAATGGTTATGCTACATTGACAACACCCATGGGTTCAGCCCGTGTGATGGTAAATTTTAACGAAGGAATGATGCCGGGTGTGATCGGAATGGTTAAAGGCCTTGGTCATAACTTTGATAATAAGTATGTGTCAAACAAAGGTATCAATGTAAATGACTTAATCGGCCCGGTAATTGAATCTGGTTCAGGACTGGATGCTGCCTTTGGAATTAAAGCAAAAATTTCCAAGGCCTAAATTAAGGATAAATTGCTAAAGAGGTTCTTAATGAAACAAGAAAATAACAAAGCACATAAGTTCGGAATGGTTATTGATCTGGACAAATGCACCGGATGCGGGTCGTGCATGGTTTCGTGCATGTCTGAGAACAATGTTCCGTTTAAGGAGGATGAATCCAATAAAAAGGATAGCATCACCTGGATGCGTGTTTATAAATTAACCAATGGTAAATCCTTTCCTGATACTGAAATTGCATATGTACCAAGGCCTTGTCAGCACTGCGGAGGAAAAGGTGATCATGGTCACTCTCCTTGTGTTTCCGTTTGCCCTGCCACTGCAACCGACTATGGCTATGATACGGGAATTGTCAGCCAGATTTATACACGCTGTTTTGGATGTCGATATTGCATGGGAGCATGCCCCTATCATGCAAGGTATTTTAACTGGTGGGACCCCAAATGGCCCGAAGGCATGGAAAAATACCTGAGTCCCAATGTATCTCCGAGGATGAGAGGGGTCGTGGAAAAATGCAGCTTCTGTTATCACAGATACCAGGCTGCAAGGGATACTGCATACGTTGAAGGCCGTGATGATATTGAGGAACACGAATATCAGACTGCCTGCACCACAGCTTGTCCGGCAGGTGCAATTGTATTCGGGGATCTTAATAATCCCGATCATCAGGTCCATAAGATTGTCAAACCTGATCCCCACCCTGATCCAAGAAACAAACATGTGGTCGGAAAATCAAGAAATCCTAAAGTATTCAGGCTTCTTGAACGACTTGGAACCAATCCAAAAGTTTATTATCTTTCCGAACGCGAATGGGTTAGAAAAGCAGGTGATAATTACCTGGATGGCGAGTGGGATAAATTTAAGAATCATCATGGGTCTTCATCCCATGATTAAGATATCCGAAATCTTATTTAGGAGTGAATAAATATGGATTCTGCATTAATACCTGAAGGTGCAAAACGGTGTTCATTTCCAAAATTCACCATTGGAATTGCAATCGTTGGTGCCGTACTTCTTTGGGGCGTTTATGCCATGTTCCTTTGCTGGTTTAAAGGCCTGAACCAGACCAATATGAATGATTATTACGGATTTGCCCTTTGGATCTGGGCTGATCTTGCCGTCATTGCAGTTGGGGGGGGCGCATTTTTTACAGGGCTGTTGCGATATATTTTTAAAATTGATGAGCTGAAAAATATCATAAATTTTGCCGTTATCATCGGTTTTATCTGTTATAGTTCGGCATTGCTGATTCTTGCCATTGATATTGGACAGCCGCTTCGGGGCTGGTTTATTTTCTGGCATGCCAATGTTCATTCAATGTTGACAGAGGTGGCATTTTGCCTGTCTTGTTATTTTGCGGTATTGACTATTGAGTTTATCCCCAATATTCTTGAAAACCGTCAGGCCAACAAGGTGCCGTTTTTTCATCACCTTGCACATAATATGCATGGTGTGATGGCTATTTTTGCCGCAACCGGTGCTTTTCTTTCTTTTTTTCATCAAGGATCTCTTGGCGGGGTTGCAGGCGTAATGTATGGCCGTCCTTTTGCCGTCAGGGAAGGTCTGTTGATCTGGCCCTGGACTTTCTTTTTGTTTACATGGTCTGCGGCTGCATTCGGTCCTTGCTTTACCCTTCTGGTGACAAAAATAACTGAAGTTATTACCGGAAAAAAACTGGTTAAAGATAATGTTGTGAATCTTCTGGCCAAAATATCCGGTTGGATGATAACCACCTATATCGTTGCCAAAATTATTGATACCATTTACTGGGCAAGCGTAACAGTCCCAAGTCTTGGATTTAAGCTAAGTCATTTTTATACTGACAACAGTTTTTATGGATACTGGATACTGCTGACTGAAATTGTATTATGCGGCATTGTTCCGGGTTTGATTCTTATCAAAAAATCAACACGTGAAAATCCGGCTTTGAGACTTATTGCAATTACTCTTGGTGTTATCGGGGTTTGTCTGAACAGATGGGTCATGGTTCTTCAAATCATGGCGGTTCCGGTAATGAGTTTTGATACCTGGGCACTTTATATTCCAAGCTGGCAGGAAGTTGCAACTACTGTTCTGCCCGTGGCCTATGGAATTATCCTGATTGCGATTACATATCGTTACCTTCCTGTTTTCCCCCAGGAGCAGGAACTTAATTCAAATCCAGTGGCAGAGACGGAATAACCTTTTTTGCATAAAGGAGAAAGATTATGTTTCCATTTTGTTTTGAATGGGCATGGGATATCGGGCACGGAATCTTCTTTGGTGGATTCTGGTATGCCATTGGTATTCTGGGTGCCGGCATGACATTCTGTGTTTTAAAAGCAGTTTATGACACCCTGAATGATAGTGGAGATTCCCATCATTAGGCAGAGTTAATCAATTTCATATAGTTTTAAATTTGAATAAAGCGCATTCACGGGTTTCTATAAACGATCCTGGAATGCGCTTTGATTTTTTTATCAATCACTCAACTTCCGGGAATATTTCTTTTTGGATAAATTGAATTTTGATTCCATTATTTGAAGCAATTTATTCAGCATTGTTTGTTATTGATTAGGCTTAATCAAGAAAAATATCTGAGTGCCTCATAACATTATAACATTAGATGGGTATGTGTAAGAAACTTGTTAAACGCGGAGTCTTCCGAAAATTGGCAGCTAAAAAAAGGACGGTGGACTTTATTCTGGACAACGGCCTTAAAATCAAGCCTAATCAATCATTTGCTATTAATGAATTAGGCTGGTGGAAATAAGGTCAAATGACAAAATGAAGAAGGCATTGGTTTGGTATTTATCAATTGATAAAAGTGATATGGGACTGTGTATGGACACATACGAAAGATTCTGTGATCTGGAGGGGAGGTCACTGTTGAGACTTCCCCTCAGATCCAATATTCATTTTTCAGCTTGATGGTTTTGGAGGTTAAAGAGCCGTTTCCGGGTGAAATACGTTGACATCTTTCAAGTCATCTCCCAGATATTCCCGCTCATTTGGCCCTAATATTCCCAATGACAGGCAAATCAAAGTCCATAGATGAACTACAGGGTAATTCCCACCATAATGCTCGCTCAGTTCATGGATCTGGGCATGACAATTATGGCAGCCTGCAATGCAATAATCGGCCCCTGTAGCCTTGATCTGATTGTCTTTTAATCTTCCGTATTCGAGGCGCTCCTCTTTAAAACCTGATTGGAGAAAACCGCCGCCGCCACCGCAACAATAGTTATTAGATTTGTTTGGCTGCATATCTACAAAATTTTCTTCTCCAACAACAGATTTGACAACAAAACGCAAATCATCGGCAATGGGATCACCATAGCTTTTTCTGACAATTTGACATGGATCCTGTACTGTAAATTTTATTTTAAGATCTTTATTCCAGTCGGAATTGACCTTTAGTTTTCCTTCACGGATCCATTTTGCATAATATTCATATATGTTTTTAATTTCAAAGTTATGCTCAAGGTTGTATTTTTTCACTCCGGCCCGGACTGAAAATGTTACGTGACCTCATTCGGTATTGAGAAAGGTCTTACACCCAAGCTTGTTGGCCTGATCCACTGTTGTTCCGGTTACCTTTTTCCATGCATCGTCATCCGCTAGGAACATGCAATAGTTTTCACCTGCCCATCCTCGACTGCCATAGGTCCAGTCAACGCCAGCCAAGTGAAGAATTTTCCATTGGGGTATCATTTCGTCAGGTTCCGTCACAGGTTCCCTGGAATTCTGGTTCAGAAAAAATTCAGCACCTTCTTTATCAATAGGGGCCTGCATATCTGCGAATTCAGGCTGAGCCTCCTGGTATTCTTCCAATACATCACCGACGACAAATTCAAAATCCTCCGGAGAGGCTCCCATGGCACTTGTACTTTCATTTCTCAGGGCCATGTCACAGGACCCAAGGATACCTGTAGGTCTTTCTTCTCTGGGGCGAAGTGCTCTGGCATTAAAGACCAATTGGGGGATATCGATCTGCATGGGACATACATAAATGCAACGCTGGCACATGGTACACATCCAGGGCCAGTCAGATTTGGCGATTTCATCATCCATACCTAACGCAGCCATTCGAAGAAATTTTCTGGGATCCATATTATCAAGTCCTGTGGCAGGACACCCTGAGGCGCAAGCACCGCAAGTTAAACAAGCACTTAAATTGCCGCCTTCAGGCAGCAATTCTTTGACTTTGTTCAAAAAAATATTTTTTCGGTTTTTATTTCCAAGCCTAATGACAGCTTCTGCCATTGATCATTCCTTTCAATTTTTAATGGTAATCGTGGGTACCTACAACAACACCAATTCCGGTTTTCTTTTCTATGATGTCTGCCAGGTCCTTTGCACCGGTATAGGGACATCCCGGAACGGCATTGGCCAGGCAGGAACTCAAATATATTTTATCAGGTTTGATTTCAGACAATTTCATTGCCATGCCAATACTGGGAACAACGGTTCGTCCGGGGCATTCACATTTGACAAAACCAACAACCTGGGATGGATTTTCGAATGTGCCATCGCCCTGTGCGGCTGCCTTCAAGCAACGCCATTCGCCCGGGCAGCCATATCCCTGGTCCATATATGAACCGCATCCGACAACCACTACTTTTTCCATTTTTCAACCTCTCCTTGATTTAGAGTCATCTTAAAACTTAAATCCCAGTTTTGTATAGATAGCATAATGCATGCCAAAAAACATACTTGTTAATATTTTCTGAAAAATCTATAAATTTAGCTGGTTATGATTTGGAAAAGTGCCTATTTGTTTTGAGTGGTTGCGATTATGCGACCATTTATCCATTAATAGTATTAAATCTGCGACGTATTGTTAAGTTCTACGCTAAATTTACTTGATGAAGGCTTAAATTCTCAAAAAGCCAAAGGCAAACGTTTGAAGTCTTGCTTGAAAACATTAACCTCTCTGTCCTCTCTATGAGGCCTGCACAGATTCATCCAGCACGTCACGAATTTTCTGGGCAAAATCCCTCATTACAATCGGTTTCATCAACAAACCTTTAATGCCCAAAGACGCTGCTTTTTCTTCAGATATTCTTTCACTGAATCCTGTGCAAAGCAATATGGAAATATCAGGGCGTATTCTGACCATCTCAGCAGATAATTTATCTCCCGGCATATTTGGCATTGCCATATCTGTAATCACCAAGTCAAATTTATCGGGGTTGGTGTGGAAAACGTCAAGAGCTTCAATGCTGTCGGTACATGAAGTAATTTGATACCCCAAACGCTCCAGCATCCTTTTTTCCATTAAAATGATTGCATTTTCATCATCCACAAGCAAAAGTCTTTCCGTGCCCCCCTGAATTATTTTTTTTGTTAGAGAATCCTGTTCTTCAGAAGAACTCCTCGCTACAGGGAAATAGACATTGAATTCACTGCCTTTGCCAGGCTCACTATATACCCGGATAGTTCCACCCATTCTATTCACAATACCATGCACCACTGAAAGTCCCATGCCCGTGCCTTTTTCTTTTGTGGTAAAAAATGGGTCAAAGATTTTTTCAGTTATATTTTTATCCATACCTATACCGGTATCAGCCACAGTCAAACAAGCATATGTTCCTGGCAGCATATCGGGGATTATTACGTTATTCCTGCTCAATTCAACTTCTTTGAGACTCACTGTCAATTCACCGCCAATATCTTGCATGGAATGATAAGCATTGGTTGTAAGATTCATCATAATTTGATGAATTTGTGTGGGATCAGCTTTGACTAAACCACAATCGGTTTCAATGTTTTGTTTTATTTCAATTGTTGTAGGAATTGTAGATCTGATAAGTTTTAATACTTCTTTAATAATAGGCTGAGTCTTTGTCAGTATTAATTCAATGCTTTCTTGACGTGAAAAAGTAAGAATTTGTTTAACAAGGTCCCTGGCCCTAAGGGCTCCGATATAAATTTCATTCAGATCATCCCGCCATAAGCTGCTTTCAGGGACATCCTCCAAAAGCATTTCCGTATGGCCTACAATGGGAAAAAGTATGTTGTTGAAATCATGGGCTATACCACCTGCAAGGGTGCCAATGGATTCCATTCGTTGTGCTTGTTGCAGTTGGGCTTCAAGCATTTTACGCTCTTTTGTCTGTTTGTCTTTTTGTAACTTTGCATTGAGAAGGGGTGCAAGATGCCCGGCGATTGACTCCATTAGCTGGACATCGCTATTGTCATAGTCTGTTTTCTTATTTCCGACCATTATATTGCCTATAACATTTCCTCTGTGGATAATGGGAACATTCAGGATTCTTGTTATTTGAATATGACCTTCCGGCACCCGGAAGGGTTCGTTGGAATACAAGGTTTCCTTCTCGCTAAGAGCCTTGCCACTGATGCTGGTCCATGACGCATGGGGCCATATGATATTTTTATCCGACATCTCGCACTCTTTTTTAACTTCTCTTGTAACAGAAGAGCAGGTGTATGAACCATCTTCGTCGGTGTACCCGTAGATACAGATACCATATTTGCTTTTTAAGGCTTTTAAAACAACCTGCAGAACATTTTCAAATAATTTGTCATCAGACGCAGTAATAAATACTTGAGATATCTGATTTTTGATCGCCAGCTTATTCTCAGATTGCCTCAAAGCTTCCTCAACATGCTTTCTTTCCTCAATTTCTTTTTGCAGTTGAACATTGGATTTTGAAAGCTCAGCCGTCCGTTCCAACACACGCCTTTCCAGCTCATCCTTGATTTGCTCAAGTTCCTGGTTAGCCTTTTTAAGATCATGGCTTTTTTGAATGGCAACTTCATATGTAGAAAGCAGAAGGTCTATCATCTGCACTCGTTCGGAAGATATGAAATATTTTTTATCTCTGAAAAATATTTCAATTCCCATCTGCGAGAAGGCACTGTCTCTCATTTCCTTGTTTATGAGGATGTACTTGATTCGCGACAGCAAAAATTGTTCATCAAAAGGCTTGACAATAAAGTTGGTGGCTCCGCAAACCAGTCCGTTAATAACGTTTTCCGGTTCGGAAAGGCTTGTCAAAAGAATTATCGGGATATCCTTTAACTTATCGTTTTTCTTGATCTCGTCACAGAGTTCATAGCCGTTCATCTTGGGCATAACAATGTCGGATATGATTATGGTGGGGATAATATCTTTTAACATGACAAGCGCCTGTTCGCCATCTTTAGCCATTGAGACCTTGTAGCCGTTCTGCTCCAGAAAATATTGAATTTTCAGAGCCTGAGTGGGGCTGTCTTCCACAATTAATAAATGGACATCATCCTTCATGATTCATTCCTTTGATTGTTTTATTAAATGATCATTTTATTAATATTTAATATCAATTGTTATTGAACAATTGATATCAGTTTATCAGCAATACTTTCCGGGGAAAGTTCATACATGACCGCATCAAGTTTTATCGCCTCTCCGGCCATACCGTGAACCAACGAACTTTTTTTGTCCTGTGCAATTGTAACAGCTCCTTTGTCTCTCATGAGTTTTAATTCATCAGCCCCATCTTTACCCATGCCCGTAAGCAAGACACCGGATGCTTCGGCACCATACACTTTTGCCATGCTCCTGAAGAGAAATGATATGGCGGGTCTGGAGCTGTTTTCCGGCTCAGCTTTGCTCAAGATGATTTGGCTTGAGTTGTTGACTCCCATGTGATAATCGTCCGGTGCAAAATAGACATGACCCGGGAGAAATATCTCCCCGTGAGCTGCCAGTTGAATTGTACATTCAGTGGTTTGGCCGAGCCACTTTATTAAGCCGTCTATAAAGCCGCTTGAAATATGCTGAACAATCAATATGGGAACGGGAAAATTTTTGGGTATTTTTAAAAGAATTTCCTGTAAAACAAGAGGTCCACCCGCAGATGCTCCTATTGCGATCACACTGATTCTGCCTGACTTTGCTATCTGTTTGGCCACCGGTTTGACCACGGGTCTTGCCACAGGAGGTCTCGTCTCCGGCATTTTTGCAGATTCCCGTATTGATCTGCTGCGTTTGATCACTTTTACTTCCGACATTAATTTTATATTTTGAAGCAGGTCTTCAGAATCACGTTTATAGTCGGGATGATCCATCCCCCATGGTTTGTTTAAAAGGGTTACAGCACCGGCTTCCATGGCTCGGAATACTATGGCAGTATCTTTAATATCATGGATTGAACTCATAATAATGATGGGCACGGGATTGTTTTCCATAATGATGCGGGTTGCCTCAAATCCGTTCATTTTAGGCATGTTGATGTCCATCAGAATCACGTCAGGCTGCTTTTTTTTCGATAATTCAATTGCTTGTTTACCGTTTTGCGCAATTCCCACAATCATAATTCCATCGTCCGAATCAAGAAGATGTTTTAGATATTCCATGGTTGTATGTGAATCATCGACTATCAGGACTTTAATCATAATAATTTCCTACCTGCTAAATATATTTTTTGACCACTTCCAATAGATTGCTTTGGTCAAAGCTGCTCTTGACAATGTATGCATTTGCGCCAACGTCAATTCCGCGTTCTCGGTCTTCTCGGGAGTGGAGTGCGGTTACAAGTATCACCGGCAGATCACCAAGTTTTTTATCCTCACGGATTTTTCCGGTAAGCACAAACCCGTTCATTCTGGGCATATCAACATCTGATACCAATAAATTGTATTCCCCTTCTTTGAGTTCTGTTAACGCCTCTAAGCCGTCAACCACGGTTTTTACCTGATATCCGGCTGACTCCAGAATGGTTTTCAAAAGCATGCGCGATGTAATGGAGTCCTCAGCAACCAAAACGGATATCTTTTCTGATTCTTGTTCTTCCATGCGAACTGGGACTCCTGCGGACATGGGGCTTATGTGTACTGCTGATTTCATAAGATCCATGACGTTCAAAATAGGTACCACTTTTCTGTTTCCAAGGACCGTTGCACCATATATGTTTCTGACTCGGGAGAGCTGTTTGCCAAGGCTTTTAAACAGGATTTCTTCTTCATCCAATACCTTGTCAAGGCTGAAGGCAATCCTTTTTTCCCCGGTTCCAAGGACCAGAGCAGGGTATATTTCCGACGCGGGGACTCTTTCTTTGTGATGGATTTCCAGTACGTCATCAAGCCGCACCAGTGGCACGGTCTTGCCGTTTAAGAGAATGGTTTCCTTGTTTTCAACGGTTTTAATGTCATTTGGCTTGACTCTAACCACCCGGTCAACATTCACCGTTGGTATGATAAATTGCTGTTCCCCAGCCGACACAAGTATGCCCCTGAAGGTGGCAAGTGTTATGGGAATAAGTGCCCGGAATTTAGTTCCTTTACCAGGGGTGCTTTCAACAGAAACCTCGCCGCCAAGTCTTTCGATTTTTTCGCGTACGATGGCCATACCCAGTCCTCTTCCGGATATGTCGGTTATGATCAAGCTTGTTGTTACCTCTGATTGAAAAATAAGATCAAGAGCCTCTTTTTCGGAAAGCCCACTTGCTTCCTGTCCTGATATGACTTTTTTCTTTATGGCTGCTTCTTTTACTTTTTTTATGTCAATTCCCTCTCCATCATCGGATATAATAATTTCAATCTTGTCACTGTTTGTCTGGCTGATTATGACATTAACCGTTCCGGTTTCCGGTTTTTTGTTTTTCTTTCTTATTTCTGATTTTTCAATTCCATGGTCCACGCAGTTGCGAAGTAAATGTATCAGCGGGTCTTTCATTTCTTCCAGAATTTTTCTGTTTATTTCAACATCTCCGCCCTCCATTGATACCTTGACTTTCTTGTTTTGATCGCGTGCAAGGTCACGCACTATTTTGGGGATCATTTCCAGAAAAAAAGAAAAGGGCAGCATCAGCACGTCCTTCATGTCTTCAAGCAGCCTGTCCACCAGTTCGCCGACCAGCCTCTTATCCTGATGCGCTGATTTAAAAAGAGCAAGGAGCCTGTCTTCAAACAATCTTGACTGGTTTTGATTTGATTCAACCAAATCTATCAACTTAGATATGGATACCAGGGCTGTCTTTTTCTGACAGTCAGGTTCTGTTTCTTTGTTAATAATTTGTGACAAAGTATGTGTGGCCGTTGTTATCTGTGCCCAGTCCTTTTTCCACAACTCCAGCATTTCAATAAGATCCTGAAGCTCGTTTTTGTGTCTGTTTGCCAAAAGTTTGGCTTGGAGTATCTCTTCTGCTTGCAGCATGAGCGAATCCAGTTTGTTTATGGAGACCCTTATGGTTTGTGTTTGAGGATCAGCCTCTTTGAAAGCTTCCTGTCCTTGCTTCTGAGGGTCGGCAGGTTCTGGCTGTGGTGCAATTTCTTTTTGTGTTTTTTTTATTGCCATGGCCGGAAGAAGCTTATCAACTGGCTTGGGTTCTTTTTCAACAGGTTTGGTTTCGTTCACGCTTTTGCCTGAACTCAGCTCTTTGATTTGTTTTATGATTTTGGAAATCTGATTTTCATGAACATTTGTATGTTCACTTCCGGGATTAGCAGTTAAGTCCGCTAATGTGTCAGTTGCATCATAAAGCACATTTGTCATTTCAAACGAAATTTTAATCTCATTTCGTTTTAATGCTGAAAATATGTCCTCAAGTACCCCTGAAATTTTTTCTATGGCAGGCAGGTCTGCAGAGCGGGCTGCACCCTTCAGGCTATGGGTTTGCCGGAATATGGATTCAATCACTTCATCGTATTTGTCACCTGCAGGTTTTTTCTCCAGTTTGACCAGGTCGGAGTTGATTATTTTCAGGCGGTCTTCAGCCTCAGCCTTAAAGGCGGCCCGGAGTTTTTTCAGCAGATCTTTGTTTGTTAAGCCCATGAGACTCCCTTTTCTTATGCTTCAAACTTATACCATTCCATTTTCTGCTTGAGTTTTTGGCCCAGCTCGTCCAGGTTCCGGGCCGCGATTTCCAGTTGCTTGGTGCCGGATGCGTTTTGGGCGCTGGCTTCTTTGATGTTCATCATTGCCATTCCCACCTGGTCCATTCCAACCAACTGCTGCTGGCTTGACGCTGCAATCTGGATCGCTGTATGGGCAGCTGTGGTAATGCTGCCTGTCAAGGTTGAGATTGCATCCCCTGATTTCCTGGCTTGTTTTATTCCTTCTTCAACAGTCTTGCTTCCCTCTTCAGTCACCAGGACTGCTTTGCCGGTGGCTTTTTGTACCTCGTTGAGTATTGTCCTCACCCTTTTGGTGGCCTGTTTGGATTGTTTTGCAAGGCTCTTGATTTCCTGGGCTACCACGGAAAAACCCTTGCCCATCTCACCTGCTTTAACTGCCTCAATAGAGGAGTTAACCGCGAGCAGGTTTGTCTGCTCTGCAATGTCATCCACCGTGGCAATGATTTCTCCGATGGCCTGGTTCTGTTCGCTCAGCGTTACAATTGATTCGGCAATAGATCCTATATGGGTTTTTATCCGGCTCATTCCATCAATGGTTTCATCTGTGGCCTGCTTGCCTGTAATTGATATTTGCTGGGCCTGTTGAGCATTTTCGGAAACGGTTTTTGATTTTTTATTGGCAAGGTCCGCAGTCTGTTTTATTTCCTCCATTGTGGTGGTGGTCTCATTTGCTGACGTAGCAGTCTCCGAGACACTGGTGGCAAGCTCGGTAACTGTGGCGGCGATTTCAGAAGTTGAAGAGGAAATAACATTAATCGCCTCTTTTAATGAAACAGACTGTTCCTGAAGTCTTTTGGTCATGGCTGCCAGGGCATTTCCCAGCACGTCCTTTGTTGATCTGGGTTTTACTTTAATATTTAAATCTCCTTTGGATATTTTTTCAGCCAATTGTGTCTTCTCCTGCAAGCTTTCTTTCAGGTTTCTGAAAATATCTGCCAGTTGGCCGATTTCATCGTTTTGCACAATTTCTACTTCATAAATAAAATCACCGTCAGATATTTTTCTTGCAATCTCTGTGATCCTGGAAATAGGAATAGTAATGGCCCTGATGATGATAAACGAGAGGATTATTCCCAAAACAATAGCGGCAATTATGCCGCTGAGCATCCTGTTTTTTGCCGAAGCCATCTCGTTGAGCATCTTGTTTTTCTGGTCTGCCTCCACTTCCTTACAAATGTAATTAAATGAATTTGCTACATGCATCATTTTTTCTAAATTTACCTTGAATCCATCACTTAGTTCCTTGTAATTGAAAAAAGCCTTTTGGTACTCCTTAGCTTTAATAATAATTTGTTCAGCCATTTTTTGAGTTTCTTCTTTATCTAAACGGCGTTTAAGATCTGTTGCATGGTCGATGATATTTTTTATATTTTTGATTAATTGTTGAGAAGACTTTTCATCATTGCGCAAGATAAAGTTTTTTTCATTCCGCCTGCATTCATGAATCCAGTTGATAATCAGGTTTGCATCGTCAGACTTTGTCAATATGTCGTTTTGCTCAGCCTTGCTTGCATTTTTTTCGCGTAACCGGGAGTATTCTTTTTTCTGGTACTGTTTTAAATCATCAGCTATTTTTTCCAGGTCACGGGCTGCTTGAACCATGTCGGCATCCAGTGTTTTCTGTTGTGCTTCAATATCCAAATATTTATGAAAAGCATCGTCATAATTATCTGTAATGGCTAATACTTCGGACATATGAGTTTTATTTACATCCTGTTTGAATTTTTCCCTGGTCTTTTTGGCCTGCTTTTTCATTCCATCCAGGTTGGCAAGTACCTCATCGGCATACTGCCGATCATGTGTCAGAGCATAATTCTTACCTGATCTGTTTATCCCGAGCGCGTATTTGACCAGACGGTTAACGCTTTCAACCTTGTCAACCCGGTCCTCCATTGCGAGCAAGCCTTTGTGGCCGAAATACATCACCGCCATCGCCAGAAGCAAAATAACGATAAAACCAAATCCTATTTTTATGCCGATCCTCATATTTTTGAACATTTGCCTCTCTCCTTTACTTATGTATCAACTTCTTCGTGAACGATTATTTTTGAGTCAGATAGAATCATTGCCGCCTCAAGCACAACGATTCTATCCTCTAAAATACCTTTGAGATATTCTTCACGAACTCCGGTTAAAGTGGGCAGCGATGGCTGGATTTCACTTGTCATGATGGACCTTACATCTGTAATGCTGTCCACTACTATACCGAATTCGTTCAGCTCTGAACTGATGATGATGACTTTATTGAAGTCGGCAATTCCCTTATCCGGCAAGTCAAAGAATTTTTTGAGATCAATAATTGAGATAATCCTTCCGCGAACGTTGATAATGCCCAGAACAAAGTTTGGTGTGCATGGTATGGCTGTGAATTCCTTTAATGGATAGACTTCACTGATGTATTTGGATTCAATGGCATAATTTTCATAGGCCAGGACAAACTCCACTATTTCAATTTGAGCCTTTTTCCCCTCGATTTTCCCGGTTTCCCTGGAAAGCAGTTGAGCCCTTTGTTTAAGGATTTTAATTTTTTTGTCCGGGTCTGCTGGGAAACCTTTTCCAATAGCAGTATTTGATTCGTCCAAATGCCGATGAATCCGGTCCCAGTCTATTTTTTTTGACATTAAATCATTATTGCTCATTTGCGGCCTCCTGGCCGGATGTTAATTTTATGATTTCCATGAGACGACCGGCGGTTATTCCGTCCGACTCCGGCACAATATCGTCTGTTTGCATCCCGCTCAAAATGGAGATGGCATTATCAAAATTTTTTTTTGATTCTTTCAGCTTGCCCAGCCGGCAGTTGATATTTCCGAGAGAAAAATAGGCAAGCACAAAGTTATAGTCGAGATAAAGCACGTTCTTTAGTGCTGATGCCGCCTCTTCCATTCGGCCCATCTCGGCCATGATGGTTGATAATAAATAATGGAAGGACGGGTTGAGCTTGTCTGTGACAATCGCCTTTTCACACCATTGTGCCGCTTTGGCCAGGTCTCCTTTGTTGGCGTATGTTTGAGCCAGCAAGGTCATGGCATCGGCGTTGAATTGGTCGTTTGATAATAGTTCACGGAGTAATTCAGCGGCCTTGGTGTATTCACCTTTCTTAAATAATTGCAGAGCCTGTTTGCTGGAACTTTTGTCCGGTTCTGTTGATTTGGGAGATTCCGGGGATATTTTCAGCGGTTGGGGCATGATTTCATCGGTTATATCGGTCTTTTCCAAAAAAATAAGTTCTTGCTGAAAATAATTTTGATAATCAAGCTGGTTTTTCGGCTGGTTTTCCGGTATTGGGAATACCGGATTTTCTTTGAAATCTTGTTTAAAAGAAGTTTGACTGCTGCCTTTTTGGTAGAAAATAGCCCCATCGCAGTACACGGTATTAAATTTTGAATGAAATTGGTTGGGCATTTCTCCCGGACTTACCACAAACCATCCTCCCTTTGAGTTAGATCGGTATATGCGGCTGATAACCTTTTTGACATATTCAGGTGGAAAATACATAAGTACGTTTCGGCAAAAGATTAAATCCATGGCGTTGGTATTATTTGTTATCGAGGGATAACAATTATCCATAAGATTAAGGTATGAAAATTTGACCATCTTTTTGATCAGCGGATCAAGCCTGTAATGTCCGTTTTTTGTTTTTGTGAAGTATGTGTCCTTGAACCGCTCAGAAGTTCCCCGGAATGACCATTTGGTATAAATTCCGCCTAAAGCCTTTTTTAAAAATTGAGGATTAATATCAGTCGCACAAATGGTGATATTCCAATCGCTTAAATCCGGGATCATTTTTGAAAGCAATATGGCCAGAGAATATGGTTCCTCACCTGTGGAGCAGGCCGCGCTCCACAGCCGCAGACACTTGCCGGTCTTTTGGCGTGCTTGCATCAATTTTGGAAGGATGTGTGTTTCAAGAGCATTGAAAACGTTTTTGTCCCGGAAAAAATAGGTTTCCCCAATGGTGAGATGGATTGCCAGGGACTCAATCCGGCTTTTTGTGAGCGACGAGGATAAAAGCCATTGGATAAACGATTCCGGGTCTTTGTGATCAAACTCTTGGCAGGCTGATACGATACCCCGTCTAAGATCCGGCCAACGTTCTTTTGGAAAATAAAGTCCCATATTAGCGGATAAAAATTTGCTGATCAAGCTCAGTGATGATTCTGAAATTGCCGTTTCATTTTCACTATATAAAGGTTTATTGATATAGTGCATCATCCAATGCTTTTTCTTCATCAAGAGATAGAAAATTATTGAGATCGTGAATGAAGATCATGCCATCTTTGAATTTGACTATACCTTCTATATATCCCATTCCGGCTATATATCCCATGCCGGGAATAATTTTTTCAGTTTTGGTGACCTCCTGCTCTGAACACTCAATGACTCCGTTTACGTTGTCTGTCAAAAGAATGACCGTCCGTCTTATTGTGTGGGCAATAATCAACTGATCGGTCAAGTCAATTTCTTTATCAGGAATTCCAAAGCGTTTTCTTATATTAAAAACTGGAAGAACCCGGCCCTGAACATTCACCACTCCGAGAACAATATCCGGTGCATTGGGCAATCGAGTTATCTCAACAGAGTGTACAACCCTGTCAACAGCATCAAGATGCAACGCATATCTCTGACCGGAGAGTGAAAATCCCAATAGTCGAACAAGACTGCTCATAATGTTTATCCTTGCAGCAGAGCTTGTCTTTGTCTGCCTGATTATTAAACCATGAAATTACTAGAATATTTTTAATATTCCAGTTAATTTAAAAATAAATCCTTTTACTATATATTATAGGACAATACAATCCGAATTTAAGAAATAAAATCCCGCTTTTTTGGTTGTTTTTTAGTCCGTTTGTATGTTTTACCCCTTTTGGAAGTGGTTTTTACCCTTGACAGAAAAACAAATTTAATGGATGAATAGGGCGTAAAATCAAAGAACAGGAAGTTTAAGTTAAGGAAAAAAAATGGATATTCAAGCAATAGCCACGCAATGTAAAGATGCTGCTATTTTGATGTCGGCACTTTCAACCGATATCAAAGATAAGGCACTGAAAAATATTATTAAGGCCTTGGAAACTAATATGGATCTTATTATTGATGCCAATAAAAACGATCTGGAACAGGCCCGAAAAGATAATCTGGACGCTCCTTTATTAAAACGGTTGAAATTTGATCAACCAAAAATATCCGAAGCCTGTGACGGGATTGCCAGTCTGATAAAACTGGAAGACCCGGTGGGAAAGACATTGTCCGCAACTGAGCTTGACAAAGGTTTGACCCTTTTTAAGGTTAGCAGGCCCATTGGCGTGATAGGGGTTATTTTTGAATCCCGCCCGGATGCCCTGGTGCAGATTGCCGCGCTTTGTTTGAAAAGCGGGAATGCTGTTTTGCTCAAAGGGGGCAGTGAGGCTTCGGCTACCAATCAAATCCTGGCGTCCGTCATTTCCAAGGCCGGTTTGGATACAGGGTTGCCTGAAGGGTGGCTGGGGCTGCTGGAAACCCGAAGCGATGTGGATCAGATGCTGAAGCTTGAAAAATATGTTGATCTGATTATCCCAAGAGGCAGTAATGAATTTGTGCGTTATATAATGGATAATACCGTAATTCCGGTTCTGGGACATGCAGACGGGATTTGTCACCTTTATATTGATCGGCTTGCCGATCCCAAAATGGCGGTTGACCTCTCCGTGGACAGCAAATGCCAGTATGTGGCGGTGTGTAATGCAACAGAAACCATCCTGGTCCATGAAGCTTTGGCCAAAGATATTCTTCCTGTGTTAAAAAAAGAACTGGAAGCAAAGGGCGTTAAAATTTACGGGTGTGAAAAGACCGGTGCCATCATTGATGTTGAAGCCGCCACCGAGAAAGACTGGCAGACCGAATACCTTGATTTGATTGTCTCCATTAAGGTTGTGCCGTCTTTGAAAGAGGCTGTGGCGCATATTAACCGGTATGGATCGGGCCACACAGATGTGATAGTGACCTCAGACAAGAAACGATCCTTGTATTTTATGGATCATACAGATACGGCAGATGCTTTCTGGAACTGTAGCAGCAGGTTCAGTGACGGGTTCCGGTTCGGCCTGGGTGCTGAAGTGGGCATCAGCACCAATAAAATTCATGCGCGGGGACCTGTGGGGCTTGAAGGGCTGATGATTTACCAGTGGCGAATGATAGGTGACGGGCATATGGTAAAAGATTATACCGGAGAGGCCGCAAAACCGTTCACCCATAAATCCTTGAATAAAGATTTTTAGTTAGAGAAAACCATGCCAAAACAACGATTGATTACTGCCAGACGGGTAGTTGTAAAATTGGGCAGTAATGTTATCACTGCTAAAAACAGTTTGAATCTGGAGGTGATTGAATCCATCTCAAGGCAGATCAGCAGCCTTATGGACAGGGGGATTGAGGTGATCCTGGTTTCATCAGGTGCCATGGCGGCCGGACTTCGAAAAATGCAAATGACGCGCCGTCCGGATGAGATCCCCAAACGCCAGGCCATTGCAGCCATAGGCCAGAGCGGACTGATGAATGCCTATGAAAAAAGTTTTTCCGAATGTGATAAAAAAGTGGCTCAGATTCTGTTGACTGCGGAAGACCTGAACAACCGGAAACGGTATCTGAATGCAAGAAATACATTGCATACACTCATGGAGTGGAAGGTTGTGCCTGTTATCAATGAGAATGACACCATCATGGTTGAAGAGATTAAACTTGGGGATAATGACAATCTTGCCGCCATGATCACCTTGTTAATGGATGCGGATTTTTTGTTCATTTTAACCGATATTGATGGATTGTACGATAAAGATCCAAGACAATTTTCCGATGCAAAGCTGATCCCAAAGGTTACCACATTTGAAAAAGAGATTGAAGAATATGCAAGCCATATTCCCGGAACATTGGGCACCGGGGGAATGCTCAGTAAAATACAGGCCGCCCGGAAAGTCACTTCCTCGGGAATTCCCATGATAGTGGCCAGGGGTAATTCCCAAAACGTACTATTGCGTTTGTTTGATGGGGAGGAACACGGCACATATTTTGTTCCCAGAAAAGAGAAAATGGCCAGCAGGAAATGCTGGATTGCCTATGCCCTTGTCCCCAAAGGCAGTCTTGTTATTGATCAAGGCGCGGTAAGTGCGGTACGAAAAAATGGAAAAAGCCTATTGCCCATAGGGGTTTTATCTGTGGAAGGGGAGTTTGAGCAGGGGGCCGCGGTTTTTTTTAAAACTTCTGACAATGAAATCATTGGTACGGGCCTGGTCAACTACCGGTCGTTTGATATCAATTTGATAAAAGGATTAAAATCTTCCCAGATAGAAGCCTGTCTTGGCGGCAAACATTATGATGAAATTATTCATCGGGACAATCTGGTACTCAAGAAGGATTGCGGATGATTGGCATATATGAAATTTTCTAAACTTAGAAAGATTTCTAAATTTTTTTAGAAATCTTTATACTAATTGTTTTATACACAAACAGGTGTTACATCAAGGTGTTTGTAATCTGCTGATATTATAAATAAAATTATTATTTTGTAGACTGGCATGGTTTCTGCTTTCCATGATTCCAATAATTAATAATTTAATTTTGGATCAAATGGCAAAACAAGATAAAAAATCACCTCAAATAATGTTTATTGATAATGATGAACATGTTCGGGATTCCTTAAAAGTTTTTTTTGATAGCACCCAGATGGATTTTTTGATATTTAAAACAGCAGCACAAGGGTTGAATTCTCTCAAATATCAGAAGATTGACATAGTGATTTCAGATTATTTTTTACCTGATATGAATGGCGTTGACTTTTTAAATCAGGTGGCTATGGATAATCCTGATATTATAAGAATTTTAATGACAACGATTGTTAATGATGATTTAAAACTTGACGTACTTAAGGCGGGAATAGATTTTTTCATTGAAAAGCCGCTGACCGTAGCATCTTTGGATACAATTATTAACGAATTAAAAAGCTAATGTTGGTTTAACAAAAAGTTCGGAGATTAAAATGGAAGAAAGCAAATCTTTTGACTGGACAACAAATTTAAAGGAAGTGCCTGTCCGGGAATGGAAAGACCGGTTTGCCTGGGTGGAAGAACCCTATGTCAGTCCTGATGGGGAGACCATTGCCGGCATTGTGAATGTCGAGGAAGGCGTGTTCTCAGTGTGTGAAAACGGTGAGCTATGGGCTGGCGAATATGAAAAGGCCTGGTGTTTAAGGCCTTTGCCGGATGGCAGATTTGCTGCATTGGTCAGCAATGATGAGGAATGGACATTGAGTATCAGCGGCAAAGACTGGGAGAGCCGGTTTGATTTTATTTGGGATTTTCAGGCAACTCCCGATGGTTCGAGCGTAAGTATCGCAGTCCAGAAGGATTCGGAATATGCAATGGCGGTCAATGATGAATCCTGGGACCGGATGTATGATAACATCAATGAAATGGTATTAAGTGACACCGGCAGTACTGCTGCTGTCGTGCAGGTGTCCCCAATGTCTGCTGCGGATATCGAAACATTTAAACAAGGTGTTTTTTCCTGTGCAGTTAATGGAAAGGCAATCGAGAAAAACTTTTTAAATATATGGGATATAAGTTTTGATTCAACCGGCAAAAACGTTGCCTATGGTGCGAGGTTAAACCGGAGTGACTATACTATTGCCGTCAACGATACGGCCTGGGATAAAAAGTTTCAATCTGTATGGAAACCTGTGTTTTTACCCGATGAATCTTCAGT
This sequence comes from Desulfobacula phenolica, assembly GCF_900105645.1. Taxonomy (NCBI): domain Bacteria; kingdom Pseudomonadati; phylum Thermodesulfobacteriota; class Desulfobacteria; order Desulfobacterales; family Desulfobacteraceae; genus Desulfobacula; species Desulfobacula phenolica. The sequence continues at coordinate 83,153 of NZ_FNLL01000005.1, read as the reverse complement.
CATCGCACCGGTTAAGACTGGTGGTAAATGGACGCTTTACAAAGACTGTCAACCGTTTTGGAAAAACAGCTATGACCAGCTCTGGAAACTTTTGGTTTCTCCAAAAACAGGTAATATTGCCGCCATTGTATCCAAAGAGTTCGGTAAATGGACGGTTGCACAAAATGACAATGCCTGGAATATGTCTGCGGATCAGATGATTTCTGATCTTGTGTATTCAAAAGACGGATCAACCCTGGTGGCGGTACTCAAGGACAAAGGGGCCTGGACTTTAGCGGTGAATCAAAAAAAATGGGATCTTGCAGCCGACAAGGTGTTTGATCCGTGTATAAGTTCTGATGGCAGTATTGTATCGGTTGTAATTGAAAAACAGGGACAATATTTTCTGGTGGTAAATAATCATGTGATCCCAAATGGTTATGATTTTATGACCACCCCTGTGATCAGTCCTGACAATACAAAAATTATGCAACGGGCAGTGAAAGACGGTGTATATCAACGACAGATCCTGTCACTGAACAAAATTTTATAAAAGGATATTTAACCAAAGGAGACACATATGAATGCCTTTATAGACTTTATTATGGGGCCAATGGTCTGGGTATCTTTTTTGATTTTCATACTCGGACTGATATTTAAAATCGTTTCTATTATCAAAGATGTGAATGCCAGAGAGCCTTATATCTATTCATACCTGACCTTGAAACACAGTTTAAGATCAATTTTTGCCTGGCTGATTCCGTTTTTCCCCCAAAGTACAAAACAAAGCCCGGTATTTTATTCAATATCTTATATTTTCCATCTGCTTCTTTTTATTGTTCCCATTTTTTTGATGTCCCACATTGTTTTGATTGATGAAGCGTTCCAGGTTTCCTGGATAGCTTTGGATGACGGCCTGGCCGATATATTAACTGTTGTTGTGATCCTTGCGTTGGTTTTCTTTGCCGTTCGAAGACAGAAGGTTCCTGAAGTAAGGTATTTAACATCCTTTAAAGATTATATATTGTTGTTAATTGTTGCTTTGCCTTTTATTACAGGTTTTCTGGCATATCACCAGTTCTTTTTATACAAACTAATGGTCATCATGCATGTGCTTTCAGGAGAGTTGATGCTCATTCTCATTCCGTTTTCAAGATTTTCCCACATGGTTGTTGCCCCGTTGACAAGGGCTTATATGGGGTCTGAATTTGGAAATGTCAGACATGCAAAAGACTGGTAATAAGCCAAAGGAGACAAATATGCTAAAGCCAATGACAAGCAAAGGAAATGATAACCAAAGGAAATGACAAAATGGATGAGTCCAATATGGTGAATGAAAAAAATACGGATGAAGCAGTTGAGGCGGGACTGGCAAGGCTGACACCGGAAAAAATAAAAAGCACCATTAACCAGGTGCTTCAGGATGAGACAGGTCCTAAATTTAAAGCTTATGTTGAGACCTGCATGCATTGCGGTCTGTGTGCGGAAGCATGTGTCTATTTTCTTTCAAATGATCGTGATCCGACATACTCACCTGCAGGTAAGGTAAAACAGACCATTTGGGAAATGCTTAAAAAAAAAGGGGAGGTCTCAACGGATTTTCTCAGAAGGGCGGTTCATATTGCCCATACGGAATGCAATGTCTGTAAACGTTGTGCCATGTATTGTCCCTTTGGTATTGATATTGCCTATCTGATGCTGCTGGTCCGAAGAATTTGTCATAAACTTGAAATAACACCGTTATATATTCAAGATACGGTGAACAGCCATTCCGCCACCATGAACCAGATGTGGGTCAAGGAGGATGAATGGATTGATACCCTTCAATGGCAGGAAGAGGATGCAAGAGAAGAGTTTGAAAACCTGAGAATCCCTTTGGATAAAGTGGGTTCTGATATCATGTATTCTGTTATCGCACCTGAACCAAAATTCCAGGCAGGATTAATTTATCAGACCGCCACCATAATGCATGCCGCAGGCATTGACTGGACCATGCCTTCAAGTCCGGGTTGGGATAATAGTAATATGGCCATGTATACAGGCGACAATGAAATTTCAGGCCGCATTGCCAGGGCATTTTATGAGACAGCCGCACGGTTGAAGGTAAAACGCATTGTCATGGGAGAGTGCGGACATGCATTCCGGTCAATTTATGATATGGGAAACCGTTGGATCGGCTGGTCTATGCCGCCCTTTGAGGTTGTTCATGCACTGGAATTTTATCATGAATTGCTGACATCGGGCCGGATCATGATTGGTGAAAAATTTAAAAAGACCGTTACACTCCATGATCCCTGCAATGTTTCCAGGGGAAGGGGATTGCACGATATGGCAAGACAAGTGACAAACATGTTGTGTGAGTCTTTTATAGAGATGACTCCGAACCGGGAACATAATTATTGCTGCGGCGCAGGTGGAGGTGTGATCAATTGCGGCCCTCCCTACAAAGGGGAACGTATGGTTAATAACAGGGTAAAGGCGGAACAATTAAAGGCAACCGGTGCCGAGGTTTTAATCGCTCCCTGCCACAATTGCCACAGCGGACTTGAAGATATTGTTGAGCATTATGATCTGAACATGGAAGTCAAATTCCTGGGAGATATTATTTTTGAAACCATGGAAAAGAAAATTTTTAAACCGGGAGATTAAGATGAAACAGATAGTTATTTTTATGGGTTTTATATTGTTTTTATTTGCGGCAGTTGTTTCGTTTTCCAATGCTGAACCGGACTCAGCTGAAAAATCCCAATTGGAACGATTGGACAATTCAGTATTTAAAAATCCCCATAGGCCAGGTGCTCTATTTGAGCATGATGATCATAATGATATGGCACAAATAGATGATTGTGCTGTTTGTCATCATGTGTATGACGGTAAAAAATTACTTGAGGATGAATCCAGCGAAGACAGTCAGTGTTCAGAATGTCATTCTCTGAAATCAGATGATGAAAATTCCGTTCCTTTGTTGCGTGCTTATCATAAACGGTGCAAGGACTGCCATTTTGAAGTAAATAAAGGTCCGGTACTTTGCGGTGAATGCCATATCAAATAGTCAGGAGGAACAGTATGAGTAAAAAAATTATGATCGTGGATGATGATCCGGCCATAACAAAATATCTGGAAACACTTTTTACTGACAATGGCTATGACACCTGTGTTGCAGTTGATGGTAAAAAAGCCCTGGATCTGTATAAAGCGCAAAGCCCTGATTTGATTACGCTTGATCTTGAAATGCCCGAAGAATGGGGGCCCAGATTTTTTAGAAAAGTCAGTAAATCAAAGGGGTTTAATACCCCTGTCATTGTTATCAGCGGACTGTCAAGCACAAAATATTCGATTCCAAAGGCTGCCGCTTTTTTCGGCAAACCTTTTGATGCTCAGAAGCTGCTGGAGAAAGTGGCGGATCTGTTGACCTGAGAGGCATATTTTAAGAGGTGTTTGTAAAAATGCAGTTTTTTGGTTTTTTGAGGTCGTTATGTTTAAAAAGATAGTTTTTGCAACTGATGGGTCTCCTGTCTGTGAAGCAGCAGCAAAAATTGCTTTTGAACTTTCAGAAAAATATAATTCTGAGCTTATCTTGATATACGTTTATGAGGATGACTCAAAAGAAAGTTGCCTTTTTGTTCCGGATTCATTGGCAATAAAAAGACTGCGGTTCAGACCTGATTATATTGCAGCAGTTCTGGAGGGAATGAAAAATACATATGGAGCTGTGGTTAAAAAAAACAAAGACTCCAAATATGAGTACCATGACAATAAAAAACCTGACCCTGATAATATTGAATATAAGGTGCTTGAAGGGGAACCTGCACAAGCAATCCTTGATTTTGCCTTAAAAATCGAAGCGGATTGCATTATCATGGGTGCGCATGGCAGGGTAGATGATCCTGACGGGAAAGGATTCATAAAAACTGCCGGGAAAACTTTGAAAAAGGTAATAAAAGAGGCGTGCTGTCCTGTATTGAGTATTGCAAGGCCTTGTGAAACCTGTTTCTGGTATTTTAGCCGGATTGTTTTTGGAACCAATTTTTCAGAGGCTTCCATGGCGGCCTTTGAGTTTGCATATCAACTGGCGGATTATATCGGTTGCAAACTGCATATTTTTCATGCGCTTAATCTTGATTCATCCGGAACACAAACTGTTCTTGGTCAGAAACAGATTGAAGATCAAATACAGGAAGCAAAAAACAGAATAGATCAAGAATATGTTTCTCAAATGCACAATTTTGATAATTATGATATTGCTGTCTGGGAAGGCAGCCCTTATATCGAATTGTTGAAATTTTCACGAGAAGCTCGCAGCGACCTTATCGTGATGGGCCATCACCACATGTATAGTGATCCTGATGAGGTATCCTTCGGCCCTACAATTGAACAGGTGGTTCTTCGATCCGCCTGTCCCGTGATAAGCGTGAACCGTTGATGATTTTTCAAATATAAAGGTTTTTTTTATGTTTATTAAGCAGTTTAAGTATTCAACTGATAACCTGGGATATCTGGCATATTCAAGAAAAGAAGGGATTGCCATTGATGCAGGTAGTGTAGATGATATTCTGAGTTTTGCCGAAAAGAACAATATACATATCAAATATGTCACAAATACCCATTCCCATTATGACCATACTCCGGGCAACCAGGCGTTGCTTGAAAAAACAAATGCTCAATTTATTGATTGCAGAAAGATCAAATCAGATCGGGCCATAGCGCTTGACATGGAAATAATAGAGGCGTACCACACCCCCGGTCACACTGATGATTCAATAACATTTGCAGCAGATGATTTTCTGGTCACTGGTGATACATTGTTTAACGGGACTATTGGGAATTGTTTTTCAGGCGACCTTGAAGCGTTTTTTAAATCCCTGAAACGTTTGATTGCATTGCCGGGCAATACCAAAATTTATGCTGGTCATGATTATGTTATCGAAGCCATTAAAATGGCAAAAATAATTGAAAAAGATAACCCGAATTTTGAAGCATACATTCAAAAATATAATTCCGGGTTAATCGTATCAACTCTGGATGATGAATTAAGTGTTAATCCTTACATACGGTTTAACGCCCAAAGAATGATACACAATTTAAACAAACGCAACATGCCTGCCAACACCGAGTTTGACAGATTTAAATCAATAATGGAAATTTATTGATTTAGTTTTTCTCCTGGCTTTTTGCCCTTGTAATTCATTATTTAGGATTTACCTTAAGCGCAATTATTTTTTTATGCTCCAACAGTTTTGTGGAAAATATCAGATATTTTATTGATTACCGGAGATAGCATTAATGCTTGATAAAAATAAAAAATTTATTGATGACTCCCGGAAGGATAACTGTTTTGCCTTGGGCAGACAACTTACCATTGAGTATTATGAATGCTCAACAAAAGCTCTTTTAGATGAAGCCTTGGTAGAAAAAGCTCTGTTAGATGCAGCTCAAAAAAGCGGTGCAACCGTGATTAATTCGACATTTCATAAATTCGAACCCCAGGGAATCAGCGGGGTCGTCGTGATAGCAGAGTCTCATTTTACAGTGCATGCGTGGCCGGAACATGATTATGCTGCGGTTGATATATTCACATGCGGAGATAATATTGATTTGGAAATAGCCATCAATTCCATGAAAGATTCTTTTGAGTCTGAAAATGTTGTTGTTTCTTCTGATCAAAACAGGGGAATTATTTCCAAAGCGTTTGAACAAAAAAAAGTGGGACAGATTGTCAAAAAATCAGAAATATATCCGATTTCCTGGAAAAAGGAATATGAAAGTAAAAATCCATGGGGTGTTTTAACTTCTGTGGATATTTATGACAGTGATCCGAATATTATCAGTGATGCAAAAAGCATTAAACAATTTGTATATCAATTGTGTGATCTGATTGATATGAAGCGGTTTGGGGAATGCCAGGTTGTTCATTTCGGAGACGATGAAAAAGTTGAAGGGTTCAGCATGACGCAACTTATTGAAACGTCATTGATTTCAGGTCATTTTGCCAATGCATCAAACAGAATTTACCTGGATGTATTCAGTTGTAAATTTTATGAACCCAGGGAAGTTGCTCAGTTTGCAATGTCATTTTTCAAAGGTGATCATTATAAGATCCAGATTGCTTTAAGGCAATAATCCAATCAAATTCCAATTGTCTGCCAGGAGGTCTTTTTTCCAATAGCCGGCAATTGAGGTATGCGCGATAATAAAAATGAAAAATTATAGTAAAATAAAAAACGGCTGGTTTTCGGAAATATGTCCCATGTGGCCTGGCATAGCTTTGTCTCTTGAGATCGAAGAGGTTTTGTACAGCAACAAGAGCAAATTTCAGCAGATTGACCTGTACCAAACCCGGAACCATGGAAAAATGCTTGTCCTGGATGGTATTATCCAGTTGACACAGTCAGATGAATTTGCTTACCAGGAGATGCTGGCCCATGTGCCTTTGTTTGCCCACCCCAATCCTGAAAATGTTCTGGTCATTGGGGGCGGAGATGGGGGCGTTTTAAGGGAAATTGCCCGCCATGCCTGTGTTAAAACCATTGATTTTTGTGAAATTGATGAAGAGGTCATCAAGGTGTCAAAAGAATTTTTGCCTGATATGGCCTGCGGGTTTGATGATCCAAGGGTCAGGGTTCATATTGGGGATGGAAACGCCTATCTCCGGGAACAAAAAAATAAATACGATGTGATTATTGTGGATTCTTCCGATCCCATTGGTCCGGGGGAGGCCTTGTTTGAAAGGCCATTTTACGAAAATTTAAAAGCCGCACTTCGTCAAAACGGAATCATTGCCACTCAGGGTGAATCTTTTTTTATGCACAAGGAGTGCGTTGCCAATCTTGTGAAGATTACAAAAGAGCTGTTTGAGGTTCAGGCATATTCCTATATACTTGTTCCCACATATCCGGGTGGTAATATAGGCATCTGCTTGGGATCTTTAGGCCCTCAATTAAAAACTCCTTGCCGCACTATGTCTGATGCAATTCAAAAACAATTAAACTATTATACGCCAAAAATCCATGAGGCTTCTTTTGTTCTGCCTTATTTTGCCCAAAAAATGTTTGAAACCTTATAATAACGAGATTTGTCCCCTCCAATGAACAAAAGATATTAAAAAATGCCAAATGATTCCAAAACAGAATTTATCATAAAGACCATTAAATCCGCTTCAATGGATGATTTAATTGGTCTTTACAAGGATGCTGGGTGGTGGGATTCTTCTTTTGAAGAACATCCTGAATTCTTGCAGTCTATTGTAAAAGATTCAGCCCTTTTTGTGGGTGCTTTTGCGGGACAAAGACTTGTCGGAATGGGGCGTGCCCTTTCTGATCTTGCAAGTGATGCTTATATTCAGGATGTCGCAGTTTTAAAGACATTCAGGGGCAAAGGGATTGGTAAAAAAATTGTTCAAACACTGGTAAAACGATTAAAGGAGAAAGGGGTTGGCTGGATCGGACTTGTTGCTGAGCCGGGAACCTCTTTGTTTTACACAAAACTGGGATTTGAAACACTCAAAGATCATGTTCCGTTAAAATATAAGGATTGATAAAATGTACAGGGCAGAAGCGGTTTTACAGGCTCCCCCAAAAAAAACAAGACTTCCTGAGTTAAACCGATTTGATTTAAAAGACCGGGGGATGATTCAAACTTATATTGACACTTTCAAGCCCTTGTCCTGCGAGTATAATTTTTCAAATCTTTTTGCCTGGCAGGATGCTTATCAGCTTACCTGGACCTTGTACCAGGAACGGCTTTTGATTTATGATAATGTTTCTCAATGTGGATTTATCCCTTTGGGAGAAGACTTTTGTCCTGAAGAACTTGTTGTCTTGTCGTTAAATTTAAAAGATATGGGTCTGACACCTGATTTTTATCTTGTCACACCGGATTATTTGAGAAGATTTCCATGGATTGAAAATTATTATGAGGTCAGAGAAGAGCGCGATTATTCAGAATACATATATGATGTTAACAGCCTGTGTGAACTTACCGGGAAAAAACTGCACAAAAAAAGAAATTTGATATCACAGTTCAAGCGATCCTATCCTGATTTTGAGGTTCATCCATTAAAAGGAGAGTATAAATCTAAAGCTCTGGAGCTGACAAAAGAATTGATGAGCCGCAGCAAACTAAACTCAACAACCCTTGACCATGAGTTTTGTGCATTAAAAACATCATTTGATTATTTTGAAGATCTTGGGTTGGAAGGGCTTTCCATAACAATTGGAAGCCGGATGGTCGCATTTTCTGTTTTCAGCCGATTGAGCCGGTCCACCTATGACATTCAGTTTGAAAAATCTGATATTGAATTTAAGGGGGTGTCCCAGGTTATCAATCATGAAACAGCACTCTATCTTAAAGATAAGTGTTTCTACCTTAACCGGGAGCAGGATCTTGGCATCAAGGGGCTTCGTCAGGCAAAACTGTCCTATCAGCCTTTAAAGCTGCTTACCCTGTACAGCCTTGTTTTCTCCCCACTGAATTAATCAAACCCTTGCTTTTGAAAAGCGCTTGTTTTATTGTTACCGGGTTTAAGTCCAAAGGGAAATTGCCAGGTCTGCACATGGCAGTTAATTTGATTTTTTCAGGCAGTGGACTATTTTATGATTGATGCAAATTTTAAATATAGAAACAGGTTGTTGTTTGCTTTTTTGATTGTTTTTGTTCCGTTGATTTTAATCAGCAGCACCATTGCATATTACCAGGTCAAAAAAATTCTGCAAACCAATATTGAAAAAGAACTACAGGACACAACCCTTTCTTTATTAAACCTGATACAAACTTCTGCCGCACTTTCTATAAAAAACAGGCTTCATGCCATTGCCGATAAAAATTTAGATATTGCCCGTTATTATTATGGTAAATATCAATCCGGATTGTTGAGCAGGTCTGAAACAATTAAAATCATTAAAGAAATATTTTTAAGTCAGTCTGTTGGCATGAAAGGTTATATTTATTGCATTAACAGTAAAGGGATTATTACGGTTCATCCAAATGAAAAAATAAGCAATAAGAATTTTTCCGAACTTGAATTTATCAGGCAGCAGATACAAATTAAAAGAGGATATCTTGAATATGATATAAAAAAAGAGGGGGAATCAAACAAGCAATCCAAAGCCCTTTATATGGTTTATTTTGAACCGTTTGACTGGATTATTTCAGCGTCTTCCTATCGTGAAGAGTTCAGCTCTTTTTTAAATATCGATGATTTCAGAAACAGTATTCTTTCTTTTAAATCAGGAGAAACAGGATATGCCTTTGTTCTGAGTGAAGAGGGTGACGTTGTTGTGCATCCCACCATGCAGGGGATAAACCTGTTAAGGCAATCAGCGTATTCCAATGAGTTTTTTAAACAGATCCTTAAAGAAAAAAACGGGAAAATCAGATATTTCTGGAAAAATCCCCATGAATTAAAACCTCGGGAAAAGATAACGATTTTCAAATATTTGCCGGAATATAAATGGATTGTTGCTTCTTCAAGCTATGTGGAGGAAGTTTTCTCTCCTTTGAGTACATTCAGGAATTTTTTAGTGGTTTTCATGATATTAATCATCTTATCATCTGTCTGGATAACGTATCTAATAAGTACTTCTGTGACAAAACCGCTGGTGTCATTGATGGATACACTGGATCAAGGTGCCCGGGGTGATTTTTCCGTTCGTATGGATGATGATGCTCCTTATGAGTTTGGCAGGCTGGCTCGTCAGTTTAATTCTTTTATGGATCAGTTGGAACAGAACCAGGAAAAGATTAAAACCGAAATTAAAAAAAACAAAGAAGCCCGTGCCGTTATCGAAGAATATGATCTTAGGCTGCGCAGTCTGTTTAATCAATCTTTCCAGTACACGGGTCTGTTATCCCCTTTGGGAATGCTTGAAGAGGTCAATCAGAGTTCACTTGATTTTGTAGGATGTACTGCAGATGACGTGATGGGTAAACCTTTCTGGCAGACACCCTGGTGGCGTCATGATCCCAAGGTTCGGCAACAAGTGAAAGCCGCTGTTGAAAGGGCTGCCAAGGGGGATTTTATTCGATTTGAAATCACAAATATTTCAAAAGATGATCAGATCAGAAATATTGATACCACCATAAAGCCTGTTTTAAATTCATTGGGTGACGTGGCGTTCATGATCGTAGAAGGCAGGGATATCACAGCATATAAACTTGCTGCCCAGGAAACAAAAACCTTGGCTGTGAGATTGGAAAAAGCCCAGAAAATGGAGGCAATCGGAACCCTTGCCGGTGGAATTGCCCATGATTTTAATAATATCCTGTCAGGAATTTTAGGGTATTCGGAATTGGCACAATTGAACCTGGACAGCCCGGCAAAAGCAAAAAAATATATTGAATTGATTGTCAAAGGCGCCCAGAGAGCTGCCGGCCTTACCCGGCAGATTCTGACATTCAGCCGCCAGAGTCAGACAGAACCTGAAAAGTATCCGTTGAATTTATATCTTGTGGTAAAAGAAGCCCTTAAATTATTGCGTTCATCAATCCCAACGTCCATTAAAATCAGTGAAAATATTGTTTCAAAAGCAAAAGTCCTGGCTGATTCGGTACAAATGCATCAGTTGATTATGAATCTTTGCACCAATGCTTACCATGCCATTGGAGAAAACAAAGGTGTTTTGACGGTACAACTTCAAGAAGTTGAGATTTCAAAAGACAAAGATGTTTTTGATCATATTATCACCAAAGGAAGATATCTTGAGCTTGAGATCACTGACACCGGTCTTGGGATGGATGAAAAAATTTTATTAAAAGCGTTTGATCCGTATTTTACCACCAAAGAGGTGGGAAAGGGGACGGGTTTTGGTCTGTCCATGGTTCATGCCATTGTTGAATCACATGGCGGTTATATAAAAGTTGAAAGTACGGAAGGACAGGGAACAAGTTTTCGTATATACCTGCCGTTGATTGATCAGGAAACGGATTTTGATTTCTGTGGAAAAGAAGAAAAAGTATTGAAACGCGGAGTTGAAAAAATCATGATTGTGGATGATGAAGAAAATATCCGCTTGATTGGTCAGGCATTTTTAACCGGTTGCGGTTACTCGGTTGACACCTTTGAAAATGGTATAAAAGCCTTTGAAGCGTTTGAAAAAGATCCGGATCAATTCGATTTGATTGTTACGGATATGACCATGCCCGGTATGACGGGTGATGAGCTTGCCAAAAAAGTGTTCAACCTTCGCAAGGATATGCCGATTATTTTGTGTACCGGATACAGTGAGACTGTGTCAGAGGCAAAAGCACTTGAGATGGGCATTCGAAAATATGTTCAAAAACCGGTAGCCAATAAAGAACTGGCAGTATTAATTCGGGAAATACTGGACCTTAAGGTATAGAATCTGAAGATATCGGATACAAAAGTTTAATTGTTTTTACTTCTGGAGATTAAAATTTTTAAAATATCTTCTTTTCCGATAATGCCTACAAGTTTGTTTTTATCTACCACCGGGAGGGTATGAAAATGTTTTTCAACCATCAGGCTTGCAATTTCAGAAACAGGGGTATCAGGATGGACCGAAATGGGATTTTTTACCATGGCCTGTTTTACTTTTGTGGCTGCAATCTTCTTGAGTTCCGAATTCAGTCTTTTAGAGGATGACAATGGGATAATTCCGTCAAGGAGGACGAAAATTGGGGGGAACGGAATGTCTTTTTGTGCAAAAATCAAATCACTCTGGCATAAGATTCCTTTAAGGATTCCATTTGAATCAACTACGGGAACGCCGTTGATATGATTGTTTAAAAGAATTTCAACCGCTTTGGTGATATCTGTGTCAGGGGAAATGGATATAATATCTTTTTTCATAATATCTTTTGCTGTTATCATGTAACATCTCCTTTTGCATCCATTTTTTTCAGGCGAAATGGTTTTCAGACGACGTGGCGAACTGCCATAACCGGACACTGAGATCGGCTGATGACTCGATCAGTTGTAGATCCCACTAAAAAACGCTCTAAAAGGCTGTGGCCCCGGACCCCAAGTATGATCATATCCATTTCTTTTTTTTCAGCATAGTCGATCAGTTCCTTGTATGGCTCTCCTTCAAGTATGACGGTAACAGGTGTACACCAGTTCCGGCTGTCTTCCGGAACCATATTGATAAGCTGCTTTTCAAGGCGGTTGAACATTATTTGTTTTTTCTCTTTTTCTTCTTCTATTGTTTTTTGGGACAGATTCAGATGTTCGGCACGAATCCAGCTGATATCCTCACCCACTTGGTGTTCCATTGGTCTGATTATATGGGCCAGATAAAGTTGTGTTTGAAATTCCTGTGCAAGACTCAGGGCATAGTCAAAAGCAAGTTTGGAATCAGGTGAAAAATCGCATCCTACAAGAATTCGTTTCAGTTTTATACCATCCTCAACCGGTGAAACCACATGATCTTCAGGTGTATGCAGCACCAGAAAAGGGCATTCCAGGATTTTTACCAGCCGGTTGGTGACAGAACCGATTAAAAATCGTTTTACGCCTGAACCGCCATGAGTTGCGGCAATTACCATGTCCATGTTTTTTTCGCGGCTAATCTGTTCGATTTCATCCGGCGGGTGGCCGGCAGCAACGATTATTTCACATTCAGTTCCAATTTCTTCTGCCAGTTTTTCAAGTCTTTCCTCGGCATTGCGGATTCGCTCACTTTCAATGCCTGCGTAGTCAAGATATGGAGGCATATGGCTTGAAACCATAAGCGTTCCCGGAACAATATGGCACAGACAAAGTTTTGAATTAAATTCCACGGCAAGTGATTTGCCATAAGACACGATAAGATTTGTAAAGTCTGAAAAATCAATGGCACACAGTATTTTTTTTGGTTCTATTCTCATGATTTGACTCCTTTTTTTTGTAATTGATAACAAACCAAAGACATCTGAAGGTCTTTTTTTCAACACAGAAGCAAAAAAAACGGTAAAAGGAAGACGGATGCCGGTGAAAAATCAGCCTCGTTTTATTGTAATCTTCTTCTGCATAGGGCGTCAAGAAAAAAAATAGCATAAAATGCAAGGGTCTATTTGTTTTAACGGATTTTCAATCTATGATATAATGTGTTTTAAAAGTTGATATAAATGCCATGGCCGTTTTTATATGAAAGTCTTTAAAAATCCAAACAGCGACTTTCATGTTTTGTTGTGGACAAATCTGAGAGAAAGATCAAGTCTGCCCGTGGCAGTTTTATGTGAAAGAACTTCTAAACTGTTTGGAATCAAGTTTCTTTCATTTTTGTTGTTACAGATCAATCTGCCATGGCCGTTATATGAAACACAAACATCATTCATGGATCAGATTAGAAAAAAAGACATGACCGCTTATCCTTTTCTTTTCAGCCCTTTGCAGGTTGGGGGGCATCAAATGAAAAACAGGCTGATTGCCCTGCCTGTTCATACCGGGTTTGCATATCCGGATGGTACTGTAAGTTCCTGGCTGATTGATTTTTATACCAGGTTGGCAGACTCTGGTGTGGCAATGGTGGTTGTCGCTAATACGGCTGTTTCCGCAGATGGCGTTGTTTCAAAGTTTAACCTTCGAATTGATAAGGATAAGTTCATCCCCGGTTTGTCAAAACTGGCAAAGGCGATACAAAACAAAGGTGCCATTGCCTGTCTTCAGCTTAACCATGCCGGAAGGTTTGCGAAAACCAGCCGTCCGCTGCTGCCTTCTGCTGTCACCAGTGAGAATTTATCTTTTAATGTGGAATCATTAAAGGATTTTATGGAATTTTTTCCTTTTGAAAAACGGTTTAGTCTTACCCGATATCTTTTGGGGCAGTTTAATAAATGGAGACAGGCCATGACTTGTGAGGATAGGGCAAGGGTTATTGAAGATTTCGGCTTATCCGCTGCCAGGGCATATGAAGCAGGTTTTGACATGGTTGAACTTCACGGTGCAAACGGCTATCTTTTGTGTCAGTACCTGTCTTGCTTTACCAACAAAATTGACTCTGGTTTTGGGGGTGATTTCCAGGAACGGACAACATTTCCCCTTGCTGTAATACAAAGCGTAAAAAAAAATGTTCCAAAGAATTTTCCCGTGGGATACCGGCTTATTATCAGGGAATGGGTTCCTCAGGGCATTGACCTTCCCGAAGCTCTGGCTTTTGCACAGGTTCTTGAAAAAAATAAAATTGCATATCTTTCCGCCTCTGCAGGGACATACAATTCCATATTTTCTCCGGCTGTATTAAAAAGCATTGCCAAAACAGCTTATCTGAAAAAAGATATGGCCAAACTCACGGCAGGAGTCGGTATTCCCACCATAACATCCGGCAGGATCACCACACCTTTGATGGCGGATAAACTGGTCAAGGAAGGCATTGCAGATCTGATCGGTCTGGGAAGGCCTTTGAGGACTGATCCCTTATGGGTGGCCAAGGCCGTGGATAAAAATCGTAAAATAATACATTGTGTGAATTGTAACTGGTGCCTGAAACAGGTTGTATTGGAACAGGGATTTGCCTGCAGCCGCTGGCCCGAAGAACTCCGTGACAGGACAAGACTTGAGCATCAGTTGATGACACGCAATTATAAACCTCTGTGGGTGATTTGTGATATTGAGGATATTTATACCTTTAAAAAATCTTTGCCGCTTCTTATCCGGGCCAAAAAGAAAAATTTTTTTCCCACGGTTTTGATGCTCAGGCAAGCCCTACAGGGACGGGATGTTGATCAAGCACAAAATAAATTTATAGAATGGATGAAAGATGTTGTTGATCTGAACTGCTCTGGTGACGGGACAGTTAATTTTGTTGTGAAAGAACATACGGGAAATCTGGAAAAACTTGTGTATGATGAAATTTGTATGGGCGATTACGGACAGGTTTTTATCAGTTCAAACTCAAACGAAGCCTGGAGGGACCGGTTGTTGTATAAACAGCAGGGAAAGGTGCTGGCACGCCTTTGTGCCAATATTCGTCAGCACAAAGTGATTGTGCCGGTTGATTTGTCTCCTGCAACATTGCTGGTAATGATTTTTTTGCGTAAAACCTTGATGCGGGAAAAAAACTTTCACATAAGTTTTGTCAATGTCCTGACCGGAAAGTCAAGTCCGGTTGAACGCCAGTGGGAAAAAATGAAAAAAATTACAAAGTTTAAAGAAAATATTCCATTGGAATTTATCCGCCCTGAAAACAATATGGCAACCAATATGACAACCAATGTAATTTTAGCGCTGGTTGAGACGATTATTACCCGTAAATACGGGACGGTAATTATGGGAAAACGCGGTCTTTCAGGGATAAAACGCTGGCTGCTCGGCAGTGTTTCTTCGGGCGTTCTGCATCGGCTTACGGATCAGACCTTGTTTTTAATTGATTAACTGCCACGGGCAGATCTGGCTATTATTTTACAATAATCTGGTCATTCGGGTTTGCCTACAATACCCTAAAGGGCAGAAACCAAAAAATGAAAGGCGCTGTTTGGATTTTTAAAGACTTTCATATGAATTTGTCTGACGTTCAGCCAGGGTCTTGATACAGCAAATGGCATGGTTCCATACCACATCATGGGCATAGTCAGGGAACGTGTGTTTGAAAAGTTTCCAGAAGATTCGGCTGATCATCCCATGGCCTTTTTTAAAGTTAAATGCCGTGTAAATTGTCAGGCGGTTGTTTCCATCATTTGTGGGGGTGATATCAAACAGCAGTTTGCCATGGCTTGTAAACAACTCCTGGGGGTCATACAACAGGGATTTGTTTGGAATGCATCGGGCAAGGCAAACATCCATGGAAACCGGCAGGATCTTCAATTTGTAACGAATAATAGATCCAATATGGTTTGGCAGTCCTGATATTCTTTTTACATCCACAAACCTGAGTTTGAGAAACTTTGCATCAGCATCTCCGAATTTGCCCAGTTCTTTAAATATGGCTCTGGATGAGGCCCTGATCTTGATGGTATACATCCGTTCCATTTGCGGGGAAGTATCAAGGGTGATTGCCAGGGGCGCTGAAATTGATTGTTTGATATAATTGCGTTTTTCCTTGAGGATGACCGTTGGATAACGGCCATAGGTTTCCCAGTTCAGGCCGAAGAACAATTCCGTGAGAATATTTCGCAGCGTCTTGACTCCTCCGGTGAGAAGCGAACAAAAAACAGGAATACGCATGAATTCCCGGAAAATGTGTGCATAGTCGGCCCCTCCGCTTCCAATTTTCCACAGAACATTTCCCATCGGCCATTGGGTCATTTTTTTGAATTTCATTTCAGTGGCAAAGGTCTGGTAGAGTATCCGGCTGAGAATATCTGATTTTAAAATGGCTTGTATCAAGGCGAAAAGGACCTTTCCATACCGGTTGTCCTTTCTAATCCATTGAATAACCTCCTTGTTCTCCTGTTCCAGGCTTTTTTTGTCAACGCCTGTGTGAATAATGGTTTGGGCAAGGCGCTGTGCGCTGATAAACGCGGAATAAAGCCCGTCCCTGTAGAGTCTTGCCCCCATGGCATCCCCCACCATTGATATCCTGTCTTCAAAAGGGGACCGGGATGGGGAAATCACCATGTTGGGGCAGCAAGAGCAGGCAATGGGTGTGTTATCCGGTGTGATATGGGGCAAAATACCTCGGACATGGGGCAATGATAAAAATTGTCTTATAATCCGGGCTGTATCTTCAGGTAAAGATGCCGAGTCAATGCTTTTTCCGGTAAGTGCCACAGTGAGATATCCTTGTTTTGGAACAAGGACAATATGGTCAAGATGCAGCTTTTTTGAGCCGGATACAATAAGGTAAAGCTCTTTGTCCATATGTTTTTTTAGGTAGGCTCGGCCCGGTTTGAGTTCAAATACCAGTGTGGGTCTTACCCCGGGTGGTACAAATGAAGGATTAAGGGTTTGGTATGACCTTATAAACCGGCTTTGCCTTTGTTTTTTTTTTGCAGGAGCATTCATTCCAGTTGCAATACATACAAAATCCGATTCAATGGAGAACTTTTTTCCTGAAAGTGGTGTGATAATCAGGATCGGTTTACGGGTGCAAGAGTATCGGATAGTTTCAACATAACCGTTAATGACGGATGCACCTTGTTCCAGAGCTTTTTTTAAAAGAAAATTATCAAATCCCTTGCCCCGGAGTTCCCGGTCAGGGGGCAGGATACCCCGGAAAACCGAACATACCTTTTGGAATGATGGTACTTTTAGCGGAAAATTTTTCCAGAGCCCGTGAATCCATATGTGGGAAAATTCTGTATTCACCACTTTTTGTGGCGGTTTGAGGCCATTTTTGGCCAGTGCATTGTACAGTCGGGGTGAAATAACACCGGCACAGAAATTACAGCCTTTGAGTGTCCATTCGTTGCTGAATGGTTCCTGAACAACTCGGCTATCAATAAGGGTTATGGATAAGATAGTTTGTGTTTTTTTAGCTTCCCGGAGAAGGTGAATGGCAAATAAAGATCCGGCTGGTCCGCAACCTACCACAAGAACCCGGCTTTTGTCTTTTAATATGGTAGGTTTTCCGGTTTTTCCATTAGTCACAATGATTACACTTCCTGGGTTCCTGATGGTTTTTAGAATCGTTCGACAGGCTGTTACAGAACTAAAAATATTTTCGCAAGACCACTAAATATACTAATATTTATCTTGATTGTTGGTTTTTAATTATGCATCCATCAGGTATGCTCATCTGTTTAAATTATTTGTTCATAATAACAAAAGCAAAAAGGGTTTACAACTGAAAGCCGGCACTGGTTCAGACAAAATATCTTGCAATCGAATCTCATCAAGCCTTTAATGCTTCAATTAACTCATTTGCTGTTGAAGTGGCATCGCACAGCATCTTCTTTCATCCGTCACAACTAAAAAATTTAAATCAGCAATATGACAGATTATAACCCTTATATTTTGATCAAGCCTCTTTTATCGATTTTTACAATTGGTAAAGAATGTCGACAGAATAGTTTTTTTTACAGGGTGTAAAGAATATCGACACAATCGCCTGTTTTTCAGGATTGACGGCTTTTGTCATTGAGTTGATATGGTGAAATATTTTAAATGGTTAGCTCTTTTTGATTGCCAAATAATATTTGGCATAAAGCTTGCTTTTTTGAGGAACATATATGGTCGGCGGAATTTGATTTTGCCGGTTACAAAAAAGGAAAAAGGGTAAATGATAAATATAAACGTACTGCTTGTGGATGATGAAGAAAGATTTCTTTCGACTACTCAAAAGCTGTTGGAAAAAAAAGGCTATACTGTTCAGACTGCCTCAAACGGCGTGGAAGCTCTTGGGAAATTAAAAGAGCATAATATCCAGGTGGTTCTTTTGGATGTCAGAATGCCGGGTATGGATGGGATCGCAATCTTAAAGAAAATCAAACGCGATTTTCCTTTGATTGAAGTTATTATGCTGACTGGTCATGGTACTGTGGAATCCGCTGTTGACGGTGTAAAATTAGGTGCGGCAAATTACCTGATCAAACCGGCTGATATTGATGATATTTCAGAAAAAATTCAAGAGGCTTTTGAAAAAAGACAAACCATCAGAGAACAAACTCATGACAGAAAGGCATATTTTAAGAAACTTAAAGTTCGACTTGGAGTTGGGCTGCTGGCTGCTTTTATGCTTCCCTATGCTGCATTTTTCGGTTATTTCCAATTCCAGTTCAGCAAGACTTTGAAAGATACCGGACGCTTGAATCTGGAAGCTCTTTCAAACAGCCAGAAAAATACCATTGATCTTTTTTTGCAGGAACGGGTGGCTAATATTTTTACCTTGTTTCATAGCGCTGATTTCAGTCTTAATCCTTCTCAAAATAAAATGCAAACTTACCTCCATGATTTAAGACAGGTTGATGATGCTTTTATTGATGTTGGGTTTTTGAATACACAGGGAATTCAAACCGGATATGCAGGATCATTTCCATACCTTAAGGATAAAAATTACAGCGATGAAAGCTGGTTTAAAATTTTGTTGAATCAAAAACGCCATTATTACATCAGTAATATTTATCTTGGATTCAGAGAAAAACCACACTTTACAATTGCCGTCAGGCAGATAATTGACGGCAACCCTTATATTATGCGTTCCACACTTGATCCGGATAAATTTTATATGTTTTTAAGATCCATCAGCCGAGGAAAAGAGGTGGAATCCGCCTTGATCAATAAAGAGGGACTGTTTCAAATTGTGGATCCTGACAGGGGTGAATTGCTTGGCAAAAGTGATTATATCCCACCTGAAAACATTGAATCCGGGGTAACGGAAATCAATAAAAACGGAGATTCAATACTTATAGGTTATGCATGGCTCAAAGAAACTCCCTGGGCACTGGTTGTCCGGCAGCCGTTGAAAATCGCTCATGCAGGGATGTATGAGAGCCGACGTATGATGAGTATTATCCTTGTCATTATTTTTCTGGGGATTGCAGCAGGCATATGGGTTGCAAACAGCAGGCTGATCACCCATGCCCAGGGGGCTGCTGAAAAAAGCGATGAACTGCGGCATCAACTGTTTCATGCATCAAAACTTGCCTCTGTCGGTGAACTGGCAACCGGGGTCGCCCATGAAATTAACAATCCTTTGGCCATTATCGTTGCCACAAGCGGTGTTATTCGTGATATGCTCAATCCTGAATTCAACCTTAACCCCAGCCCTGAAGAAATCGTCAAAGAGATTGATACCATAGATTCGGCAGCGTTCAGGGCAAGAACCATCACCAAACAGCTTCTTGCTTTTGGACGTAAAAATGAACCCAAGCTTATTCCCTGTAACGTAAACCATATTCTCGATGACATCATGAGCGGGCTTAAAGAACGCGAGTTCAAGGTGGCGGATATTGAAATTATACGAGAGTATGATCCTGGTCTGCCTGAAATCATGTTGGATCATGACCAGATTCGGCAGGTTTTCTTTAACCTTATCAATAATGCCGGGGATGCGATTTGCGGGCCGGGAAAAATTACGATTACAACGATTAGAAGTGACGAGGATATACATATTACGATTAAAGATACCGGCAAGGGAATGTCGCCCAGGCAACTGGGTGAGATATTCAACCCTTTTTTCACCACAAAAGAGGTGGGGAAAGGAACCGGACTTGGCCTGAGTGTTTCACTGAACATCGTAGAATCACTTGGCGGAACAATTGATGTTCAGTCTTTAGAGGGTGCCGGAAGTTCGTTTACAGTATCGTTTCCGATTCGCAGATTGTGATGGAACACATAAACTTATTCACATTTTAACCAAAAGGAAGGGCTATGGAAGAGCAAATAATAGCAAATGGCAATAATGAAAAAATCAAAGTGTTGTTGGTTGATGACGAAGACAGGTTTCGGGAAAATCTGGCAAAACAGCTGGAACACAGAGGATATGAGGTTCTTGATGCAAGCAATGGCGAAGACGCCATAAAAATTGTGCGTCACGAAAATCCACAAGTGGTAATTCTTGACCAGAAAATGCCTGATATGGATGGTATTCAGACCTTAAAAGAGATAAAAAAATTAAGGCCTGAAGTCCAGGTCATAATGCATACAGGTCATGGCAGTATCGAATCGGCTCGGGTGACTGGAAAATTTGATGTGTTTTCTTATCTGGAAAAGCCTTGTGCCCTGGATGATCTGATTAGAGAGATAACAGCGGCCAGTCAGGAACGCGTTTATGCCATGGCCAGAAATGAAATTCCCGACGTACAGAGAACCAGCCTTAAAAACTGGCTGGTTGGTGTGCAAAATGCCCGCCCGGGAGTTATCATCCTAGGGGTTATTCTTTTTTTGACCATGGTGTTTATACCGGCACCAAAGCAGATGGTAAATTTTTTATCGGCAAAGAAGACTGGTAATCTTACAGAAAGCATTGCTGGATATGCAGAATACCGCAAAATGGAAAAGGGTCAGACGATTGTAGAGTATTATGGTAAAAAAGCAAACTTGTACACCCAAACAAAAAACTGGGATGGGGCCATGGTTAAAACAGCTCCAGGTGTGGACAGGGTGGCTTTCAGGGCAAAGGTTATGATAGGAGTTCTTATGGTTGCCGCCCTTTTTTGGGCAACAGGTGCCGTTCCCATAGGAATAACAGCTCTTCTTGTGGGCGTATTGATGTATTTTTTCGGAATTTTTCCTCCCAGCATGGTGGCAAAAGCTTATGCAAAAGATTCGGTTATTTTTATCTTCGGTGTTCTTGCCTTTGCAGCCGCCATCAGTAAAACCGGTCTGGACAGGCGGATCGGTATTCTTTTGCTGGGAACCAGCACCTCCCTTCGCAAGTTTGCGCTTATTTTTGCACCTCTTCTGGCCGTAACAGCATCTTTTCTTTCCGAGCATGCATTGGTTGCGTTTATTGCTCCGATTTTAATGCTGGTATATATGGGAACAATCAGAACGGCGAACATAACCAAAGACAAGGGGCTGATTGTCATGCTGCTTTTAATGCTGACATTCTGTGCAAATATAGGCGGACCCGGATCACCTGCCGCAGGCGGTCGTAATGCCGTAATGCTTGGAATTTTCGGAGATTACGGCATCAGTATTTCGTTTGGTCAGTGGGTTAAAATGGGGCTTCCTTTTGTGCCGGTAATGGCGCTTACCATTGCTGCATATTTTCTTATTGTTTTTAGAAATAAAGTCAAGGTCAAATCAGTCAATGTTGCTGCCGCAGTAAAACGGGAAGGGGAAAAAATCGGCAAGATGACACCAGATGAGTACAAAGCTGCAGGAGTTTTGATCCTGGTTATTATTTTATGGGTTACCTTTTCCAGCAAGGTGGGGATGGGCGGTCCGGTTATTTTATGCCTGGTTTTGTTGAATGTTCTGGGAATCCTTCGCTGGAAAGATATCAACAGCATTCATTGGGATGTTGTGGCGCTTTATGCGGCCGCCAGTGCCATGGGCGTCGGTCTGGCCTCCACAGGTGCTGCGCTCTGGCTTGCAAACAGTTTTATTTCCATCCTCCCTGATAGCTTGACTTCTGGAATCGGACTGTGTATGTCCACAAGTTTTATTACCGGTATCCTCACCAATTTTATGAGTGACGGTGCCACTGTGGCTGCTGTAGGACCCATTACCGTGCCAATGGCAACCCTTTCCGGGACATCGCCGCTCATGGTTGGATTGGCAACTGCATTTGCGTCTTCTTTTGCGCACATGCTGATCATCGGCACACCGAATAATGCAATTGTTTACAGTATAGCCCGTGATCCTGAAACCGGAGAGCAGCTGGTAACAATGAAAGATTTTTTCATTCACGGTTTTGCGGTTTTTCTCCTCAGTATGGCTGTGTTGTGGATATGGGTATTTTTCGGGTATTGGAAATGGATGGGAATAGGCAGTATGTAATTTAGAAAGGAATGATGACATGGAAAAAGAAAAAATAAATCTTTTAATCGTAGATGATGAAGACCAGTTTCTGGAATCAATCAAAAAAAGCCTGGAGTTGAGGGATTTTAATGTGATTACAGCGAACAGGGGTGAAAAAGCTGTTGAGGTGGCTAAAAACAACACCATTGATATTGCGCTGGTGGATCTTAAAATGCCCGGAATTTCAGGTGAAGAAACATTAAAATTGCTGAAGCAGGAACATAAATGGATGGAAGTTGTCATCCTGACCGGGCACGGGGCAATTGATTCTGCTGTGGAATGTACCAAAAGCGGTGCATATTCGTATCTTCAAAAGCCATGTGAGTTGGATCAACTTCTTGAAACCCTGCAGGATGCATATAAAAAAAAAATAATGAACAGAAAACAGATTGAAGAAAAAAAGTTGAATGAACTTTTAAATATTTCCATCTCAAGCAGGCCCAGAGAAATTCTTCGCAAGTTAAGAGAAATTGACAAAGACGGCTGATACCGATTTTTGTTGATCTGTGTTCCTTTGGTCAGTATATGTGAGTTTTTTGTTGTTGCCCTTACATCTTGTCGTCCTGGACACGCGGCATGCTGACCAAAGGAACCTTTTAAACTGGGCCAACTTGTGTTATCGGCTCTTTTGCTATGATTTTCAGTTTATGGGGTCAAGGTGTTGGCAAAAGCATAATAACACAGGTTTGACCCTATCCTTATTGCTTCTGCCAATCTTTTATTACCCTGCCTTTTTTGATATTTCTTTAAAGTTAACATTGAACACGATTGATTTTTTGATTGATTTACAAATTGAAAAAAAACCTGACATGTGTTGGTACTCTTTTTTTCTTCGTCCAAACTCAGATCAATGTATAAAAATAAAACAATCTTTTATATTCCAGTGAGTTGTGTCTTTTCTTTGTCCTTTGAATCAAATCGGCATCATAGTTGCTATTTGGTTATTTATTACTTGGTTGCGATTTGGAGATTCATTTGATGAAGTTATAAATTCCAGTATTACCATAAAAGTTAAGAGGGCATTATGGATAAGAACAGTCAAGATCGTAAAGAAAAAGGAATGCGGGTTAAACGAACCATTTTAACAAATATGATTATTGTTCCATTTATCCCTTTTTTACTGGCCATTGGAGTAAGTTTCTATTTTTTTACTACTGCACTTGAAAACAAGACCGTCAACACGTTGAAAAGGATCGTACAAGATCATTGTGGTATGATTGAGTCTTTTCTGATAGAGCGCAATTCAGATCTTGAACTTATCACAAACACCTATAGTTTTGAACAAATCAACTCGACCCAGACCATTAATGCCATATTTGAAAATTTAAAAGATCGATCCAGCGCTTTTGTTGATCTGGGGCTTTTTGATTCTCAGGGCATCCACATAAGATATTCCGGCAAATATCCGTTGAAAGGAAAAGTATACAAGGATGAGGTGTGGTTTAAAAAAGTAATGCAGACCGGATACTATATCAGCGATGTTTTTTTGGGGTATAGAAATGTCCCTCATTTTATAATTGCTGTGCGGCAGGGCAGCGGGGATAAAACCTGGGTACTTCGTGCAACCATTGATACTTTGTTTTTTGACACCCTGGTATCAAAAGTGCAAATCGGAAGAACAGGAGAGGCTTATATTTTAAATAAAAACGGAATTGCACAAACCCTTAGGCGGTCTAATGGTACCCGTGTTTTGAACATGGATCCGGACTATTCCGGTTTCCCAAAATTGCAAAACACAACTCATACCTTTATTAAAGCCGATTCGGCAAAGAATAAATATGTGTATGCAACCACCTGGCTTAAAAATGGAGAGTGGCTCCTGGTGGTACGCCAGGAAAAAAAGGATGCCTATAAATATTTATATTCCGCTTTGTATATCAATATATTGATCATGGTTCTCGGCGGGGCGATTATTGTCGTTATTGCTCTGTATACAACTGAACGCATCCTCAAAAGGATTGAGCAGTTGGGGATGGAAAAGAAAAGTCTTGGAAATCAGTTGATCAGGGCTACTCAATTGGCTGAAATCGGTGAGATGGCAGCCGGGTTTGCCCATGAAATCAACAATCCACTGCAAATTATTAAAAGTGAATACTCTTTGATTGAAACCCTTTTTGATGAAGTATTCGGTAATGACAAAATTCCCAAAAACGAAGAGATAAAGGATATTGAGGAGTCACTGGACCAGATCAAACTCCAGGTGAACCGATGCTCTGAAATTACTCATGCCATTTTAAAGTTCGGGCGGGAGAATGAAACAAAAGAGCAATTGCTGCATCCTTATATTATTATTCCTGAAATTATCAAGATGATAGAAAAAAAAGCAACGGTCAGCGGTATCAAGATTGTTAAAGATATTTCAGAAGATGTTCCAGGGTTTCTGGGTGATCCATCCCAGTTTCAGCAGGTGATGCTTAATCTTTTAAATAACGCAATGGATGCAATCGAAGAAAGGCATGGTTCATCAGGGGGGCGTTTGAGTATTGCGGTTTGTAAGGAAAATGAAAATAAAATTGAAATAAAAATCACTGACAATGGAATAGGCATCAGTCCGGAAAATATTGAAAAAATATTTTCTCCTTTTTTTACAACAAAACCTGTTGGTAAGGGTACTGGACTTGGGCTTTCCGTTTGTTATGGGATTATAGAAAGTTTTGGCGGGGTCATGGAAGTGAAAAGTGAACAAAATACAGGCACGACATTTGTGATCTGTCTGCCGGTTAAACATTATTAAAAGGAGGGAGCTTAGCTGTGGAAAAAATGAAACTTATGCTGGTTGATGATGAGGCTCGTTATCTTCAAACAACCCAAAAACTGATCGAAAAAAAAGGGTATGAGACATTAATTGCTCAAAGCGGAAAGGAGGCTCTTGAACTTCTTAAAACAAAGAATGTTCATGTGGTGATTCTTGATGTCAAGATGCCGGGGATGGATGGAAATGAGACTTTAAAGGCAATCAAATCCATGTATCCTCTGGTGGAGGTCATTATGCTGACCGGGCATGCCACTGTGGACTCGGCCATTGACGGTCTTAAATCCGGTGCTTGTGATTATCTCATGAAACCTGCCGATATTGATGAAATTATGGAAAAAGCCATAGCTGCATTTGAAAAACGGCAACGACTTGAGGAAAAAATCAGGACGGCTCAAACAAAAAAATATATGAGATCCCCTCGCGAAATTCTCAAAGATGATGATGAATAAAATTTTGTATACTGGAGGTTGATAAATGAAAAAAGAAAAGAAAGTCACTGGATATGATAAATATATAGACTGGAAAATTTTTTGCGTCCCGGTCATCCTTTTAATTTTGGTTTTATTGATGCCTACCCCAAATGGCATGAAAGATGTCGGTACTGAATTTAAAGTTGGTCCCAAAGCTGTTGTGAACTTTATTACCACAGAACTGTTTGATAAAACCAGTTCCGATTCAGAACAATGGCAATTGCTCATTGCCAAAATGATGGAACAGAACATGCGGTTAGGCGCTTTGCAAAAAGAACGTTTCCTGAAACGCGATATCAAATGGTGCAAAAAATATAAGATGGGTGCCAGCCAGAAAAATTTTGATAAGGCCCATGACTATATAAAAGACAATGTGCCTGAAAAAGATTTTATGACATTTATGGAAAATGCATTAAATCTTAGAAAAGAAGGATTGAAATATGAAGACCTGACAGGAAATGATAAAAAAGCTGCCGACAAGGGTGCCTGGCATATAAAAGTTTCCATTGCCATGGGGTTGTTTGTTGTGGCTTGTTTTTTAACCGAGTGTATTCCCTTGCCGGCAGTTGCCTTTTGTATTGGCCTGATCCTTGTTTTTACCGGGGTGGTTTCAAGAAAAGAAGTGGCTATGCTGTACTGGAGTGATGCCTGCTGGTTTATCATGGGCAGTCTTATGTTTGCTGCGGCCTTTGTTAAGACAGGTGTTGATAAACGGGTCTGCATGGCAATGTTTAAAAAACTGGCCGTCCCCAATACCAAATGGATCACCTTGATTTTCTTTGTCATTATTGCACCTCTGGCCGCATTTATATCGGATCATGCCCTGGCTGCCATGTTTCTTCCCATTGGGATGCTGTTATACCAGAACAGCTTGACTGATGAAGTGCCGGAGGATAAGGAGCTTGCAAAACTTTTAATGATCAGTATTGCCATGGCCTGCAATATAGGTGGCCCTGGAGCGCCTTCCGGCGGTGCCAGGAATGTTATTATGATGACCTATTTAACTGATATGTTTGGGGTTGATATCGGTTATTTTCAATGGGTTACCTATTGTTTTCCGTTTGTCATTGTTATGATTCCAGTTACCTGGTTTGTCACAAATCTTCGTTTCAGGCCCAAAATCGTTTCCCTGGCACCTGCAATGGATCAATTAAGAACAGAAATCGATAAAATGGGATCATGGAATTCCAAGCAGATATGGGCCCTGATTATATTTGTTATCATGGTGTTTGGATGGTTTACGGAGAAAGTGTTTTTTAACATGGGTATTTATCCCATCCGCCTTGGCATTGGTGTTATTGCCGTAGCAGGTGCCGTGGCCTATATTCTTACCGGAGTTGTCAACTGGCGCGATTACCAGGACAAAGTGGATTGGGGGGTTGTCTGGCTATATGCAGGTGCCATCATATTTGGAAGGACACTTGATAATACCGGTGCAGCTTACTGGCTGGCTCGATCCGTCATAGACTTTTTAGCACAATTTGGTATGGAAGCCGGTCTTCCCTTAATGATGGTCAGTAACGGATTGACCTCGATTCTTACAAACCTTATGGCAGACGGTCCTGCCGCAGCTTCAGTCGGGCCGATTGCTCTGAACATGGCTGGTATGGTTCATCCCGGAACCACTTATCTGCCGTTCATGGCCATGGCTACAGCTATTGCCTCATCATTTGCCTATTGCCTGATTATAGGCACGCCTCCCAATGCAATTGTTTACGCCAGCGGATATCTTGAGCCCAAGGATTATCTCAGGGTTGGCATTCCCATATTTTTCCTGGCCAATGTTGTATTGCTTTTTATGACTGGTGTTTTCTGGTCATTCAGGGGATTTGGTATGATGCCCGGATTTTAACTTGATTTTAAACGGATGCTGTTATGAATAAACAAATAGAAATAAAACAAGATATAAAAAATATAAAAGCCAAGAAAACAATAGTGAAAAATACAAAATTGTTTTTCAGCAAAGAGACTGAACGTAAAATTTTTTTCTTTATGACAATTATCATGCTTTTTTTCGGTTTGATTTCAAAACTGGTATGACCTGTGAACAAGCACATGATTGATTCAGACAAAGATATCTAAAGGAGAGTGCGATTATGTTGGAATCAAGTTTAAAAGCATGGCAGTTTTACTCTTATTCTCTGATTCAGCTTTTGATAGAACCAGGGCAGTTTTTTAAGGAGCTTCCGGAAAAGGCAACTTTGAGAAAAACTTTGGGATTTATGATGATTGCCTGTGTTTTTTTCACCATTGCAAGTCTTTTAACCGGGGCATATTCTAAACCTGTCTGGGTAATGGCTGTCATTTTTTTTGCCAATGCGTCAGGAATGATACTTATCTCGTCAGTGTTGGGGTATATTTCAATGGCAATGATTCTGGGTAAACGCACCTCTTTTTTTATCATTTTCAGTCTGTATGCATTTTCATCCGGGGTGACCCTGTTTATATCGTGGCTTCCTTTTCTTTTGTGGTTTTCAGAGCCTTGGAAATGGTGGCTGATATATACGGGTTTTAAAAATACCTGCATGTTAACATGGAAACAGGTATTGTTTATTTTGCTGGTTTCCATGACCATTCAGTTTTTTTTGATATATTCAGCAATCATGGCATTCGTTAATTAAGGATAAAATCCGATAATATCGCACAAATAGTATGAAAAGCACTGATCAATAAGGAGACAACACAGATGACAAAAAAAATAAAAGTGTTAATGGTTGATGATGAAAAAAGATTCAGGGATACGACCAAAAAAATATTGATGAAAAAAGGGTTTGAAACAATTCTTGCAGAAAGTGGAGAGGAAGCTCTTGAAAAAATATCAGAAGCTCCTGATGTGGTTATTTTGGATATTAAAATGCCGGGAATTGATGGCCACGAGGCCCTGGCAAGAATAAAAAAAATCAATCCTGATTTGCCGGTTATCATGCTGACCGGCCACGGGGGCATCCCTTCAGCAAGGGAGGCCCTGGTTGAAGGGGCGTTTGATTATCTGAGCAAACCATGTGATATTGATTTGCTGGCGGAAAAGATCAAGGAAGCCTGTCATATGCCAGGTGAATTATCCGACAAGGAAGAAAGAAAGGTTACATCTGTTATGATTCCCATTACAGAGTACACAACTATAAATGAAGGTAAAACCATATTTGAAGCACTCAACGAACTTAAAAAATCCTTTATCACAAAGATGGCAACAAACCGGCTCATGGAAACCGGTCATCGGTCTATTCTTGTGAAAGGGGATGATAATGAGATAAACGGAATTTTAACCATTAGAGATCTCTTGGAAATGATCATGCCGGCCTATCTTACCGCACCCAAGCCATCCCTGGCAGACAGTATTGAATATTCCCCAATGTTTTGGAAAGGAATGTTCAGTAAGGGGATCATTGCTATAAAAGACAAATGCATCAGTGATGTCATGTCTCCCTCTCCTGTTTCCATTGAGAGCAATTCCAACCTGATGGAGGCTGCATATCTAATGATTTATAAAAAGGAAAGACGCCTTCTTGTGACATTGTCAGGCAAAACCGTGGGTGTGATAAGGGAACAGGATTTGTTTTTTGAAATGGAAAAAATTTTAAATTCATAAGACAGGAGCTGTTTTTTTTAAGTAACTCAACTTTAGGATTTAAACTATAGTAAACTGTGTCAGGTTTGTTTTATTGTTTATCAAAAATATTATTTTTTGATAAACAAAAGGCAATAATACAAGCCTGACACTACTGATTTGACTTCATTGCTTTTTCCCGGACTATTTCTTTTAAATTATATCAAATTGCTTCCCCCTTGCCTGTGTCAGCTTCTTTTACAACCTGCATGATTGTTGTCTTTGTTTCTTGAAAGACCAGGTATTTTTTTTGTGCTTTGAGAGCCATAGAAGCTTTATACCCGTGGGTTTTATTTTTTTTATAAAACTGGCACGTCAATTGCTATTAAAGAATATAACAGGCAAGGGTCTGTTAAGAATGATGCGTAAACTACAGGAGATTAATGATGTTGATAAAAGAATGGATGAGCCGATCCGTAATTACTATAAACTATAACGAATCTTTGAAAGATGCGGCCAAATTATTTCAGACAAAGGTGATTTCCATGCTCCCTGTTTTAAAAAATGGAGAGTTGATTGGTATCGTAACTGACGGTGATATTAAAGAAGCAGCTCCTTCTGAATCACCGGCTCTGGATAAGTTTGAAATTTTTTCATTAATGGATTCTGTTAGGATTGAGTCTGTCATGACCAGTCCTGTTGTCACCATTCATTCAGATCATACGGTTGATGAGGCAGCCGGAATAATGTTGAGCAAAGGGATATCAGGAGTGCCGGTTGTTGATTCTGACGGTTCGCTGGAGGGTGTTCTTACGAAAAGCGATGTTTTTCGATGCTTTGTGTCTTTTACCGGCGTTTCAAATAATGGCCAGGTGTTTGCATTTAATTTGCCGGACAAACCCGGCATTATAAAAAATTTAACAGATATGATAATGAACAGTGGCGGCAGGCTGTGCAGCATCATGACCTCTTACGATGATATAGAAGAAGGACTTCGAAAAGTATTTTTTCATACATTTGACATTGATTCCGACAACTTTGACAATCTGGTTGAAAAATTTAACAGGGCAGGGGAACTGCTTTATGTGGCTGATCTGTCAAGGGGATTTCGGAAAATAATTAGGAGATAAAGGAGGTGTAATGTGGTTATACAAGAATGGATGAGCAGGTCCGTCATTACCATAGAATATAATGAGTCTTTGAATGATGCTGCCAAATTGTTTCGGACAAGGGTTATTTCCATTCTTCCTGTTTTGAAAAATGGAGAGCTTTTCGGTATTGTAACGGATGGTGATATAAAAAAAGCTACCCCTTCTGATGCCACGACCCTGGATAAATTTGAGATTGTATCTTTATTGGATTCCATTAGTGTTGAGTCGGTCATGTCCAAGCCTGCTGTTACTATTCATTCTGATCATACGGTTGATGAAGCTGCCGGAATCATGCTGAGCAAAGGGATATCAGGAATGCCGGTGGTTGATAAGGCAGGTTTGCTGGAGGGTATCCTTACAAAAAGCGATGTTTTTAGATGTTTTGTGTCTTTTACAGGTGTTTCAAACAAAGGGCAGGTGTTTGCATTTAATTTGCCGGACAAACCCGGCATTATAAAAAATTTAACGGATATGATTCGGAACAGTGGTGGCAGGTTGTGCAGTATCATGACCTCTTATGATGATATGGAAGACGGTTTTAGAAAGGTGTTTTTTCATACATTTGACATTGATTCCGACAATTTTGACAGCTTGGTTGAAAAGTTTCATGGAATAGGGGAACTGCTTTATGTGGCTGATTTGTCAAGGGGATTAAGAAAAATTATTAAAAGATAAAGGAGAATTGCAATGAGTAAAATAAACAAAATATTAGCATGTGTTGATCTTTCTGAATATTCTTTGATGACATTGAAGTATTCTGTAGAGTTTGCAAAAGGATCAAAGGCTCAAATCATTATTTTAAATGTTATCAATCAAAGGGATATCAACGGTGTTGAAATGGTCAGTGGTTATTTCCCCGGTTATTTTTCAAATGAAATCAATGCACAAGACTATATCAGGGAATTAAGAAAAGATAGGCATGAAAGAATAAAAAATTTGATAGATGAAAATTTTTCCGATGAAAAATCAAAGATGACCATAAAAGTTGATGAGGGGGTTCCGTTTGAATGTATCCTGAACGCTGCAAAAACAGAGAAAGTCGATTTGATCGTGATGGCCAACAAGGGCAGGGGAAACCTGTCAAGAGTTCTTTTTGGCAGTGTTGCTGAAAAGGTCTTTCGGCATTCTTCGGTTCCGGTCGTCAGTGTCCGAGATGAACTGAAATTCACCAGGAGCAAATAAAAGTGAAATGACCGAATGTATGGTACTGTAAAACAGTGTGTTTGAATCGTTTTAACAGGCTATGTCCGATGGGGTGGCTTTCGTAAATGTGGGAGGATGAAGGATGAGTACACTTAATTTGCACAGACTGT
Organism: Desulfobacula phenolica; assembly: GCF_900105645.1. Lineage (NCBI taxonomy): Bacteria > Pseudomonadati > Thermodesulfobacteriota > Desulfobacteria > Desulfobacterales > Desulfobacteraceae > Desulfobacula > Desulfobacula phenolica. Next base: position 51,659 of record NZ_FNLL01000005.1, on the reverse strand, counting down.
TTAACCCGAAATCAGTGGCAGTGGTTGGAGCCAGTGAAAAAAAGGGTTCGGTTGGATTTTCAATTATGAGCAATCTTTTAAAAAATGGGTTCAGGGGAGATATTTTTCCTGTTAATCCAAACCATACCAGTGTCATGGGTTTGCCTTCGTTTAAAAATATTGAAGAGATCGAATCGGATATGGACATGGCTGTCATTGCAACGCCCATACAGTTTGTTCCTCCTATTGTTGAATCCTGTGGAAAAGCAGGTTTGGCAGGCGCTGTTATCGTATCATCCGGCGGAAAAGAGATCGGAAAGCAAGGACAGGCGATTGAAGCAAAAATTCTGGAAAAGGCCAAAAAATATAATCTGCGTATTGTCGGACCCAATTGTTTGGGAGTGGTGAACACTTCAAAGGCTCTTAATGCAAGTTTTGCACATCTGTCCCCTTTGTCAGGTAAAATTGCCTTTCTTTCCCAGAGTGGCGCAGTGTGTACCTCTGTTTTGGATCTTGCACATCGCGAAAAGATAGGGTTCAGTCATTTTATCAGTCTTGGCTCAATGCTAGATGTGGATTTTGCAGATATGATTGATTATCTGGGATCTTTGAGTTCTGTGGAAAGTATTGTCATGTACATGGAGAATATCACCAATATTCGAAATTTTATGAGTGCGGCCCGGGCAGTTTCCAGGATAAAACCCATTATCGCCTTGAAATCAGGCAGATCAGAAGCCGGGGCCAGGGCGGCGGCATCCCATACAGGTGCCCTGGCAGGTGAAGATGCAATTTATGACGCAGCATTTCGCCGGGCCGGAATTATACGGGTAAATGAATTTGAAGAATTATTGGACTGTTCTGAATTTTTATCAAAACTGGGCCGTCCTTCAGTATCCGGCCTTACAATTATTACCAATGCAGGCGGGCCGGGTGTTATGGCTGCAGACGCCCTGGCCTCCCATGGAATGGAACCGGTGCAGCTCAGTTCCGAAACCATTGAAAAGCTGGATAAAATTCTTCCGGAAAACTGGAGCCGGGCAAATCCCATAGATATCCTCGGGGATACAGCAGCCGAAATTTATATTGAGGTGGCAAAAATATGTGCCAAATCAGAAGAAACTGATGCCTTGCTGTTGCTGTGTTCTCCGGCCGGGACAATGGATACGTTTAAGCTGGCAAACGAGTTGACAAATTTTTTAAAAACCTTGTCTTGTCCTATTTTTACGGCATGGATAGGAGGGGATAATGTTCAACAGGCCCGGCAGGTGTTAAATCAAGCCGGTATTGTGACCTATGATTCAGCAGAGCGTGCTGTCCGGGCGTTTAAGAATTTTTATCAATATGGCCGTAATATTGAAACATTATTGGAAATTCCCGTTCGAACAGATAAAAAATTGATTATCAACCGGTCAAAGGCTGAAAATATAATCAAAAAGGCTATTTCCAACAAAGTTGAAAGTTTGACGGAGATACAGGCCAAAAACCTTCTTCAATCTTATGGAATTACAGTCAATACAACCCAGCTGGCTGAATCGGAAGCCACGGCTGTAAGACTATCCGAGCAGATCGGATATCCGGTTGTTTTGAAAATCTGTTCAAGGCAAATTCTTCATAAATCAGATTGCGATGGGGTAATCCTGAATCTTAAAACAGCCGGCGAGGTTAAAAAAGCGTTTGCTCAAATAATTGAAAAAGCAAAGGAATTTGCGCCCAAGGCTGTTATTGAAGGTGTAACCGTTCAAGCCATGCAGAATCCGGCAGATTATGAGTTGATCATCGGTGCTAAAACAGATCCCAATTTCGGACCGGTGATTGTTTTTGGGATGGGAGGTGTCATGACCGAAGTGTTCAGGGATACTGCAATTGGTCTGCCTCCATTGAACAGGCTTCTTGCCCGACAGATGATCGAAGAAACCAAAATATCAAAGGTTATAAAGGGATTTAGAAATTTCAGACCGGTCAGCATTTCATTGCTGGAGGAATTGTTGATAAGGACGGGAAGGCTGGTTACGGATTTCCCGCAAATCAATGCACTGGATATCAATCCGTTAATGGTTGAAAATGGTGAGATAACGGCTGTGGATGCCAGGGTTATTGTTTGCGAACCATCTGTTGCGTCCCCCGGGCATTTGATCATCAGTTCCTATCCATGGCAGTATGAAAGAAAAGATTATACAGTCAATGGTCATGAATTTTTTATAAGGCCTCTTCGACCCAGTGATGTGGATTTGCTGATAGAGCATTTTTATTCACTGTCACCCAAAAGTATTTATATGAGATTTTTTTCACCTGTAAAACAATTGTCCAAAACCATGCTTATCAAATTAACCCAGATTGATTATGACAGGGAAATTGCGCTTGTCGCACTGATGGGAGAAGGCAAGGATAAAAAAATGGTCGGTGTATGCAGAATTATTCTAGAATCCGACAAGACCCGGGGTGAGTTTGCAACGGCCATAAGTGACGGCTGGCATGGCAAGGGGATTGGCTCATCTCTTCTCAAACAATGCCTAAAGGCAGCTCAGAGCAGGGGAGTAAAGCATGTGGTTGGATTTGTCCTGGCTGAAAACACACAAATGCTGATGCTGGGCAGAAAATTGGGATTTTCTTTAAAACGGGCTTCCAATTCAGGAGAATATGAAATAACTATTGATTTTGAAAATATGCATTTTGATTAGACGGTTTTAAATATAGTTTTTCAGGGAGTATAAAAATAAAGCAGTTCTTTTTTGACAAACGAGACCATGAACTTATCCGGATTGTTAATTCAGTCTATGATGCAGATAACACCCTTGGGTATACCCGTAAATTATATTACCCTTTTTTTCACCCTCTGGGGATAAAGGAACTGGCGGAATCCAAAGGACTTAGGACTGCATATTCTATTGTAAACCTTCTCGAGTCAATGGAGAGAGGACAGATAGAAAATCGTCTGCAAGCTCTTAAGGGCCTGAATGATGATATTTTCAGCACGGCTGACGGTCCCATGGCGAAAAATACTGCCAGGGTTCTGCTTCAAATAATGAAGGAGCTTGTCAGGGCAAAAGGAGATTATTCTCTTCAACTGCACCTGGCCCATGATTTTCGTATGGCAGCCTTTGGGAAACCCAGGATTGTCAGAAGACTGCTCAAACATTATCATCTTCTGGAAATGCCTGAAGAATGGAACCAGATCACCTTTGACGACCATGTGCATGATGCCAATACATCGGGCCGCAAATCTCCTACCCATCTTATTATGGATGCCTGGATAAAGGGGATTCGCCGGTTAAGAGTGATTTATTACCATTATATTGAACCCAGATTTGCCGCAGAACTCATCGAAGCTGCAAGGATTATGGAAATTGATCTTAGAATCGGTATTGAATTCTGGGCAGCTTACCGGAATAGTACCATCTCATTGATCTGGGTATCCAGAGGGCTTCCTGATGTTGATACTTTCCTGTGTTTTCTTGCCGAACCCCATGTGGTTGAATTTATGGAACAGGGGAAGGCGGTTTTAAAATTTCAGGAAAAATGTGTGTTACGCCTTTTGTCTGATTTTAATGAGCAGAAGTTTGAAACCTTGTGCCGGGATTTTGATATTGATATGAAACGGCCTGTGCCCGAGGAGTTTTTGCGGTTTGCATTTCCCGGACAGCCCTCGGTCCTTCATCTTGGAGAGTATATTCATTCTCTTGCAGTCTTTGCAATGAAAGAGCGAATCAAAGATTTAAATCAGATGTTTAGTATGTCTGATGCCGAGGAACAGCAAAAGATAAAACAAATGGTGGAAAAAATGGACTGTTTTAGTGCCAGAGACATTATTTCCAACTATTTGCGCCTGTCCCAACATCATGGTATGCCCATGCTGTTTGATATCTGCAATGATATTGATTTGCCTGACAGGCTTAAAATGAATTTCAAAGAACTTCTTGCCAATATTGAAAAGCTTCATCATGGTTTTAGAATTACCCTTAATCTGGGTGACCTGAAACCGGAAGACGTTCTTGAGATTCTTTATGAAAGCGATGGTCTGGTTACCCGGCTTGAAATCGTAAATTTAAAAGATTTTATTCTCGGCAAGACAGATCATATCTTTTCAGTTAATGCGCTTCAAGAAGCCATTAATGACGGAAGCCTGTTAAAGCTCAAACGGGTTGTCCGGCAAATTATCACGAGTGTGGAACAGTCTGATTATGTTGATAAGACAGACCGGTTGAAAAAACTTGTGGATATCCTTCATGATATTGATGCATTGAAAAACATGTACTCAGTAAGGCCGCTCAAATCCAGGTTGGGCAGTGATTCAAACGGAAGATCCAATCAAACTTATGGAATGGGATTTGGTATTGTAAACACACTGACTTTCAGAGCAAAAAAAGAGATCCAAAAATATACCGGGGACAGATTGATTCTTCCGGCAAACATCAAAGTAAACCAGAGGGTGACCTCTTTTCCGATAAACAGTATGCATCCTGTTTTAAAATGGGTGATGAATATTTTAAAACGCTTGCCCGGTCTTGATCAAATTATGCAGGTGCAAAAAAAAGAGTGGGTCTTTGAGGCCTTTTTCATGGATATGAAAAGAAAAGGTAATATTGTTACTCTTGGCGGAATACAAAAGGACATCAGAAACGGTCTTCGACTTGATTTGCCGGACAGTGAAAAAAATATTACGGAAAAATCCTGGAACAATCTTAATACACGACTTAAAAACGGCTTTAAAGTGATTATTGGTTTTATTCCTGCATTTATCTGTTTTGCGTTTACCAAAGATTGGTGGTTTCTGGCCTATTTCGGCGCATTCATCTGGTTTGGTATTACTGGTATTCGAAATGTTTTACAATCTGTTCTCGGGGGAGGCGGCCTTCGAAGATCCTCCCTGCTAAAATGGAATGATTACATTAGTTGGGAGCGACTGACAGACTCCTTGCTATATACAGGTTTTTCAGTTCCTCTTTTGGATTATGTGATTAAAACTGTTCTCCTTGATAAGACCTTTGGCATAAATATAACTTCCAGTCCTATGATATTGTATTCCGGCATGGCGCTTGCCAATGGAATTTATCTTTCTACTCACAATGCATTTCGCGGACTTCCCAAAGGTGCCATAACCGGTAATTTTTTTCGGAGTATCCTTTCCATTCCTGTTGCAATCGTGTTCAGCAGCATGGTTGGCGGGATGTTAAGTTTTTTTGGTGTTGCTGCTGTTGAGGTTATTCTTCAAAAATGGGCTGCCATCATTTCAAAAGCAGCGTCTGATGCCGTGGCGGGAATTATAGAAGGGACGGCAGATCGGTTTCATAATATGGGCCTTCGCAAAAGGGATATAAAAAAGAAATTTTCAGATCTGTTTGATACCTATTCAAAATTGGAACTTCTTTTTCCTGAAGTTGAAGAACTCAAGATCCTTGAAAAATCAGAAGCATTATTTAACAGCAGGAATTCCGAGGTAAAGGATCTTGCTCGAATGATTATTATTAATTCTCTTGATTTGTTTTATTTCTGGATGTATCTGCCAAGGGCAAGAACCGTTATGATTGATATGGTTTCACGGCTGACTCCGGAAGAAAAAATTATTTTTTTGCAGTCCCAGAAAATACTGGAACACGAGCAGTATATCAGCAGGCTATTTGTTGATGGTATTCTGGGAAGGAATTTTTCACGCCCACTGTCATTTTACCTGACAACATATAAAAATTATCTGTATTCCATCGAAAAAATCAATTAACTTAAATTCGGCAAAGTCTTAAAAGTTAAACTAACCAAAGATTATTTTACAAAATACTGATCAATTTATTGACTGTTAGTCAATTTGTTTTACTGCCTGTAAAAAAAACTGACATGTCTGGGCGTGGTGTCAGATGTTTTTACAGATTGAATAGTACTGTTTTTTTAATGTGTTATGTTATGTTACGGTTTTCGTAATGTTTGGCATGTATTTTGATATAAATAATAAGCAAATGAGAGGAAATAAAAATAAAAAGTGTAAAAGGGAAAAACATAATGGAACAATCTTTACCAGAACGAAAAGCTTTTTATCAGATATTGACAAGAAAAATGACAGTTTTGATATTAATTGTTTCATTTTTTCCCATGATATTAACAACCGGCATTCTTTTTTATCGATTTAACCTGACATATACTGAAAAAATTCAGGCTCACATTTCAGAACTGGTTCAACGGCACACCCAGAATATTGATACTTTTTTATTGGAAAAATTAGGGAATATTCAGTTTATAGCCCGGTATTTTGACAGTAAGCCCCAGATCCCAACGCAATTTCTTCAAACTAATCTGACATTATTAAAAAATGAATATGGAGATGTCTTTACTGATTTGGGACTGGTCAATGAAAACGGTATTCAGTTTGCTTATGAAGGGCCTTTTAAACTTGAAAATGCAGATTATTCAAAGGCTGAATGGTTTTTGAACGCAGTAGACAAACCGTTTTATATCAGTGATGTGTTTGCCGGGTTAAGGGGACATCCCCATTTTATTATTGCCATCAAGGTTAAATCAAATGATTCCGACTATATTTTACGGTCAACCATCAATTTCGGAGCCTTTAATTCTTTGGTGGAAAACATTCATATCGGTGAAACCGGAATAGCCTTTATTGTTAATAGTAAAGGCCAACTGCAAACCAAAACTGACATGGGATTCAACCCGTCAATCATTGCATCAATGGTGGATCGCAGAGGGCATAACAATAATGAAACGGTTTTTGAAAAAAAACATGATGCCTCGGGAAATCAATTCTTATGTGTAACGTCAATGCTTAAAAATATTGACTGGATAATGGTGTTTCGTCAGGATATCAGTGATGCTTTTCATGATTTATGGAAAACACAGCTTCTCACTTTGATCATATTCGTTTTTGGATGCATTGCTATTCTTTCAGTCGCCTTTATGCTTCCCCGCAATATTGTCGAGCTGATTTCAAGTGCGGACAAAAAGAGCGAGGTCATGAACAAACAGGTGATTGAAAGCGGAAAACTGGCAACTATAGGTGAACTTGCCGCAGGCATTGCCCATGAAATCAATAATCCGGTTGCCATTATGGTTGAAGAGGCCGGATGGATAGAGGATCTTCTTGAAGAAGAGGATTTAAACGGATCTGAAAATTTTGATGAATTCAAGCGGGCCCTGCGCCAGATCAACACCCAGGGAAAACGGTGCAAGGAGATTACTCATAAGCTGCTCAGTTTTGCCAGGAAAACGGATTCTACAATCAATGATGTCCAAATTAATGATGCCATCAAAGAAATTGTTTCTCTGACTGCTCAAATGGCAAGATATAATAATGTTATGATTAAAACAAAACTGAATCAGGGGATTCCTTATATCAGGATATCTCCTTCTGAACTGCAGCAGGTTATTCTTAATTTAATCAATAATGCCATTGATGCAATGGAGAAAAGTGGTGGAACAATTACGATTGAAACAAGCATCAGCCGGATTGAAAAGAACCAACTGGTGGTTTCAATTGAAGATGACGGGCCCGGTATCCCAAGGGATAATCTTGACAGAATATTTGATCCTTTTTTCACAACAAAAGCCGTTGGAAAAGGGACCGGGCTTGGCCTTTCAATCTGTTACGGCATAATCCAGAAGATGGGGGGAGAAATTGATGTCTACAGCCAGGTCGGTATCGGGACAAAATTTCGCATATGGATACCTTTTCAGGAAGATTTAATTGAAGACAAAAATAATGATACTGATAATCAGATAACTGATAATCAGATAAATATATAAGGAGACTAAATATGAAAAAAATTAAATTATTGCTGGTAGATGATGAAAAACCATTTCTCGATACCATTACCAAACGTCTTGAAAAAAGAGATGTGAGTGTTTCTGCAGTTTACGGTGGAAAGGAGGCTTTGGATGAGCTTGAGAAAAATAAAGCCGTTGAGGTGGTCGTTCTTGATGTAAAGATGCCTGGAATGGATGGTATCCAGACATTAATTGAAATTAAAAAAAGATTTCCCCTTGTGGAAGTCATAATGCTGACAGGTCATGCCACTATAGAAACAGCAATTGACGGGATGAAGCTGGGTGCATTTGATTACCTGATGAAACCCTGTGATATTGATGTGCTGGTAAGCAAAGCAAATGATGCCGCATCAAAGAAAAGAATACATGAAGAAAAAATTACCGAAGCCCGCATAAGAGAAATTACTGAGCGGAGAGTATAAGAAAAAGAGGCAGATCATGAGCGGGAACAACAAGAACAGCATAAACGTCTTGCTGGTTGACGATGAAAAAGGGTATTTGAATGTTTTGTCCAACAGGTTATCCAGACGATCTATTATTGCAACAAAGGCATTTAGCGGTACCCAGGCCATACAGATACTTCGAAAACAAGATTTTCATGTGGTACTCCTTGACTTAAAAATGGAAGACATGGATGGAATCGAAGTTTTAAAGGTTATCAAAAGAATGGTTCCTGACCTTCCTGTGATCATATTGACTGGACACGGTTCGCAAACAGCTGCCAAAGAAGGAATTTTATTTGGTGCATTTGATTATCTGAGCAAGCCATGCGAGCTTTCGGAGTTAATGGATAAAATCCATGAAGCCCACAGGCATCAACAAAAATTGTCTGATGAGTCCCATGCTGATTAATGAAAAAATATAAATATGAGTTGAGTTGTTAAGGAGAAGATATGTTTTATAAGACTAATGGATTTAAACTCTGTGTTGCGGTGTTGATAGGTGTGATTGTTTTTCTTCTTCCAAGGCCGGAAGGAACGCAATTTAAAATATCAGGCGATACCGGCCGAATTCTTTTACAGAATGTGACACAACATTTTACTGTTATGCCTGAAGGAAAAATTCCAACAGAATCATATGTTTTAAAGGCAAATTCACCCGGTTCTCTTGAGGGCAGAGCAAAATTTTTAGAGCAAAAAGCAAAAACTTTGAATCTGGATACCGTTACTGTTGATTATGTTAACGGGCTTTCACCAAAGGCGAAAAGGTTTTTGTCCATCCTTGCCGTTCTGGTCATATTGTTTGTAATTGAGCCGATTCCACTTGAAATAACTGCGGTTTGTATAGGGGTTTTTCTGGTCATCATGCAGATTACAGATGTAAAAACTGCGTGGGCTCCTTATATGCATCCGGTAGTTATTTTTATCATGTGCTGCCTGATTTTTGCAATTGCACTTGATAAAGCCGGTTTAACCAAACGTCTGGGATATTTTATCATCAAAAAAGCAGGTAACAGTATTACTCGGTTTACCTTTATTATTGCCATAGGACTTGGACTTGCTTCATCGTTCATGCATGATGCCGCAGCCTGTGCCATCGGAATCGTGACCATGCTACCGCTGATGCGCGCTGTTGGTATAGAACCCCATACCAATACAGCCAAGTTTATGATGCTGTCATTGCCATTTGCCTGCTCTTGCGGCGGTATGGGAACTCTTGTGGGCGGAGGGCGATGTATGGTTTCAGCAGCTTTTTTAAAAGAATTTACAGGGATTGAGATCACTTTTTTTGACTGGATGCTATATTGCATGCCTGCAGCGTTTATTACAGTGCCGATTGCCGTATGCATTGTGTATGTGGTTTTTAGGCCGGATCCAAAATTCAAGCTGCCTGATTTTGATGAAGATTTAGGTCCAATGACGTCACTTGAGAAAAAAACCGTGACCGTTATTGCCTGTGCATTTTTACTTTGGCTGACAAAGGGTCTCCACGGTATAGATTATTCCGTAACCGGTATGCTGGGGGTAACTTGCCTGGTATTGCTCAAAGTGTTAAAATGGCGTGATATCAATGACAACCTGGAATGGGGAACGGCATTGTTTATTTTCGGCGGCGGAATTTCACTGGGCCTGGCCATGGGGTATTCCGGGGCTGCAGATTACTTTGCCCATTTGTTTTTTCCTTTGATTCAGGGAAAAGGCTGGCTGGTTCTTTTTGTTGGCGTAGGTGTCTTCGGGGCTTTGGTAACAAACGCAATGGCTAATGTTGCTGCGGCCGCCCTGATTCTTCCCATTGTCATTCCCATGGCGCAGCTTGAAGGTGTGGACCCTACGGTACTGTCCCTTTGTCTGGGAACAGCCACTTCTTTTGCCATGCTCCTTGTTATCGGATGTCCCCCCAATGCCATTGCATACAGTTACCGGTATTTTAAATCATCCGATCTGACTAAAGTAGGGTTGGTTGCCACACCTGTTTTATTGACGGTTTTAGTTGTGGTTGCAGCCTTGTGGTGGAGAATCCTGGGGTTAATTTAGGATAATTCTTATAAAACAAAGGTGTAAAGAATAAAGCATGAATAACGCCAATAATGATAGGCCAGGTCTTCTTCTGGTGGATGATGAAGATGGTTTCCGAACGACAATCGCCAAGAGGCTTGGAAAAAGAGGGTTTGCCCCTATTCAGGCTTCAAGTGGAGAAGAGTGCCTGGATATTCTTGGCCGTAAGCCTGTAGGTGTGGTTGTTCTGGATGTTAAAATGCCCGGGATAAGCGGGATTGATACATTAAAAGCCATTAAACAGACCTATGAAAAAATTCAGGTTATTCTTTTAACAGGAAATATTACAGTTTCAGATGGAATTGAAGGAATAAAATCAGGTGCGTTTGATTATTTAACCAAACCTGTGGAACTTGATCACCTGGTAAATAAAATCAAGCAGGCCTTTGAAATGATTAGGCTGGAGGAAGAACAACAAAAAGAGCTGGAATACCGTGCAAAGCTGGAAAAAAAAATGATTGATACGGAACGTCTTGTATCTCTGGGCACCATGTCCACCGGCATTGCCCATGAAATAAACAATCCTCTGGCCATCATCAATGAATCTGCAGGTTTTATGAAGCAGGTGATCATTCAACCGGAAATGTCAAGGATACCCCAGAAAGAAGCATTGCTGCTGGGGATAGAAAAAATAGAAAAAAGTGTTAAACGGGCCCGTAAAATTACCCATCAGCTTCTGGGCCATGTTAAAAAACAGAAATCTCAGATTTCAGAAGTTGACCTGAAAGCCTTGCTGGGTGAAACATTAGGATTGCTTGAAAGGGAAGTGGAAGAAAAAAACATACAGATCAAATGGAAAACCGACAAGAAAAAAAAGGTTCTATGGAGTGATCCTTATCAGATCCGTCAGATTCTCATAAATCTTTTGAGCAATGCGGTTCATGCGGTGAAGAATAATGGTATCATTACATTGTCTTTGTTGGAAACCGATGTTGATATCAATCTTGAAATTAAAGATAATGGAATCGGCATACCTAAAAAGAATTTAGGAAAGATATTTGATCCTTTTTTTACAACCAAACCTTTTGATGAAGGAACCGGTCTAGGGCTTTTTGTGGTTCATAAAATCATTTCCAGTCTGAGTGGTGAGGTTACGGTTGAAAGCACTTTGGGTAAGGGAAGCAGTTTTATGATTAATCTGCCAAAAAGGCTTGAATGAAAACAATGTGCGCAAATACAGTATAATGGTATGTAAATATAGTGAAATAATATATAATTACAGTAATATACAATATGACTATTGAGATAATTAATTATTCAAGGAGTGAAGAAAAATGATAAAAATACCAGCAAAAGTCCTGATAGTTGATGACGAAAAAGATTTTGTTGAAATGTTTTCCCTGCGCCTGGAGCAGCAGGGAGAGAAAGTCTCCACAGCCTACAGTGGCAATGAGGCGTTGAAGGCTTTGGAAAAAGGAGGCATTGATGTGGTTTTCCTGGATATCAGGATGCCTGGCATGGACGGAATAGAAACTTTAAAACAGATTAAAAAGCTTTATCCCATTGTTGAAGTCATTATGCTGACAGGTCACGGGTCAACGGAAACCGCAGTGGATGGTATGAAACTGGGTGCATTTGATTATTTGATGAAACCGGCTGATTTTGAAGATATAAAAACCAAACTGGAAAATGCCAGGAAACGAAAAGATGAACACGAAGAGCGAATAAGGCAGGCTGAAGTCAGGCTCCTTTTACGGCGAAGCGGAGATGTATAAGCGTTTTTATGTATTGTATACGGCGGGTATGAATTAAATTTTCTAAATTCAAAAGGTTAAAAGGTTAAAAGGTCTGCATCCGGAATTATGAAAAAAATTACAGTCCAGTTGAGTCTTAAAAACAGGGTCTACCTGGTCAATGCCATCCTTTTGTGTATTACAATGGTTGGTGCGGTACTCATGGTCTGGTATACCTATAAGATAGAAAAAATTTTCAGTGATATTATTGATAAAAATATTGTGATTTATCAATCTGCTGAAGCCCTTGGTACATCCCTTGTAAATCAGAAAGGATTTGTGTCGTATTACCTGCTTGACGGTGACCCGGCATGGATTGATCAGCTTAATAAATATAAGCAGCTTTTCAATGAACACCTGGTAACCGTCAAGTCTTTGGTTGAAGAACAATGGGAAAAAGATTCAGTGGCTCAGATTGAATCTGAATACGATTATTATGTTAATATAAAAAAGAAAGTCATTGAGTTTTATAAATCCGGTAATTATGACAAGGGAAGTAGTCTTCACAAGAATGTGCGGCAACATTTTTTTAAAATTCTGGAGTTATGCGAAGCATTTAAAACCTTTCATAAAGACAAAATTTCAGATGCCATCAACACAAGCCGTATGGAATCCAATCAACTCAGATATATTGCCCTTCTTGCCATTATTACGGTTGTTGTCCTGAGCCTTATGATAAATTATATTTTTGCCCGCCATATATTGGAACCCATTCGAAAGCTGGCAGCAGAAGCTGATTTGCTGGGAGAATCAAATTCTTCTGGAAATGAAGTGGCTGCATTAAAACAAAGTGTCCACGGTCTGATTGAAAATTCAGAACAGGCCCATCAACAATTAAAGCGGAGCCAGGAAACACTTATGCAGTCGGAAAAAATGGCATTACTGGGCAAACTGGCTGCCGGAACAGCTCATAGTATCCGAAATCCATTGACGTCTGTAAAAATGAGGCTTTTTTCATTAAACCGGTCGTGTGATTTTACAAATTATCAACAAGAAGATTTTAATGTGATCACAGGAGAAATCAAACAGATCAATAAAATTGTTGAAAATTTTTTGGAATTTTCCCGTCCGCCCAAATTGAGGATGGAAAAAATGAGTCCTTCGATTGTTGTGGACAGTGCCCTTCGTCTGCTGGGACAGCGGTTAAAATCCTATAATGTGAGTACCCGGTTAATCCGGCATCGTCCCCTTGCCGAAACATTTATAGATCCTGAACAGCTCAAGGAAGTGATTGTGAATATCATGATCAATGCCTGTGAAGCCATGAATAAAACCGGTTTGATTATCATCCAGGAAGAAGAAAATTATGTGGAGCCTCTAAAAAAAGTTGTGGTTATCAGAATTATTGATGATGGTGCGGGAATTCCCCAGGAAATCAAGGAGCAGGTATTTAATCCTTTTTTCACCACAAAAGATGACGGAACCGGTCTTGGTCTGAGCATAGCGTTTAATATCATAAATGAACACGGGGGGTGGCTGGATGTATCCAGTGAACAAGGCCAGGGGGCATCCTTTATTATTACACTTCCCATAAAGGATGCATAATATGGATACTATTCTGGTTATTGATGATGATGATCAATTGCGAAAAAGTTTTTGCAAGCTTTTAAAAGAGGAAAAGTATGCGGTGATCAGTGCAGCTTCCGGTGAGGCCGGCATTGAAATTGTTAAACAGAATGTGTTGGATCTGGTTATCCTGGATATGCGGTTGCCCGGTATAAATGGGATGGAAACATTCAAACAGATCAAAAAAATTGATTCAAAATTGCCGGTCATCATTGTGACTGCCTATGGCACAACCCAGATTGCCATCGAAGCCACCAAGATGGGTGCTTATGATTATGTCCTCAAACCATTTGATGTGCCGGAGATGCTCAACCTGATCGAACTGGCAATCGAGGCGGGATATTTTATGAGATCGCCGGTTGAAGTGGATGCTGTTCCTGAGAAACAGTCAGGAGATGCCATTATAGGTCAAAGCAAACTCATGCAAAACGTATATAAATCAATCGGCCGGGTATCTCAAACCGATGCGACCGTTTTAATACTGGGAGAATCGGGAACCGGAAAAGAATTGGTGGCCAGGGCAGTCTATCAGCATGGGATTCGTTCTGAAAAGGCTTTTTTGATTATTAATTGCGTTGCCATACCTGAAAATCTTCTTGAAAGTGAATTGTTCGGTTATGAAAAAGGGGCATTTACCGGGGCTTCCCAGCGGCATATCGGGAAAATAGAACAGGCAAACGGCGGTACTGTGTTTTTGGATGAAATCGGGGACATGCCTTTAAATATACAGGCAAAGATTTTAAGGCTGCTGCAGGAAAAAAGTATTGAAAGACTTGGGGGTGAAGAAACCATTCCCGTTGATGTGCGCATTATTGCTGCAACAAATAAAAATTTGGAACAGGCAATTGAAGAAGAAAAATTCCGGGAAGATTTATATTTTCGGCTAAAAGTGGTGACCATTGAATTGCCGCCATTGAGAGAAAGGCGGGAAGATATTAATAATTTGATTTCATATTATATGGCTAAATTTTCAACTGATTTAAAAATTGATAATCCCAGTATCCAAAAAGAAGCGCTAACTCGCCTGAATCTTTATGACTGGCCGGGAAACATAAGGGAATTGTCAAACCTGATTCAAAAAGTGATGATTTTCAACAGGGGCGCCCCGATCTCTAATGCAGACCTTGAGCAGGTGATCAACAAAAAAGAAAAAATCAAATTTACCGAAGAAATCGAATTAAATATTATTCAAGAGTGGGTCCGGCAGGTATTATCAAGTCCGTCTGAAAAATCCAGTTTTGATGATTTCATAGATACCATTTCAAGTATAGTTGTTGCAGAGGCTTTGAAAATAACCAACGGAAATCGTTCCCAGGCTGCAAAATTATTAAGTATGTCACGACCTACTCTTCATGCCAAAATTGATAAGTACAATATTAAGCTTAAAACTGAAATATCCAAATAGATATATGTAAAATATTCTGGTTAGATCTAAAGATATTGCCAGATTAACTGCCATGTCAGGCTTGGTATTTCACTAATGTTTGCCTGCAACAAATAATGCAAGTCGCTATTTGGTTTGTCAGGCAATTATTTGTTTATTAAGGCTGTCTGCAAAAATATTAAAGCTGTCTGTATGAATACCCATACAGACAGCTTTTTTTGATGGATTACTGAATTTTATACCAGGATATCGCAGACCAGATCAAAAATATCAGGCAGTCGTATAATACCGACAACCTTATCTTCTTTGAGGACAAGAAGTGACTGGTGGCAACCCAGTATAAACTGATGAACTGCCTCTGAAATCGGTGCGTTTTCATCAACATATTCCCCGCTGGAAGGGGTATACATGACATTTTTAACTTTCAGCTTAGATGCCTTTTTGACCAGTTCTTCCAAGGTTTCATCCCATAGGTTGAAGTTGTCAAGAAGAGATTTGAGAAAGTCGTTATTGAAGCCAAATCGTGACAATCCAATATTTCCAATACTTTCAGGGTGTTCAAACTGCCGGTATTTGGGCTCAAGTGCTTTTAAGATGCATCGGATACTTAGTTTCCCCGTAATCTGGTTATCTTTATCGTAAACCAGCACAGCTCGGTGTTTATGATTTAATTGTGTATTATTCCTGGACTGTTGAAGCTCTTTAATAGCATTTCCAAGGGTTTCCTCTTCCGAAACAGTTGCATAATCGGATAGTGGAATCATTACTTCTTTAACTTGTTTATCTTTCATGATTGTTCCTCCTCAACTTGGGTAATTATTTTACCAGTATGGACATTCCCATGATAGGAGAGAGTGTCAAGGTAATAAAATAATACCACAAGCATTATTATTTTACCAGTATCGGCATACCCATAAGCGGCCATACAACTGCAACTGCAACTGCAATTACAATCATTAGCATTATACTGGCAGGAATTCCAAAGAGGAAAAATTCTCCTGTTGTAAACTGTTTTGAGTCATAGGCAATGGCATTGGGTGCCGCACCAACAAGCAACAGAAACGGCATACCTGCGGTGACAAGAGCGGCAAAAAGGATAACTTCAGGTGCCACACCCAGATAGGGTGCAATAACCAAAGCAACCGGCAGGGAAATGGCAATGGCTGCAACATTCATGATAAAATTGGTCATGATCATGACAAAAAATGCAATACTCATGATAAAGACAAAATAGTTTGATTTCTGGAACATGGTCAGCCAGTTGATGGCCAGCCACTCTGCGGCACCTGTTTCCCAAAGGCAGAACCCAATACTCATGGCACCGCCGAACAGCAGGATAATATTCCAGGGAATGGATTCAAGATCCTTGATATCCAGTATACGCAATACAAAAAAGAGAATTGTTGAAGTCAAAATGATGGCGGTTTTGTCAACCGGTTTTAAAAACGGGACAAATTGTTTCACAGACATAACAAAAATACAGGCAAAAATGATTATTGCAGCAATGATTTCATTTTTTGTGATTTTTCCCATTGCAACACTCAGTTTTTTTGCTTTTTCGCGAAGCCCCGGAATAGTTGCTCTTTCAGGCTTGAAAAAAATCATGAAAAATCCCCACAAAAGAAAGGTCATGGCCCATCCAACAGGGAACATATAAAAGGTAAGTTCAAAAAAAGAGACGTCTCTTCCGATAATATCCTTGAAAAAACCAAGAGCAACCGCACCCCTTGCCGCACCCAGAAGGGTTACGATACTTCCGGCACCGGCAACAAAAGCCATTCCCATGAACAAGCCTTTACCGAATTTGGTGGGAGTTTCATCATCCGTATACATGCTATAGATGGTCATTAAAAGAGGATACATGGTTGCAGCCACGGCAGTATGGGCCATGATATGGGTCAGGGCAGCGGTTACAACAAAACACCCCAGGTAAATCATGCTGGTTTTTTCCCCCACAACAGCCAGCATCTTATAGGCCAGGCGTTTTGTCAGACCTGTTTTGGTGAAGACCATGCCAATGACAAGCGAAGCAAAAATAAAAAGGACTGACGGGGTCATAAAATCCTTGAATGCCGAATTTGCAGGCCGGATCATAAACAGAACCTGCAGTACGCCGATGGTAAGACTTGTAACACCAATGGGAACCACTTCAAACACCCACCAGGTACCCCCTAAAAGAAACACGGCCAAGGCACCCTTGGCCTCTTTGCTCAACACAAAATGTTTTCCTGTAGGATCAATGGCATCCGGCCATGGCGGTGCAAAATTAACAACAAAAAAAAGTGTAAGACCGATTAAAAGAAAAAGGACACGTTTCCAGTCAAAATTCGAACCTGTTAAAGCTGTTGCATTAGTACTCATGTTAATATAATTCTCCTAAAGTTAATATAATTCTTCCAGGGTTATATCGACCCCTTAAATTCATAAATTGGTCTTAAATAGGATGGTAAGTTGCTTTTTGTCAAGGAAAGTCTGGGAAAATTTTTATTAGTCAAGTTGTTTTTTTTCTTTTATTGACAAACTTTGATTTTTTTATATAAATGTAAAGTTTTGCTTTAAAAAATAAAAGTTATATAGCAGTGAACAGCAAATAAAAATAAAGTGGGAGAATTTATGAGAGTGGGGAATTTATGATTCAATTTTTTATATCAATAATGATGATTTTATTTGGAGGCTTTTTCTCCCTTGTTTTTGCACAGCACAGCAAATCAACAAAAATTATTACTGTTGTTTTGTTAAGTGCAGGATGTTTTTCAGGGGTTATCACTGCAGTTGCACAACTTATGGGGACAGGCAGTGATATGGTTGCGTCCTTTGAATACTTAAATGGTTTTTCACTGGCCTTTCAAATGGACGGACTTTCCGCATTCTTTTTGATGGCCATTTTCGGTGTTTCTCTGCTTGCCGCCATTTACAGTTTCCATTACATGAATCAGACAGAAAATTCAGTGAAAATCGCGGTGAACTATTTGTTTTTCAGTTTCCTGATTGCAGCCATGGCATTGGTTGTAACTGCATCAAATATAATCACCTTCATGCTTTTTTGGGAAATCATGTCCCTGTCTTCTTTTTTTCTGGTCATTTACAATTATGATTTGCCTGAAAACAGAAAAGCCGGGTTTTTATATTTTGTTTTTTCCCATGTCGGTGCCATGTTCATATTCGCTGCATTTGGAATTATTTACGGTTACACCGGGAGCTTTGGATTCGGCTCAATGGCGGCTATTCCCGACTCCGCAAAAATTGTGATATTTATTTTTTCGTTTGTCGGGTTTGGTTCAAAAGCAGGTGTATTTCCCTTTCATGTCTGGTTGCCCCATGCACATCCTGCAGCCCCCAGTCATATTTCTGCGGTCATGTCAGGAGTTATGATCAAAACCGGTATTTACGGTATCATAAGAATGTATGCCCTGCTGAATTTTCACACGCCGATTTTCGGAAATATTGTTCTTATTGCCGGGGTGGTTTCAGGTATCCTGGGGGTTGTATATGCCCTGGGCCAGCACGATCTCAAACGATTGCTGGCTTATCACAGCGTTGAGAATATCGGCATTATTTTAATAGGTCTGGGTATCGGCATGATTGGAGTTTCATCCGGACATCCGCTGATGGCAGTTCTTGGATTTTCCGGCGGATTTCTTCATGTTCTCAACCATGCTGTTTTTAAGTCACTTTTGTTTATGGGTGCAGGCATGGTTCTTCACAAAACTGGAACCAGTTCCATTGATGCCATGGGCGGTTTGCTCAAATCAATGAAAATCACCGGAACAACTTTTATTATTGGATCTCTGGCCATTTCAGGGCTGCCGCCTTTTAACGGATTTGTCAGTGAATTTTTGATTTATATGGGCGGATTTAAAGGGGTTGCCCTTGGTGAGTCTGCTTTTGTTATGAGCATTGTTGCCATTATCAGCCTGGCGATTATCGGAGGACTTGCACTGGCTTGCTTTACCAAAGTGGTGGGGGTTGTTTTTCAAGGTGAGCCCAGGACCAAAGCCGCAGAGAATGTAAATGAAAAAGGTTCAACCATGCTGGTATCCATGTCGATCCTTGCGGCTGCCTGCATTCTGATAGGTATATTTCCATGGGTTTTTATTCAAATGTCCATTAAAGCTGTTTGTGCTTTGGGGCTGGATTACGGCAATATTCCGTTAGCGCCCTTTGAGGGGATGGCGGTAAATATTACGCTTGCCGCAATGATTTTTCTGGTTGTTTTATTGCTGGTGATTGCACTTAGGTGGTATTATTACCGGGGTAAAACCATCACTCAATCCGGGACATGGGGATGCGGTTTTACCCGACCCACGGTTAAAATGCAGTATACCGGCTCATCCTATGCAGCATTCTTGCTTGAGTTTTTCAGTCCGGTGGCACCGTTAAAAGAAGATCATCCTCCAATTAAAGGACTGTTTCCTTTAAAAACATATTACCGCAGTCATGTACATGATATTGCAGAACTTCACATGGAAAAAGTTATCGTTCGTCCGGTGCTGAGCCTGTTCGATAAATTAAGATGGATTCAGCACGGGGATATTCATCTGTATATTGGTTATATTTTACTGGCGATTGTATCAGTATTGTTTTTTATAAACTAAATTCAAATGGGAAAATTTTATGATTGAATCCATTATTCTTTGGTTTCTTGCAATTTTAACGGCACCTTTCTTTTCAGCAGTTATTCTTAAAATAAAGGCTTTTTTCGGAGGGAAAAAGGGGCCACCGTTGCTGATTAATTATTATACGCTGGTCAAGCTTTTTAAAAAAGGATCGGTTTACAGTACCAGTACCACCGTTGTATTTAAACTCGGGCCTATTATTTCATTTGCTTGTGCCATCACCGCACTCATGTTTCTGCCCATTGCAGGATATCCCCCGATTTTTTCATTTAACGGGGATATTATTTTTGTTTTATATATTCTGGGACTTGGCCGTTTTTTTACGATTGCCGCCGCCATGGATACGGCTTCCCCATTTGAAGGTATGGGTGCGGCAAGGGAAGCTTATTTTCCGATTATTTGTGAAGCAGCAACTTTTATGATTTTAATTTTGTTTTATGGATTGACCGGCGAACTTAAGTTATCAGCTTATTTTGCGGGAGAAAATACCCTTGCATTGTGGAATATGGCAGGTGCCCCATTATTGTTTATAGTGATTTCCTTTTTTATTATTTTGTTGACGGAAAATTCAAGAGTTCCTGTTGATGATCCTGCCACACACCTTGAGCTTACAATGATCCATGAAGTTATGGTGTTAGATCACAGTGGACCTGATTTGGGCTTGATTGAGCTGGGCTCTTTTTGTAAGCTGTTTTTCTATTCAACTCTTATCTCACGGCTGATTTTACCTTTTGATTCGGGCATTCCAGGGCTGGTTTTCGGTTTATATATTGCCGGGCTTGTTATTGTATATATGGCTGTCGGAGTTATGGAATCTATCATGGCCCGTTATCGAATGGATAAAGTTCCGCAATTTGTCCTGACATCCTTTGCATTGGCCTTTTTTGCAACTATTATTACGTTGGAGTTTATCAAATGATGCTATATCCGGTTGACACTATTTTGTCACTTGTCCTGCTTTCGGTTTTGTTTTCTTTTGGTTCAAGCCGGCTGCCCGGGCTTATTAAAGTCGTTGCCTTTCAAGGGATTGTGGTATCTATCGTTCCTTTTTTTTTCGGGCATGACATGACGGGCGGTGGCATTTTTTTTAC
The DNA here is from genome assembly GCF_900105645.1 of Desulfobacula phenolica. NCBI lineage: Bacteria > Pseudomonadati > Thermodesulfobacteriota > Desulfobacteria > Desulfobacterales > Desulfobacteraceae > Desulfobacula > Desulfobacula phenolica. The sequence goes on along the minus strand of NZ_FNLL01000005.1, from coordinate 31,034 downwards.
CCTTGTCACGTTATCCATAAGGGGCATTATTATTCCAATGAGCATTTACATGGTCATAAAAAAAGTGGCTATCCAAAGAGAAGTGCAACCCATTATCGGATATCATGCCTCCATACTCTGTGGTCTTGGACTAATCGTTGCCGCAACATTCATCAGCCGTCAGCTGAATATTGCGTCTATCAGTGAATATACGCTCTTACTTCCCACTGCCATAGCGCTTCTGGTTACGGGAATGTTTCTTCTGATGGCCCGGCGTAATGCAATTGCAATGGTATTGGGCTACATCATAATGGAAAATGGTATTTACCTTGTAGGAACTACATTTTCAGTTCGTGCCCGTCATATTGTCGAATTCGGTATTTTGCTCGATGTGCTTGCCGGCGTTATGATAATGGCCATTATACTTCAAAATATCAAACAAACGTTTGATGATGTTGATACCGCTCACCTCAGAACATTAAAGGAATAGGTGTTATTTTATGGTAGAAATTGTTTTTCTGACTCCTTTTATCACCGGCATTCTGGCTTTTTTCCTTCCCAAAAGGGCCGGTCGTCAGCTGTTAGTCGGTACTGGAACGATTCATCTTTTTTTGTCCCTCCTTCTTTGGAAAAATAGACCTGAGGCAATTTTTAAAGGCTATTTTGCCGTGACTCCGGAAGGGTTGTTATCGCTTTTGGTGATTTCCCTTCTGTTTTTCCTGATTTCCATTTATACGATCGGGTATTTGAAAGAAAGTGATATTCTCAAAGAAAATATTTTTTCAGGATCAATACTTTTGTTTTTATCAACCATGACAATGGTAACCCTATCCGACCATATCATGGTCCTGTGGATTGCCATTGAAGCGACAACCCTTGCAAGCGCCCCTCTGATCTATACCCACAGGTCTTCCGCATCCCTTGAAGCAACCTGGAAATATGTCCTCATCTGTTCTGTAGGGATTGCCATGGCGCTTTTAGGATCGGTTCTTATTACCCTTGCCATGGACATTGGTAACGTTGATGTGCCGCTCTCCTATCCGGCACTTGTTAGTGTCGCCCAAAAATTAGATCCCCTGTGGCTTAAAGCCGGTTTTGTTTTCATTTTGGTTGGGTATGGGACAAAAATGGGCCTTGCTCCGATGCACACCTGGCTTCCGGATGCCCATAGTGAAGCCCCCAGTCCTGCTTCAGCCCTTTTGTCCGGCGTGCTGTTAAACTGTGCCTACCTGGGGATTTTTAAAACAAATAAAATTATGTATGCAGCCGGACTCGGTGATTTTTCCGGCATGATTCTGATTGTTTTTGGTTTGATGTCCATTCTGGCAGCCGCAACATTTATCCTTAAACAGAATGAATATAAACGAATGCTTGCTTATTCCAGTATCGAGAACATGGGAATTATCGCCTTTGGAACAGGTGTCGGTGGTTTGGGGGTTTATGGTGCCGTGCTGTGCATGATTCACCACAGCCTGATCAAATCCTCCCTGTTTTTGTCATCCGGAAATATTTTATTGGGGTACAAAGATCGGCTGATTAAAAATACAGGCGATATGGTCCGCTGCATGCCAAAAACATTTATTGCTTTTTTTGCCGGTTTTGCCGGTATTGCAGGGTTTCCTCCGTTTGGGATTTTTATTGGGGAGCTGTTTATTATTGTGGCTGCATTTCGAACCGGTCACTATGTGGCAGTGGGAATTTTTATTCTGAGCCTTTGTGTCATATTTGCCGGATTTGCAAATCAGGTAATGAAAATTTCCTTTAATAATTTTGATAACGATAGCTATGATAAAGGTGATTCTAATAAAAAGGTTTGTTTAACAGAAAAAGCAAGCCTTGTGTGGCCGCAATATATACTGTTGTTAACATCTCTTATATTGTGCTTTTTTATCCCGGACACATTATATCAAACCATTGTTGAGGCAGTAACTGCAATAGGCGGAGGACTTAAATGACGAACGCTTTTTTAGAAATTTCAAACGGTGAGAAAATATCACGGGAAAAAATTCCTCATCTGCCCTTTAATGCATTTTATGATAATGTTTTGAGCATTGTAGAAGAGGGTGGGAAAGTGGTCCAGTATTTTGCTTATCAGGAAAAAGACTCTATCAAGCTCATGGCAGTTTTGCGAACAGATAAACTTCTTGTGGCCGGCTGTGACGCACCTGAGTTTTATCCGTCATTTACTCAAAAACATGAGCTGTTTCACCTGTTTGAAAGGGAAATTGCCGAACAATTCGGCATAAGGCCCGAGGGGCATCCCTGGTTGAAAATGGTCAGGTATCATCCCAACTGCCGGAATGTAGAGGATGTTTTTGGTAATGATTACAAAGAAGATATTCCTGGCAGATATGAGTATTATCAGGTGGAAGGCGATGAAATCCATGAAGTGGCTGTCGGGCCTGTTCATGCCGGTGTCATAGAACCCGGTCATTTCCGGTTTAATTGCATTGGCGAGCGAGTCCTTCATCTGGAAATACAACTGGGATACCAGCACAGGGGCGTTGAAAACCTTTTTTATAATGTTCAAGCAAAAAGATTGCCCATTCTGGCTGAAAATATTGCAGGAGATACCACTATCGGTCACGGCCTTTGCATGGCCCAGGCGGTTGAGGCAATGACCCGGGTTCAACCGGATACCGGGGCTAAAATAATTCGAACCATTGCCTTGGAACTGGAGCGGATTGCCAATCATATCGGTGATCTTGGGGCCTTGAGCGGAGATGTTGCCTTTTTGCCGCCAGCCAATTATTTTGGCCGTATGCGAGGCGATTTTTTGAATTTGTCGCTTTTGATATGTGGAAACCGGTTTGGAAAAGGCCTGGTACGCCCCGGAGGAGTCTGTTTTTCACTCTCTGATGATATTCGCAAAACCCTGAATGAACGGATCAGTGAATTAAAGCCCCAGGTGGAACATGTTCTTGATCTTCTTTTTTCTGCTGCAACCGTACGGGGCCGTTTTGAAGACTGCGGCATTGTCAGCTGCCATGATGCCGGGCAATTGGGTCTGGTCGGACCGGCTGGCAGGGCCAGCGGTATTCCCTATGATGTGAGAAGAAGTTTTCCCACAGAATATTACGGCCAACTGGATATTCCTGAAAACAAAAAAAAACAATGTGATGTATATGCCCGTGCAAAAGTGAGATATGATGAAATTTTGCAATCAATTCATATTATTCAATCTTTGATCAATGTACCTGTAGACACCCGATGTGTGAATGACAGCAATTATAATCTTGCGCCGTCTTCTTTTGTGGCCACGGTAAATGAGGCTTGGCGAGGTGAAGTATCACATGTGATGTTGACGGATGACAACGCAAAAATACTTCGGTACAAGGTCAAAGATCCCTCTTTTCACAACTGGAACGGTCTTGCAATGGCGCTGCGGAATACGGGAATATCGGATTTTCCATTAAATAATAAAAGTTTTAATCTTTCCTATTGCGGATTTGATCTTTGATTATAAAAAGTGTGAAATAATAAGATTTAAACATCATGTTAAATGAGAAAATAATAAAGAGAATATTAAATGTTCACTACACTTAAAAATAGATTTGAACAAGGTTACAGGACATGTGACTATCCTAATGAAAAACCCGCTGTATTTGAGCGTTATCGTGGAAAACCCATGATAAAAAAAGTTGTTTCTCCTGACCTTGTAAAAATGTGTGCAAATGCGTGTCCCCAGGATGCCATTGATATAGAACAAGAAAAAATTGATATGGGCAGGTGCGTATTCTGCGGCACATGCGAACGTATTTCAAAAGGGGAATTTGTAACATTTACCCGGAATTTTGAGACGGCAACTGCCGGCAAACAAGACCTGTTGACCAATGGCGATCTTCCAGCTCTTGCCGAACACTCAAAACAGCACTTTAAAAAATTGTTCGGCCGGTCTTTACAGCTCAGGCAGGTATCGGCAGGAGGGTGTAATGCCTGTGAAGCCGATTTAAATGTATTGGCAACACCGTTTTTTGATCTGGCCCGTTTCGGCATAAATTTTGTAGCTTCCCCACGTCATGCAGACGGCGTTGTTGTGACCGGACCTGTATCCAAAAATATGAAAACAGCTTTGCTGCAGACATATGAGGCCATTGCAGATCCAAAGGTTGTCATTGCTGTTGGAAGTTGTGCAATAACAGGCGGTCCCTTCAGGGGAAGTCCTGAAATAACCGAAGGTGGTTTGGATTCCATTTTGCCTGTGGATCTTTTTATACCGGGTTGTCCTCCGCATCCGCTTACAAATCTTCATGCGTTGTTGACATTTTTTAAATAATTGCTACGGGCAGACCTGGTCTTTCATCCATGTTTACTCACAACAAAAATTGAAAGTAGCTGTTTGGATTTTTAAAGACTTTCATATATATAAAAAAGTAAGGAAGAATAAATGGAGTATTCAGTTTTTGATTTATCAAAACTGCTGGGCGTTGTCCCGGATACCATCGAACGCTGGGTACGGCAGGGAAAACTGCCGGTTTCCAAAACTGGTGCAACGTATCGATTTCATATAAGTGAATTAAAAAAGTGGGCATCCACACATAATATTTGCCTGAATCTTTCAGATAAAGGCGCTTCTGAAAAAAAGGGGGATTCCATCATCTCCTTATCTGATGCCGTGAACAACGGCGGGATTTATTTTGATATTCAAGGAAATGATGTAAATAGTGTTTTAAAGGATGCCATTGAAAAAATTTCAATCATCCCGGATGATTTTAAGACGGATCTTCTTGATCGTTTGGTTGAAAGGGAACAGGCTCTTTCGACCGGGATCGGAAACGCGATTGCCATACCCCATCCCAGAGAGCAATTGAGCTATTTAAACAATCCTGTGGTTTCCATCTGTTTTCTTGCTGATCCAGTAGAATATAATGCATTGGACAACCAGCCCGTATCAATCCTTTTTTTTATATTATGCCCGGAATTGAAAATGCATTTGCATTTATTATCTGCTTTATCTTTTTGTTTAAGAGACCGTCAGTTTATAAACTTTCTTAAATCAAAACCCAATCAGGACAAGCTAATTGAAAAAATTGAAGTTCTTCAAAAAGCCAATCCAATGTAGTTGTAAATAATGGAGCAGCAAAATTCGTGGTTACTATAAAAAATTGGTATAAAACCCTATACCATAAAATGTTTCATCTGGATGACAGGTTGCTGCTCATCATTGCAGGCTCCATTGCCGGAATCTGCAGTGGTCTGGCCGCAGTTACCCTTCGTTTATCCCTTGAGTTTGTTCTGGAGTGGTTGCATCCATTCCGTCACTATTGGTGGGCATTTGTTTTGCCCGGTATAGGTGCGATGCTGTCCTCTCTTTACCTTGACAGGATTGCCAGGGAAGGTGCGGGACATGGTGTGCCTGAAGTCATATACGCTGTTTCAAGATATGGCGGATTATTGCGTTTTAGATCCAGTTATTCAAGATTGATTTCCAGTCTTTTGACCATTGGAAGCGGTGGGTCTGCCGGGCCGGAAGCCCCTGTGGTCATGAGCGGGTCTTCTATTGGTTCCAATATAGCAAAATTGCTTGGTTTAAACGAACGGCAACGCATTACTCTAGTGGGTTGCGGCACGGCAGGTGCAATTGCATCTATTTTTAATGCTCCCATTGCAGGTCTTGTTTTTTCCATTGAAGTGATTCTGGGAGAATGGAAATTTGTGAATATTATTCCCATTGCAATTGCTGCCGTGGCAGGGGCTGAAATCAGCAATGCAATTATTCCGGAACAGGTTATTTTTAACCACCAGCTTTTTCAAATCGGATTTCCTGATATTATGGCAAGTATCGGTCTTGCTGTTTCTACAGCCATAATATCGGTTTTGTTTACAAAAGCGTTAAGGCAGACAGGAAGATTTGCTAAAAAATCTTCTTTTCCTTTATGGGTTAGAGCTGTTGTCGGCGGTTGTACGGTTGGTGCTATCGGGATGTTCATGCCGGTTGTGCTGGCAGAGGGATATCATTTTATTCAGTCAATGATTTCAGGGACCTTTTCAATGGGTATTTTTATTACGCTTGTGGCTGTTTTTGCAAAAATTTTTGCCACAGCCATGACATTGGGGTGGGGAGGATCAGGAGGAATATTTGCTCCCTGTCTGGTTATAGGAAGTCTGACCGGTATTTTATTTCATAAAATTTTGTTTGTTTTATTTCCATCTGCCGGGGTTGCCAGCGAAGGTGCGTATGCCCTGCTTGGTATGACAGGTATTATCAGCGGGGTGATGCAGGCTCCCTTGACCGGAATTTTTTTGATTGCTGAAATCACAGGCGGTTATGAAACCATGCTGCCTCTAATTGTTGTATCCTCCATTTCATCAACCATGAGTCACTATATTGAACCGGCATCTTTTTATTTTAAAGAGTTGATAGAGCGAGGACAGTTTTTAAGACCGGGTACTGATGCTAGGATTTTGTCTGATTTGAATGTCAGTGAACTCATTGACCCAGGGTTTATAAAGGTATCGGAAAATATGGTGTTCAGAGAATTTATTGAGATCATCAAAACTTCAAGTCAGAATTTTTTTCCTGTAATTGAGGACCGGACAGATGACTATAAAGGAGTGATTCAAATCAATGCCATTCGAAAATTCACCTTGGATCCAGGGATGTATGATATGATTTTTTTAAACCAGATCATGGATACCGAAGTTATTACAGCTTCTTTGGAAAATGATCTGCAAGAGGTTCTGGATATGATGGATATCAATCGTATGGACAGCATACCGGTTGTGGAAAATGACAGGTTTATAGGCATGATATCAAAAACAAGAATACTTGATTTGTACCGCAGGGAACTGATCATGCAGACCAGTGTCCGTTAAAATTATATAACGGCCATGGCAGATCAACTAAAAAAAACTAAAGGAGAAGAAGATGAATTATAAATTACTTCATATTTTCAGAAATACACCCTTTGGCAGGGAAACATTTCTTCAATCATTGTATTTTTGTAAAACAATCAATGCATTCCCTGTCGCATATATCCCAAAGAGTGATAAATTTTTGATGTATTTTTCCAATGATGCCGTACAGGTTGATCTGGACCATTCTTATCTGACCTCACCTGCCACTGCCAGACAGCATGCTGAAGAGTTGTTTGATGAAATAAAAATCAAACCCATGTTTTATGAACCAAAAAATTTTACCGCCTCCTCTTTACCGGATATTTCAACTAATTTTGATTATCTGTGCTGCCCTAGATCTGTCAGTGATTTGTCTTCAAAAATAGGCCTGGGACATATCGGGCCAAAGGTCAGAAGGATTATCAAGCATGCTACGTTCCCGATTCTGATTACAAGCCCGGTATTTAAACCCTGGAACAGCATCTCCGTTTTTTTCGGCGGTTCTAAAAATGCAGTGAATGCACTGAAATTAGGACTGAAAATTGCCATGGCTTCAAGCCTTTCATTAAATATTTACACATTGCTGGAGAAAAAGAACAAAGCTTTTTATAAAGATTTGATAAAAAAAGAGGGGTTGGATGAACCTGTCAGCCAGTTATCCAACCAATGGCATTTTTATAAAAAATCAGAGTTTGATACCATGTTGTACGATGTTCCCCATAATTCACTCATTGTTTTGGGAGCATATGGACATGGAATTATCAAGGATATACTGCTTGGCAGCAAAATGGAGCAGATTCAGTCAACGGTGACGAATAACCTTTTGGTTACAGGCCCTTATTGTTCCATATCCATCTGATGGAAAATGAAATTATTAACTGAAAAATTTGGCCGGTCTCTTTCCAGGTCCCCGGGTCGAATTTTAATATTCGGTTATATGTTACTCATTGCACTGGGATCATTATGTTTAATGTTGCCCTTGTCGACTGCCTCCAGACATTTGAAATTTATTGACGCTTTGTTTACTGCAGCCTCTGCCGTTTGTGTTACAGGTCTTACTGTTATGGACACCCCCGGTACTTTTACCCTTTACTGTTGACAGGAGCTTTTGTTTTTTTTTCATCACAACAATTTCAAGTCCCAGTTCCACAGGCCTGGCCGGTTTTTGATTTTTATACCCCTGGGTATATTTTCATGAATATTGACAAAGAGTGAAAATCCGGCTTTTTTCAGGTGTTCTTTTTTTGATGTTAAATCCAGATACCAATTGGGAAAAACAAAATAATTATTATTGTGTTTTGAAATCCAGGCGGTTTCTCCTTTAGGGCTTGTAAACGCCTGGTTTATTTTCAGATCTTTGGAAATAACCCTTGAAATGCTCAATGGCCAGTTGCCATAAATTACCACGCCAAGGGGCAGGGCGCTTGTTTGAGGCAAAGAACAAAAAGTTTGCTGATCAAGCTCCGGGCTGACGATGGCACCTGAAAATCCTGAAGATTTTAAAGTATTGACCGTCATGCTGTTGGTGATATTGCAAAAAGGTCCTGCCCAAAGGTTTAACTGCTTTGGATTTTTAAACAAAGAAAGCTGCCATAACGCATTTAAAACAAAGTTTTTTGCTCCTTTTTTTTGCGCTTTAGCAATGTACTCGGAACATATTGATTCTTCACCTGGAAATAAAAGAGGGTCAAGCCACAGCCAGTTCTTGGGCGAGGGGGGAGAGGAGTATCCCTGGGCAGAAATCCATACGCCTGTTTCTGTCGCGTTGTGTTGTTGTCGAAGCCTTCCCCTTGAAAGGGTGATTTCCCTGATTCTATTTTTCGATTTTACAGTTTTTGGAACAGTTTGAGTCTTAAATTTATTCTCAACAGGACGTATGGATGTTGTTTCTATGTCTTGAAGTTCTGCATCAAGGCTTTTAATAACAGTTGCAAGCTCTGCTCCTCTTCTGTCTATAAGATAGACAGGAGTTCCTTTTTTAACTTTAAATTTAGACTGTTTGCTTAAAAAGAATTTGCCTTTTTTAGGCACAGCCCTTGTGACTCTTTGAATGCTATGAAATTGATCATCTTCAAAGCCTATTCTTAAAAGATCCGAAGGTAAAAGGGCTTCTCTTGTTATAAAAAAAGGAGATGCAGGATTTTGTATTCGTCCTGCAAACAGTCCAGAACCTGTTTCTGATGAGTGTTCCAAAGGATTCATGATCCGTTGTGACAGCAGATTGTAATGGCTGAATTCTCTGCCCATGGCATAATCAAGAAAGGAAAGAGCCTCCTTTTTCTTTTTGGGATCATCTCGCAAGAGTTTATATGCTTTAACCGCATAATAAACATAATGGGGGCTTTTTTTTCGGCCTTCAATTTTCCAGGTGGTTATTTCAGGGATTTGTTTTAATATTTTTACCAGCACATCAGCGGAAAAATCCATACAGGAAAAATGTCTTTTTTTGTGCCCTTTTTGTTCGTACATCCTTCTGCAGGGTTGAACACACCTGCCCCTCAGTGAACTTTTTCCACCAAACCATGAACTCCAATAGCATCGCCCGGAAATAGAATAGCAAAGCGCTCCGTGGACAAACATTTCAAGTTCCATGTCTTCTGCAGGAGTATGTTTTGCCATTTCTTTGATTTCATCAATGCTAAATTCCCTTGGCAAGACAACTTTTTTAAATCCCAATTGGTTTGCGGTTTTCAAGCCGGAAGGGAAAGTGCAATTGCCAAGAGTGGAAAGGTGCAGTTCTTTGTTTAAACCTGCTTTGTTTGCCAGGTTTATCATGGCAAGATCCTGGACGATCAGGGCATCAAAATCAACATACCTGCACAGTTTGCAAAGGATTTTTAACACTTTTTCCTGTTCGGATTCTTTGATAATGCAATTAAACGCAATATAGACTAAAATATTTTTGGATTTTGCAAGTGTTGTAAGTTTTGCAAGTTCTTCAATACTGAAGTTCTCAGCTTCCATGCGTGCGGAAAACATTTTCAGGCCACAGTATATGGCATCAGCACCTGCTGCAATGGCAGCTAAAAATGAATTTTTATCACCGGCTGGTGCAAGAATTTTTGGGGTATTTAAGCTCATTTGTTTTGTTATCCAAATTTGATTTTATAAATGAGTACTATTGCAATTTTTACAAAATTTGTCAAAATAATGAACTTGTAACTTATGATAATTAAAATGGTTAAAGGGCAAAATATATGTTTGTAAAGTATGATTCTGAAGGATTTTTGACACCTGTTGACGGCATAGAAATGAAAACCTTTGCATATGGTGAAAATAGTTTGTTAACGCGGTTTCATTTGAAAAAAGGAAGTGTTTTGCTTCAACATTCCCATCCCCAGGAACAGACAGGATTTATGGTGTCGGGGAAAATGAGGTTGTTTGTTGATAATGAGTCCTTTCTTGCAGAAGCCGGAGACACCTGGTCCATAAAAGGCGGTGTAGAACACAGAGCCGAAATTATAGAGGATTCAGTTGCAATCGAGGTATTTTCTCCTTTACGGGAAGATTATCTGCCTAAATAAGTATAAGGCCCGATAGATGCCATTGGCATTGCAAAATACTATAAGCCTTTCAGATAGTTAATCTAAAAAGCATGTTCTTGTCACTTCTGTATTTCTATGATATTAATTTTGTTCATTTGATTATTGAAATAATTTTAAAAAGGCTTTTTTATGCAAATAAGGATTTATTTATGGATCAGTTAAAGCAACTTAATGATAGAATTATCAGTCGTGTTAATATTAATTTAGAAGAGTTTGGTTTTGATACGGAAAGTTTTGTAAAAAATTCCCTTGAATATGATAAAATGTTAAAATTTTATGCGTTTTATGGTATTACCTCTCGACACCCCATTTATTTTCATTTCAAAAAGTCAAATCTTGCCGGCAGTTATTTTTTTGGGAAATGTTATGTGGGAAGATCTACCATATACAAAAGTGACATAAGGGGGGATGAATTAAAAAGAAAAGGTGATACGATACGTTGTTCAAAGAATATTCCCCTTGTTGAAGATGAAACAATCACTATAAAGGACAGTCTTCTTTATAAAACGCTTGTACACAGCAACTCGCATAACCCTGAGAGTCCTGAAGAATTTGGCATTCGAAATACTATTTCAGCCCATTACGCAAATATTCATGGGTCAACCCTTGAAGGATGTTTTCTGGGGCCTTTTGCAACCGTGGATTTGATGAACCTGCATTCCTGCATTGTCGGTGAATTTTCCTATGTTCAGACAGGGGAGCTTTTTCACAGGAAAATTGATCCCGGAACAGTGTGGATAAGAAATCACAATTTTGAATTTAAATATAAATTTGAAAAAGAAATTCTGGATGATTTTGTAGGGGTGAATTCTTTATATCAGCCCCGCGGCATCATATACGATTTTGTTAAGGAACGGGAGCAGGATTACGAGAAGTTATTTGATGTAGTGAATCTTGAACCCATAGATGCGCCGGCAACTTCAGCTGTCAGCAGATATGCGGTTGTTTTAAGTAAAACACATATTGGTGAAAACGTTCTTGTCGCTCAAAGTGCTTTTTTGGATAATGCTGTAATGGGAGACGGGTCCAATGCCCAGGAAAATTCTTATATTATTCATTCAACCCTTGTCGGCTTGAATGTGACGGCACATGGCGGGAAAATAATACATTCAAACATTGGATTTGAAACCTTTGTCGGATTTAATTCATTTTTAAATGGAAAACCTGATGCAACCATTGACATTGGTGAAGGATGTATTGTTATGCCGCATACAATCATAGATCCTGATGTGCCCATTAAAATACCTGGAGAACATCTGATATGGGGGTTTATCCGTTCTGAAGACGATTTGAGAAACAACACCATTTCATTGGATAAACTTGCTGATGTAAGGGATAGTTTGCGAATAGGAAGAATGGTTTTTTCCGGCAAGGGTTCTGTTTTTATTGATGGCTTCAAAAGGAGAATCAGTCAAATTTTATTGGCAAATGGAGCTCTTTTTAATAATGGTGAAAAACGAGGCCATGCCCAGGATGACCAGAACATATCTTTTAACACCATTCAGCCATATACTACGGGAGAACTTAATGGCTTGTATCCTTCCATAAGGATTAAACCATAGATTTGTAAAATATGAGGGTTGGGGCGGGGGATCTTAAGCATGAATGATGGAGATCAGTAATTATAGGATGGGCACAACACCTTTACAATCAGGGGGGGTATTAGGTGTCTGCGCGCCATCCTCTCGCTTTGACCCTGAAACATTAAACAGGGGAATCCGGGTTTTAGAACAGTTGGGGCTTGAGGTTAGAGTTCCTGAAGAAATCTTTCAAAAGAAGAGGTATCTTGCAGGGGATGATAAGCTGCGAGCAGGTCTGATAAACAGGCTTTTTTCAGATCCTGACATTGATGCAATTATTTGCGCCCGGGGTGGGTTTGGTGCTATGCGAGTCCTGGATCATCTGAATTGGAATCTGATCAGGCATCATACCAAACCGTTTATTGGGTTCTCTGATTGTACGGCAATATTGCTTTCTATCATTGATCAAACAGGAAACAAAGTTATTCACGGCCCCAATGTGGTTTCATTTGCTGATGCCCCTCAAAAAACCATTGATTCTTTTTATGGTACCATCCAGGATTCGGTTGACGCCATTAAAGTTTCAGCCGGGCAAATCATCAAACCCGGTAAGTGTACAGGCGTATTAAAAGGGGGCAATATCACCACCATTTCCCATCTGCTGGGGACACGGTTTCAACCGGACTTTAAGAATTGTGTTCTGTTCATGGAAGACATTGGAGAACCGGCATATAAGATTGACCGTATGCTGACGCAGATGAAAATGGCAGGATTGTTTGTTGGTATCCGGGGCGTCATTACCGGGTCTTTTGAGAACTGTAACAATCGTGAATACCTGGAAGAAATCCTGTCGGAAATATTTGATGAGTATTCTGTTCCCGTTTTGTCAGGCTTGGATGCCGGCCATGGCAAGATTAATTTATCTTTATGCATGGGAACTGATGTTGAAATGGATACGGTAAATTCAAGAATCCACTGGATTTAATTCCTATGGGAAAAGATAAAATTTCCAAGCTGATGGAACAGGCGATTTTAAAGGGTATTTTTCCGGGTGCAGTCTTATTGTGTGCCGTAAATCAGAAAATAGTCTTTTTTGAAGCTTATGGAATGGCAGATCTTTTTAATAAAAGAAAAATGAGAAAAGACAGTATCTTTGATCTTGCCTCCTTGACAAAACCTTTGGCTACAGCACTTGCCGTACTAAAGCTTGTTGAAAAAAGACAGGTTTTTTTGGATCAGAAGATCGGATCCATTCTGGAAGAATTTAAAACAAGTGATAAAGCAGATATTACTATTGATATGCTGCTTAGACACACTTCAGGCTTTCCAGCTCACCGTGAATATTTTAAAAAAATCATAACAACAGCCAAATTGCCCAGGCAATGCCTTAGAGATTTTCTTGTCCATGAACCTCTTGAAAATAGAGTTAATACATGTCAGGTTTACAGCGATCTGGGCTTTATGCTCATTGCATGGATCATTGAAACGATAACCTGTCAAAGGCTGGATCATTTTGTATCAGAGCAGATATATCGTCCCCTTGGAATTGATGACCTGTTTTTTATAAAACTGAATCAACACAATGAAAAATTAAAAAAGTACCGGCAAAAAATTGTTGCCACCCAGCAATGCCCTTGGAGAAAAAGAGTTCTTGCAGGAGAAGTGGATGATGACAATGCCTGGGCCGCAGGGGGGATAGAAGGGCATGCCGGGCTTTTTGGTAGCGCCGGTTCAATATATAAACTTTGCTGTGAAATATTGAATGCAGTGCAGAATAAAAAAACAATTGTTTTGGCACCTGATATTATAAAAAGTTTTGTATTAAAGAAAAATAAGCATGACATGGTTGCAGGGTTTGATACCCCTTCAAAAGAAAATTCTTCTTCAGGTCGATATTTTTCAAAATCATCCATAGGTCATCTTGGATTTACAGGCACCTCTTTCTGGATTGATCCTGAAATATCAAAAATAATTATTTTTCTAAGCAATCGGGTACATCCGTTAAGATCCAATGAAGGGATTAAAAAATTTCGTCCGCAACTGCATGATTTAATACATGCCCAATTAATATGAAATATTGTGCATTAAGAATTTTTAGGCTTGTAAAAAATTGCTAAGTCTGTTAGCAGATAAACTTCAATAAAATTTTGTATCAAATACAATTTATAATTACTTTTCTTGAAAGAGGTAAAATGAATTTTATAACTGACTCTTTGCTTGGCGCATTTTCTAATGACTTGGCAATTGATCTTGGAACCGCAAATACACTTGTATATGTAAAAGGAAAAGGAATTGTATTGAGTGAACCCTCTGTTGTTGCCGTCAGAACCGATAGAAGGTCAAGAAGCAAAGTCCTTGCCGTGGGTGCTGAAGCAAAAAGAATGCTGGGCCGTACACCGGGTAATATTGTCGCAATCAGGCCAATGAGAGATGGTGTGATTGCTGATTTTGAGATTACAGAGGCAATGTTAAAGCATTTTATCCGAAAAGTTCACAACAACCGCAAAACTCTTGTTCGTCCCAGAATTGTCATAGCAGTTCCGTCCGGTATCACCCAGGTTGAGAAAAGAGCTGTCAGGGAATCGGCAGAATCCGCCGGAGCAAGGGAAGTTTTTTTGATTGAAGAACCAATGGCTGCAGCTATTGGTGCGGGCCTGCCCATTACAGAGCCGACTTGTAATATGGTTGTTGATATCGGCGGCGGAACAACGGAAGTCGCTGTTATTTCTCTTGCCGGTGTCGTTTACACACGATCTTTAAGGGTTGCTGGAGACAAGATGGACGCGTCCATCAGCAAACATATAAAACGCAAATATAATCTTTTGATTGGGGAGCGGACAGCAGAGATAATCAAAACAACCATTGGAAACGCATATCCTGACCCTGATAATATTGAAACCATAGAGGTTAAGGGCAGGGATCTTGTGTCAGGTATCCCTAAAATTCTTGCCATTGATTCCGAAGAAGTCAGGGTTGCTATTTCCGAACAGATCGAAGCTATTGTTGAAACAGTTCGAATTGCCCTTGAACAGACACCTCCCGAGCTTGCTGCAGATATCGTAGATTCCGGAATTGTGTTAACAGGTGGAGGTGCATTGTTGAAAAATCTTGACAAGCTTCTCAACGAAAAAAGCGGGCTTCCCATTGTCGTTGCCGATGATCCTTTGTCTACGGTTGCGCTTGGTTGCGGGAAAGTCTTAGACTCCATTGAAATTTTGAAAGAAGTCGTAATTAACTGATTTCATGTTTTCGCACAAACAGTTTGTTTTTCTTGGAGTTGCTTTGTTTATTGCCATGAATTTTACGGTAATAACTATGGGCAGTACTGAATCTTTGCCGGCTCACGGCCTTGAACGATTATTTATTTCCATCACATCTCCGATTCAGCAGGGTGTTACTAAAACTATTCATTTTACACGCAATATCTGGAACACATATTTTATGACCGTCCTTGCAGTTCAAGAGAATGTTGAACTAAAAAAGCAGCTTGAAAAAACAATAGAAATTAAAAATCAGTGCAAAGAGTTGAAACTTGAAAATATCCGGCTTAAGAAATTTGTTGATTTTACCGGCTTGGTTCCAGATACCTATGTGGCAGCTCAAGTTATTGCAAGAGATCCCTCTCCATGGTTTAAAACCATTATGATTGATAAAGGGGAGAAAGATGGTCTTGTAAAGGGAAGTCCCGTGCTTGTTTCCGAAGGAATTGTCGGACAAACAATTAAAGTTGCACACAATTATTCCAGAGTTCTTTTGATCACGGACAGAAATTCTGCTGTTGATGCCCTTGTTCAAAATTCCAGGGTACGAGGGATTGTAAAAGGAAACAATACGGTCAAATGTTCTTTTGTATATGCATTGAGAAAGGATGAGGTCAAAGAGGGTGAAATGATTATTTCATCCGGTTTGGATCAGGTATTTCCCAAAGGACTTAAAATCGGCAGTGTTTTAAAAGTGACAAAGGTCCATTCTCAACTTTTCCAGGATATAATCATAGAGACCAGTGTTGATTTTGACAAAATAGAAGAAGTCCTTGTGCTGAAAAATATCAGATGAATTTTATTGAGCGTGTTCAATAATGAATACATTGTTTTTCATCATTCTCACTTTGTTTTTAATCGTTATGCAAACAATTATCCTCCCATCGTTTGTCTGGTTTGCCCAGTGCTTTGACCTGCTGATCATAAATGTCCTTTTTTTAAGTCTTATTTCATCTCACTATTCAATGGTTGCTGCTATTATAATTATTGGATGTATAATGGACAGCATATCCGGTGTGCCATTTTGCTATCATATTTTTTCATATTTATGGATTTATATCATAGTACACTTGGTTAAACATTTTTTTTTCAAACGAAGCATTCTTTTTATCCTTATCATCAGCATTTTATCCGTTGTTATCCAGCATGGTTTGCTTTTGTTTTCCGTTTTTATCAATCAAGGCTTTAATGCTGTGTTTGAATTTGATTTCACTCTTTTGATAAGACAGGTCGTTTGGGGATTGGTTTTTATACCGCCAGGTATATGGATGGTAAAGGTTTTATGGCAGAACTGGATTTTTATAACTAAATCAATGAGAAAACAGATGTCTAAAAAATACAGGGGCTATAATTGACCGAATTCAATCAAAATTCGGATAGAGAATTGATAAAGCAAAGACTTGTCGGCGCAAGTGTCTGCATTCTGCTTGTCTTTGCTATTTTGTTCCTTCGGTTGGTATACCTTCAAATTATCAAGGGTGAAGAATACAGGCTTTTGTCTGAAAAAAATGCCGTACGTCTTAAAAGTATTAAATCCTCCAGGGGTCTGATATTTGACAGAAATAACAGACTTTTGGTTGATAACAGACCTTCGTTTAATCTCAAAATTGTTCTTGAAGATGCAGGAAATGTTGAAAAAACAGTCAAAAAACTTGCAGAATTGATCCGTATGCCTCTCCAGGAACTCATGGATACCATTGATCATGCAGGAAAAGGTTCATTTTACAAGGCTGTGACTTTAAAAAATGATATTTCAAGGGAACAGCTTGCCATTGTTGAATCGCATAAATTTGATCTTCCGGGTATCCATATCGATATAGAACCGACACGACATTATATCCATAAAAAAACTGCTGCTCATCTTTTAGGGTATCTAGGCCAGGTAAACAGCACGGAATTGAGAAGTGGTAAATATCCTGATATCAAGACAGGAGACTCAATAGGCAGGTATGGTATTGAAAAAAGTTTTGAAAAATATCTGCATGGAAAAAGGGGAGGGCGGCAGATAGAAGTTGATGCCAATGGGAGAACGATTAAGATCTTGAAAACAGTTGAACCAATTGCAGGACTTGATTTGAATCTTACATTGGATCTTGATTTGCAGAAGACAGCAGAGAAATTGTTTGACAACAGGGATGGTGCTGTTGTCGCCATTGATCCTAACAATGGGGATATCCTTGTGATGGCAAGCAATCCAAGTTTCGATCAAAATGATTTTATCGGCGGCATCAGTACAAAAAATTGGGAAACATTGATTTCCAATCCGGGTAAACCAATGACCAACAAAGCAATTCAGGCAGAATATCCCCCGGCATCCACATATAAAATAATTACCTCATTTGCAGCCCTCGAAGAAAAATATATTGACACTCATTCAAATGTATATTGCCCGGGGTTTTTAAAATATGGAAATAGACTTTATCGTTGCTGGAATAAGCATGGGCATGGCGAGATGAATGTGATTAATGCCCTGACACAATCGTGTGATGTTTTTTTTTATCAGGCGGGAGACAAAGCAGGTGTGGATACGCTGGCACAATATGCAAAGGGCTGCGGACTTGGGAAAAAAACAGGTATTATGCTTGATAATGAAAGAAAAGGGCTTATCCCGACTTCTGCCTGGAAAAAGAAACGATACAATGAAGCCTGGCAAGGCGGGGAGACCCTTTCAATTGCTATTGGGCAGGGTTTTAACCTGGTTACTCCCCTTCAGATGGCTGTCTTTATGGCAGCTGTGGGAAACGGGGGAACCTTGTACCGGCCTAGAATCGTCAAAACCATTGAAGACAGTCTTGGAAGTATTATTAAGAAAATCGATCCTGAAATTACCGGAAGTTTGCCGGCAAGCTCAGAAACATTGGATATTGTTAGAAAGGGTCTTTTAAACGTTGTTCAGGGTGACCGGGGGACCGCAAGAAGAATTAGGATCAAAGGTGTTGAAATAGCTGGTAAGACAGGGACTGCACAGGTTTTCAGTATTAAAAAAGGTGAAAAGATAGACCCTGAAAAGTTACGGTATAATTTGCGGGATCATGCATGGTTTATTGCTTATGCTCCTGCTGAAAAGCCGGTTATTGCGGTTTCTGTGATCATTGAACATGGAGAACACGGATCAAGTTCAGCAGCACCTGTTGCAGGAGCTTTAATTGAGCAATATATTCAAACCTTATCACAAAAAGAAACCGTAATGGAGTAAACCATGTTTGACCGGAGACTGATAAAAAATTTTGATTGGGGATTGGTTGTATTGATTTTTTTAATCGGGTCTGTGGGGCTTGTTATTTTATTCAGTGCTTTGACTGCGGGACATGATACAGGAACAATTCCTGTCTTGTTTAAAAAACAAATTATGTGGATGGGTGCAGGGTTATTTATTATCATGATAGCAGTGATGATTGATTTTAAGGAACTGGACAAATTAAATTTATTTATTTATATGTTCTGCATTGGACTTTTGATCAGCGTTATTCTTTTCGGGCAAATTGGGGGTGGATCACGGCGATGGCTTGTACTTGGTCCACTAAGAATTCAGCCGTCTGAATTGATGAAAATTGCTTTGATCATAAGCCTTGCTTCGGTCTATTCGACTTCAATATCCCAGACAGGACTCAATTTTAGGAAATTGATTAAGCCGTTTGTTTTATGTACAATTCCATTTATTCTAATCGTAAACCAGCCTGATCTTGGAACTGGATTGCTTTTGCTTTTAATTGCCGGCTCAATTACCTTTTTTGTCAAGTTGGAACGAAGGGTTTTTTTTACTCTGTCAGGGTTTTGTATTGCTGCTGCACCCTTAGTATGGTTTGTTTTAAAAGATTATCAAAAATTCAGGATTTTAACTTTTTTAAATCCTGACCGGGATCCGCTTGGGAGCGGATATCATATTATTCAATCAAAAATAGCTATTGGGTCGGGAATGCTGGCAGGTAAGGGATTTTTAAAAGGAACACAGAATGCACTTTCTTTTTTGCCTGAACAGCATACTGATTTTATTGTTTCGGTTCTTGCCGAAGAGTGGGGTCTTTTGGGATGCAGCATTTTGCTGATATTATACATTTTTATCTTGTTTTGGGGGGTTAATATTGCATATGGCTGCCGGAATATGTTTGGCTCTATTCTAGCATTTGGTATTACAATTATGATTTTTTGGCAGATTTTTATCAATATAGGCATGGTCATGGGCCTCATGCCTGTTGTTGGTGTGCCTTTGCCCCTTGTGTCCTATGGCGGTTCTTCTGTTATTACCAATATGGTGGGATTTGGAATTCTTTTGAATATCAGTATGCGTAAATTTTCTTCCAAATAAAGGCCATGGCAGATTTAACTGCCGCAACAAAAAATAAAATAGGTTTAATGTCGGCAGGTCAAAAATTCTTTCCTATGCTCCTTGCTCTGTCGGGTTAATACAAAACACAAATAATTTTGCTAAATTAAGCCTGTTTGTTTTGATCAATTCTTTTGTTTTATTAAACTTTGTGGAAAATTTATGATTTTTCCGGTTTTCTCCGAGACAAAGACTGATTGAAAAGTAGGGGCCAATACCTTAAATATTTTATCATTCAATATTGACAAATGATGGCCCGGATGGTACTCAAGTCTCGATTTGATTGGAATATGGACTGTTTTTGAGTTAAAACAGTCAGTAAGATATAAGTAGTTGATCTTTTTATAATTATTAACTGGCGGAGGGGATTTTATGATAACTGTGATTCCTGATATATCTTTAATGTATCAGATGATCAATTTCCTGGTTCTGCTTTTTGTGCTTAATCTGGTTCTTTATAAACCAATTCGTAATGTTCTTCTTGAAAGAAAGGCAAAAATTGAAGGGATGCAAAATGGGGCTGAAAAAGCCGCAGGCGACCTTATTGCCGGAGAAGATGCTTACAAAAATGGATTAAAAGAAGCCAGATCTGAAGGCTTGAAAACAAAAGAAGCCTTTGTGGAAGAAGCATCTCAAGAAGAAACGGAAATAATTGACAGGATTAACAAGAAGGCTCAGGCCAATCTTGCTGAGATTAAACAGCAGGTGGCAGATGAGACTGAGCAGGCCAGAAAGGCGCTTGAAGGTGAAGTTGAGGCATATGCCAAAGCCATCGGCGAAAAGATTTTAGGGAGGGCTTGCTGATGAAAAAATGTAGAATGAACAAGGGATTGCTGCTCGTTTCCGGCTTTGTTGTCTCGCTTGTTTTGTGTGGTGTTGCTTTTGCATCTTCGGATGGGGGGCATGGTGGTGTGCATAATGCCTGGCTTCAAATTGATACCTGGAAAGTATTGAATTTTGGTATTCTTGCTGTTGTTGGATTTCTTCTTGCAAAGAAACCGGTTGCCGAGTTTTTCGCATCCCGCGCAAAAAGCATTGCAGATGAGATTGAAGCACTTGAACAAAAAAAAGCTGATGCTGAAAAAAAACTTGCCGAATATCAAGCCAAGTTTAAAAATCTTGACCAGGAATCTAAACAGATTGTTGAGGATTACACAAAACAGGGTGAAGAAGCTAAAGCAAGAATTATTGCACAAGCAGAAGCACAGGCTGAAAAACTGGAAGATATGGCCAAACGCAATATTGATCAGGAATTCAAGTCTGCAAAAATCAAACTTCAACAAGAAATTGTTGAAAAAGCACTGGATAAAGCTGAAGAAATTATTAAAGCCTCTATTAAACCAAAAGATCAGAACAAGCTTGTTGATGACTATTTGAAAAAGGTGGTGGCATAATGAAAAATTTAGCAGTTTCCAGGCGTTATGCCAAGGCATTGATTCTTATCGGCCAGGAAGACGGCCAGGCAGACCATTATAATGCAGAGCTTGATTCCATTGTCAAGCTCTTTGATACGCAGGAAGGTTTTGAAACAGCGTTGACAAATCCTTTGTACAACAAAAATGATAGAAAAAAAGTTCTGCAGACTGTTTTAGCTGCAACAAATTTATCTGCCATTATGAAATCTTTCCTGATTCTTTTGTTTGATAAAGGTAGAATTGTTTTTTTAAGAGAAATTGCTTCCTATTATAAAGATCTGGCAGATGAGCTTAACGGTGTTGTTAAAGCCAGTATCATTTCAGCAACTGAGTTGTCGGCAGGCGCAATTGGCAAAATTAAAAAAGCGTTGTCAAATAAGACCGGTAAAAATATTGTTTTGAATGTTGAACAAGATCCAAGTCTCATTGGTGGTGTGATTACAAAAATCGGTGATCTTGTTATGGACGGCAGCGTAAAAACTCAGCTGATTAATATGAGAGAAACATTAAAAAAAGGTGAGAGTGTCTAATGGAAATTAAAGCAGAAGAAATAAGCCAAATAATAAAAGACCAGATCAAAGGTTTTGATGCACAGGTCGACCTGAGTGAAACAGGTGTTGTTCTTTCGGCGGGTGACGGTATTGCCCGCGTATACGGTCTTGAAAAAGTAAAAGCCATGGAACTGGTTGAATTCCCCGGTGGAATCTTAGGACTTGCATTAAACCTTGAAGCCGATAACGTTGGTGTTGCAATCCTTGGTGATGATAAATTAATTAAAGAAGGTGATGTTGTAAAGCGTACCGACCGTATTGCTTCGGTTCCCGTTGGCGAAGAACTTCTGGGGCGTGTTGTGACAACAACAGGAGAGCCGGTTGATGGTAAGGGGCCTATAAATTCTAAAGTATATATGAACATGGAATTGGTTGCCCCGGGTGTTATTGCCAGAAAGTCCGTGCATGAACCCTGCTATACCGGTGCAAAAGCGGTTGACGGCATGACTCCTGTTGGCAGAGGTCAACGCGAGCTGATCATTGGTGACCGCCAGATTGGCAAAACTGCTGTTGCTGTTGATGCTATTATTGCTCAAAAAGAAAGTGACATAAAATGTATTTATGTTGCCTGTGGTCAGAAAAAATCAACCGTTGCCCAGGTTGTTGCCGCACTTGAAGAACATGGTGCAATGGAATATACAACTGTTGTTGTTGCATCTGCTTCTGAATCTGCAGCCATGCAGTACCTGGCACCCTATGCCGGATGTGCAATGGCTGAATATTTCAGGGATAAAGGTGAGCATTCCCTGATTATTTATGATGACCTTTCAAAACAGGCAGCAGCTTATCGTCAGGTATCCCTGCTTCTCAGACGTCCACCGGGACGTGAGGCTTTTCCTGGAGATATTTTCTACAACCATTCCCGTCTGCTTGAAAGATCTGCAAAACTCAGTGATGCAGAAGGTGCGGGTTCTTTGACGGCGCTTCCGATTATTGAAACCCAGGAAGGTGACGTTTCCGCATTTATTCCGACAAATGTTATTTCCATTACAGACGGTCAGATTTTTCTGGATAAAGACCTTTTCTTTGCAGGTATTCGTCCTGCTATTGACGTTGGTTTGTCAGTCTCCCGTGTTGGTGGCGCAGCCCAGGTTAAGGCAATGAAACAGGTTGCCGGTACCCTTCGTCTTGATCTTGCCCAGTTCCGTGAGCTTGAAGCATTTGCAGCGTTTGGTTCAGACCTTGATGCTGCCACACAAAAGCAGTTGACCCGTGGTGAACGCCTTGTCGAACTATTGAAACAACCCCAGTTCAAACCGCTTCCAATGGAAAAAATGGTCACGGCCCTTTATGCCGGAACCAAAGGTTATATTGATAAATACCCAAGAGAGGCTGTTGCAAAATATGAAGAGGGCCTTTATCCGTTTATTGAAAATCGTTTCTCTGAAATTTTTTCCGGTTTAAAGGAAAAACAAGAAATTACAGCAGAAATTGAAGGTAAACTGAAACAAGCCCTGGAAGCCTATGACGAAGAATTCAAGGATACGATATAGTAACTTTGGAATTTATCGTGACATTATTCACTAATAATAGGCTTGAAAGGTAGATTATATGGCAACTTTAAAAGAAGTACAATCAAAGATAGTCGGCGTAAAAAAGACTAGACAGATTACCTCTGCCATGAAAATGGTTGCCACTTCACGATTACGCGGTGCTCAGAACAACATGGAGGCATTTAAGCCCTATGCCGGCAAGTTTGCCGAAGTTTTGGGAAGCATTGCCGGTAAATCCGGTGAGGATGCAAGTCCATTGCTTGTTCCCCGTGATGAGGTTAAAAAAGTGGCCCTCATTCTCTGTACATCTGACAGGGGACTTTGTGGCGGTTTTAATACAAATTTAATTGCAAAAGCTGATAAATTTATTCAATCAGAGCTTGATGGAAAAGATGTCTCCCTTATCTGTTTTGGTAAAAGAGGAAGGGACTGGGCAAAAAAACAACCCCAACCCATTGAAGATGAATTCATTGGCGTTGTGGGAGGCAATGTTGAGTTCTCTGTGGCATCCTCTTCCGGACAGAAAATGATAGACAATTTTCTTTCCGGAACTGTTGATGAAGTATATCTGATTTATTCTGAGTTCGTGAATATGGCAAGACAAAACCCAACAATAAAACAGATTCTTCCCATTCCTTCTCTTGAAGATGTGGCAGAAGAAAAAGAAGTGGACAAAGATGCAAAATTCTTACCCGAACATCTCTGCGAACCTTCTTCTGATGCATTGCTTGGAGAGATGCTGCCAAAGAATATTTTCATTCAGATATATGATGCACTGCTCCAGACGTCCACCAGTGAACATGCTGCTCGAATGAGTTCTATGGAAAATGCTACCAAAGCATGTGATGACATGGTTGAAGAACTTCAGACAATATTCAACAAAACAAGGCAGGCCGGTATTACGGCGGATCTTATGGATATTGTTGGTGGTGCAGAAGCCCTTAAGGGATAAATTTAAGATATACTTAATTTAAGAAAACAGCTTTATAGGAGAAAAAAATGGCTGAAAATATAGGGAAAATAGCTCAGGTACTCGGCGCTGTTATTGACGTTGAATTTGAACCTGGAAAACTTCCTCCGGTTCTGACGGCTTTGACCGTAACTAACCCGGCTATTGGTGACATGGAAGACAACCTTGTAATCGAAGTTGCACAGCACCTGGGTGACAATGTTGTTCGATGTATTGGCATGGATGTAACTGATGGTCTTCAGAGAGGAATGGCTGTAAAAGATACAGGTTCTCCGATCATGATGCCGGTTGGTGAAGCATCCCTTGGAAGGGTTCTTAATGTTGTTGGACGACCGGTTGATGGTCTGGGGCCCATATCCCAGGAAAAAATGCTTCCCATTCACAGACACGCTCCTGCTTTTACAGAACAGGATACAACAGTAAGGGTTCTTGAAACCGGTGTTAAGGTGATTGATCTTCTTGTACCCTTTCCGCGTGGTGGTAAAATGGGTATGTTTGGTGGTGCTGGTGTTGGTAAAACAGTTATCATGATGGAAATGGTTAACAATATTGCTATGCAGCATGGAGGTATTTCCGTATTTGGCGGTGTTGGAGAAAGAACTCGTGAAGGTAATGACCTTTACCATGAAATGAAAGATTCCGGCGTTCTCCCAAAATGTGCATTGGTTTATGGCCAGATGACGGAACCTCCCGGAGCAAGAATGAGGGTTGCCCTTTCCGCTTTGACCTGTGCTGAATATTTCCGTGATGAAGAAGGTCAGGATGTGCTTTTGTTTGTTGATAATATCTTCCGTTTTACCCAGGCCGGTGCCGAGGTTTCAGCAACACTTGGTCGTATGCCTTCTGCGGTTGGTTATCAACCGACCCTTGCGGTTGACATGGGTGAGCTTCAGGAACGTATTACTTCAACAGATAAAGGTTCCATTACAGCGGTTCAGTGTGTTTATGTACCTGCCGATGACTTGACAGACCCTGCACCTGCAACAACATTTGCTCATCTTGACGGTACGGTTGTCCTTTCCCGCCAGATTGCAGAGCTTGGTATTTATCCGGCTGTTGATCCGCTTGATTCTTCATCCAGAATTTTGGATGCAGCTTATATTGGTGAAGAACACTATAATGTTGCCCGTGTTGTTCAGCAGACCCTGCAAAAATACAAAGAACTTCAGGATATTATTGCAATTTTGGGTATGGATGAGCTTTCTGATGAAGATAAAATAACGGTTCAACGTGCAAGAAAACTTCAGAAATTTTTGTCACAACCGTTCCATGTTGCAGAAACATTTACCGGTATGCCGGGTAAATTTGTTAAAGTTGAAGATACTGTAAGGTCATTTAAAGAAATTATTGAAGGAAAACATGATGATCTTTCAGAAAATGCTTTTTATATGGTTGGTTCGATAGAAGAGGCCATTGAAAAGTCAAAAGCTGAATAAGCATCCGGAGGGATATTATGGCTGAGAAATTATTTCTTGAAGTCGTTACGCCGCAAAAAGCAATTGTCAGTGAAGAGGCTGAAATTGTTATCGCTCCGGGTTCGGAAGGTGAGTTTGGAGCGCTCAAAGGGCATACCACATTCCTCACATCTTTGAATGTTGGAACTCTTCGTTATAAAGACGCCAGTGGAAAAGAAAGATATCTTTTCATTAATGGCGGATTTGCAGAAGTTTTGCCGGACAAGGTGACCATTCTGGCTGAATCTGCTGAGCGCCGAATGAACATTGATGTTGAAAGAGCGAGTAAGGCTAAAGAGCGGGCTGAAAAACGTCTCGCCGCAAAGGCTGCCGATACTGATCTTGTGAGAGCTGAAGCTGCCATGAGACGTGCAGTCCACAGGCTTAAGATTAAAGATGTAAAATAATAGGGTGAGTTTGGCTTAAGTATATCAATTATACATGAAAACTGCCTGCACTATAAAATAGGGGGATGCTTCAGAGTCTTTGGAGTACCCCCTTTTTAAATTATGTATTGATATGTTTTTTGAGAACTGCATAAATTATTATGGGTATGAATATGGATTATAAGGATGTTGGGATTGTTGTTCTTGCGGCAGGCAAGGGAACCAGAATGAACTCAGATATTGCCAAGGTGCTTCATAAAGTTGGTGCCAAAAGTATGATCGTCCATGTGATTGAATGTGCAAAAAAAATTGCTGCGGAAAATATTTATGTGGTTATTGGCCATCAGGCTCAATTAGTTAAGGATGAAGTTAACAGATATTTTAAGGTGAATTTTGCTTTTCAAGAGCAACTTTTGGGTACAGGTGATGCGGTTAAAGCAGTTATTCCATGGTTGAAATCCGGTATTAAAGACATTCTTGTATTATGTGGAGATGTGCCATTGGTCCAGGAGAATACATTACGAAATCTGGTGAATGAACATAAAAAAAAACAGGTAAAAATAACCGTTCTTGCAACCGATATTGAAGAGCCCGGCAGTTATGGACGCATTGTCCTTGATGAATACAATCATCTTCTTTATATTAAAGAATATGCAGATGCTACTGAAATTGAAAAGAAAATTAAAAAAGTCAACACTGGAATTTATTGTTTTGATAAAGAGCTTCTTATATCTGCTATTAATAAGATTAAACCTGATAATATTCAGGTAGAATATTATTTGACTGATGTTATTGGGATTGCAAAAAAACAAAATGAATCCATCCAGGTTTTAACAATGGATGATCCAAGAGAAGTTATGGGAGTAAATACGCTTGAAGACCTTTGCAAAGTCGAGTGTCTTATTCAAAGGCTGGGCAAATGAATTGCCTTGACTTTATGAAATATTTTGAATTATACTGAACCACAATAAGCTTTGGGAGACTATGAAATTGGGTAACGATCTTATAAAAAAAAAGTTTGATGAAATTGATGGACAAATTGATTTTATGATAGAACTTTGCCATACACTTCAGTTGGAAAATCAGGAATTATTGTTAAAAATTAAAAATTTTGAAACAGAACTTGATAAAAAAAAAGAGACTGAAGATGAATATTTAGACCAACAGGCTTTGATTCACTCTAAAATTGATGGGCTTTTGACAAAGTTGGATGATTTTGCAAATAGCGATCCGGAAGAGGCTTCATCAAACCTATAACCGAAGGTATTTCGGAAAAGGGATTTCATTGGATGAAATTGTTGTAATTGATCTTTTTGGAGAAGAATTCAGGTTTAAACCGGATAAGCAGGTTGAAAATCCTGAACAAGTTGTACAATATTTAAAGAAATACATAAAAGAAGCTGAAGAATTATTTCAAAATAAGCCTTCAAGTAAAAATAAAATTGTTATACTGTTGTTGGCGGCTATCAATTTATCAAAGGATTTTTATGAGCTTAAGGTACAACTCTCAGGACTTGAAAAAGAGATAGAGAATAGGGTTTCATCCCTGATAGAAAAAATTGATAGAGAAATTGAATAACACAAGAATTATTTATTGTTCATAAGTTTTACCCCTGCAATGTGCGTGATTGTATGACAGCCTTTGTCCTAACGCATAGCAAAAAGGGAGTCCACGCTATTACTGGTGTGCTAAGTTCCTCCTGGTAAGGAAAAGCCTAAAGGTATTATTGGACACCCGCATTTTTGAACCAATGGTTCAAAGCCTTAACTATCAACACGGCAGTTTGTGGGGGTAACTGCAATAATAAATATTTTTTAATTTTATCCTCCCTGATATTTTTACCCCATTTCATATTTTTTTAAAGACAAGCCCTTGATTTAAGATCAAGGTATGAAAATAGACTATCACAACATAATGTGTTGATATTAATATAATTTAGGAGAATTTTTTAATGGAATATACGGTTGTGCTCTCATCAATTACTGTCGTTTTACTGGGGTTGGGAGTCGTGATCTTTTTCGTTCTTAAGAAAAAGATGATTCAGGAAAATTTAAAAATTGAAGAAGAACAGACGAGGTTAATTGGAGAGGCAAAAGCCAAGGCTGCAACATTGTTGAAAGAAGCTAAGCTGGAAGCAAAGTCAAGGCTTTTGGAAATGAAGAGTGATTTTGATTCCGAGACTGAGGAAACCCGTTCTGAATTGAAAAAGGAAGAAAGAAGATTATCAAAAAAGAGTGAGAAACTTGATAATCATGAAGACCAGTTATCAAAAAGAGAACAGAATGTCCAAAGAAAAGAAGTTGAGACTCAGAAAAAACTTGATTCTGCGACTAAAAAAGAGAACCAGTATGATATAATGTTGGAAGAAATCAAAAAGGAGCTTGAAAAAGTATCCGGGCTAACTCTGGAAGAAGCAAAGGAGTTTTTGCTTAAGGCCATGCAGGAAGAGGCAAGGCACGAAGGAGCCAAGCTGATAAAAAAGATTACCAGTGAGGCAAGGGAAAATGCTGATAAAGAAGCTAAAAAGATTATTGCAACTTCCATTCAACGATATGCCGGCGATTATGTGGCTGAACGAACGGTTTCAGTTGTTCATCTTCCAGGAGATGAAATGAAAGGGCGAATTATTGGCAGGGAAGGAAGGAATATCAGGGCGCTTGAAGCTGCTACAGGGATTGATTTGATTATTGATGATACGCCGGAAGCAGTCATATTATCAGGATTTAATCCGGTTCGAAGAGAGGTTGCCAGGCTTTCTCTTGAAAAATTGATATCTGATGGACGAATTCATCCTGCAAGGATTGAAGATGTTGTTGAACGGGCTACGGAAGAAGTGGATATGGCAATCAAAGAAGCAGGGGAACAGGCTGCCTTTGATTTGGGTGTTCATGGAATTGATCCCGAACTGATAAAGGTGCTTGGCAAGCTCAAATTCAGAACCAGTTATGCCCAGAATGTTCTGCAGCATTCTGTTGAAGTGGCTTTTTTATCAGGCGCAATTGCTGCCGAGCTAGGGCTGGATATTAAACTGGCTAAACGTATGGGGCTGTTGCATGATATCGGAAAAGCAGTGGATCATGAGGTAGACGGAGCCCATGCAATTATTGGCGCAAAGCTTGCCAAAAAAT
This sequence comes from Desulfobacula phenolica, assembly GCF_900105645.1. Lineage (NCBI taxonomy): Bacteria > Pseudomonadati > Thermodesulfobacteriota > Desulfobacteria > Desulfobacterales > Desulfobacteraceae > Desulfobacula > Desulfobacula phenolica. Next base: position 2,171 of record NZ_FNLL01000005.1, on the reverse strand, counting down.
ATGGTGAGATTGAAGGTGTGGTAAACGCCATTGCTGCCCATCATGAAGACAAAATGCCGGAATCTGTTTATGATTATATTGTACAGGCGGCAGATGCATTGTCCGGTGCCAGGCCGGGGGCTAGAAAAGAGAGTCTGGAAAATTATATTAAACGGCTTGAAGATTTGGAAAATATAGCCAATTCTTTTGATGGTGTGGTTAACACCTATGCGATCCAGGCCGGTCGTGAAATAAGAGTTATTGCTGAGAGTGAAAAGATTACTGATGAAAGTGCTGTGCTTCTTTCCAGAGATATTGCTGCTCAAATTGAAGAGAATCTAACATTCCCGGGTCAGGTTAAAGTCGTTGTTATTAGAGAAACAAGAGCAGTGGAATACACTAAAAAATGAAGTATATTAAAAAATTAAAGTATATTAAAAAATAAAGATTGGAAAGCAAATGAGTGTCCTGTCGGTATTGAAAGAACGTGGTTTTATAGAAGATCTAACACATACGGAGGAGTTGGAAGATTATTTAACAAATAACCGGGCAACCTGTTATATCGGATTTGATCCGACTGCATCCAGCCTTCATGTTGGAAGTCTTGTCTGTATAATGGCATTAGCCCACATGCAGAGGCATGGGCATAGACCCATCGCGCTGGTGGGTGGGGGAACAGGTTTGATCGGAGATCCGTCCGGAAAAACCGAACTTCGTAAAATTATCACCCTGGAACAGATTGATGAGAATAAAAAAGGGATTCAACAACAATTGTCCAGGTTTCTTGATTTTTCAGAAGATAAAGCTCTTCTTTTGGATAATGCGCAATGGCTTACGAAACTTGAATATATTCCTTTTCTTAGAGATATCGGCCGGCATTTCAGCGTTAACCGTATGATAAAGGCTGAAAGCTATAAAGCCAGGATGGATTCTGAAGACGGACTTACCTTTATCGAATTTAATTATATGTTGCTTCAGGCCTATGATTTTATGAAGCTGGCCGACTCTTATGACTGCTTTTTGCAAATGGGTGGCTCTGATCAATGGGGCAATATTGTAGCAGGTATTGATCTGGTTCGAAGAACATTGGGAAAACAAGCATATGGTATCACCTTTCCCCTGATAACAACTGCAAGCGGTATAAAAATGGGAAAAACTCATAAAGGCGCTGTTTGGCTTGATGCTCAAAGATTTTCTCCTTACGAGTATTACCAGTTCTGGGTGAATGCAGATGATGCAGATGTTGAACGGTTTCTGGCTTTGTTTACATTTCTTCCAATGGAAGAAATTAATCAGGTCAAAGATCTTGAAGGGGTTGATTTGAATAAGGCCAAAGCAATTTTAGCCTATGAGGCGACTAAAATCTGTCACGGGGAAGATGAAGCTTTCAAGGCTTTCCAGGCATCCGTATCCATGTTTGGTGGTATAGATGTACCTGAAGATCTTTTGTCGGGCAGTAGTATTCCAAGAGGTACTCATAGTGGAGCTAATGGGGATTCTGTTCCATCTTCGTCTTATAATAGTGATGATATTATAGCAAAGCTTTCTGTTGTTGATCTGTTTATGGGCGCAGAACTGTGTAAATCCAAATCTGATGTCAGGCGACTGGTTAAGCAGGGAGGTGCCTATATTAATGGAAGCAGGGTGGCATCATTTGATCAAATGATCGAGAAAGATGATATTCAGGAAGGTGAAATCCTGTTGAGAGCCGGCAAAAAAAAATATCATAAAATAATTTTAAATTAATTAAAAAAAGCGATTGACAAAAGCCAGTACCGCATGTATATTGTGCTGGTTTTTGGGTCACGGAAACTGTGACTACACGGAAGTAAGAAGTAAAGTTTGATCTTTGAAAATTGGTCAGTGAGAAATTTTAAAGCGGGTCTTAAAACAAGACCTTAAAGAGTTTAGAAGTATCAAGGATTATAACTGGAGAGTTTGATCCTGGCTCAGAATGAACGCTGGCGGCGTGCTTAACACATGCAAGTCGAACGAGAAAGGGATTGCTTGCAATCCTGAGTAGAGTGGCGCACGGGTGAGTAACACGTAGATAATCTACCTTCAAGCCCGGGATAACTGCCCGAAAGGACAGCTAATACCGGATGAAGTTGGTTCACACAAGTGAATTAATGAAAGATTGCCTCTTCTTGAAAGCAATTGTTTGGAGATGAGTTTGCGGACCATTAGTTTGT